>NZ_JONJ01000010.1 GCF_000711825.1 [Clostridium] aminophilum DSM 10710 | reverse complement strand
ACGTCGGCTTTTTCGAAGCCAGTAGTAATACGCGTTTTGGGAAAGATCGTGTTCCTGGCAATAGTCTTTGATCGTGAGTCCGCTGGATTTCTGATCCCTGATGATAGCAACCCAGTTCTGCAAACGAATCTGGGAAGTAGCTAATTGAGTATCCATGAGAAACCTCCTGTGAAAACTGGGAAAAGTTGACACCAACTTTTTCAAGTTTTGAAAGTGACAGAATAATTATCTCATGGCCGAGATGCCGTATCACGGCACCGACTATTTACCGTTTACGTCTTAAACAGCGTAAATGCAAGAAGTAACGTAATACCCAGGACATTCCACAAAGAGCCCATGATATCCGTTGAAAATGAAACCGTCTTGACCAAAGCTGCATAGATTGCTATGCATACCATGATCAAAAATCCCTGAAAGCCAAGGGCAAAAAGGGATCTAAAGTAATTCTGTCCAATCATGCTCTGCTCTCTGTTACCAAAGGTTGCAAAAGGGATCGGAGCAAGACTGATCGTCAGGTAGATTTCAATCATTCGTCCATATACGATAGCCCAGATCAGAACTGATAAAATCGAAAATAAGGACTTCACAAAAAAGGACTGTAGGTATATGCCAAACAACGGTCCAACATCCATAGCCTCCAGCGTTGATTTCATGGTTTCCAGGGTTGAACCATCCACCGCTGTGCTGTCTGCTATCAGTGCACCCGACTGATTGACCACATGCTGGGCTACATCAAAGACTGCCATAGTGATATTAAAGGTATTGGTGATCAGTGTTACCGCCACAAAGGTCTTGAATACCCATTTAAAAAAGATCCACGTCTCGAAATTTGCCAGGTTATTATGTGAAATAACCAACTGGATCAACTCATAACATGCAATAAAAGTAAGAATGATTCCTGCTATGGGCAGGATCACATTTTCCGACAGGTTTTTGATCAGGTTATAAACTGTAGGCTGAAACTGATCCGGCTTCTGCGCTACCTGTGTTGCTACCTCTCCAACCTTTTGATTTAAGGTTGCAAATGTCGTTGTGAGATTATCCATGATTCCACTCACCAGTATCCCTTTGAGCCAGTCCGTCAGTTTCTCCAACAAACTCTCCAATGGTTACCTCCTTTCCAGAGAGCCGTAGAACGGCTCCCTGTTTTTTATTTTCTCCCATGTCCGGAAAAAAACGATCAGTGGAACAAACCCTTAAGAAGTGGAACAAGTGTGGTTCCGATGAGGGCAACTCCTCCACCGGCCATGAGCTGCTTCATGCCCTGTGACTTTACTGATGTGCGATAAAGAAGTAATAGAAGTGTAAAAAATTTTGCCGTTCCTATCCGGCACTTGCGCATTGTGTCGGATAGGTCGGGCGGTTATTCGGGCAAGTCCACCTTGCCAACAAAAGAATAATAAATCTCAATGTCCTGTCTGCGGGTCTTGTTCTCGTCATAGCTGCACTCATGCACAACGATTTTCTCTACAAACTCCCGCAGCAGAGTAGGGGTAAGTTCTTCAAAGCTGGTATGCCGCCGGACAACATTCATAAACTTTTCTGCGTTCACGGTGGCTTCCTGTGCTTTGGAAAGCTCCGCTTGAATAGCAGCGGCTCTTTCTTTCAGCTCCCGTTGCTCTGCTTCATAGTCTGCCGACAGCTCTGTGAAACGCTCGTCTGATATGCGCCCGGTCACGCTGTCCTCATACAGCCGCTTGAAGATAGCGGATAACTCGGCTATGCGTTTCTCGGAGGCTTCCAGTTCCTTTTTCTTGGCGGCGTTCCTGCGTTTGCCCCCGTCCTCGTTCTGCTCAATCAAGAGTTTCATAAACCGGGCTTCATGCTTTGCCGCATAGCTGGTCACTTTCCGCAGATTGGAGAGTACACCAGCGGTCAAGAGGTCGGTGCGGATAAAGTGCGCCGTACAGTCATGGGTGCGTTTCTTGTAGTTGCCGCAGATATAACAGTCCTGCTTGCGCTTGTCCGTCTGGTATCGCTGCTGATACATCACGCTGCCGCAGTCCGCACAGAACAGTATGCCGGAGAACAAACCCACTTCATCATAGCGGTTTGGGCGTTTGCGCTGTTTGCGAAGCTCCTGCACCCGTTCCCATGTTTGGGTGTCTATGATAGGCTCGTGGTGGTTCTCGAAAATCACTTGCTTTTCCGGGGGATTTTCTACACTGTGCTTGACTTTGTAAGAAAGTTTTTCTGTCTTGAAATTTACCAGACAGCCTGTGTATTCCCGGTTTTCAAGGATATGCACTACGGTATTGGTCGCCCACTTGCACTCATAGCCGGGGTGGTAGCGGCGGGTGCTGCCCGTCCTGCGGTATTCAAGCGTTCCCGGCGTGGGGATTTGCTGCTCTGTGAGCATACGGGCTATCTTGGTCGGACCATTCCCGGCAAGACAGAGGTTGTATATCTGCTTGACTACGGGTGCAGCTTCCTCGTCAATAATGAAATTTTCATCCTCGTCCATGAGGTAGCCATACACAGGCTTGCTTGTGATGGGCTTGCCATTCATGCCTTTTGAGCGTTTTACTGCTTTGATTTTCTTGCTCGTATCTCTCACCAGCCATTCGTTAAAGATATTCCGCAGCGGGGCAAAGTCATTGTCGCCCTGTGCGCTGTCCACTCCGTCATTGATAGCGATGAAGCGGACACCTTTCTGTGGGAAAATCATTTCCGTGTACATTCCCACTTGCAGGTAGTTTCGCCCTAACCTCGACATATCCTTTACGATAACTGTCCCGACTTTTCCGGCTTCAATGTCCGCAAGCATGGCTTGAAAACCGGGTCTTTGAAAGTTCGCACCAGAATAACCGTCGTCCGTGTACCAGCGCAGATTGGAAAAGCCGTTCTGCTTTGCATAGGTTTCAAGGATACGCTTCTGATTGGAAATGGAATTGCTTTCGCCTTGCAGCTCGTCCTCATGGGATAGTCTTGGGTAAAGGGCGGTAATTGGTTGTTGGTTGGTCTGTCTTAACATAAAATCCTCCGTTTCCGACAGCCAGCCCCACTATTCCGTACCTTGATTGTACCACATGGGGCGGCTGTCTGTATAGCGGCAAAAGCGTCAAATCTGCTTCTTTATGGTCGGTCAAATCGCCGTTTTTTGTGTAGCAGCTTCCGCTTCCAGCACTTTCATCATCTTGTCGGCTGCGGTGTCGGTTGCGCCCTGCTTGAAGAAGCCGGAAACGGTAAGGACGGAGTTGCCCATGCGGATTTCCGTCACACAGTCCGGGCGGCGGTCTGTTTTGGTGGTGCTTGTCTGTTTCGTTTCTGTCATAGGCTCTCCTTTCGCTGCTTCATCAGTTGCTTTAAGCGTTCCAGCTTTTCCTGTGCGGTTTCCTTTCGGAAGTTGCTGCCCGTGAAGCGGACGGGGGCGCACATGGAAGTCAGCCTGTCATAGATACGGGCGTGGGGCGTGTCCTGCGGGTGCTGCAATTCCTCCAGCGTGAGGTTGGTCGTGGCGATCAGCGGCTTGCCGCTTCGGTAACGGCTGTCAATCACGCTGTAAACCTGTTCCAGCCCGTATTCTGTTCCTCGCTCCATACCGAAATCATCAAGTATCAGCAGAGGGTAGCTGCAAAGGCGGGAAATATATTCGTTCCTGCCCTCAAAGCTGGCGGCAAGGTCACCCAGTATCGTTGCAAAGTTTGTCATGCAGACGGCAACCTCTTTTTCCATAAGGGCGTTGGCGATACAGGCGGCAAGGTAGCTTTTTCCCGTCCCCACGCCGCCCCAAAACAGGTAGCCGATATTTTCAGCCTGCATGGTTTCCCAGCTCTCCACATAAAAGCGGGCGGTTTCGGTCTGCGGGTTTCTGCCGTTGTCATGCTCAAATGTCCAGTTCCGCATAGCAGGGTCGGTAAAGCCCCGGCGTTTCAAGTCCTCCACTTTTTCAAGGTGCTTCTGTCGGCTTTCGGCGGCTTGCTGCTTTTCACGGGCTGCCCGCTGGCAGTCGCACTCTGCCGGGTGGCGGTCACGCCCGAAACAAGTCTTTCCCTCTGCAAAATAGGCTTCTTTGGGCGTATGGCACTTACCGCAGTATAAAAGCCCGTCCTCGCCTGTGTAGTCCTCCGCTTCGGCGGTAGTGGCTGTAATGTCCGTAATCATAGCTTCAATTCCGTTTTTCATAAGCTCTCGCCCTCCTTGCATGAATAATCGGGTATGCCCTGTTTCGGGGCAGCCTTGCCTTTGGCAGCGTCCTCCTGCGCCCACTTGTAAATGGTGGCTGCATGGCTGTGGTACTGTTTCCCGGTGGAAGCGATATGGCAGGAAAGCCGGTCAATATAATACTCCCACTTGTCGGGCAACTCTGTTTTTAGCCCGGAAAGCTCTGTATCGGTCAGTATCACATTGTTGTATCTGCCATAAGCGGCGGGGGCGGGGTGTCCCGTTTCTCCCTCTCTCTCTTTTTCTATCTCTATCTCTTTCTCTAACTCTATCTCTATCTCTGGTGGACGAATGTCGGACAAATGTCCGCCTTTTGTCCGGGGCGGTAAAAGTGCCTTGTTTTCCAGTCTTGCAGCCCGTTTCCGCTCGGCTTCGGTAGAGGACTGTCCTATCATCAGCTCAATGTCGGTCATATAGAAAGCCCCGCTGTCAAGCTGCTCCACAAGCCCCAACTGCCGGAAAATCTCTAAAGCCCTCTCAACCGTCCCTATCTGGTGGCGGGTCAGTGTCGCTATCATCTGCGCTGTGTAGGGGATATGCTCGTCAAGCTGCAATTTCCCGCCGTTTTTCAGCGATTTTAAGTACAGCTTCAAGAGGATATTGGAGTATAAAATCCCGTCTTTCATATCTTCCAGCAGCACAATGGAGTCGCTGTCAAAAAAGTTCTCTTTCAGCTTGAGGTAGTAATACTTGCGGTTATCTGCCATTGTCCCTGTCCTCCTTTTTCCGGCGTTTGGAGTAGTAGTGGGGGCAGAGTATGATAACCGCCCGGAAGCTCTGCTTGCAGCTATGGGTACAGCCCCGGCAGAGGTCATTGTATGTGATACGATCGCAGGTGGAATTCCCGACTTTCACTTGCCGCAGGAAAAAAGACCATTCCAGCCGCCGTTTCTTGCTCATTCTTGGCATGGGTGCGCTCCTTTCTGCCGTTTCCGCTGGTGTGGCGGTATCGGCGGTAATTCTGTATCATCTCGGTATCATTTTCGGGTTTTTTCTGCCCTATAAGCCCGTTAAAAAATCCTTTGGTATTTGCGGATAGGGTACGGGGCAGCCCCCTTGTTCTGTATAGGTTCGGGTACATTTTGGGGCGGTTTTTATCGTTCCTGTTCCTGCCTTTTCACAGGCTTGCGCTCCCGGTGTAAAATCTGGTCGATATTGCCCTTGACAGTCTGTAAGCGGCGGTATTCCTCCCGTTTTGCCCGGTAATCGTTGTAGCCGCTGTTTTTCTCTTGGATAAGGGTTTCAATCTCTGCTTGCAGGGCTTTATAGCTCGGCAGCTTGGAAATGCCGTTTTCCCTGAAATAGCGGGCGGCTGCGTCTGCTATGATAAAGTCGCTTTCGTACTTCTGACGGTAGGCTGCTTTTGCTTTGGCGTTTTTCTGCTGTTTCAGCCCGTCCCGGACAGGGCGGGTCTTGGAATAGGCAAGCACCTGCCGTTGCAGCTCCTTTTTCCCGTTCAGCGTCTTTTCCATCTGCTTCAGCTCTGTAAGGCTTTCCCGCATGGCGGTATAGGCGGCAGAACAGGCTTCGTCCAGTTCCTCCGGGGAAGAAAAGCCGTACTGCTGATAGGCGGTAACGGTAGCTGCCATTTGCTTTAGGTTGTGCTTTGCCGCCCAGCGGTCATAGCCCACGCCCTTGCCCTCGGCTCGCTTGGCTTCCCGGTCAACCATGCGCTGCAAGGTGTTGTCTGCCGGGGTGGTTTTTGTGGTTTTTTCCCCTTGTGACAGCTTTTTAACCGCGGCAGGGTATTCGAGTATGGCTTTGCTCTGTTCGGCGGCTCTGTGGGCGTTCTGCGTAAGCAGGACAAGGACAGCAGCCTTGTCAAAATCGTCCCCCAGCTTCCGGGCTGTGATAGGCTTTGTCCTGTCCGGCGTGAGGTAGGAAAGCCGCCCCCGGCTCTCCTTGACGGTCACACCCTCCCGCAGCAAAAGGGAAGAAAATTCGTCAAAGCTGCCAGCTTGGGAAAGTGCCTGCCGTATCGTCCGGCGCAGCTTCGCCTTGTCCGTTTCAAACTTGGTGGGCTTGGTCGGCTGTCCTGCGGCTTCTCTGACAGCGTTCTCTTTATCAAGGGCAAGCTGTCCTTTCTTTGCCGCCCAGTATTCCCGTTCGGTTATCCGTTCCTTGCTGCCGCTTAGGAGGTCGATTTGGTAAAGCCCCTCCCGGTGGCACATCTCCATGACTTCACTCTTGAAATATTCCATAGCGGCGTTGGTGCAGCGGTGCTTGCAGCCCTCCCGTGTGTCGGCTGGTCTGTCCATGTAGGGCAGAAGCGGGACTTCATAAATCCGCAGGGAGTTGATGACGATATGCACATGGATATTGCCGCTGTGGTTATGCCCGTCCGGGTGGGTGCAGACTAAGGCTTGGTGTCCGGGGAAATGCTCTTTACAGAACTGCTCGCCCAGCTCCTGCGCCCGGTCTACGGTCAAGCCGTTGTCTGTCCCGTCCCGTGGGTCAAAGCTGATGATATAGTGGTGGCTTTTCACATCTTCCCGTTTTTGGTTTTTCTCATAGCGGAGATTAGCCCGCATACAGGCAACAGCGAAATCCTCGCCCCCACAGTTGAGGGAAGAAATGCGGTAATCCTCCCTCGGTATCAGCCGCCCGTTTTCATCAAGGGTGGGCTTCATGGTAAACTCGTCATGCTCAAATGTGAGATAGGCTTCCGCTGCGCCATAGTCCGCATTTTTAGAGCTGATATGTTTGAATGTTGCCAACAGCGTCACCCACTTTCTGCAAGACTTCAAACTTTAGGGCAGCAAGGTCGGAAACCGCCGCCCGTACCTCCCCGGCAAGCTGCGGGTAGGGGCTGTGCCACTCGTTCAGCGTCCGGGCTATCTGGTTTAAGTTGCCGCCGATCCTGCCGTATTCGGCGGTCAGCTTCCCGACAGCGGCAAGCAACTCGTCATTGACGGGGGAAACGGTTATGATGGGGCGTATGGCTGCCCCGGTTATGGCTTGCCGGATAAACTCGGCTTGGCTCATGTTGTAAGCAGAAAGCCTTTCCGCAAACTCGGCGTATTCTTCCTCGGTCATGCGTGTCTTGACTACCCGGCTGCGGTGCGGCGTGTTATATCGTTTTCGCATGGTAAAACCTCCTTCGGCTGTGCGTGGTGTCCTCTCACTAATAGGAGAAAAACAGGGTGTAAAGCGGAACTGTTTTTGAAAAATCCGAAAAATTATTTTGAGGGATTTTCCAGCGGCGTAAGCCGCATAAGCAGGGTTTGGGGAAGGCACTCCCCAACAAGATTCCCGCAGGGGCAAAATGAGCGATAAGCGAATTTTGGTACTGCGGTAGAATCTTGCTCTCCGTGACTGCAAACTTTCTCTCACTTCCGTCCGCCACTTTTTTGGAAAACTGCAACCACAAAAGTTTGTTTCTCTTTTTCTGCTACTACTAATCCTGTAAAGGGCATTCCTGCCCGCTTTCGCTAAAATGACACCGGACGCAGTGGTTTCTACCCGGTGTTGGAGAAATCCTTTCTCTTTGCCCTCTACTACGGGTAAATGCTCCAAATGCCAAACACCAGGGCAGAAAAATTCCCTCCTCGCTTACTACTACAACCGGCAGGGGGCAAAATGGCCGGGAGCGGAGCCGGACAACAAAAAAAGCAGTAAATCTTTTTCAAGACTTACTGCTTTCGCTGGCCGCGTCGGTGGCGGCTGGTATTCAGTTTTTATGACTTGTCCGGTGGTTCGTCAAGCCGGAACTTGAATTGACAGTCAATTAACCGCTGCTTTACATAGTCCTCCACCTCGGCGTTGACCTGCCCGTTCACTTTTGAGAAATAGCGGATATATCCGGCGTAGTGGAGCAGGACAGCGTTCACGGCTTCTGGGTCGCCCTCACGGGCTTTGAGGATTGTTTCATAGGGGAGAAGTCTACTCATACCGGCTCACCCCCATTTCTTCGCGTAGCCGCTGCAAGGCAAGCTGGATATGCCGCCCCGCTGTGCTGCGTGACCGGCCAATACACGCGCCGATCACGCGCTGCGGCTGGCGCAGAAAGTAATAGCGCAGGATTTCTTCCCGCGTCTGCTCCGGCAAAACAGAGATCGCGTCGGCAAGGGCGGCGTTGCAGAGCAGGACGGTCTGACCGCAGACGGTAAATGGGTATTCCTCGTCCGGCTCCGACGCGGCAAACTGGACAAACTTCTCGTTCATCAGATAGTCAAGGGAAACTTGCCGTTCCCATTGCCGTTTAAGCTTCAAAATCTTGTCCAAGGCGGCACAGCGGATAACAGTCTTGCAAAAGGCGTTGTACCTGCGCTGGATATATTCTTGATAGGCTATCTGGTCGGTCATGGAAATTCCCCTTTCTGAATAATAGTGCGGGGCGGTGGCACTTCTTGCTGTCGCCCCTTGATTGCCTACCAGCAAAGGCGGGCGGGGCTGTCAACGGCTGCGCATATGCGCCGTTCATCTTGACCGTTGACTGGCTCGGCTGGGTTTGCTATTTACCCGACAAACTTGAATTTATTTTAAGCTATCACGTTTTACCTTCTTAAGCCTTACTATCATTACCATAGGAATTTCTTTGTTGGTTTTAAAACATTCTTCATAAAATCCATCAATGACAAATCCAGCTCTAAAACAAAGGTTAAAAATATCTTGTATGGAACGATGATAATAAATCTGCTCTTTCGGTTGCCCTTCAATCGCTATATCATAGTAACTGTGCGGTGTCATATATTTTTCAGTCAACGTGACAAAACAAGGGTGTTGCGTTGCAAAGACAAAAATTCCGCTTTCCTGCAACAGTTCATAAACAGCCATAAGAAGTGGTTCAATATCCGTAATATCCATAATTGCCATATTAGAAACTGCTTTCGTAAAGGCTCGATTTCTTTTTAATTCTAATATACTTTTTCTATCGGTCGCATCCGCCACACAAAATTCAATTTGTTTTGCATATTGTGATTGCCGTCTTTTAGCCAATTCTATCATTTTTTTGCTGTAATCAAAAGCGACAACCGAAGCGCCTCTTTGTGCAAGATACGAAGAATAATTTCCATTGCCACACGCAATATCCAAAATGTAATCCGCAGGATTAGGAGATAGAAGTTCCGTTACTTTGGGACGCACTACCTCTCTGTGAAATTCATTAGATTCGTCACCCATTGCATTATCCCAAAATTGTGCGTTCTCCTCCCAGATTTTTTTACTTTCCTCTGTTCCCATGTTCTCTCCCACTCCCCAAATTTGCTTTTTTGCTTCCATTAAATCTTCCTTACTATATTCCATTGTTACCCTCCATAACTTCTGATTGTTGCCGTCTTGACGATTATGTATCTTTACATTACCTTCTGAAACATATGGCGCACCTTGTCCAGGCGGCTGTTTGGACGGCGGGGCTGGATGACCGGCTGACCGACAGCGGCCTGATATCCTTTCAGCTCTGTAAGGCATACGCTCCGCCCGTTGGTGTAAAAGGCCAGATCAGTACGGTATGCCTGTATACAGCGGGCGGGAATCTCGCCAGTAAAGACAACTTCATCCTTTTTTACCTGGGCCGTTTCGATGGTGGCACAGTATTTCGGTGCATCATGATAAGCCCTGGAAAGGTATTCCTGGGGCGCATAGAGGATGAAGGAGAGATAAGGTTCCAGCAGCTGCGTCCCCGATTCCTTCAATGCCTGTTCCAATACAATCGGGGCCAATGAGCGGAAGTCCGCCGGCGTGCTGACCGGACTGTAATAAAGCCCGTATTCAAAGCAAATCTTACAGTCCGTTACGTTCCAGCCGAACAAGCCCTGCTCCAGCCCGTAACGGATACCATCCCTGACAGCGTTTTGAAAACTCTGGTTCAAGTATCCCAGCGAAACCCGGCTCTCGTATTGTACACCGGAGCCAAGCGAGAGTGGTGTAACAGACAGTCCTATGGATGCCCAAAACGGGTTGGGCGGCACCTCGATATGGATGGTGTGGCTGGCTGCTTTGAGCGGCCGCTCCATATAAATGACGGAGGGTTCCTTTACCACTGTTTCAAGCTTGTATTTTTCCGACAGCAAAGCGGAAACAACCTCCAACTGCACCCGGCCCAAAAAAGAAAGAATGATCTCATGGGTGATGGAATCCACTTCGCAACGCAAAAGCGGGTCAGTATCCGCAAGTTGCGTAAGAGCGTCCAGCAGCCGTTCTCTTTGCGCTGCCGTTTTCGGCGCAATCGTCGTCCGCAGCATGGGGAGGGGGTCCTCGCGCCACCTTTTACGAGGGAGCCGGGTTTGGTCCCCTAATACATCGTTTAACCTCACGCTGTCGCTGGGAAGGATAACAATTTCACCCTGATAAGCGGTGTCTGTCCGAACAATTTCCCCTTTGGATGGAATACGCATCTCTGTGATTTTCAGCTTTTCTCTCCCGGCCAGGGCCACCGTATCCCGCAGGCGCAGCGTTCCGCTGTATAACCGTAGATAGACACGCCGCTGGCCGCAATCGGTGTACTCAACCTTGAAAACGCTGCCGCATAGGGCGGCGCCCCCCTGTTCCCCAATCGGTTGGAACAGCCCTGTCACCGCATCCATCAACGGTTGAATGCCAAGGCCATTTTTGGCGCTGCCATGATAGACTGGGAACAGGGAGGCGTCTTGAACCCGCTGCTGTTCCTCCCGCGCAAGTTTTTCCCGGCTGATTGGTTCTCCTGCGATATACTTTTCCAATAATTCATCGTTATTTTCGATGACCGCATCCCATGCTTCTATGTCGGTATTTTCCTCCAGGACTATTTCCGGGGACAGCGACACCGTCTGCTTGATGATAATATCGGCGGAGAGCTTATCCCGAACAGACTGAACCACGCTCTGCAAATCAACGCCAGCCTGGTCGATCTTGTTGATAAAGATAACGGTGGGAATGTTCATTTTCCGCAGGGCATGGAACAGAATACGGGTCTGGGCCTGCACGCCATCTTTAGCGGAGATCACCAAGATGGCCCCATCTAAAACAGCCAAAGAGCGGTACACCTCCGCCAAAAAATCCATGTGGCCGGGCGTATCCACAATGTTAACTTTACATCTGTGCCACTGGAAGGAAGTGACTGCCGCTTGAATGGTAATCCCACGCTGCCGCTCCAAAAACATGGTGTCCGTCCTCGTTGTCCCTTTTTCGACGCTCCCCGGTTCTGAAATGGCTCCGCTGGCATATAGCAGGCTCTCCGTCAAGGTCGTCTTTCCAGCGTCTACATGGGCAAGAATTCCAATATTGATTATTTTCATGTGATTGTCCTCCCTTTACAGCCCCAAAGGGCATAAAAATCCCCAGCAGTAAAATACTTTTACCACTGGGGATTATAAGTTGCGGACATACACATATACAGCATACACCTGTTTGTGATTGCTGTTTTTGGGGATATGTCAAAATTGATAAGGCAAAAGTATTCTTAAATTGGGTACAAAAAACTAAGCCCCTACAAAAGGAGCTATCATAATCCTTTGTTCCCACTATTTGATTATAGTTTTATTTAAGAATACCTTGCCGCATATTTTTTACTCCTTTTCTGGATTAAATCATTGTATCACATCAGTTTTAGGAAAGCAAGTACCTAAAAGAAATTTTTCTTCCCCTTATATGTAACAATCATACCGGCTTCCTAGCGTTCAGAATGTTTTCTGCTGTCTGCTGTGGTGTTTGGTTGGAATTGTCCAACCAAAAGCCGATCCGTGGTGTTGTCTGCATTTTACTAAATACAAATTCAATGTATACAGAAAGATATAAGGAGTGGGAGGGATTCCGCCGTAGTTGGCATTGTAGGAAAATCCAAAAGTTTAGATTTTCCCACAATGCTTATCTTTTGGTCTTTGGTTCGGAATAGTGTAGTGCTGGCGGTCTATCTCTTGTTTTCGGTTGCTTGCTTCCTTACCGTACATGAGCATTAGCTCCAGGGTTGTCATTGCCATATCCTTCCATGAGGTTTACAACGCCCCAAATTCCAAGACCTGCACCAAGTGCGATAACGAGTGTCTGAAGTACGCCTACTGCTGAATTAAAAAATTCCATA
Source organism: [Clostridium] aminophilum DSM 10710 (assembly GCF_000711825.1). Classification (GTDB taxonomy): domain Bacteria; phylum Bacillota; class Clostridia; order Lachnospirales; family Lachnospiraceae; genus Clostridium_R; species Clostridium_R aminophilum. The sequence goes on along the minus strand of NZ_JONJ01000010.1, from coordinate 135,403 downwards.
ATGAAAATCCTCCATGTAATTAAGAAATTGATTGTTTGTAGTTGCGAGCATTAAAAAAGAGCCATGGCTGATCAGGCCGTGACTCTCGTTAATTACCCTTGTAAAAAGTTCCATATTCAGTTGTAAGCCGGATGTCTTCTGCAGTGACCTTTCCGGCACAGCGCTGCATTAATTAATGCGGGTTCTTCCGCTATACTCCTCTTCAGGAGTAAACACGGCGGCAGGTTATGACTCCTGCTTTTCAATCGCCCTTGGGCTACGCCGCAATTATTTATAAAATAGTTACCATTGAATCAATTGGATTTCTTTTTTTATCGCTAGATACACCTTTGAAATCGCTAGCGCGAAATCCCAAATCCAGGAAACAAATAGGATAGATGTTTTCTGGCAGGTCAAAAACCTTCTGTGTTTTAAGAACATCATTCACTCCAGCCCAACATGTATCCAATCCTATATCTGTTGCTGCCAGCATCATATGTGTTGCTGCAATAACACCATCTGTCAAATAGCTATTTCCACCCTGAAAATTACTTGCAGCATTTTTATCGGAACATACTAGAATTACCATCGGTGCTCCATAACGGCATGGATGAACACTGTCCATCCTCTGAAGAGCTTCTCCACTTTTTAGTATATACACTCGTTGTGGTTGCTTATTAAAAGCTGTTGGTGCTAAGCGCCCTGCTTCTAGAATATATTTCACTTGATCTTCTGTTGGCTTTGTATCGCTGTACTTACGGACAGACTCTCTCTTCTGAATAACTTTATTAAATTCCATATCTATAATCTCCTTTGCTACATTGATTCTGTTATTTAAAAGATATGGTAGTTACTCAAAAAATCCAAAACTCCACAGTAACATAGCAAATTTCATGAATCTCATTCCTCCAGCGAATATACTAAGTATAAGTTAAATAACTCATCCTCAATTATACGGGATGAATTTTAAAAATGTCAGTGAAAAATTTCTTCTCTTATACTCCATTAGCCTAGGCATCGTTAAATACTTCGTATTCATCATTTGGATGAAGGATAAGCTTTCTGTTCAGATATTTCTCAATATCGAACCAGTTCTTCTTGTCATAATCTGCTGTCAGCGGATAGTTTGGATGCTTTGTCAGGTCGTACTTATCAGAAAGGAAAGGTCTCACACCTCTCACCTGAACAATACATTTACTGCCATCCATTACAGCAAGTTCATCCATACTCATCAGCTCTTTGCCAAGCTTCTGGTAATTCATGTTATAGGACTCCTGGGAGCCCTTGGTATTTCCTGTGGTGTACATATCAATGGTTTCCTTGCCAAGAATCTCTGTAAGATCCTTTAGCGTTGTCTTCTCAGTTCCTCCAAGGAAAATCTGAGAATCCATATTACCGACAATGGTGTCTGCATTATCCTTGTAGATTGCCTTCAGCTGTGACTTTGCCTGAAGCACCAGACAGGCACTGATCTCACGGGATCGGATGGTTGCAACCAGCTTCTCCAGGTTAGGGATCTGTCCGATATTAGCACATTCATCAATAAGGCACCTCACATGAACCGGAAGTCTTCCGCCATAGACATCATCTGCCTTTTCACAAAGCAGATTAAACAGCTGCGTGTACACCATAGATATTAGGAAATTAAAAGTGGCGTCTGTATCTGACATAATCAGAAACAACGCCGTCTTCTTATCACCTATCGTATCCAGTTGTAATTCATCGTAAGCTGTGATCTCTCGAAGCTCTTTGATATCAAATGGAGCCAGTCTGGCACCACATGAAACCAAGATAGACTTAGCCGTCTTTCCGGCTGCAAGCTTATACTTCTTATACTGGCGAACCGCAAAATGATTTGGATCCTTTTCCTCCAGCTCATCAAAGAGCATATCTACCGCATTCTTGAACTCCTCATCATCTTCTCTGACTTCCATAGCATTGATCATTTCAAGAAGCGTTGTGAAGTTCTGTTCCTCTATCGGAGCCTCATAATGGATGTAGCCGATAAGCGCTGAATACAACAGTTTCTCGGCTTTTTCCCAGAACTCATCCCCTCCTTTTCCTTCACCTTTGGTATTGGCAATCAGCGTAGTTACAAGCTTTAAGATGTCCTTCTCACTATGAATATAGGCGAAGGGATTGTAATGCATACTTTTGTTGAAATTGATGGTATTAAATATCTTGATACGATATCCTTTCTTCAAAAGGGCATTACCGCATTCCAAAACCACACTTCCCTTCGGATCAGTTACTACAAATGAACAAGGATAATCCTTACTGTCACACTGCAGCAAGTTCGGCTTAATAAAAAACCTCGTTTTACCTGAACCGGAACCACCTACAACCAGCACATTCTTATTTCTTGCGTACTTTGGCTGAGATGGTCTGGAACTTAGAGTGATCTGCTCAGTTTGGGAGAGAATCACATTATTCCTTGGATCCGGATCCCGGAAGGGTTCTATGTCCGATGACTTGCCCCACCTGGCAGAACCATATTCCACTCCATGCCGATACTTCTTGGCATTCTTACCCTTAAGATAAACTGCCAATCGAAGGATTGCTCCACAAGCAATACCTACTAGAAGATCCAAAGGATGCAAACTTGGTAGCGGATTGGAAAATGCTGTCTGAAAACCACCGCCAAGGATCATTCCCTGAAGCTTTTCTGATGCATTCATCCCCTCTGAAATACGCCAGGCTTCACCGAAATTGGTAGCAAATAAGCCTATTGCAACATAAGGGATATTCAGAATAATCTTCTTTTTTAATTTCTGATTCATCGTGTCTGCTCCTTCCTCTTCTCTACTACCTTACGAGGTATCGAAGCAACCTTTTCCTTAAGTTTCTTAAGCTTACCAAGTACGCTCTCCTTTGCACCTTTTTCTTTTCCAAGGGTTCTCTTGGTATAATCAGCTACCAGATCAGAGATAGCATCTGCATCCTGAGCCTTGAAAAAGATCTTATAAGTACCAGCCTCCTTATCCTTTACCACGGCATAATCCACACCATATTTCTTAGCAAGACGATTAAACAGATGGATATCTTCACCATCCAGCTCTATCTTCTGAGCACCTTTGCCCTGCTTAATGAGCTTTTTCACAGGCATCTTACCTGTTTTAACTTTTTCCTTTTGCTTTTGATTCTGTGCTTTAAGCTGGAGACAGATTTTTTCCAAAGATTTTATGATTTCTTTTGTTGCAGGCTTCACAGCATAATCAACCACAAAATGAAGCGACTTGGCTGATAGTTCTTCATTAACCACGAATTATCGCCTCCCTTCTATCTGGGCCAATCATAGTCCAATAACTCCATCTAAGGTTGTAACAATAACCTTGGATTTTCTGGCTATTGCGATATCATCCTTAACTTCCTCATTCTGCTTATTACCACAGATAACAAGGAATCTTGCTCTACGAAGCAGATCCTCAGACATCTCCTTGAATCTCTTATGAGCTTCCGTATCCTCAGCTGAAAAGATTCCATCAAAAGCAAGAATAGGGCAAAGGGGAAGATATCCTTCCTTTACCAGTTCCTGACAGTATTTCTTTGCTGCTTCTTTTGCGACAACAGGATTCTTGCTCCATGCAGCTGTAACATAGGCTCTTGGTATTGTTCTGCTCATTTCAACGCCTCCTTACACACGCATCGCTGAAAAGCTGGTCTCTCCTGCCTTTAGCATATCGATCTGCGCCATGGCAATCTCCATAAGATCACCGATCTCATCATCCGGAATTGCCTTGAGAAAATTACCTATTCTCTTAAAAACGAGAACACTTCCAACCAGATAATCTTCTCCCTCTGCCTTAAAAACCCGGTCCTTATTGTAGACAGCAATATAGTCTGACTCACCAAGATCGACTCCTGCTCCACAATTCTCCATCTGATCAAGAATATGCTCTGCTTCTTTCATCGAGATCTGTCTGATTTTTCCATTGGTTCCCAGAATCACCGCATGTGCATCCGTTCTGGATACTTCTGTCTGTGGTACTTTAATGCCATCCTTTAACGGATCAAGCTGAATATCAATTGTGATCTGCTCCATTGAGTTTCCTCCTTATATTTTTCCTGTCGCCATGTCATGCTGCACCAGCGACGAATAATAGTTGTTGATCGTAAGCGGCGCATTATAGAGCGCCGTAAGAATATACTGTTTTACATTTTTGATCTGTGTCGTGTTTTCCTTCATGCAATCCAGGACAAACTCTATGTGCCCGTAATCCAGCTTCATCAATTGACTTTTCACCACATCAGCCGGCTTATCATCTCCTGCGATACGAATCATCTTCCTCTTGGAACAGATCGTATCCAGAATGATTTCAAGAATTTCATCAATTCTTTCACCTGCATAAGGACGATCCGCTTTGACGATGTCAAGCTCAAGAGAATGAATAAAATAATTCCGGTATCGCTCTCTCTCATCTATTCCCTTCCCATCTCCGGAAAGGAAAGGATTAGTATTACTACACTCAGTATTATTTTTCTCAGTATTACTAGGTAATGATTTCCATGACTCCGGACCAGTGATTTTCACTACCCCGGAATAATGATTTTCATTACTCCGGACTAATGATTGCTGATGAAGAATAAAATTCTTCACATAGATTCTGTCCGGTTTACAGAGTCCCTGTTTGATTCTCTCTATCAGCCCATACCTTTCAAGTTCCTTTAAAAGCTTCATAGCTTTCTGGTTCGCACAATGCAGATCCTCCTGGATATTTTCCAATGTGTAATAGACAAACACCCGACCCTGCTCATCGATCCAATGGTTCTTCTTTGACAGAGACACCCGATTCAAGAACAATCCGTATAAAACCTTGGCATCCGTTGAAAGCTTTGCAAACTTATCATCCTTGAAAAGGATCTGCGGGATCCTGTAGAAGGCAAACTGCTCCGACTCTTCTTCACGAAAATAGCCAAAGTCCATAACTCACCTCGTTATCTGCTACTTTTCAAAGTGGATGTTCCAACACGAACTGCCACTAATTTCTGATAGCACGGAAAACAAAACGCTTTTCCTCTTCCATAAGAACACGGATGGCAACAATTGCACAGCGTTATCGATCCGCTCTCAGATGCCGCTCCATGGGGAATTCTCGTAAGATCGTTCCTATTGAAATATTTCTGCACTTTTTTATATTCTTTACCCATATGGAATAGCTCCTTTCTCAACTGAAAAAGGCTCCCCCTTTTAAGGGAAGCCTCTCTCTGACATAAATTTATTTGAGCTTACAACGAAGTCTCGTGCTTTTTTGCAGTCCTTTTCGCTGCATCCTTTACCGGATCTTTCTTTGCAATCTCCTGTTTCTTCTCCTTCAGATCTCCAAGGACGGAATCCTTATCTGGCGTTCCATGTTCCGCTTCATGCATTCGTTCCTCATACTTATCTGCCAACTCAAAAATATGATTCTGGCTATCATAGTGGTAGACATGATCTGTAAGCTGATCTGCCGGTTCCACCTGGGTAGCATTGACCTCTTTGACCATGTTCTCCAGCTCTTTTACGCTCATTTGGCCATTGTCCTTTACAAGCAAAACCTCATGGATACTGCTTGGGAGAACAAAGTAATCACCTCCGGCTTTCTGTGCCGCATCCTCCATAAAGTTCGGATATGCGATAACACCGGCTCCATGAATTTTATCCGGAACCGTCGCAACAAACATCTGCTCATCTTCTGGTGCAATCTCCGGAATCATACCGGGAGCCATTTCATTCATGACTTCTGACATACCTCTGATCTCCGCCGGTCTGATCTCTGGTGCGATTTCCATGGCATCTGCACGAAGCTGTTCCTTCGAGATTCCATACTGATCAAGCATCTGATTAGTGACCAAAATCGTTCCATTGCCGGAATTACTCTGATCAAGGATGAAACGGTATACAACCGCCATATCCTCCATCTGCTCGTGTGGAACCGTCTGAAGAAGCTCCGCATTCCTCTCAGCCGAAACAACCTCCATAGCAAGTTTGCTCTTCATCTGCTCATAATCTGAAATAGATTCAATATCAAACTTTGGTGATTCCTTAAATCCATTCTCTACAGCATCAGCAAAATGATCTGCAATCTCAGAAATATCTTCGCCCTTCCCATATGCAGCAAATGCTCTTTCCACACTAACGTTTACTCCAATGGCAGAATCCTGCGGTCTTACCGTGATGGCTTCGTAACTGCCATTCATCTTTTCGACCTTTCGGGCTGTAAGTTCTACTTCAGCTCCTCTGCCTGCAAATTCATCCCTTAATGCATCCTGGAAATCCGCTTTGAACTGTTCATAATCCATATTCACTTTTCTCCTTTTCTTTTTGCATGATTGTTTGATAGAACCACCGGTGCGCGCCTACCGGTTTCGGAGAACAAAAAAGCGCCTCACACGACCTTGAGGGTTGGTCATGTGATGACGCTTATATCTGCTTCCTATTCTTCTGCAAAAGAAAAACAAGTGAGTGGCTTTTGTTTACCTCTCACTTGTCTATGATAATAATAGCACCGTTAAATCTATAAGAAAAGTGCTAATGTCGGTCGAGACGAGACAAAACGAGTCAAAACGAGACAAAATCGGTCATGACACTAAATTCTTGCTAAAAGCTCCTTAAATCTAATTAGTCCTACTTCACCCCAAATCGTAAGAGCCTGTGGAACAGCTACTATAATGACTGCAACTATGATTCCCTGCCAGCCTAGAGAAGCAGAACCTGTTTTACTGATAAACTGACACAGGCCTCCAAGGAGAAATAATGCACCGATTATTCTGAATGCCAAAATAGCCCATCCACTTAAAAAATCTATTGCCAATACTAAAAGAGTAAGAACTGCCTGCACTGGTAATAAAGCAATTCTAAGGATAAATCTCAACACTGTCATTATAGGTTCCCCCTTTCCTTCTCCCACATTACTTTATAAGCAATTAATCGGAGCACATATTCCGGAGCCTGGGTATTACCAAGTTCCCAGTCCTGTAACGTTCTGTATGGAATTCCAAGGTATTCTGCAAACTCCTTCTTATTCATTCCTGTCTGATTTCTAATATAAGCAAAGGCGCTTGCATACATTCTTTTTTTCTTGTCAGCATCAGCTTTTTTCTTATCAGTTTGTTCAACTAATACGCCATTAGCGATACCATCAAGCTTTAAATCTAAATCTGCCATAATGCGCCTCCTATGCACGGTCCCCGTATATCTATCTACTTTCATTGTATATACGGTCTCCGTATATGTCAACACAAAAAAATACCCGCAAAGCAGGTGTAATCTGCAATGCGGGCATCCTGAGTCTTATTCAGTTTTTAAAGCAATCCTTCAACCTTACGCTTTATTACCCAATAAACATCTTCAATATCACGATCAGATAATTTCTCAAGTAATTTAAAGAACGAACTGTACTTAGCTGCAAGTCTCTGCTCTTCACCGGCTTCTGTAAACTCTAGGAACAGTAATTCTCTTACATCCACTTCATAGATACGAGAGAACTGTGCAAGTTCATCAGCAGATATACTTCTCTTCCCAGCTTCCATTTCGCTCATGGTTGTCTTCTTCAAGTTCATGAGCTTTGCAGCTTCATCCTGAGTAAAACCTGCCCTAACACGCGCTTCTTTAAGCTTTTTAGCTGTAAATTCCGACATTTTTGAACCTCCTTCTAAGTTCGGATATTCCGAACTTTTTCCAAAATGGTTAATTTTTACTGTTCGGATTTCCCGAACTTCTGACAAAAATTTTGTCGAATGCAGTCAACAATTTCTTGTGTCTAGCTCTCATTACAGCCTGGTTGAAATTATTCTTAAGTAAAAAAATATAGGGTGTCTAAGCAGACACCCTATACTAGGAATAGCTTTATTTCAAGCTTTTCTGGGTAATGGAAAGTATTTTCCGGATGATAAATCCTCATACTTTGCTTCATGAAATCTTTGGAGATTTCAAAAGTTCCCAAAAAACAGCTTGCATTCTTTACTGACGTGACTCGGCGATAGCTGCCTGTGCTGCTGCCAGTCTCGCAATCGGAACACGGAACGGGGAGCAGGAAACATAGTCAAGGCCGATCTCGTGGCAGAACTCAACGGAAGACGGATCGCCGCCGTGCTCGCCGCAGATGCCGACCGGAAGGTTCGGATTGGTCTTGCGTCCGAGCTCAACCGCCATCTTCATCAGCTTGCCGACACCCTCGGTATCCAGCTTTGCAAACGGATCATTTTCCAGAACCTTTGCGTCATAGTAGGAATCCAGGAACTTACCGGCATCGTCACGGGAGAAACCGAATGTCATCTGAGTCAAATCGTTGGTGCCGAAGCAGAAGAACTCCGCTTCCTTCGCAATCTCATCTGCTGTCAGAGCTGCTCTCGGGATCTCGATCATGGTACCTACCTCGTACTTCAGATCGGAACCTGCTGCCTTCAGCTCGGCATCCGCAGTCTCAACGATGATCTTCTTTACGAACTGCATTTCCTTGAGAATTCCAACCAGCGGAACCTCGATCTCCGGAACGATCTTCCAGTCTGCGTGTGCATTCTGAACCTTAATAGCCGCACGGATGACAGCCTTTGTCTGCATCACAGCGATCTCCGGATATGCGATCGGAAGACGGCAGCCACGGTGACCCATCATCGGGTTGACTTCAACCAGACCTTCGATGACAGCGCGAACCTGCTCTGCGGTCTTGCCTGTATTCTTGCAAACTTTCTCGATATCCTCCTCAGTCTTCGGAACGAACTCGTGCAGCGGCGGATCCAGGAAACGAATGGTAACCGGGTTGCCTTCCATTGCCTCGAAGAGCTGCTCGAAGTCTCCCTGCTGAAGCGGAAGAATCTTATCCAGTGCTTTCTCGCGCTCTTCTCTGGAGTCTGCAACGATCATCTCACGGATCGCATCGATACGGTCGCCCTCAAAGAACATGTGCTCGGTACGGCAAAGGCCGATACCCTCTGCGCCAAGGCTTCTTGCTCTCTTTGCATCTTCCGGTGTATCCGCATTTGTACGAACCTTCATGGTTCTGAATTCGTCCGCCCAGGTCATGAGCTTTGCAAAATCCTCATCTTCCACTGCGCCCTCAGATACTTCCAGTGCGCCGTCATAGATATTTCCGGTAGAACCGTCGAAGGAAATGATGTCTCCCTCTTTGTATGTCTTTCCGCCGAGTGTGAAGCTCTCGCCGTCCTCTGCAAACTTGATATCAGAGCAGCCTGCTACGCAGCATGCGCCCATTCCGCGTGCAACAACCGCTGCATGAGAGGTCATACCGCCGCGGGCAGTCAGGATACCCTGAGCTGCCTTCATTCCCTCGATATCCTCCGGAGAGGTCTCGAGACGAACCAGGACAACTTTCTCGCCCTTTGCTGCCGCATTCTTCGCCTCAAGAGCGGTGAATACGATCTTACCGCAGGCAGCGCCCGGTGCAGCCGGAAGGCCCTTGCCGATCTGCTCTGCGCTCTTTAATGTCTCCTTGGAGAAAGAACCGTGAAGAAGTGTATCCAGGTTTCTCGGATCTACAGCCAGAACAGCGGTCTTCTTGTCGATCTTTCCTTCTGCCACAAGATCGCATGCGATCTTCAGCGCTGCCTTCGCGGTTCTCTTACCATTGCGGCACTGAAGCATGAAGAGCTTTCCATCCTCGATGGTGAACTCCATATCCTGCATGTCTCTGTAATGGTCTTCCAGTTTATCGGAAATCTCAAGGAGCTCCTTGTAGATCTCCGGAAGTTTTACTTTGATCTCTTCGATCTTCATCGGAGTTCTCGCACCGGATACGACATCTTCGCCCTGTGCGTTCATCAGAACTTCCGCATAGAATGCATTTTCACCGGTAGCCGGATCACGGGAGAATGCAACGCCGGAACCGGATGTCGGTCCCATGTTGCCGAATGCCATCATCTGTACGTTTACGGCTGTACCCCAGCTGTACGGGATATCATTGTCACGGCGGTAAACATTGGCACGCGGGTTATCCCAGGAACGGAAAACTGCCTTAACGGCCTCGATCAGCTGCTCTCTTGCATCGCTCGGGAACTCGCTTCCGATCTCGTTCTTATAGAGAACCTTATACTGTGCAACCAGATCCTGAAGATCCTCGGTTGTCAGATCAACATCGGCGGTAACTCCCTTTTCTGCTTTTTTCTTGTCGATGAGCTTTTCAAATTTGCTCTTGGAAACTTCCATTACGACGTCGGAGAACATCTGAATAAATCTTCTGTAGCAGTCCCATGCCCAGCGCGGATTGTTGGACTTTCTGGACATTACGTCTACGACCTGCTCATTGATGCCGAGGTTCAGGATGGTGTCCATCATGCCCGGCATGGAAGCGCGAGCACCGGAACGAACCGAAACCAGAAGCGGATTCTCGATATCGCCGAACTTTTTGCCGGAGATTGCTTCGAGTTTCTCCATGTATTCTCTGATCTGTCCCTTGATCTCATCGTTAATCTGTCTGCCGTCCTCATAGTACTGAGTGCAGGCCTCTGTGGTAATTGTGAAACCCTGCGGAACCGGAAGACCGAGATTTGTCATCTCAGCCAGGTTAGCGCCTTTACCACCGAGGAGATTACGCATGTCTTTGTTACCCTCAGTGAACAGATAAACCCATTTGTTAGCCATTACTCTTTCCTCCTGAATACTTCGACGAACCGCCGCAGCCTTCTTTCTCCAGCCGTCCATCATAAAAAATGATTAACTCCCTTGATCATTATAGCACAGCATTCCATGGAGTAAAGGAGTTTTTTGTGCGTTTTACGTAATAAATTCAATAATACTTCTTATTTTGTGTACAGGTTACACATAATTCTGAAATAAATTTTTCTTAACAAACTGCCCTTTTCTTGATTGTGCCCTTATAAATACAAGCTTTCTGTTCATTTTTACCCATCATCTTTTCGATTTATCATCGTGTCTGTTGCCAAAGATTGTTCTTATTCACGTACAATTTAAACGATTTTTCTCCATCAAGCCTTTTTGAAACCGTTTTCTTTTTTCCGTTTTTCCGATCATCAAAGGCCAATAATGTGTCATGAACCATCAAACGGGCAAGTAAATCCATACTCTGTTTTGTGAATCGAACACTCCGCACTGCTTCCCTATGAAACAAAAAAACAGCCCGAAGGCTGTCTTTTGTCCCATAATATAATAATCATCTCATCGGAGGACTCGCCCGCAATTTCCGCAGGACGGATCCGTTCCTTTATACGCAGACATCATTTTGCCACTCAAACAAATCCCAGCGCCGCATAGGCGTAAACCCAGATGAACAGGGTCAATGCGGACGCAACGGTACTGAATACCACAAACTGCCCGGCCAGTTCTCCATCGCCGCCCATATTCTGGGCCATCACGTAGGAGGAAGTCGCGACCGGTGTTGCGTAAATGATGAAGAAGGTGAAGCGGACCACATCACTCAGTCCGGCGAGAGTCGTAATGACAGTCACAACCAGCGGAATGACCAGAAGCTTGATTCCCATCGCCACCGTAAGGCATTTCAGGTTTTTTCCAACCTGTGAAAATTCCAGTGTTCCGCCCAGAATAAAGAGGGCAAGCGGTGTCGCCATACTGCCCATATTCTTCACCGGCGTCTCGATAAAGCGCGGAAGATGAATTCCGAGTGCAAAGAAAAGCGCTCCGACTGCGATACCGTCGATCAGCGGATTTGTCAGAATGTTGATGATCAGCTTTTTCGGATCGGTCAGCCCCTCGCCATGGAAGGATTCGAGAACCAGCACCGCGGAGACATTGAGGATCGGGACGATCACCGCCAGCATCATGGTCGCATAAATTTTTCCCGGTTCTCCCATGACAACTTCAGCCATCGGAAGGGCAAACAGGACACAGTTGGACCGGTATATGGCCTGAACGACCACACCCCGGCGTGGGTTCTCTTTCACACACCACGGAACCGTCAGCATCAGAAGGACGATCAATGCGATCAGCGATGCGCCCTCCGCCAAAAGAAGCGGAATGTCGATCTCAATGGACGGATCCATGGTATACATATTCCAGAACAGCGACAATGGAAAAAAGGCTTTGAACACCAGCTTATTCATCCCCTGAAGGAGCTCATTTGTGCACAGCTTCAGCCTTCTTGCCCCGTAGCCCACCGCCAGATAAAAAACAAACGGAATGACCGCATTCAGCGATACCATCAATGCTTCCATACTATCTCCTAACTATTTCCGATACCCACAAATCCCCGGTCGGGCTTTTGCTGCCAATCGTTTTTGCTTCCAGTCATTCCCCACGCACTTCACCCGAATGCATCTTCAAACCTCAATCCGAAATTGCATGGAAGATGTCGTTCTGCGAGAATGCCGCTCTGCGAAAATGCCCCTCTGCAAAAATGCCGCTCTGCGAGAAGCTACTCTGCGAGAGGCCGCTCTGCATAAATACCGCTCTGCGAGAAGCTACTCTGCGAGAAGCCGCTCTGCGAAAATGTACGCGGATCACACAGCGAAAAATGCTGCTTTCAGCGGCAAAAATCCGACACTTCAAACGACCGTTCCGTCGTTTTCTATACTATCTTATGGGAGCAATCCCGGAAAGTCAAACCGTGAAGAATTGTGTTTTCACAAATAATTTCTTGTAGTGATAGTATGTTTTTCATTAGTAGGTTCCGATCGGCGGTTTTACGCTGTCCGGAAGCGGACACTGATAGTGGCCTCCGTTTTTCCGGCGGACTTCCTCTTTTGCTTTTTGGATCAGATCCGTCCGGTCCATGGTTCTCACACAGGCAAGCGCCATGATCTCCGCAGCGGTCAGGAGTCCCTTGTGCGCAATTCGGCTGCCGGCCTGTCCTGCCATCTGCCAGGTGTGACCGATATTGCCGATGCACGCGGTGGCAATATTCAGTTCCACCGTCGGCGCGGCATAGCTCACGTCGCCGACGTCCGTGGATCCGCCCTGCGGCTTTCCGGAACGGGGATCAAACGCAAAGACCCCGGCATGAAGCGGACGTTTCTCAATCTCCGGAACATTTTCCGCGCCAAACATCTCCGCCATTGACTGGCGAATGTGGTCGAGCGTGACCGGATCGTAGGAGCGGAGATATTTCTCCGCCAGAGCATAGTCCTCGTCGTCCCAGGACGGTGCGCCGACTTCTTTCAGACAGTCGCTCACGATCGGCGCAAGGGTGCGGTTGGATTCGAAATCGGAGAACGCCATGCTCACTTCATATGTCAGTTTCGTTCCCGTCATCAGCGCCGCACCTTTTGCGATATCCACTACTCTCGCGAACAACTCCTTCACTTCGGACACGCGGCGGGCGCGAACTTCATACTTGACCGAGGCGTGCGCCGGAACCACATTCGGCTGAGAGCCGCCCGCATTGGAGTACGCGTAGTGAACGCGCTGTCCGTCCTCCATGTGTTCTCTCAGATAGTTACAGCCCACATTCATCAGCTCACAGGCGTCCAGTGCGCTTCTTCCGTTCCACGGGCAGGCGCCGGCATGGGCCGTGATGCCGTCGAACGTAAATGTCGCACCCATGATCGCGGAATTGGAATCGGCCGAAACCTGATTGACGGTTGCCGGATGCCAGGTATAGACAAAATCGCAGTCATCGAAGAGTCCTGCTCTTGCCATGAACTGTTTTGCCCCGGCTCCTTCTTCCGCAGGACAGCCGAAATAAATGACGGTTCCGCTCTTTTGATTCCTCTCCAGATACTCTTTCACCGCGATCGCCGCGGACAGAGACGCGGTTCCCAGTGCGCAGTGACCGCAGCCGTGCCCCGGCGCACCTTCCAGAACCGGCTTGTGCTCCGGATTTCCGGCTTCCTGGCTCAGACATTCCAGCGCATCAAATTCGCCCAGAATCCCCATGACCGGAGCGCCTTTTCCCCAGCGTCCGAGAAAACAGGTCGGCATGTCGGCCAGTCCCTTTTCCACCTGAAATCCGTTTTCCTCTAGAAGTCCGATCAACAGCTCCGATGACTGAAACTCCTGATACGCCATCTCGGCAAAACCGTGAATCCGGTCGTTTGCACTCAGGATTTCCTCCCGGTGCGCCGCAACCGAAGCCCTGATCTGTTCCAAATCTTTCTCCATGATATTCCCTTCCATGCTGTCTCCGCATCCTGTTTATCTTCTTCCGCACTCAAGTTTACTTCGGAACTTTTTTCTCCTCAAATTTTTGTCGGAATCTGTTTTCCCTCGGAATTCTGTTTTCCCTCGGAATTCTGTTCTCCCTCGGAATTTTGCTCTTCCCTCAGCAGATTCTGTCTCCGACCTCAGTTCCCTCGCGCGCAGGAATCAATTTTTTCCCTTCATGTCACAGCACCTGACTGAGAAATGTTTTCGTCCGCTCATTTTTGGGATTTCCGAACACCTCGTCCGGTGTCCCCTCTTCTGCGATGACACCGTCTGCCACAAAGATCACGCGATCTGCCACCTCACGGGCAAATCCCATCTCGTGGGTGACGATCACCGTCGTCATTCCCGAATCCGAGAGAGCGCGGATGACCTCCAGCACTTCTTTCACCATCTCCGGATCCAGTGCACTGGTCGGCTCGTCGAACAGAATGACCTCCGGTTCCATGGCCAGCGCTCTCACGATGGCCAGTCGCTGTTTCTGTCCGCCGGAAAGTCTTGTCGGATACTCATCCCGTTTCTCTGCAAGGCCGACCTTTTCCAGCAGTTCCATGGCTTTTTTCTGCGCTTCCTCTTTCGGAATGTGCTTTTCGAGCGTCGGCGCCAGCGTAATGTTCTCCAGCACCGTCAGGTGCGGAAAGACATTAAAGTGCTGGAAGACCATGCCGATCTTCTGGCGGTACCGGGCGATATCAATCTTTTTATCCATGATGTTCGCCCCGTCAAAGAGGATTTCTCCCTCATCCGGCGTCTCGAGACGGTTCAGACAGCGGAGAAAAGTACTCTTTCCGCCGCCGCTTGGTCCGATCACCGCCACCGTCTCTCCCTCATGGATATCGATGCTGATTCCCTTCAGAACATGGATGTCTCCGAAGGACTTTCGGAGGCCGGAAACCCGAAGGATGACATTTCCGGACGGATTTGTGTTTTCGTTATTCTTAGCTGTTTCTGTCATTGGATCTCATCCTCTTTTCACATATTGCCAGAAGTCTTGTCAGAAGAAAGGTCAGCATCAGGTAGATCAGACCGGAAATCAGAAGTGACGGAATGGCGAGAAATGTCGCCGCCTGCACGGTCTTATAGGAAGTCGTCAGCTCCGCGATGAAAAATACCGACGCAAGGGAAGTCTCCTTGATCATGGTAATGAATTCATTGCCCAGCGCCGGCAAAATGTTTTTGATCGCCTGCGGAAGAACCACCTTCATCATCGTATTCTTCCGGCTGAGTCCGAGGCTGAGTGCCGCCTCCGTCTGTCCTTTATCCACCGCCTCAATTCCGGCACGGATAATCTCCGCCACATAGGCGCTGGAGTTGATGATCAGTGCGATGACAATGCACTGCGTATCCGACAGTTCAAACGGCATGGCTTTCGGCAGAAAGATCCAGAAGAAATAAATCTGAAGAAGTACCGGCGTTCCGCGGATAATCTCAATGTAAAGATTGACCAGCCACTGTCCCGGTCTGAACCGTGACAGTTTCACAAAAGCAATCAGCGTTCCGAGAATCGTGGCAAAGGCAACCGTGACGGCCGAAAGCCACAGTGTTCCGTACAGTCCGCTGATATAAACGCCGGAATACTTTCCCCATAGTTTTATTACACTTGAAATCATTCTTTTCTCCTGTCCAGCAATTTCTCAGTCCCGGAAGAATCCTTCGCCCGCTCCGTTCTCCGCTCGCTTTTCCTTCATTTCTTCCCGGAAGGAATCCCGAAGGACCATTCCGGAAGGAATCCCTGATGAATCCCGGCGCGGGTGAAAGTCTTATCTGTCAATCGGATCAATCCACTCCGAGAGAGGACGCCTGCGCCGATGCCGTCTCAACCCATTTGCCCATCAGGCCGTTTTCATCCAGCTCCGCAATGCAGGTGTTGACGAACTCGGTCAGCGCTTCCTCATCTTTCATGATTCCGACGTGGTTGCCCTGCATCTCTTTCGGCACATCAAATTTGAATCCCTCTACCAGCGTCAGGCCCGGATTTGCCTCCGCATACAGTTTTGCGCTTGCCTTGTAGACTGCTGCCGCATCGGCTTTTCCTTCCTGTACCGCCATATAGGCATCATTGGAAGAGGAAACCTTCTTGATATTTCCCACTTTGACTCCCGCTGCATCGACCAGAGCCTCCTGAAGAGAACCTGCCTGGAAGACAATGGTCTTGTCGGCGAGATCATCGAGTCCCTTGATCTTATCCTTGTTTTCCTCCCGAATCAGAAGGCCGTGTCCCGCCTCTTTCGGATCCGTGTAATATCCGTCCGACATGTTGCAGGCTTCCGCGCGCTCCGGTGTGTAAGCGAGGCCCGAGATCGCCAGATCCGTCTTTCCTTCCACCACGCTCGTCAGAACAGCGCTGAATTCCAGCGGAACATATTCCATCTTTACGCCCATGCGGTCTGCGATGAATTTTGCAAACTGGACATCCGCGCCGCAGTACTGTTCATCCCCCTGTTTGGATGAATCAATGAACTCATACGGAGCAAAATACGGCTCGCTGGCGATCTGAATGACTCCCTTTTTTCGGATCTCGTCCAGACGGCCGCCGCTGATCGCATCATACTTTGCCTTCCACTCTTCCGAAACTGCCGGGATCTCCGCATATTTGAATTCCTCCGCTGCGGCAGAACCGGCATCCGCTGCCTTTGTAGTCTCGGCAGCCTTTGCGGTCTCCTCAGCCTTTGCAGTCTCCGCCGCCTTCGTGGTCTCCTCCGCCTTTGCGGTCTGCGTCGCCGCGCTTCCCGGCGCACAGGCGGTAAATGCGGCTGCCATCACCGCAGCAGCGCCAAATGCGATGATCTTCTTCATGTTTCCTTTCATGTTTCTTTTCGTTTCTCTCTTCATGTTTTTTCTCATCCTCTTCTCCTCCTGATGTTCCACTGGTCTGCGAAGAACCCGTTCTCGGAATCCCGCCGGAAACCTGTCTCTATCCGCAACCGGGGCGAATGGGAGGAGTGAATGTCCTGTAACGGAAACGACAGCGTTCACTATAACCCTTGGGAATGAGTATGTTTTCTTCGTATGACGCTATACTACTACAAACGCTTTAGTTTGGCAACGTATTAAATTAGTAAATTGCAAAAATTTTTTTTCTGCAATTGAAAAATATCTCCGCGGAGAATTGTTGTGACAGGGAAAAATCCTTGGATTCTCCTGATTTTTTTACACAAATGAGGCACATTCTGCAGGTGCTCCCGCAAAATGTGCCTCATTGCGCAATAAAATCAAAAATTATGCTATTTTTCGTTTTTTCATGATATTTATTCGATCGAATTACTCTGTTTATAATCCCGCGCGCTCCGAATGTCAAGCGTGGTCCCCGGTGAGAATCCCCTCTTCTTCGCAGAAGCAAAATAGCAGAGAAATTGCGAGAATATCGGCGCTTCCGCCGGGGCTGAGATGATGACGGATATAGTCGCTATCCAGTTTTGATATATCCGGAACGATGGTCTCCGCTGTCATATTGCGGAGAATCTCCCTCGCTTCTTCTCTTCGGCGTTGCGCTTCCTCATTTCCGCCGCGGCGGATCATATTCGTATCCTCCGTCTCCGCGATGATGGAAAGAAGCGCCGCGCAGGACGCGTCATTTAAAGAACATCCTTGCGCAAGCCACTTTCGGATCGCCGGAAGGCCGATGTTAAGCGCGTGCGGAAAGCCTTCCGCCGCCTCTCCCCGGGCGCCGTATGCAGGAGTCTCATTTCCCTTCGCGGCTTCTCTTCCGGAGTTAATCAGGGAAGACTCCGACTCCGCCGCCCTCAACGGTTCCGGCGCCTTGTTCTTGTCCTTCTCCTCTCCGGTCTCCGGCGAAATCCCGGAACAGCCGAATTTTTCCCGAAGCGAACAGCGGCCGATTTTCCTGCATTCCTCAATCAGATGCTTTTCCGGGATCTCCTCCGCCGATCCTGTCCGCATCATTTTTCCGATGGCGGCCGCAATGATCGTCACCGCGTAGATCAGTCCCTGATGCGTATTGACGCCGCCGGTTGCCCGGAACATGGCGCGATCCGCCATTTTCCCGATAAACTGCAGTCTCCGGAAAAGCGACTCCGGCGAATCATCCGCGTGATCCCAGCCGACACAGAACATGTCCCGGAACCAGTGACAGAGCGTCGCACTGCTGTCCACGAAAGTGAAATAATCCATATCGCTGTGAGAACCCTGATTGGCGCGGTCCACAAGTCCCGGCTTCGGCGTTGTCGACACCTCATAGAGCAGTGCTCTGGTCGCGCAGATGGCGACGCGGTCCGCCTCTTTGTCACGAAAATACGAATGCACCAGATCATTTAGCGTGTAGGCGATGATCTCCGCGCTGTGCGCTCCGCTTCTCGCACAGATCTTCGCGTTCTCACCGCAGACCATGCAGGTTCTCGCCGGAAGTCCGAATTGCGTTCTCGAAAGCGGAACCCCGTCCGGGCCGATCACATCGATGTCGAAGAGACGGCCGAGCGGATGATATTCCTCGATCTCCGTCATTTTCTTCTTGATGCGGTCCGCCGGAAGATTCAGAAGAAAGAATGCCTGGCTTCCGGTCATCTCATGGGAGACATCCTCCCGAAGGATCACTCTGCCTTTTTCCGTCGCCATCTTGCCTGATGTCTCCGACGCTGCCTTCTCCGCCGCCTTCTTTTCCGACGTCTCCGCTGCTGTCTTTTTCGCCGTCTCAGCAGTAAACTTCTCTGCCGTCTTGCCCGATATCTCCGACGCTGCTTTCTCCGACGCTGCCTTCTCCGCCCCCGGAACAGTCCCGCTCAGCGATTCAATGTCCTTCCGGATCTCACGGATTCCCTCTTCAAAGACCCGTCTTGCGGTGACGGACTGTTTTACCGGTCCCGGCATATTCAGTGCAAAGCTGATCAGCGACATCCCGCCTTCCGCGAGAAATGCCCTCTGTCGTTCCGCCCGCGCTGACCGCGCATCCAGTATTTCTTCCAGCGTGATCGCCGTTCCGTCAAACAGGGATATTTTTTTCACTCTCGTCACCTCCTGTACCGGCTGTGTCCCGACTCCGGCACGCTGTTCCTTCAGTTAACATAAGCTCCAGCCGGCAGAGCGCCGGATGGAGCTTTGAAAATGTCTTATCTTTGTCTTGTTCTCTTCAGACCGATCAGAATGTGAACTTGTCTGCGAAGTAGTTCTTCAGCTCAGCGATCGGAATACGTACCTGCTGCATGGTATCACGATCACGAACGGTTACAGCGTGGTCGTTCTCGGTATCGAAATCGTAGGTGATGCAGAACGGAGTACCGATCTCATCCTGTCTTCTGTATCTCTTGCCGATTGCGCCTCTGTCGTCGTACTCGCAGTGATAGGTCTTTGCCAGCTCGAAGTAAAGCTTCTCCGCTTCTTCTCCCAGCTTCTTGGACAGTGGAAGAACCGCAATCTTCACCGGAGCAAGAGCCGGATGGAAATGCATCACAGTTCTGACATCGCCGCCTTCCAGCGTCTCCTCGTCGTATGCAGCGCACAGGAATGCCAGCGTTACGCGGTCTGCGCCCAAGGACGGCTCGATTACGTACGGAATATATCTGTCCTTGGTCTCGTCGTCGAAATAGGAGAGATCCTGCTTGGATACTTCCTGATGACGGGAAAGGTCATAATCGGTTCTGTCTGCGATACCCCAGAGCTCGCCCCATCCGAACGGGAACAGGAACTCCAGATCGGTGGTTGCCTTGGAATAGAAGCTCAGCTCTTCCTTCTCATGGTCTCTCGCTCTCATCTCTTCCGGCTTAATGCCGAGGCCCTGCAGCCAGTCGATGCAGTACTGTTTCCAGTATGCAAACCACTCCAGATCGGTATCCGGCTTGCAGAAGAACTCCAGCTCCATCTGCTCGAACTCTCTGGTACGGAAGGTGAAGTTGCCCGGTGTGATCTCGTTACGGAAAGACTTACCGATCTGTCCGATTCCGAACGGAACCTTCTTGCGGGATGTTCTCTGAACGTTCTTGAAGTTTACAAAAATACCCTGTGCAGTCTCCGGTCTCAGATAAACCGCGTTCTTTGCATCCTCGGTTACGCCCTGGAATGTCTTGAACATCAGGTTGAACTGACGGATATCGGTCCAGTTGCTCTTGCCGCAGCTCGGGCATGCGATTCCGTGCTCCGCGATAAAGTCCTGCATCTGCTCATTGGACCATGCGTCAACGGAACCCTCCAGTGCGAAGTTGTTCTCTGCGCACCAGTCCTCGATCAGCTTGTCGGCTCTGAATCTCTCATGGCACTCCTTGCAGTCCATCAGAGGATCGGTGAAGCTGCCGAGATGTCCAGAAGCGATCCATGTCTGCGGGTTCATCAGAATCGCGCAGTCAACGCCGACATTGTACGGGCTTTCCTGTACGAACTTCTGCCACCATGCTTTCTTCACATTGTTCTTCAGCTCAACTCCGAGCGGACCGTAATCCCATGTATTCGCAAGTCCGCCGTAAATCTCGGAACCCGGATATACAAAACCTCTTGCTTTTGCGAGGGCAACGATCTTCTCCATTGTCTTTTCCATCTTGATCCTCCTCATGACCGCCGGCTGGCTGCCGGGGTTCATCTCATAAAAGTGTTAAATTATTTACACGTAGAATTTAGTATATATGCTTTCATTACGCTTTTCAAGAAGGAATTCCATCCCTTCCTCCGCCTGTAAGCCGCGGCGTTCCCTTACATCCGTTCAGTGTCCTCTCTAAACTTTTCGGCGAATCCGCATTCATCCAGATCCGCCGTTCCGCCGAATGTACCATCCATCCGAAACCTCAGATTCCTCGGGATCCGCATTCACCCAGATCCGCCGTTCCGCCGGATGTGCCATCCATCCGAAACCGTTGCATCACCGGATCCGCATTCACCCCCGGCCGCCGTTCAGAAGCGAATACAGCGGCGGAACATTCTTCCGCAGAAATCCCGCAAGCCCATGGCATACCGCCACCGCGATCAGCGGCATAACCGTAAAGAGAATCGCCGCCACGATGCCATTTCCCGGGAAAATGCGGACAACCGTC
This sequence comes from [Clostridium] aminophilum DSM 10710, assembly GCF_000711825.1. Lineage (GTDB taxonomy): Bacteria > Bacillota > Clostridia > Lachnospirales > Lachnospiraceae > Clostridium_R > Clostridium_R aminophilum. The sequence continues at coordinate 114,403 of NZ_JONJ01000010.1, read as the reverse complement.
TTATTTACAGCACGGACCACGACAAAATGAAAGGCATAGATAAAAAATGTCTCTTTCATCCACGGGCGGATCCCGTCCTCCGAAATCCACCTTTCATTGAATACCAGCCAGAGTCCAGCCGGTACCAGAATCGAATAAAGTACGATCGGCTGGGGGGTCTGAACGATCCGGTAATACCGGTAAAGCGCCGCTGCCGCCGCGAGCGACGCGCATCCGAGCAAAAGCTGCTTTATGCTCCACGCCTGTTCGGTCACGTTCCGGAACCGGACGGCCGCCATCCCGCCGAGGCTGAAGTAGATCAGCGCGTCCGGATTCAGGACCGGCACAGCCGGCCAGACATACCAGAGCACGGCGAAGCCCGCGAGCATCACGAGATATCCCGCCTTCGACCGGAGAAAGATCCAGATCACCGGGGCAAGAATTACCAGTAGGATCAGCTGAAACATGAACCAGAACACCGGATTATGTGTAAAAAATACCGCCGCGCGGATGATCTCCTCTGCCGTGACCGGAATCCCGGTCCGTCCCGTAATCTCCGAAAGCAACGGAATCCGGCTTGCCGCCGCATCTGCGGCATAGTACAGAAGATTCCACAGTAGATACGGAACAAGGAGCGAACGTACTCTCCGGAACCATTTGCCCGGAAGTTTTTTCAGCTCAAAACCGCGGAAAAACCGGTATCCGGAAATCATCAGGAAAAACGGGATATCCGCGCGGATGACCGAGTAGGCGTATTCATATTCAAACCGCCACAGAAAACCGTTCGTTCCCTGACCCGGAAGAAAAAGATCCGCGTTTCCCGCGTGATTCCAGATAACGAGGACACAGCAGAGGAAACTGAGCCAGGTCACTTTTCGCTGAAACTGTGCGTCTGTCATCCCGTCTTCTCCTTCCCGATGTTAAAGCTTCCCGCCGTTTTTTCCGGCCTGTATTCTTGTCTTAAGCAGCCTTTTCCTTCTGTGTTTCCGTATCCCGTGGCAGACTGAAACGCAGCCCGGAATCCTGCCCTGACGGCCCCTTCGTCTTACCGCTGTTTTCCCCAGCTCCCTGACGGCGGTGACGTTCTCCGTCGGATTTACACCATCACCTTCAGCACATCCAGCGAGTGGAAGTGCCGGTCCACAAAACGGGCGATGTTCCGATCCACCGCATGTCCGAACTCCCTCATCGGCTCGTCCTTCAGCCGGAAGGAAAACAGGTTGTCAACCGGTCTTGTGGCGGACACGTACCAGGCATACCGGGCCGCATCGCTGTACTCGCCCCCCGGCATAGTCTCCGTATATTCGCCGTTCAGGACCATCAGCCGCAGTTCATAAACCCGGCGCACCATGACGTTTGGCACCCGGTCTTCCCGAATGGCGGTGAACGCGGCCTCGAGAAGATCGATCACGGCTCCCGCTTCGATCCCCTCCCGGCCGTAGTACGAGGCAAACTCGCTGAAATACGACGCATAGCAGACCGCCTCCGGATCCATCGCCAACTCTGAATGGTAATCGTCCACTTCCGCAGAATAAAGGTTATAGGAGTCTCTTCCTTCCGCGAGGGAAAATGTTCCCGCGACAAAGGGGGACGCCGCCGCCCGGAGCGTCGAGGAACTGCGTTTCGCCCCCCGCGCAAACGCCGTGATCTTTCCCCTCTCGCGGGTCAGGATCACCAGGCGCCGGTCATAATCGCCCACCGGCGATGCGGAGAGCACCATGCCGCTGAGGTTTACGAGATCTCTCATAGACAGCCTTTCCCTCTGCCGGCAGCCTGCCCGCAGACATCATTTTTTCCCGTTTTTCATCTCATAGCCGAAATTCTTCATATACAGCTCGCTGTCTCGCCAGTCCTTGCGCACCTTGACATGGAGCTGAAGATTCACCTGATCCTGAACCATGTCCTCGATGTCTTTTCTCGCCTGAGAACCAATACGCTTCAGCATGGCGCCGCCTTTTCCGATGACAATGCCCTTGTGGGAATCCTTCTCGCAGACGATGGACGCGTCGATGTCCCAGAGGCCGTTTCCGCGCTGTTTCATCGAATCGATGACCACCGCGATGCCGTGGGGAACTTCCTCCTTCAGAAGACGAAGCGCTTTTTCGCGGACAATCTCCGCCGCAATCTCCCGCATCGACTGGTTGGTGACCGTCTCCTCGTCAAAAAACTGCGGTCCCACCGGGAGAACGCTCATGATTTTCCTGCGGAGCGCATCCACGCCGATGCCCCGGAGAGCGGACACTTCCGCGATCCCGGCAAAATCCATCAGTCCGGCGAACGCATTCTTCGCTTCTTCCGGCTTCGCTTCATCCGCCTGGTCGATCTTGTTGATGACCAGGATAACCGGCTTTTTCGCCGCGGCGAGGATCTTCGCGATATACTGATCGCCTTCCCCGACATAGCTTGCCGGCTCGACGAGCCACAGAACCGCGTCGACCTCGGCGAGCGTCTCTTCCGCAGTCTCGAGCATATATTCGTCCAGCTTGTGACGGGCCTTCAGAATTCCCGGCGTATCCAGGAAAATGATCTGGCCCTGCTCATCGGTATAGACCGTCTGGATCCGGTTCCGCGTTGTCTGCGGCTTTGCGGACGTGATCGCGATCTTCTGTCCGATCAGATGGTTCATCAGAGTCGATTTGCCGACATTCGGCCGCCCGATGAGCGTCACAAACCCGGAATGAAATCCGTTCTTTCCTTCCATATCTTCCATATCTCCTTCATCCTGTTCTCTTCCGCCGTGCCGTCACCGCCGCAGTCGGGAAGTTACCGCCACACAGTCCTCTCTGCAGTGCAACCTCTTTGCGGTGTGCCGCTTCGTGTCTTACTGGAACAGATTTCTTGTCTCTTTAAACATCTCTTTGTTCGCATCGATCGCGCTTCCGGATCCCACGGTGCAGAATGCGCCGGTCTCCAGAACCGCCCGGACAATCGGTGCCAGCCGCCGGATATCCTCCGGTGTGCAGTCGAGCACCTGTCCTCTCTCCCGGGTCAGCATTTCGTCCGTCACGTGAGAGAAGTACGCGGAATCACCCCGGAGTCCCTTATACTGCGGGGCAAGCGGCGTATCCAGATCGCTGACCGTGCCGATGACATATTTTGTCATCTCGCGCTCATCCGCCGCAAAGTTTTCCATGTAATCCGGCACGGTGCGGTAGATCTCATCGGTCTCGCGCAGTTTCGGATCCCGATAGGAGACAAAGTTTCCGATTCCGGAGCGGCCGGTGCCGAACATCACACCGTAGGCGCCGTTCTTTACGCGGACATTTTTCCAGAGATACTCATATCCGAGAATAACCTTCAGCACTTTCAGCGCCGCGTCATAGGAATAGCCGGCTGCGCGGAAATCGCCGCTGCGGGCCACATAGTTCACCTGTGACGGTACGCGGAAGCCTTCATTGGCCAGATTTTCCTTCCACTCAAACGGGAAGGTCTCGCCGCTTCCTTTCGGGAGTGCCGCGGCAAATTTCTCCGCCGCCCTGCACATATGCGCGATTCCGTCATGATCCGCCGTAAAGCTGAACGTCAGGTTCTCTCTCGTAAAGAGCTTTCCGGCAACCTCCGCAAGCTTATCGGCGATCGCTTCCTTTCGGGACTCAAAATCCTTTGAGAGTCCGCAGAGGAAGTCATAGTAGGTGATGCCGCCGGTCATCTCATCCCAGGCGCGGTCTTTCGCGATGTAGGAACCGGCCCGGAGCGCCGCCGCCATATGGGAGGCGTTGTTCAGTTTTGTCTGCTGACGGGACTTCATCTCATCCAGCACTTCCTTCAGGCGGTCCGTGTCGTGAAGCCGGGAGCGAAGGAGAATCTCTTCCAGAAGCGCCATTCCGTCTTCCAGACGTTCATCCAGAACTTTCAGGTTCAGCGCAAGGAAGCCGCGGAATTCGTTGTGACGGTCGAAATCCACATAGTTCACCATATCGGCGCCGATGCCGCCGGTCACAAGATCCATCTCATCGCTCAGCTCTTCGAGCGAATACTTCTCCGTCGCAATGTATCCGATGACCTGTTTGAGAAAGGTCACATACGGAAGATCTTCCGACGGCACACGGTCTGTCTCAAAGAGAAGACGCATATAGTCAATGCCGGAGGTAAAGAATTCGTGCTTTAAGACTGTGGTCTCCTCATCCGCCGTTTTGACGGATGCCGTCTCCAGCGATAGTTTTTCCGGTTCGCGTTTGATCTGATCTCTGCGGAGCAGCGGGATCTTCTCCATATCTTCCCTGGAATCCGGCGTCTCCTGATAGATCTTCAGTTCCTTCGCGAAATCCACAATGCCGCGAATCTCATCGGAGGAGAGACTTTCCCGGAACGCCGCCATTTTCTCCGCAAGTTCTCTGTCCTGCTTCTCATCCAGATTCTTCTCCGGATACGCGATCACCACCGCGGCAAAGCGGTTGTCCAGAAGATAGCGGCGGATCAGTTTCTCAAAATATCTCTCATCCACGGCCTTTTTCAGATACTCAAAGGCTTCGTTGTACCGAAGGTACATTTCCGGATCCTCGCCGTACAGCCAGGAATCAAAGCACTGCAGACCGTACGCCAGTCCCTTCGGGAAGCTCCCGAAATCCGCCTCGCGAAGCCGGAACTCATAATAGTTGATACCGGCAAGAAGCGAGCGTTTGCTGAGTCCCTCTCTGGCGGTCTTCTCGAGTGTCTCCCGGATAATGCGGAGAAAGTCCTCTTTCTGTCCCTCATCCGCATCTTTTGCGACCACGGAGAAATACGGCTGGCGCATCCCGCTGTCGTAACCGCCGTAGATGTCGTCACCAATGCCGGCCTTCACCAGTTCGCGCTTCAGAACCGCGCCCGGCGCATCCAGAAGGACATATTCCAGAACCTGAAGTCCGATGTGAAGGGTGCTGTCGATCTTATCGTCAATCGCCATGTTCAGCGAGAGATACGCCGCATGGTCCGTCGGCTGGTCTTCCGTCACGGAGTACGGCACCCGCAGTTCACGGATCTCGTCGAAAGGCTTCTGATACTGAATCTCCGAGTCGATCTCTTTGCGATCGTATCTGGATAAATACTCCCGGTCGAGCCAGTCCAGTTTCTCCGCCATATCCATATCTCCGTACAGATAGATGTAACTGTTGCTCGGATGATAGAATGTGCGGTGGAAATTCAGAAACTGCTCGTAGGTCAGGTTCGGAATATCCTTCGGATCACCGCCGGACTCCACGCTGTAGGTGGTATCCGGGTAGAGAGCGGTGGTTGTCGCGCGCTCAAGAACACTGTCCGGGGACGAAAATGCGCCCTTCATCTCATTGTAGACCACGCCGTTGACCGTGATGGGGCTGTTCTCATCCTCCGCCTCATAGTGCCAGCCTTCCTGCCGGAAGATCTTCTCGGTCTTATAGATATTCGGATGAAGCACCGCGTCCATGTAGACGTCCATCAGATTCTGGAAATCCTGCTCATTGCAGCTCGCCACCGGATATACGGTCTTATCCGGGTAAGTCATCGCATTCAGAAATGTGTTGAGCGACCCCTTGACCAGTTCGACAAACGGATCCTTGACCGGGAATTTCTCCGATCCGCACAGAACGCTGTGTTCCATAATGTGGGCAACGCCGGTGCTGTCCGACGGTCTTGTGCGGAACGCAATGGTGAAGACTTTGTTGTCGTCATCATTGGATACCAGGAAAAATTTTGCTCCGGTTTTGATATGTTCCATCAGGATTCCCTCGCCGTTCAGCTCCGGAATCGTATTTCTTCTGATCAGACGGTAATTCGAAAGTTCTTCAAGTTTCATCCGATTTCTCTGTTCCTTTCCTTGTTTTTCTCTATGATTCTGTATTCTGCTGCCGATTCCTAAGCCTTCCGCCCGGTCCGCACGCTAATCAGATATTTCCGACAAATTTATCCTTTAACAGCGCCACTCCTTCTCTCACCCAGAGATGAAGCGACATCACCGGGTCGGTCTTCGCAGGGATGCCCGCGCACGTCACGCCCGCGGTTCGCTGAAAGATTTTCAGTGCCCGGTAGACATGAAAATCGCTGGTCAGAACGGCCGTCGGCGGAAGTTGGTACGGTTCCGCTTCCCGTTCTTCGGGCATCGTCTTTTCCTCCGGCGGACCGTCTTTCCCATTGCTCCGGATCGTCACGCGGACCGGAACGAGTGTCCTGGACTCGACATGTTTCCGGATCACTTCAAGACTGCACTCGATATTCTGCACCGTGTTTTCCGAACGGTTTTCGATCAGATAACAGTATTCCGGAACATGATGTTCCATCATCCAGACGCGCATCGCTTCCGCCTCCGGAATATTCTCGTCCTTCCCTTTTCCGCCGGACAGAACGAGAATGACTCCCGGATTCTCCTGAAGATACTCATAGGCCCGCTCCAGCCGGCGTTCAAGTGAGACGGACGGCTTTCCGTCTTTGAGTCCGGCCCCCAGGACAATGCAGTATTTCGGCTTTTTGTCTTCCGGCCCGAAACGATCGTCAGACCGGAGAAGCCCGATGAAAATCACCGCCTCCGCGGCGAGAAACACGGCCGCTGCCGCAGCCATGATGGTGATCACGCGAACTTTGGTCTGAAGTTCCACCGGACTCGTCTGTGTGTAGCGGATCCAGAGGGAAAGTCCCGCGAACAAGATGCTCATCAGCGGCCAGAACACAAAAAAGGAGGTGGTCAGACCGGAATATACGGCCAGGATTGCCGCGTATACAAGGCATCCCGCCGATATCAGTTCAAATATCCTGATCATTTCTCCACCCCCGTTATTCTCTTTATCTCTTTGCCCGCCGGCAGAGCCGGCAAACCTCACGCCATCCGCTTACTGCGGGCCATTCCTTCGGCAAACGGTTCCGCTTACTCCGCGGCAGCTTCCATTCCGCAAACAGTTCCGCTTACTCCGCGGCGGCTTCCATTCCGCAAATGGTTCCGCTTACTCCGCGGCAGCTTCCACGCGAAGAATATCGCCTTCTTCCACCTTCTGATCCAGCTTCACATGAAGATTCTGAAGCGGATGCGGCGCGGAATCCTGTTCCTCCCCGTCGTCGTTGCGGATCGACAGAACTTTTGCGGTGAGATCGGTGCCGTCCGGCTTCATGATCTCGATCGCATCGCCGACGCAGAACTTGTTCTTCTGCTCGAAGACCGCTGTTCCGTCCTCCTCCAGACTGCGCACCGTACCGAGGTAGGTGTAATTCTTCACATAGGTATTGCTGTCATAGATCTGCGCGTTCGTATCCGGTTTCCCGAAATAGAAGCCGGTCGTGAACTCGCGATATGTGCATCTTGCGATCTCATCGCGGTACCACGGAAGATTTCTGCGGTATTTTTCCGGATCCTCATAATAATCGTCGATCGCTTTGCGGTAGGTTCTGGCGATGGTTGCCACATAGAGCGCCGTCTTCATTCTTCCTTCCAGTTTGAAGGAATCAATGCCTGCCTCGCAGAGCTCCGGGATGTAGTCGATCATGCAGAGGTCCTTGGAGTTGAAAATGTAGGTTCCGCGCTCATTTTCATAAACCGGCATGTACTCACCCGGTCTGGTTTCCTCCACGATGGAGTATCTCCAGCGGCACGGATGCGTGCACTCGCCGCGGTTCGCGTCGCGGCCGGTGAAGAAATTGCTCAGCATGCAGCGGCCGGAGTAAGACATACACATTGCTCCGTGCACAAAGGCCTCAATCTCCAGATCCTCCGGCACCTTCGCACGAATCTGACGGATCTCCTCGAGAGAGAGCTCTCGCGCCGCCACCACGCGGGTTGCGCCGAGATCATGCCAGAACTTAAATGTCTCGTAGTTCGTACTGCTGGACTGGGTGCTGATATGGATGTCGATTTCCGGGCAGATCCGTCTTGCGGTCATGAAGATTCCCGGATCATTGATGATCATGGCATCCGGCTTCAGTTCCTTCATCTTCTTCATGAATTCTTCGACTTCCGGGAAATCATAATTATGTGCGAGAATGTTCGCGGTGATATGAACCTTCACACCGTGCTCATGGGCATAGCGGATTCCCTCCGCCAGATCCTCGTCGCTGAAATTCTTGGCTTTCGCGCGCAGGCTGAATTCCTCGCCTCCGCAGTATACTGCATCTGCTCCGTATCGGATTGCTGTCTTCATCACTTCCAGGCTTCCGGCCGGAATCAGTAATTCTGGTTTTTTCATCAAATTCTCCTACTGTATCTATTATATCGTTCTTTTCGAATAATATCTCTTTTTTTCACTTCTTCACGCTCAGCGCAACGCCGTCTCCCACCGGAAGAATGGCCGTCTCAAAATCATCGCAATGCGTCAGTTCCCAGATGTACTCCCGGATTCTTGTGTGAATCGTGCGGTCGCGTCTTCCGACCGCGTAACGGGAAAGGGCAGTCTCTCCGTCCTGCAGGACATTGTCGGAGATCAGAAGACCGCCCGGCACAAGAAGCCGCCGCACCTGCGGAAGCCAGTTGATGTACTGGCCTTTTGCCGCATCCATGAAGATCAGTCCGTATCCGGGTTCCAGCCCCGCAAGGATTTCTTCGGCGTCCCCTTCCAGAAGGGTAATCCGGTCCTCCATCTTTGCCGCGGCAAAATTGGCTTTCGCCTCCGGGATCCGCTTCTCATATTTTTCGATCGTTGTGATATGACAGTGTTCCGGCATAACACCGGCCATCAGAAGCGCAGAAAAGCCGACAGCAGTACCGACTTCCAGGATTTTCTCCGGCCCGGTCAGTACCACCATCGTCTTTAACAGTGCCTGTGTCTCTTTTTTTGCAATCGGAACACGATCCCGGAGAGCGCGCTCCTCGATCGCATCGAGAAGTGCTCCATTTCCGCGGTCCAGCGATCCGATGTAATCCCTGATTCGCTGATCTGTAATCATGATTTTGCTGATATTTCCTTTGTATCCTTTTCTTCGGTGCCCATTCCGGAAATCGTATCCAGAATCTCACGGATATTCATATTCCGGTTGATCCGGTAGACGCCCGGCTGGGGCTTGTACTCATAGAAGCGAGCGGTCAGCCAGAAGGCATTCCGGTTCCAGATGAGATCCTGATCGGCGAGATCTGCCGCGATCTCCTCGATCGTTTCCCCTTTATGCACCTCGAAATCGCGGTCCAGCGCCGGGAGTTCGGCGATCCCCTGCTGTTCATTCCAGGTATCCGGTGAGAACAGCCGGTAGCCGAACCGGTAGCCGCGGACCGAGCCTTCATAGAGAAGGAACACCACCATCAGGATCAGGAGAAGACGGATTGAGGTCCCGAGAATCGCAGACATAATGCGGTTCAGTTCTTTGATCACACTCAAGGTTCTTCTCCTTTCCGAAATGCGTTTTTTCGATCTTTTGCCGTTTTATTCGTCGACTTCCATGATGATCGGCAGGATCATCGGGTTTCGTTTCATCTTCTTCCACAGATAGCCGCTGAGGCTGTCGCGGATCACGTGCTTGATCTTACCCCAGTCGCTGATATTGCGGTCAAGGCAGTCCTGAACGGCATCGTCCACGATATTCTGCGCTTCTCCCATCAGATCCTCGGATTCACGCACATAGACGAAACCTCTGGAGACGATATCCGGCCCCGCAAGAAGCTGATTCGACGCGCGGTCCAGCGTGAGAACCACGATGATGATACCGTTTGCCGCAAGATTCTGACGATCGCGAAGGACAATGTTGCCGACATCACCAATGCCAAGGCCGTCCACGAGAACACCGCCGGCCTGAACATGATCCTTCAGTTCCCAGCCTTCCTCGCCGATCTCAATCACATCGCCGGTCTGCATGGTGACAACATTTTCCTTCGGAACGCCCATCGAGATTGCGATGTGCTTCTGCGCGGTCAGATGCCGGAACTCTCCGTGCACCGGAATGGAGTACTTCGGGCGCACCAGGGAATACATCAGTTTGATCTCTTCCTCACAGGCGTGTCCGGAAACATGAGTGTCCTGATTGATGACCTCTGCGCCCTTTGCCTCAAGCTCATTGATGACATTGGCTACCGCCTTCTCATTTCCCGGAATCGGGGTCGAGCTGAGAATGATGACATCGCCTGGGCGGATGGATACCTTCTTGTGAATATTGGCTGCCATACGGGAGAGTGCCGCCATGGACTCTCCCTGGCTGCCGGTTGTGACAAGCACGGTCTTTTCCGGCTTGTAATTCTTCAGATGATCGATGTCGATCAGTGTGTTCTCCGGGATGTTGATGTATCCGAGTTCGGTCGCAACGCCGATGACATTGACCATGCTCCGGCCCTCAACGACAACCTTCCGGCCGTATTTGTATGCGGAGTTGATGATCTGCTGCACACGGTCGACGTTCGACGCGAAAGTCGCAACGATGATACGCTGGTTCTGATGCTCCGAAAAGATCGAGTCAAACCGCTGTCCGACCGTCTTTTCCGACATCGTGAATCCCTTACGGATCGCGTTCGTGGAATCGCACATCAGCGCGAGAACGCCCTTTTTGCCGAGTTCGGCAAAGCGCGGAAGATCCGCCGGCTCGCCGAATACCGGAGTGTAATCGATCTTAAAGTCACCAGTGTGGACGATAATTCCGGCCGGCGAGAAGATCGCCAGCGCGGACGCGTCCTGAATGGAATGATTGGTCTTGATGAACTCCACGCGGAAACATCCGAGATTTACGGACTGTCCGTGGCGGATCACCTTTCTCTTGGTGGAGCGCAGCATCTCGTGCTCTTTCAGCTTGTTCTCAATCAGGCCGATGGTCAGTTTTGTCGAGTAGACCGGAGCCGGGATCTCGCGCAGAACATACGGCAGCGCGCCGATGTGGTCCTCATGTCCGTGGGTGATCACGAAGCCGCGCACCTTCTGAATATTCTCCTTCAGGTAGGTCACATCCGGGATGACCATATCGATTCCGAGCATATCGTCGCTCGGGAACGCCATGCCGCAGTCCACGACTATGATATCATCGCCGTACTCAAACGCGGTCATATTCATTCCGATCTGCTCCAGTCCGCCGAGCGGAATGATTCTTATCTTATTGTGGTTCGGTTCCTGTTCTTTCTGTTTCTTCAAAATATCCTCCTGTGTCATCTGTCCGCTCCGCGGACAACGTACAATATCTATATCCGGGTCCGAAATCCGTTTCGGACATGAATGTCTTAATCAGTTTGTAATGTCAATGCCGGAATCCGACATCAGTTCTTCAAAAATGCGGAATACCGCGTCCAGCTCGACGTCGTCTTCCACGAATTCGTACGCGCTCTCCGGGCTCTCCGGCGTGGAAACATCCTTCATGATCCAGCACTCGCCGTCCCCGTCCTTCTGATCGGTCACCAGCAGATAGTCCATTCCGCTCATTCTGGTCTGCTCGATCACATAGAACGTCACGTTATCCCCATTTTCATCCACAAAAACAATGTGGTCCGGAAAACTACGGATCGCGTCTTCCGCGCGTTTGGAATCCGCATGATTTATCTTATCTGTCATTGAATTCTCCCGTTCTCCTCCGGCGTTCGCCGGAAATGTATATCATATTTGTATGTTTTATATTTCAGTAAAAATGTATCCTGCCGGCGCAGTCTGCCTCCGGCATGCCGAAGCCCTCTTTTTGCCGGTCACTGCTTCCGCGTCTCACGGCTTCTGCGAGTTACTGCTTCTGCGGCTCACGTTTTCTGTGGCTCACTGCTTCTGCGCATTCATCCAGCTCTCCAGAATCAATACAGCCGCGATCTTGTCGATCACCGCTTTCCGGTTCTCTCTGCGCACGCCGCTTTCCATCAGAATCTGGTCCGCTTCCACCGTCGTCAGCCGCTCATCCCATAAGATGACCGGAAGGCCGGTTCTTCTCTCCAGCATCGTCTTGAACTCCCGGGTCTTTTCCACACGTTCCCCCTCGGTGTCGTTCATATTCAGCGGATATCCGAGCACGATTTTCTCAACCTCATACTCGCGAATCAGTTCCTCGATCCGGGCACAGGTTCTGCGAAGCTTATTCGCATCCGGCCTTGTAATCGTCTCAACTCCCTGCGCCGTGATTCCCAGCGCGTCACTGACCGCCACACCGGTCGTTTTGGACCCGAAATCCAGTCCCATTACTCTCATATTCAGTTTTCCTTTATTCCGTTTGCTTTTTCACGTCACACCGGCATAACCCGCGGACGACAGTCCCCGGGATGCGGTATCCTGCTCATTATCTATACTATCGAACCGTTTTCCGTTCCTATCAGAGGAAAGACTGCACAAAAAGATTCTTATCACGCAAACGAGACCATGCCCCATATCCCCGTCACAGGATCGGGCCGCACGGCCTTTCATTCGCACCTGAGTTTCTCATTTATCTCCGTCATGAGAGCTTCGTTTCCACGTAAGCTTTCATCAGTTCTTCCACGATCTCATCGCGTTCCACCTTCATGACCAGGCTGCGCGCGCTCTTGTAGCTTGTAATATAGGTCGGATCACCGGACATGATATAACCGACCAGCTGATTGATCGGATTATATCCCTTCTCGGTCAGCGCCTCATACACCTGTCTGATGACATCTGCTACTTCCATCTTCTTCTGGTCCTGAACGGCCCTGAAGTATTGTGTATCCATAATATCGCCCATAGTATTCACGTCCTTTTTATACCTATGCGTCATTCTAACATAACGCAAATCATTCTACAAGAGCGCCGGATCGCATCTTTAAAATTCTTTAAGAAAGTGTCAATTTAACAGAAGAACTTCGTCGTTCAGCATACGGGTAAAGGTTCCGCGGACGGTGACATTTTTCAGTCCGTCCCGATACGGAACAGCGCCTTTGACATACTCCCGGGTGTGTCCCATCATGTATTTGACGCCGTCAATCTCCACCGGCTCTTCGAGAAGCACTTCCGATTCCTTCCCCAGATACCAGCGGCGGAATTCCTTTGACATCTCATCGCCCATCCGGATCAGAATGTCGCTGCGCTTTTCTTTCTCCGACTCCGGAATCTGATGATCCATGCGGTCCGCGCGGGTTCCCTTTCTTCTCGAATAGCGGAACACGTGCATCTCGTAAAAATTCACCTTATCAAGGAATGTTCTGGATTCTTCGAATTCTTCCTCCGTCTCGCCCGGGAAGCCGACAATGACGTCCGTCGTAATCGCCGGGTGATCAAATGCCTCCCGCAGCTCATCGCAGCTGTATAAATATTCTTTCGCTGTATAATGGCGGTTCATCCGCTTTAGCGTCGCGTCGCAGCCGCTCTGAAGCGAGAGGTGGAAATGCGGACAGATGGTGCGAAGTGTCGCAATCGTCTGGGCAAATTCCCTCGTCACCACGCGAGGCTCCAGGGAACCGAGGCGGATTCGCTCGACGCCCGGCACCCGATCCAGCATCACGATCAGATCCAGAAGATTCATATTGGAATCTCCCGCGCCTTCCATCGCGTCCTTGAAATCTTTTCCGTAGGACGCCAGATGAATTCCGGTCAGGACAAATTCTTTATAGCCGGATTCGGCCAGTCTCGTCACTTCACGAACCACATCGCCCGGTCTTCTGCTCCGAATCCGCCCTCTGGTATACGGGATAATGCAGTAGCTGCAGAACTGATTGCAGCCGTCCTGTACTTTGATGAACGCCCGGGTGTGTTCCTCCGTGCGGCTGATGTGAAGATCCTCAAATTCATGAACCTCATTCATATCGAGGATTTCTTCCTTCTTTTCTCCGTTTTCCGGTCCGTGCTCCGAGAGATATTCATTCAGCAGGCGGGCAAGTTCTGTCTTCCGGTCATTGCCGATGATGAGGTCCACGGCGCCGTCATTTTTCAGCGTGCCCTCCGCCGACTGCACATAACATCCCGCTGCCACGACAACCGCATCCGGATTCATTTTCTTCGCCCGGTGAAGCATCTGACGGGATTTCCGGTCCGCCACATTCGTCACCGAACAGGTATTGATTACATAGACATCTGCCTTCTCCGTAAACGGAACAATCTCGTATCCGTCCGCTTCCAGAAGCTGTTCCATCGCTTCCGTCTCCCAGGAATTGACTTTGCAGCCCAGTGTATGAAAAGCAGCTTTTCGCATATTTTTCCTTCCTTCCGAGTGTTACTGTATGAAAAATCGTGCATACATTTCCCATTGACTTTTACGTCACTGATTTGTACTATTATTTATATTTACTAATCTTATTGAATGGAGGGCGTTTTCATGAAAACTGTTCAGATTTCCTTAAATTCTATCGATAAAGTCAAGGCTTTCGTCAATGACCTTGCAAAGTTTGATGTTGATTTTGACCTTGTATCCGGAAGATATGTTGTTGATGCAAAATCCATCATGGGTATCTTTTCCCTCGATCTCTCCAAGCCGATCGACCTGAATATCCAGTGCGACCCGGGCGAGAAGCTGGACAAAGTTCTTGCCACTCTGGCACCGTACATCATCGCCTGATCAAGGCAGAGCTTCATTGTACGCCATCCGACATCAAATATAAGTCATACATAAGCCGGACTTCCCGACGGAAGTCCGGTTTTTTTACGCGGCGAACCCGCCAAAGCCCCCGCCCCGGCGAGACTTTGGCAACTGCCGCGAAACGGTCGTAACTTGCGAAGCTCCCCCATTCCCTCACTCCTGAGGGGATGGAGGAGCCGAAGTCCTCTTGAGGACTTTGTTCTGTCCTCTCTTTACCAGCACGCGATGACTTCTTCGGTGTCAATCGCGGTCTGGACCATCTCATCGATCTTCTCTTCGAGATTCTTCTCGCTCTTTTCAATCGTATCGAGGAACGGCTTGGTTACCGGATGCTTTGCGACAAAGATCGTGCAGCAGTCCTCATACGGTTCGATCGAGGTCTCATAGGTTCCGATCTTATAGGAAATGTCGACGATATCCTGCTTGTCAAACGCGATCAGCGGACGGAAGACCGGCATGTTCGTGACTGCAGCATCGGTGCACTGCAGGGACTGCATGGTCTGGGATGCCACCTGACCGATGGACTCGCCGGTGACAAGGCAGTGACAGCCATTCTTCTGCGCCAGCTTCTCCGCAATTTTCATCATGTATCGTCTCATGATGATGGTCAGCTCATCATGCGGACAGTTCTGATAAATATACATCTGAATATCGGTAAAATTGATGACATGCAGACGGATGTTTCCGGAATATTTGGAAACCTGCTTTGCGAGATCCACTACCTTCTGCTTTGCTCTCTCGCTGGTATACGGCGGCGCATGGAAATATGTCGCCTCCAGCACAACGCCGCGCTTTGCGATCATGTATCCCGCAACCGGGCTGTCGATTCCGCCGGACAGAAGAAGCATTGCCTTTCCGTTGGTCCCCACCGGCATTCCTCCCGGTCCCGGGATCACCAGAGAATATATGTTGACGCAGGTTTTGCGGATTTCCACGTTCAGCAGCATTTCCGGATGGTGCACGTCAACTTTCAGCTCCGGATACGCCTGCAGAAGAACCTCGCCGAGATCCGCGTTGATCGTCTCGGAGGTTCCCGGATACTCCTTGTTGATGCGGCGGCTGTTGACCTTAAAGGTGAAATGACGGTCTTTATAGACATCGCCGACATATTTCACAACCTGCTCTTTCAGGTCATCAAAGCCCTTGTCCTCAATGCGGACCAGCGGGCAGATGGCTGCGATACCGAATACTCTCTTCAGCGCATCCACAACCTCGTCGAAGTCAAATTCCTCGGATGCGTCCGCATAAATGCGTCCCGCCTCTTTGGTGACAAGAAATTTTCCGTCCAGCGGGCGAAGGACGGTATTGATGTGGGAGATCAGCTTATCTTCAAAAAGATAACGGTTCTTTCCCTTGATGCCGATCTCGGCGTACTTGATCAAAAATGAATGAAACATATTTTTCTCCTAAATTAATATCTGCGGAATTTTCTCAGTTCCGGCAGGATCTCTTTCAGCTGTGCGATGACATAATCGACCTGTTCTTCGTTGTTAAAGCTTCCGAGGCTGAAGCGGAGTGTGGAGTCCAGAAGTTCCTTCTTCACGCCGATCGCCTTCAGCGTACCGCTGATGCCCGGATGGTTGGACGAGCATGCCGATCCGGAGGAGACATAGATCTCTTTTCGCTCCAGTGCATGGAGGAGAACCTCCGCGCGGATGCCGTCAAAACTGCAGCTCACGATCTGCGGCGCATTTCTCCGGTCCTCAAATCCGTTGATCGTGGTTCCCTCGATCTCATGGAGTCCCCGGATCAGGCGATCCCGGAGCTCGTAAAAGCGGTCAATCCGTTTTTCAAATCCCGTATAAGCCATCTTTGCGGCCACGCCGAGACCGTAGCAGCCGGGAACATTTTCCGTTCCGGAACGCATATCTCTCTGCTGCCCGCCGCCGAGAATAATGGGATGGACATGAATCTTCTCGCCGATATAGAGGAAGCCCGTTCCCTTCGGTCCATGGATCTTGTGACCGCTGACCGACAGAAGGTCAATGCCCGACTTCTTCGGACGGATCCGGTATTTTCCGTATGCCTGGATCGCATCCACATGGAAGACGGTGCGCGGATTGGTCTCGTGGATCACCTTTGCGATCTCTTCCACCGGCTCCACGGCGCCGATCTCGTTGTTCACGTACATAATGGACACCAGGATCGTGTCTTTCCGGATGGACTCCCGGAGCTGCTCCAGAGAAATGTGTCCGTTCTCATCTACCGGAAGATAGGTGATCTCATATCCCATCTCTTCCAGAAATGTCAGCGGCTGATAGATCGACGCATGCTCCACGCCGCTGGTGATGATGTGTTTTCCCATTCGGCGCATCGAATATGCCGTTCCGTAGAGCGCCATATTGTTCGACTCCGTTCCGCCGGAGGTAAACACGATCTCCCGGGCGCTTACTTTCAGGGTATCCGCGATGTTCTGTCTCGCCTCACGGATCAGGTTTTCCGCCTCCATTCCCTTCGTGTGCATGGAGGAAGGGTTGCCGAAATCCGCTGTCATGGCACGGAGAACGGCTTCGGCGACTTCGTCATATACTCTGGTCGTCGCAGAGTTGTCAAAATATGCTTCCATAATTCTTTCTTTTCTAAACTTTGGTGATTTTGTCTTATTCAGTTCTGTTTGCCGTTATCGGCCTTCATCGCTTTTCAGCAGTCGTCGAGCTGCATCATCAGAGCGGACAGGATGCAGAGCCCCGCGGTCTCCGTGCGGAGGATCCGCTTTCCGAGCGTCACCGGCTCTGTGCCTGCGTCTTTTGCCTTTTCGATCTCTCCCGGATCAAATCCGCCTTCCGGGCCGATGAACACCGCGATATCCTGTCCCGGCGCCGCCTTCTCCAGACACGCTCTCGTCTTCGCCATTCCATCCGCATTTTCATACGGAATCAGCTTCAGATCAAACGCCTTCACTTCCTCCAGGGCCTGTCCGAAGGAAATAACCGGAGCGACCTCCGGAATCACACTCCGCTGGGACTGCTTGGCCGCCGCCAGCGCGATGGCGTTCCAGCGCTTCACTTTAGCCTCCGCCTTTTTGGCGTCCAGCTTCACAACCGTATTCTTCGTTGACACCGGAACAATGCGGTATGCGCCAAGCTCCACCGCCTTCTGGATGATGAGTTCCATTTTGTCGCTCTTCGGCAGTCCCTGATACAGATGGATGCGCGCCGGAAGTTCATTATTTTCCTCCCGCACTTCCAAAATCCGGAGAATCACCTCGTCCCGCCGGATTTCTTCAATCCCGCAGAGACGGTCCTTTTCCCCTTCCGCACTGATCAGAACGTTTTCTCCCGGCTTCATGCGTAGAACATTGCCGATGTGATTGACATCCTCACCGAGGATCGTGATCCGGTCTTCCGCGATCTGATCCGGTTCCACAAAGAAATGGTACATGATCCGGTCACTCCTTCACTGCGGTCACATTGACCCACTCGCCCTGATGATTGATCTCCACGATCTTCAGGGACGGTTCCGCCTGAAATGCCGCTACAACGTCCTCTTCTTTGGTATTGATGATACCGGAGGTGATGAACACGCCGCCCTTTTTCAGATGCTGCGGGATCTCCGGAACCAGGCCGATGATCACCGGCGCAAGGATATTGGCGGTCACAATATCGTACTTTTCAAAGCCGACTTTTTCCTGTACGGCTCTGGTCTCTTCTTCGGTCTGGTTATCCGGGCCACCGGAGAGAAGGTTGCCCTGAAGGACGTCAAACTTATCGCCTGCAATATCGTTGGACGCAAGGTTCTCCGCCACAGCGTCGATGGCATTTTCATCCAGATCCGTTCCGAAGACATAGCCGGCCCCAAGCTTCAGCGCCGCGATGCCGAGAATACCGCTTCCGGTTCCGACATCCAGAATCTGCTCGCCGCCTTTGATATATTTTTCGAGCTGACGGATGCAGAGCTGTGTCGTCTCATGAAGACCGGTTCCGAAGGCTGTGCCCGGATCGATCTGGATCATGAGCTTATCCTTGTGCTCTTCCGGCACCGGCTCCCAGGTCGGCTTAATCAGGATATTGTCGACGGTAAACGGCTTAAAATACTGTTTCCAGTTGTTGATCCAGTCCTTGTCCTCGGTCTCAGACTCCTCGATGGTGCAGGCGCCGAGGTCCGTGAACTGCGCAAGCTCTGCCAGCGCCTCCTTTGCCTTCTGAAGCATGTCCGCCGCATTTTCATCGTCGTCCAGATAGAAGGAAATCCGGGAAACACCCTCATCCGGCGGAAGTTCCGGCAGAATATCAATGAACATTCCCTTGGTCTCCTCTTCGGTCAGCGGGATATTGTCCTCGATCATAACGCCCTCGATGCCGATATCATCGAGCGTTGCGGAAACCAGATCCTCCGCTGCGGTTGTTGTTGTCAGTGTGTATTTTTTCCACTTCATTGCGTTTCCTCCATTTATCTCCGTTAATCCGTTTCCGGTGCTCTATTCCGACAATCCGTCTCCTGTGATCTTTCTCCGTCTATCCTTCTCCGGCGTTCCGTCTCCGATGGTCTTTTTCTGGCGTTCCGTCTCCGATGGTCTTTTTCTGGCGTTCCGTCTCCGATAGTCTTTTTCCGGCGTTCCGTCTCCGATGGTTTTTTCCGGCGTTCGATTCCGTCTCCTGCTCTTTCCCGCATTCAGTCCGGCAGGAACTCTGCCATCGCGATATTGGACACATCCAGTCCTGTCTCTGTGAGCAGAATGCGGTCACCGTTCTCCGCAAGAAGACCTTCTCGTCTCAGTTTCCCGATCACTTCTCCGTAAACCTCCCGGATCTCCCGGCCGAATTCTTTCCGGAATTCCGCCGCGGACACCCCGTCCGTGAGGCGAAGTCCGAGAAACATGAATTCCGCCATCCGGTCCGCTTCGGAGAGAATTTCCGTTGTATCGTACAGTGCGCGCGGCCTTATACCGGCATCCCCGGCATTGTGGTCCGATGACTCCGGTTCAGAGGGTCGCTCGGCCGTGGCACGGGTTCTGCTCTCAAAGCAGCCGCAGTATTCATCCGGATCTCTCGTCACGGAAAACCGGACGTAATGCCCGTTCTCACACAGACAGGAACTTGCGCCGAGGCCGAAGCCGAGATATTCCACCCCGGTCCAATACCCGAGATTATGCCGGCATTCCCGGCCTGCTTTCGCATAATTGGAGATCTCGTAGCGCCGGTAACCGGCCTCCGCGAGAATCCGTTTCGTATCGTGATACATCGCCCGGTCCTCGGTCTCCCCGGGAATCCTTGCCCGGCCGCGGTAGCGCGCCAGATGATCTTCGGGTACATCGGCGTACTCGCCGTAATCCGCGATATCGCTGCTCATCGCGCCGTAATCTTCATAAAACGGCGTTCCGGGTTCGACAATCAGGCTGTACGCCGAAATGTGTTCCGGCGCGAGCGCAATCACCCGTTTCAGGGTATCCCGCCAGGTCTCTTCCTTCTGGCCCGGAAGCGCACTCATCAGATCGATATTAATGTTGTCAAAGCCCGCATTTCTCGCCGTCTTCCAGCTCTCCAGAAAATCTTCCCATGTATGAATCCGCCCGAGAAGCCGGAGTTCCTCGTCATGGGCGCTCTGAAGCCCCATACTCAGGCGGTTCACGCCGGCCTTCTTCCAGATCCGCGCTTTTTCCTCCGTGATCGTGCCGGGATTTGCCTCCATCGTGATCTCCGCATCCTCCCGGACGAAGTAGACTTCCCGGATCCGGTCCAGAATCCGACGGATCGATTCCGCCGGCAGGACCGACGGCGTGCCGCCGCCGATAAAAACGGAGGTTACGTCCGCCGGTGCGGCATCGCATTTTCCTCTTCCGTGCCGCATTTCTGCGATCTCCCGGAGAAGCGCTTCCACATACCGGTCCTCCTTTCCGGCAGAATCATTTCCGCAGGGAAAAGAGAGAAAATCACAGTACCGGCATTTTTTTACGCAGAACGGAATGTGAACATAGATCTCCATATCCGGCCGCTCTTTCTTCATCAATTTCCGTCATCCAGCTTCAGGACGCTCATAAACGCACTCTGCGGGATCTCGACATTGCCGACCTCGCGCATACGCTTCTTACCTTCCTTCTGTTTCTCCAGAAGTTTTTTCTTACGGGAAATATCGCCGCCGTAACATTTCGCCAGGACATCCTTGCGCATCGCGCGAACCGTCGTTCTGGCCACAATGCGGCCGCCGACCGCTGCCTGAATCGGAATCTCGAAGAGATGTCTCGGAATCTCGTTCTGAAGTTTCTCGCACATCTTCTTTCCGCGCTCATAGGCAGAATCCGCAAAGACGATGAAGCTCAGCGCATCCACCTGCTCGCGGTTGATGAGGATGTCCAGTTTCACCAGTTTGGACGGCTCATAACCCTTGAGTTCATAATCGAGAGACGCATATCCTCTGGATCGGGATTTCAGGGCGTCGAAGAAGTCGTAAATAATCTCGTTGAGCGGAAGCTCGTAGTGAAGGATCGCTCTGGTCGCCTCCACATAATCCGTATTCAGGTATACGCCGCGGCGCTCCTGGCAGAGCGTCATGATGGCGCCGACATATTCCGTGGTGACCATGATCTCCGCCTTGACGATCGGCTCCTCCATGTGCTCAATCTCCGACGGGTCCGGAAGGTTCGACGGGTTGGTGAGCTCCATCATCGTGCCGTCGGTCTTGTAGACATGGTAGACAACGCCCGGCGCGGTGGTCACAAGGTCAAGATTGTATTCTCTCTCCAGTCTCTCCTGGATGATGTCCAGATGGAGAAGGCCAAGGAATCCGCAGCGGAATCCGAAGCCGAGGGCCGCCGATGTCTCCGGCTCATAGTAGAGAGCGGCATCATTTAACTGAAGTTTTTCCAGTGCATCCCGCAGTTCCGGATAGCGGGCGGAATCTGCCGGATAAATGCCGCAGTAAACCATCGGCGTTACCTTCTTATATCCCGGAAGCGGCTCCGCACACGGATTGGCCGCGCCGGTCACGGTGTCGCCGACACGCGCTTCCTGCAGATTCTTGATGCTTCCGGTGAAATATCCAACCATGCCGCAGTCAAGGCCGTCGCCCGGGACAAACCGTCCCGCGCCGAAATAACCGACCTCCACTACGTCGATCTCCGCTCCGGTGGCCATCATGCGAACCTTCATGCCCTTTTTGATGGAGCCGTTCTTCACACGGCAGAACACGATGACGCCTTTATAGGAATCATAGATCGAGTCGAAGATCAGCGCCTGCAGCGGTGCATCCGGATCTCCGGACGGCGCCGGAAGCTTTGTCACGATACTCTCCAGCACTTCCTCCACGTTGAGACCGGTCTTCGCCGATACACGCGGTGCCTCGGAGGCATCGATCCCAATGATATCCTCGATCTCCTCGGCAACCTCGTCCGGATGCGCACTCGGAAGATCCACCTTGTTCAGCACCGGGAATACTTCCAGGTCATGATCCAGCGCAAGATAGACATTGGCCAGCGTCTGCGCCTCCACACCCTGTGTGGAATCGACGACGAGGATGGCTCCGTCACACGCCGCAAGGCTTCGGGATACCTCGTAGTTGAAGTCGACGTGTCCCGGAGTGTCAATCAGATTGAAGATATATTCATTGCCGTCTTTTGCCTTATACACGGTGCGGACTGCCTGCGACTTGATGGTGATGCCGCGCTCCCGCTCCAGCTCCATGTTGTCCAGCACCTGGTCCTGCATCTCACGCTCGGTGAGAAGTCCTGTTTTCTCGATGATACGGTCTGCAAGTGTTGATTTGCCGTGGTCAATGTGTGCCACGATGCAGAAATTTCTGATTCTGCTCTGATCAGCAGCTCCCATCCTGTTTCCTCTTTTCTTTATATCGAAATATCGTTCTGTGGTAATTGCCCGTTCCTCTCTTATGGAACGCGGCCGGCGGGTATGCCCGCGCATACCCCTGTCTCTCTCCGGAAGGATTTCCCGAAACGGAGCAAAGTCCGCATAACACAAGAAAGACACAATAACTCAATTTAATAGAATATCATTGATCCGGCGTTTCCGCAACACTTTACGCCGTGCGCCGGTTCCGTGTACCGGTTCCACTGCCGGTCCCTCGCTCCGGTTCCACTGCCGGTTCCTCACGCCGGTTCCGCACGCCGACCTATCTGCCGATTCTTCGCTCCGGTTCCGCTGCCAATTCCCGGTCACCATTTTTCCTGGCCGCCGTAACACGGTACTCCCCCGATCATCAGGACTGCGCAGCGCTGTTATCCCCGATCATGATGACCGCCGAAGCGCTATACTGCCCGATCATCAGGACCGCCGGAGCACCATACTGCCCGATCATGATCCGGAAGTCAGAATCTGCACAATCTCCTCCAGACTCTCCGCAAAATGCACTCCGCCGAGACGATGTTTTTCCAGAAAACCGGCTTCCACCATCTGCAAAAGCAGCGCCCGGATGTGATCGTAGTATCCGTCCAGATTGAAGAAGATGCACGGACTGTCAATGCCGCCTTCTTTCCCCTCTTCGATGCGGGCCAGCGTCGTCATTTCCATCACCTCAGTGATCTCCTCCAGCGTACCGGTCCCTCCCGGAAAAGCGATGAACGCATCGCCCAGTTCGATCATCTTTCCCTTTCGCTCCCGCATGTCTTTTGTCACAATCAGTTCATCAATATCTTCATTCTGAAGCGCATTCTTCACGAAAAATTCCGGTTCCACGCCGATGACATGACCGCCCGCACCGAGAACCGCGGTGGACAGAACGCCCATCAGTCCGACTCTGCTGCCTCCGTAAATCAGACGGTGTCCATTCTCCCCGATCCAGGTTCCGAGCCGTTCCGCCGCTCTTCGATATTTCTCATCTTTGCCGAATGATGATCCGAGATATACTGTAATGTTCATGGATAGTCTCCTCCCGCTGTCAAACATGTATGAGCGTATTGTAGCACAGATTCCTTCCGCTCCGCGCATGTGCTTTCCCGGACATCTTTTGTCACTGACATTGCAATGAAATATTCTCCCGCAAAAATCCCCTGTGAAAACTCATCCCCAAAAGTCTCTCCTTCCAAAAGTTTTGCCCGCAAAAAGAAAGCAGCCTCCGGCTGGTTGTTCCGGAAACTGCTTCTCACCAAAGATATCATTTAAGCATTTACAAATTATGAAAAAAGAAAAAAGGACTGCGCACAAACCCTCTCCCGAGATATAGAATACGGGCGGCGGGTTCATCCGCTCCGCCGTCCGTTTCGGAAAAAAAATATCAGCACTTCCGCTCTCTGTCATAAAGCGGGACTGTTCAAAAAAACGGTATTACTTCTCGGCTTCATTTCCGAGTGCCGCCGGAGTGAGGGTGTCTGCGCCGTCCTGCTTCGGCATGATGCCGACTGCGCCGTTCGCATTCGGATACATCCAGTTATCCAGCAGCTCGATGTGCGGTACTTCCGCAATCTCATTCAGATTCAGAACGTTTCCGTCCTCATCGACAGCGGACTTGATGTTTTGACCGCTCATCTCAACCTTGCACTTGGAGTAGGTATTGCCGTCAACGGTCTCAATATTGTACTTCTTTGTCTTGCTCTTCTGGATCTTACCGCTCTTGTTGACCAGATAGAACTTGTTGCCGATCTTGAATACACGGTTGTCGTCCTGTGCCTCCAGACGCTTACCCTGGAAGTACAGCGTATCGTGATCTACACCGTCAACGCCCTGACCGGAGCCGCCTTTCTTGGTCTTGAAGGAATAGTAGTAGGTGTTGTTGTCATCCTCTTCCAGGTTACTGATCTTACCGGTCTTCATGTAGCCGTCGCCGTCAAAGTAGTAGGTGTGACCGCCAATATACTGCAGTCCGGTCTTCATTCTTCCGTTCTCATCAAATGCGAAGGTTCCGGTCTTGCCGTTCCAGGAGATCTTCTCCTTCTTGCGGTAAACGTCCTTGCCCTCATCGGTCAGGCCGTTCGCATCACGGCTTCCCGCGTGCATAATCTCACCCTTGGTGTTCTTTACCCAGTACCAGTCGGTATCGTCATCGGTGCCGAGATCTCTGGATCCGGTAATCTCAAACCAGCCCTTTGCGGCACCGCCGTCTGCCTTGCCCTCGCCGTTCGGCGTAAAGTAGTACATCTTGTCGATGGATGCTCTGGTGGCATTCTCCGGGAGATTTCCGTCAAGGTTCGCATTGGAGCTGCGTGTCACCTTGGTATCGCCGTCGATCCACTCATACAGCATCTGTCCGTGGCCGTTGAACATGAAATAGCTTCCATTGATCTTCTTTCTGCTTGCGCCGGTGTAGAGTTTTCCGGAGTTCTGGAAATAATACCATCCCTCGGATTCACACTTCTGGGAATCCGTATCGCCGGTGCAGTTCTCACCCTTGAAGCTGATCTCCTTGGAATCCTCGTCATTTTCATCGTGCGCTTCCCCCGGATTCTGGAGCCAGAGCCACTTGCTCTCCACTCTCCAACCCTGATCCTCTGTTCCGAGATAGAAGATATCATCGCCCTTCTGATACCAGCCGTACTGCATCTTACCGTCGGAATCGAAGTAGTAGGTCTTGCCGTTAATCTTCTTGGAACCGTCGGTCACTTTCTTTCCCTTTGTGCCGAAATAGTACCAATGCTCGTCGTTCTCGCCCGGAGCGGAGCTGTCGCTGTCATCGGAATCCGATGTCTTAACCCACTGGTTAACCAGCATGGCGCCGTCTGAGCCGACATAGTGCTCATCGTCAACCCATCCGTTGGTCTTCATATTACCGTCATCATCCAGATAGAAGAATTTATTTCCGTCCTTCTGCCAGGAACCGGTCACCATCTCGTCATCTTTGTCATAATAATGCCATACACCGGTGGAATCCTTCTCCCAGCCGGCCGCAAATGATGCCTGAGAGGCACCGAGTGCGAGAATGGCAGACACAGATAATACTGCAACAAGTTTTGCCTTCTTATTCATTGTTTATGCTCACTCCTTTTCTTTTCGTTTCAGCGCATGAAACACGCCCGGCGGTTTTCATGCGCTGTCGCGGCTCCCCGCCAAAATCCGGAGTCTGTATCACCCTGATTATTGGCGACTGCCCGCACAAACTGTCAGGACAGCGCGGGCAACCCCTGAATTGCCCGTTCCGCCCTACGCATATCACTATAACGAAACCTCTTAAACGAAAAGTCGGGATTTCCTAAACCGTTTCTAAACTGTTTTCTACCAAAAGATGACAGTTTCCGGGATTTCCCAGAAGAATGACCAAACGAGTCCTAACACGCTTTGCGAGTTTCGAGCGTTTAACGGCAGTCTCCAGGACCTCATTAAGGCGTGGGCTTTGGCGAGTCAGCTGCGGAGCGTTTTTTGTGTTATAGGGTTCCTATACCGCAAAAAAAAACGCAGCCGGACCTTTCCCGTCCAACTGCGCTGACATTCCGTGCCGGCATATTTTTCAACCTGAATCTTTTCTCTCTTTTTCTGTTTTTTGTCCTTTTGTCTTTTTCCCGCTTCGCTTTTATCCTTTTCTTTTTTCTCTTTTATCCTTTTTTCTTATATCCTTTTCGCTTTTATCCTTTTTTCTTTTTCCGTCATTTATTTGTTCATCCGGTATCCGGCGCCCCAGACCGTCTCCAGAAGTTTTGGCTTTTTCGGCTCATCCTCGATCTTCTCACGGATTCGGTTGATATGAACGATCACCGTCGCCGCATCGCCGACGTAATCATAGCCCCAGATTTTCTCATAGAGTTGTTCCTTATTAAAGAGAATGTTCGGGTTCTGCGCAAGGAAGCAGAGAAGTTCAAATTCTCTCGTCTTCAGCGAGATCTCCTCCCCGTTCTTGGTAACGCGATAGCCTTTCGGGAAGATATGAAGATCGCCGATCACGATCTCCTCGGCGTCGTTCTCATTTTCCTGCATTTCTTTCAGCGCCTCATTTCCGGCGCTCTCCACGATCCGGTCATACTGGCGAAGATTCGCATTGACGCGGGCCACCAGCTCCGCCGGATCAAACGGCTTGGAAATGTAGTCGTCGGCCCCGTTTCCCAGTCCCTGAATCTTATCGATCGCCTCGGTCCTCGCCGTCACCATCAGAATCGGCACAGCCGTCAGACTCCGGATTGCCTTGCAGAGCTCATATCCGTTTCTCCCCGGCAGCATGACGTCGATCAGAAAAAGGGAGTATACCCCGGATGCGGCAAGTTTCTCCAGTTCTTTTCCGTCCCGATGCACCTCCACCTCGTAACCGGCTGCGGAAAGGTACGCCTCCTCAATCATGCTGATATCTTCATCATCTTCGATAATCAGAATCTTTTTCTTCTCATCCATCTTATATCGCTCTCCTAACTGTTTTCTGAAAGTCAAAGGGGCATCTTCCTCCTGCCGGACATCACTCACTTCTCAGCTTCCGTGCTTTCGGTGTCGTCTCTTCCGCTGCAAAAGCTCAGATGAAAGATCATTCCGTGATCCGACTCCGCGGTCACGGATCCGTTCATTCCATGCATCAGCGAACGGACAATGTAGAGCCCCAGTCCGTTTCCCTTCGTCCGGTTTCTGGACTCATCGCCCCGGTAAAATTCCTCAAAAATATTCTCGATCTGATCCTCCGGCACGCCTTTTCCGTTGTCACTAAAATCGATCACCACGCGGTCTCCGGACTGCCGGATTCCGATCCGGAGCTTCAGCGGATCCGCTTCCGCATATTTTTTACTGTTCTCCAGAAGATTGTCCAGAATCCGAACGATCTGATCGGGATCTGCCCAGATCATCACCGGCCGGTTCGCGGAATCAAACTCCAATATGAGGTCTTCATTGGTCTCCTGCCGGTCTTTCACATATCCATCCAAAAACAGATCCGCGTCAAAACTGTCCATCTGAAGCGGAATATGCCCGGTCTCTACGCGGGACAGATACAGCAGATTCCGGAGAAGCACTTCCATATCTCCCGTCCGCTGATAGGCTCTCTGCAGGAATTTCTGCTGCTGTTCCGGCGTCACCGCCACTCCGTCCATCAGCCCCTTCACGGTTCCGCGCACCGCCGTCAGCGGCGTGCGAAGATCGTGGGAAATGCCGGCGATCATCTCGGTTCTCGCTTTCTCATAACGCGCGTTCTGCTCCTGTGCCTCCAGAATGGAGTGCTGCATCCGGTTGAACTGACCGCAGACATGTTCAAATTCCTCAATCCCCTCGTAACAGATATCGGTCTTCAGATTTCCGTCACGAATCCTTCTGGCTCCGCTCTCCAGTTCGTCCAAAGGAACCATAATGCTTCCGGAAAGCCGCTTGGTGAAGAACTGGCTGATCAGAAGAAGACCGCCGATACAGATTGCACCGTCCGCCGCAAACAGAATGAAGAAACCGCTCCAGGACTCGGCGTATGTCTGCAGAAGATCATCCACCTCTCCGCCTTCGATCGCCATTCGCGCTTCGAGCTCTTCTTCCAGGTCCTTCTCCGGATCATAAGTATCTTTCAGCATCTCTGTGATCGCCTCGTTAAAACGCTGTTCCACAATTTTGGAATAAATCTTCAGCGTGACCAGATTGACGGTCAGAAAAGTGAGCAGCACAAAAAGAACCATAAACGTATTGGAGCGAAATACCTTCGATTCAATGGTTTTCTTTCGTTCAGACATCATAGCGGCCACCTCGATCTGTCATATAATCATATATCGTCATTATGACCATTTTAACAAAGCTCATTATCATTTTATGCAAACTTTCTAAACAGTCCATCGCCAGAATGTTACGTTTTTCTGTCTTCCTTCCGCTAAGAGGCGTATTCATCCCGCGTAAGCAAAAAGCATCCGACACGAATCTCTCCGCATCGAATGCTTTCCCTGAACGCGATATGATATTTTTTCAGTAAATTTATGCGTGAATCACAACCGGCATACCGACATAAACCAGATTATAGAGCTGAGCCGCAATGTCGGTCGGCAGGTTTACACAGCCGTGAGAACCGCCGGTGGTGTAGATTGCGCCGCCGAAATTGGATCTCCAGGAAGCATCATGGAGTCCCTCGCCGTTGTAGAACGGCATCCAGTATTTTACCGGAGATGCATACGGGGTTCCGTTGTCATTGGTTCCTCTGAGCACGCGGTTCAGCTGTTTTGCCTGGATCCGGTGTACGCCCTGTGTGGTGTCATGTGCGCCCAGTCTGCCGGTTACGCACGGAGAAGAGAGCACCAGCTGATTGTTGCGGTAGCAGTACATGGACTGCTCTCCGATGGAAACCTCAACGCAGTTGGCATATCCGGTCGGGTTTGGTCTTGCCGGATCAACCTTTGCGCCGGTCGCATCCACCTTGTTGCCGTCCGGTGTCGCCTCGTTGACGTAGAGCGCGCCGACGGAGTGAGTCGTGTCGCCATCCTCGGCGAAATAATAATCAACGCCGTCGATATTCTGCCAGCCCTTCTGCATCTTTCCTTCACTGCTGAAATAGTATCTCTGTGTCAGATCCTGCCATCCGGTGAGCATCAGACCGTCGTGATTGAAATAATACCAGTTTCCGCCGATCTCCTGCCACTGGCTCTTCAGTGCGCTGCCGCTTGCAAGATAATTCCAGGTTCCGTCCGCATTCTGCATCCATCCGGTGGAAGCCGGTCCTGCGTGGCCGCCCTTCACGGTAACATTCTCATATTTTCCCGCAAATGCCGTCGTCGTTGTTCCTGAAATCATCAGCACAACCGCAGCGACAAATACTGCCAGATAAAATAGAATCCCCTTGACATTTCTGCTCTGATTTTCTGTATTCACGTTTTCATCCTCCCTGCAACGGGGCTTTCTCCGCTGCACCGTTCATACCTACACTCTGCTGCCTGCCCACAGACAGCGCCAAATACCTTTTTATACCCAAACGGAGGTTACGTCAAGGAAATTCTTGTTTTCTGCCCTCTTTTCGACCTTCTTCCTGTTGCGCATTATTCCGGGATTCTTCCGCAAATCCTTTTTTATCTCTTCATCCGGGAAATATATTTTCATAATGTATCACGCGCTTCGAACGCCAGCGTTTTCAATAGCATTATATCTATGACAAAGTCCGCAAGCGGACTTCGACTCCCCTCGCCCATCACTCCTGAGATGAGCTTGCGAACTTTGCGCGCCGCCGCTGGTCACCGTTAGGTGACAGCTTACTTACAGCGGCGTGCGCATCCTCGCGGGGCGGTTTTGTTTCATAGGGAATTTCGTAGAAATATCCTATGAAATAAAAAAAGGACCCCGCCACACCAGCAGAGTCCTTGATTGGGTTAATTTATTTTATATCGGTCAGTGATTACTGAACCTTGTTTGCAGCCTTTGCAATGCGGGAAACCTTGCGGGCAACATTGTTCTTCTTGTATACGCCCTTGGTTCCAGCCTTCTCGATTACGGAAGTTGCATGCTTAAGAGCAGCCTCGACAGCAGCCTTGTCGCCAGCCTCTACAGCAGCCTCGACCTTCTTGATCTCGGTCTTAACTTCGGAACGGATTGCTTTGTTTCTTGCAGCTTTCTTCTCTGCAACTAAGATTCTCTTCTTGGCGGATTTAATGTTAGCCAATTTGGACACCTCCATTGGAATGTGATTTTAATAGTTTTCTTTGAAACATATGGCGTTTGCATTAAACCTTGACACGGTTAGTTTAAATGTAAACATACTCTTGTATTCTATCAGACTCGGGCGATATGTCAAGCATTAATTTTTATATTTTCGCGTGATCATCAGCTCCACCGCCATCCGATCCGATAACCTTCCGGTTTTCACCGCCTCTTCCAGTTCCACCGCGCTCTGGACGCAGGAAAGTACCTGCTTTCTGG
Source organism: [Clostridium] aminophilum DSM 10710 (assembly GCF_000711825.1). Classification (GTDB taxonomy): domain Bacteria; phylum Bacillota; class Clostridia; order Lachnospirales; family Lachnospiraceae; genus Clostridium_R; species Clostridium_R aminophilum. The sequence goes on along the minus strand of NZ_JONJ01000010.1, from coordinate 84,425 downwards.
AAAATGTTCCCGCCTGCGCTTCAAGCTTCCGCACCGCAAACGGCGGGACCTTCACCGCTTTCGCGATCGCCGCACGGTCTGCACGGCCCGCCTGCATATCCTTTACCAAAAGAAGCTGGTTGAACTGCCGGGTGATCAGAAAAAGAATCCGCATCGGCGGCTCCTTGAGGGCCGTCAGATCTTCGTACAGCTTCATCGCCTGCGACATTTTCCCGGAAACCAGCGCGTCCACCAGATCAAAGATCCGGCTCTCCACCTGCATGGTGGTGACTGCCGCCACGTCCTTCGATTCCACGACATCTTTTTCACCGACATAGCTGATGAGTTTTTCCAGCTCGGACCGGATATTCAACATATCGTTTCCGGTGCGCATCAGGAATTCATCCATCGTCTGCCGCGTCACTTTCTTTCCGGAATGTGCCAGATACTTTGCCGCCCAGACCGCAAGATCGCCGGTCTCCTGCTTCGCCATCTCGGAAATCAGACCGAGGTCTTTCACCTTCTTATAGAGTGCGCTCCGCTTATCGACTTCCGTCTCCGAAAAGACAATGCTCGTCGTGTCCGGCATATCCGGCAGATACTTTACCAGCTCCTCCGGACTCTTTTTGAAAAAGCCGCTGTCCTCGATCAGAAGAACTCTCCGCTCCGCAAAAAACGGGAGCGTGTCCGCAAGGCTGATGATCTCGTTCACGCTGATGTCTTTGCCGTGAAACGTGTTGAAATTCATGTCATCTCCGCCGGTCATCGCCTGACAGAGCTGTTTTTTGTAGCTTTGCCGGAGGAAATCCTCCTCCCCGTAAAGGAGATACAGCGTATGAAAGCTTTTCTTTTTGATATCTTCATCTAAAACATTACTCACTGCGTCGTCCTCCTCGAAACATCATTATACGATATGCAAAGCAGTTTTCTCAAGGCCTGTTTCCGGTCTCTGAGCCCGACCGGCAGTCGGCGGCCCGGGACCGCCTCTGCCGAAATGTCTCCGTGCGGACACTCTCCCCATCGCTCCGGATTGTGATCGCTCCGTCGAACTCCGTATCCAGAATCTTTGTCCCGGACCTCCGGATCCGTTCCATCGTTTCCGGCGCCGGATGCCCGTAACGGTTGTGCCTACCGCATGAGATCACAACCAGATCCGGTTTCACGGCTTTCAGGAGAGCTTCGGATGTGCTTGTCGCTGAACCGTGATGTCCCGCTTTGAGGATGGTGACCGTTTTTCCGGATGCTTTTCCGGATGTATTATCAGATGTATTTCCGGATGCTTTACCGGTTGCATTATCAGATGTATTTCCGGATGCTTTGCCGGATGCATTATCGGATGCATTATCAGATGTGTTACCGGATGCTTTATCGGATGTATTATCAGATGCTTTGCCGGATCCGGTATCCCGTTCCGACTTATGTTCCATTATCTGTCCGACGATTTCTTTCTCATGTGTTTCGGGAAGATCCGCCGTCAGGATCATCTTTAGCTTCCCGCAGGACACTTCAAACGCCAGACAGTGTTCGTTCGGTTCCTCCGCATCCGGCTTCTCACCGGCCAGCGGATGAATGCACCGCATCCGGCCTCCCCACGGATCCGTCTTTCCAATTGCCGAAGTCACCCCCGCATCCATATACTCCACCGGCACCTTTGCTTTTTTCGCGGTTTCCTTCAGCGAATCGTACCGGTCCGAGGAAATTGCCACCGTCGGAAGAACCAGTTTTCCAACGGAAATCCCCGTCTTCTCTTTTAGAAGATAGGAAATTCCGTTCACATGGTCCGCGTCCGAGTGACTGACAAAGGCCGTATCCACATGCGTCACCCCTCTTGATTTCAGAAACGGCACCAGACGGTTCTCCCCCACGTTCTTATCCTGCGTGCTGCCGCAGTCCGAGATCCAGGTGTGATCTCCATACCGGAGCACAAGGCATTCTCCCTGCCGCACGTCCAGAAACGTCGCTTCGAGACCGGACAGCGGCCGTCGAATAAACAGGATGCCGAGTGCGATCGCGATGCCGAGTCCAAATCCCCACTTTTTTCTCAGATTTAGTTTTATTCTGATCTCATCTTCGTAAAATGCGGCAAAAATCAGCGCATAATACCCACAAACCGCCAAATTTGACGGGCTTCCGGGCGTGAATTGCAGGAAAAAGGCCTTCTCCGCAATCGCGCAGAGAAACCGGTAAAAATGATAGATATAGTGTCCCGGCGCGATCACCGCTCCGGCAAATGACGTGATTCCGAGCGCGCAGAGGCCTGCTCCGAAGAATCCGGAAGCGGCTGCAAATGACATCAGCGGAATCACCACAAGATTGAGCAGAAGACCGATCGCCGGATATGTAAAGAAATTTTGCAAAATAACGGGCAGGGTAAAGAGCTGGATTGCGGCATTCATCCGGAATGCCCCCCGAATCCGGTCCGCGCATGGCAGGGCATCTGCAGTACAAGACGCCTTCCGTCCATCGGTTCCGCCGCCCTTTCCGAAGATCCGTCCGAATCCATTGGCACATATCGTTTTTCCGCCGTTTCTTCGTCCCTCCCGGTCACGGTTTCTGTTTTTCTCCTCCAGCATCTCTCTCCGCTTCCGCCTCCTGTCCCGGTTCTCCAGAACACAGATGGCAAGGATCGCTGCAAAAGAAAGCTGAACGCCCGCCGAATACAGAAGATACGGCGACGGAATCAGAAGAAGGAGAAGTGCCAGTGCCATCGCGCTCATCCGGTCATAGGTCCGTCCGATGAAATTTGCGCCCATCCCGAGAATCGTCATGAACACCGCCCGGAATACCGACGCCCCGAAGCCGGCGATGATCCCGTAAATCAGAAGAAGCACTCCTGCTGCCGCGCCGGCCGGACCATATCCCGCCCCTGTCTTTCGAAGGATCGTATAGACCGTCATTCCGATCAGAGAGACATGCAGCCCCGATACCGCAAGAATATGGGAAATGCCGCCTTCGCGGAAAAGTTTCGCATCCTCTTCCGACAAAAACCCCCGATCGCCCAGAAGAACCGCGCGGAAAAATCCCCGGTCTTCCGGAAGACAGACCGCATCGATCGCGCGCTCCGCCCGCTTTTTGATTCGATACGCTGCCATTTCCGCCGGGGAGCTTTCATTTTCCCCTTCCAGCCGTTCCGCGCTGTCGGCCTGCAGACGGTAACGGATTCCGAGTCCGCGGTAATATCGCTTAAAATCAAACTGTCCCGGGTTGGTCGCCTCCTCAAAGAGAGAGAGTTTTCCGTGAAAGCGCGCCGGTTCTCCCGGTTCAATCCCATACTCTTCCCGCTCCTCCAGCCTCGTCACATAGATCTTCTCCGCGCGGAATGTCTCCGTCCCGCCATCGCTTGCCGGAATCCGGATCACCGCATCGCGGACGGTATATCTTACCCGGTCTTCCTTTTCCGACACCGAATCGACCACGCCCTCCGCCTCTGCGCCGCAAACGCTCTCCGCCTTCTCGAGACGCACTTCCAGCGGCTCTTTCCGCATCGCGCTTCTCATGCAGAAGAATCCGAAGAGAAGCATCACAGCCATCATTAGAAAGCTGCCCCCGCGCGCCTTCCTCCAGTACATCCAAACGATTGTAAGAAGCAGAAAAACCGGCAGTATCAGGGCCGCTATCCGCCCCGATACTGCCGGTATGATGTCTGTCTGACCGCATAGGACCTCTCCAAGTACAAATGCCGCTGTCATCCGGACAAGTGGTCTTTTGATGGTCGTTTCCTCCCGATCCTTTTCTGATGATTATCCGTTATTTACCTGTTTCTTTTCCGCTTCGCTCCAGCGCTCTCCTGCCGGATCCCCGATCACTTCTGCACATACTCATCATTTCTCGTGAACGGTTCCGCAAAACTGATCGAATGGTACGTGACATCCGCCGATCCGCCGACCATGATCTGAACCTTCGTGACTGTTTTCAGCTCCGTGAGGGAATTCACCAGCGCATAGACCGGAATGTAATCCGCCGCATTGAGCGTGCTGTTCAGAAATGCGGAATCCAGGTTGACATAACAGGTTCCGTTTGTCACCGTGACATTCAGGACTTTCAGATCCCGCGGAAGCACATCCCCGTTTCCGTTCTCCGAACCGGCCAGAAGCTGGTCAACCACCAGTCTCGCCTGGGATGTTCCGGTGTTGTGCACGGCGTCCCGCTCTTCCTGTACCAGCTGCGTTCCGTCGCTGTTCGCAAAATACAGCTTCAGCTTGACTCTCTCGTATGAGTTGACGTTGGTGATGCTGTCCACAAAATCCGACGCCGAAAACGCGCCGACGGCATTGCCGCTCCGGTCCTGCAGCGGCTGGCCGTCACAGCTGACCAGAACATAATCGATCCCCTCCACCGCCGTCAGCGTTTTGGCGAGTGCGACACGGCACAGCACTTCTCTGGACGGATCCATGGAATTATAGCGCTTATTGAAATCCACGCTCAGAACACCTTTTTCCATCGACGCGGATGACACGCTGACTCCGTCCTGGAAGACCGGCTGCATACCGCCGTCTTCCTGTACCGCAAACATCTGCTCCAGAAGATCCGCCGCGACTTTCTCTGTCGTGTCCGCATCTGTGTGAAACCGCTTTTTCGTCAGTTCCGCGCCGCTCGACTCCAGATACCAGACATAATAATCTCCTGCGCCGGGCTCCTCTTCTTTCTTACCGGATGTACACCCGGCCAGAAAGACCATTAGCGCCGCCAGCACCAGACCGCAGACCGCCGCGGAAATCCGTTTTCCTCTCCGTCTGTTCATCACTGACCTCCCTATCCCGTCAGGGAATATAATTCAGCGGAATGCGGACCGTAAATGTCGTCCCTTTTCCTTCTTCACTCTGCAGACGGATTGCGCCCCGGTGAAGCACCACGATATTCTTCGTGATCGCAAGGCCCAGTCCCGTTCCGCCGCTCTCCCTCGATCTCGCCTTGTCCACACGGTAGAACCGCTCAAAGACATGATCCTGGTATTCCTTTGGAATGCCGATTCCGTTGTCGATCACACGCACATAGAAGTACCGGTGATCCGCATCCAGCGTCACATGCACCCAGCCTTCCTCGCGGTTATATTTGATCGCATTCTCCACCAGATTCATGATGGCAAGGGAAAGTTTCACCTCATCGATGTCTGCCTTCACCTCTCGAATGCTCTCATAGGCCAGCTCGATGTTCTTTGCCTTGGCCAGAGGCCGGAGCCGTTTCAGGATCTCCTCGATCATCGCATTGATCGAGACGGATCGCATGTTCATATCCGGATTGGACCGGTCCATGCGCACGAGTGTCAGAAGATCCTCGATGATCTGGCTCTCACGGTCAATTTCCTGGGAAATGTCCTCCATAAACTCCTGATAGAGTTCAACCGGCGGATTCTCCATCGTCATCAGGGAATCCGCCAGAACCCGGATGGATGTGATCGGCGTTTTCAGCTCGTGCGACACATTGGATACAAACTCCTGCCTTGACTCATCGATCGCCTTCAGCTGATTGATGGTCCGACTGACCGTGTCACTGATATCCGAGGTCTCCGCATAGGTATCCTCGTCAATCTCCTGACTCAGGTTTCCGTCCGCTGCGGTATCCAGCTGATCCTGCAGTCTACGGAAAGGCCGCAGAAGAAGCGATGCCAGCAGGACATCCACGAAGAAAAAGGCAAGCATCAGCAGAAGCTGGAGAAGCCCCGTGCTTCCGGAAATCTTCCCCCGAACCAGTCCGATGGATTCCGTCGATACAATCAGAATCATGACGCCGTCCGCCGTCTTGCCCCCCGCCGGATCATCTCCGTTTCCCTTGGCCGCGCCGGAACCATTGCCGCCGGTTCCGTCCGCCAGTGCATTTTCCCGGCTCATCACCGGATAAACCACATAATAGAATCCGTTGTCATCATCAATATGGGTGACCGGTGTTCCGTCAAATGCCTTCAGAACCTCGCGGACCACGATGGTCTTTCCGCCGGAAAGGCCGAAGGTGTCCTCCATGATCTTGTAGTTCGCATCCACCAGAACGATTCTTCCGCCCAACACATCCGCCGTCGTCTCAATCTCCGTCTTGAGAGAGGTGATCCGCGACGTGTTCTGAAGTCCGGTAAAAAACTCCGCCTGGGCAAGTTCATTGGCAAGAATCGTACAGCGGTTCTGCGCGTCATTGATGGCCTGGCTGGTCATCGCTTTCCGGTTGTAAATCGCCAGCACTCTCGCCTGAATCATCAACGGAATGGCTGTAACAAAAAGAAAGCAGAGTATCAGCGGAATCCTCATACTGACTCTGCCCAATACCTGCTTTCCCATGATTTTCATTGTTTTCCTCCGGTTCAGTCGAATTTGAATCGTTTTGATACCGCTACGGCAAGAGAACCCGGTCCGATATGGACGGCAATACTCAGCGGAAGCGGGTCAATGTAGATTTCCTGTCCCGGGAAGAGCTCTGCGAATTCGTCCCGGAAGATCTGGATTTCCTCATCATTCATCGTGTGCGCCATGGCCAGATGAAGGCCGGTACCGTCCGGTGAGCCGAAACGGTTCTCACAGTCATGCTGAATGGCCTGGAGCATCAGTTTCTTTCCCTGCTTGATGGTTCTCGCCTTCGCAAATGCATCCAGCTTATCGCCCTGAATCTGAAGAACCGGTTTCAGCCGAAGCAGCGTTCCGAGTGCGGCTGCCGCCGGTGTGATTCGTCCGCCCTTGCGCAGATACTTCAGAGTATCCAGCATAATATAGATCGACGAATCCCTTCCCGTCTCTTCCAGAAACCGCGCAATCCGCTCTGCTTCCCAGCCTGCTGCCGCTGCTGCCTTAGCATCCATAACCGACTGACGCTGGGTAACCGAGATTCGGTGGTTGTCCACCACAAACACTGCGCCGTTGTAATCCTGAGCCAGCATTCTCGCGGTCTGCACCGATCCGGTCAGTCCGCTGGACATCGGAATGTGAATGATCTTATCGTAGGTTTCGAGAAGCTTATCCCAAAGCTGTGTAACCGATTCCGGAGACGGCTGAGACGTCGTGATATCCGCCCCGTTTTCCATCATCCGATAGAATTCTTCCTGCGACAGATTCACATTTTCAAAGTATTCCTTCCCGTCGATCAGCACCGGCATCGGAAGAACAAACACGCCCAGTTCTTTCCCCTGCTCCTGTGTAATCCCGCTGTTAGAGTCTGTAACTACTGCTATCTTTTCAGACATATATCTATCTCCTGTGTTTCTATCTCTATTCACGCTGATTGTTCATTTTACTATGATTCCGGACAGGATTCAAGATGATGCTCTGTAACTTTCTGTCGGTATGCGGTTGGTCGGTGCCAAAGGATACTTTTGGGATCCCCTCGTACTCCGGCTCATTCACAGGGAATTCCGGAGAAATCCCGATGACATGGAGAAGGCGGTCTGCACTCCCGAATCTCTCCGGCAGAGGCAGACCGCTCCATGTTTTTTCAAATCTTTATGCTTTATGTCCGGCAACGCTGTTTTTCCCGCCGGACCCCGCTATCGTTTCTGCCCTTTACTTTACGATCAGGGACTCACCCGTCATCTCGGCCGGTTTCTCCTCACCCATCATCTCGATCAGCGTCGGGATAATGTCGCAGAGACGTCCGCCCTCGCGGAGTTTCCAGCCCGGCTCGGCATTGACCATGATAAACGGCACCGGATTGGTGGTATGTGCCGTCCACGGCTTTCCGGTATCCGGATCCACCATCTGCTCGGCATTTCCGTGATCCGCGCAGATAAACGCCTGACCGCCGACTTCGCGGATGGCATCGATCGCTTTGCCCACACAGCTGTCCACGCACTCAATGGCGCTGATGGCCGCACTCTCCACGCCGGTATGTCCGACCATATCCGGATTCGCGAAATTGCACACGATCACGTCGTATTTGCCCGAGCGGATCGCCGCGCAGAGTTTTTCGCAGACTTCCGGAGCGCTCATCTGAGGTTTCAGATCGTACGTCGGAACCTCCTTCGGAGACGGAACGAGAATTCTGTCCTCCCCCTCATTCGGCTCCTCGATGCCGCCGTTGAAAAAGAAGGTGACATGTGCGTACTTCTCGGTTTCCGCGATGCGAAGCTGCTTCATGCCCTTTCCGGCAAGCCACTCACCGAAGGTATTCGTCAGAATTTCCTTGCGGAACGCCACTCTCTTGTTCGGAATGGTTCCGTCATAATCGGTAAAGCACACAAAGGTGAGATCGAGACGGTTGCCCCGTTCAAAGCCGTCAAAGGTGTCGTCACAGAAAATATGGGTGAGTTCGCGGGCCCGGTCCGGACGGAAGTTGAAGAAAATCACCGAATCCCCGTCTTTCACCACGGCGGTCGGTTCCCCGTCCTTCTCCACATAAAACGGAACCACAAACTCATCGTTCACGCCCTGATCATAGGATGCCTGAACTCCGGCCTGCGCTCCGGATGCCTTCGGTCCCTCGGCCGCCGTCATGACGCGGTACGCCTTTTCCTCGCGGTCCCAGTTCTTATCGCGGTCCATCGCGTAATAACGGCCGGCAACGGAAGCCACCTCTCCGACACCGATCTCCTTCATCTTCTCTTCCAGCTCCGCGATGAAGCCCCTTCCGGAAGTCGGCGGTGTGTCGCGGCCGTCCAGGAAGCAGTGAACATATACCTTATAAAGTCCCGCCTTCTTTGCCAGTTCCAGAAGGCCGTACAGATGGGTGTTATGGCTGTGAACACCGCCGTCCGACAGAAGGCCGCACAGATGCAGCGCACTGTCGTTCTTTCTGCAGTTCTCCACTGCGGCAAGCAGATCCTCATTCAGGAAGAAATCGCCGTCTTCGATGGATTTCGTAATTCTGGTCAGTTCCTGATAGACGATTCTTCCGGCGCCCATATTCATATGGCCGACCTCGGAGTTTCCCATCTGTCCGTCCGGAAGACCGACCGCCAGGCCACTGGCATATCCGCGGACATACGGATACTCCTTCTTCAGTGAATCCATAACCGGAGTCTTTGCCTCACAGATGGCATTATGCTCGCAGCCGTCGGTGTCGCCGTATCCGTCAAGAATCATCAGAAGTGTTGGCTTTTTGCTCATAATTTATCCTCCAAACCCAAGCAGACAGGCCTGTCTGCCTGTCTGTCTGAGCCGTCAATCAAAGTTTGAAAACGTCCCTTCAAACTTCTGTCTTTCTACATAAAATCCTCTAAAGAAGCAATGATCAACTCCGCGTTTTCTTAAAATCATTACTTATTGTAGTTTACGATCTCGGCAAACTCTGCCTTCAGAGATGCGCCGCCGATCAGTCCGCCGTCGATATTCGGCTTTGCCAGAAGTTCTTTGCAGTTTCCGCCGTTCATGGAGCCGCCGTACTGGATACGGATCTTCTCCGCCGTGTCGGTATCGTAGATCTCCGCGATGCACTCACGGATCGCACGGCATACTTCCTCTGCCTGATCGGCCGTTGCAGTCTTGCCGGTTCCGATAGCCCAGATCGGCTCATACGCGATGACCATACCGGAAGCCTGTTCTTTGGTTACGCCCTGAAGATCGGATTTGATCTGAAGACGGATCCAGTCCAGGGTCACGCCGGACTCTCTCTGCTCCAGAGACTCGCCGCAGCAGAGAATCGGGGTCAGGCCGTGTTCGAATGCCTTTAACACCTTCTTGTTCAGGAACGCATCATCCTCTTTGAAATACTCTCTTCTCTCGGAATGACCGATGATAACCCACTTGGCGCCGGCATCCACAATCATGTCCGGAGCGATCTCTCCGGTATATGCGCCCTTCTCCTCGATGTACATGTTCTCTGCGCCGACCTCAACATTGGATCCCTTCACCGCCTCAACGACCGGGACAATGTCGATTGCCGGAACGCAGTATACGACATCGGTATCCGCATCCTTAACCAGCGGTGCAAGCAGAGCGCAGAGCTCTCTTGCCTCGCTCGGGGTCTTATTCATTTTCCAGTTTCCTGCAATAATCTTACGTCTTGCCATGGCTTTTCTCCTTCGTGTCTTCGTAACTTCCGTCTTGTTTTCAGCGATCGTTTGCCGCCGCAACGCCCGGAAGCTCTTTTCCTTCCAGGAATTCCAGGGAAGCGCCGCCGCCGGTGGAAATGTGACTCATCTGATCGCCGTAGCCAAGCTGATTGACTGCCGCTGCAGAATCACCGCCGCCGATGATGGTAGTCGCGTCGGTATCGGCCAGCGCCTTTGCTACCGCCTTGGTGCCTTCCGCAAGAACCGGATTCTCGAAGACGCCCATCGGTCCGTTCCAGACAACCGTCTTCGCGTTCTTTACGGCATCCGCATACATCTCTCTTGTCTTCGGGCCGATATCCATTCCCATGCGGTCTGCCGGGATCTTGTCCACATCGACGGTCTGTGTCTCGATGGCAGCGTCATCGATCGGATCCGGGAAGTGATCGGTTGTCACGGCATCTACCGGAAGAAGAAGCTTCTTGCCGAGTTTCTCCGCCTTCTCAATCATTTCTCTGCAGTACTCTACCTTGGAATCATCACAGAGGGATGTTCCGATCTCATATCCCTGTGCCTTCGCAAAGGTGTATGCCATACCGCCGCCGATGATCAGCGTATCGCACTTCTCCAGAAGATTTGCGATTACGTTCAGCTTGTCGGCAACCTTTGCGCCGCCGAGGATGGCAACAAACGGGCGAACCGGATTCTCGACCGCATTGCCGAGGAATTCGATCTCCTTCTGCATCAGATAACCCACAACGGAGGTCTTGACAAACTGTGTCACGCCGACATTGGAACAATGTGCCCTGTGTGCGGTTCCGAAGGCATCATTGACAAATACGTCGCAGATAGAGGCCAGATCTTTGGAAAATGCCTCACCGTTTTTGGTTTCTTCCGCTCTGTAACGGGTGTTCTCCAGAAGGATGACGTCGCCGTCTTTCATCGCCTCCACGGCTGCCCTTGCGTTGGCGCCGACCACTTCCGGATCCGCCGCGAACTTCACTTCCTGACCGAGAAGCTCGGAGAGTCTTTTTGCAACCGGAGCCAGCGTCTTGGACGGCTTGTCCTCTTCGGTCTTTACCTTTCCGAGATGAGAGCAGAGAATAACTTTTCCTCCGTCTGCGATCAGCTTTTTGATCGTCGGAAGCGCTGCGACAAGGCGGTTCTCATCGGTGATCTTTCCGTCCTTCAGCGGAACATTGAAATCACAGCGGCAGAGAACTCTCTGGCCTTTTACGTTGATATCGTCCACGGATTTCTTATTTAATGCTGCCATATCTTGTACTCCTTCTTCATTTCATCGGATCCCTGCAGCCCGGGCAGACTGCCGCCCGCTGTAACCTGCCCCGGGATCCGGTTTTCTGAGCAAATCCACTATACTCAAAAAGAGAAAAGGTCCGGGCCCCTAAAAGGCACCGGACCTCGTTTTCATCGTCTATTCAAGCCGGTTCGATTCCTCTGCCGATCAGCAGTTCTCAGCGAAATACTTGATGGTGCGAACCATCTGGCTTGTGTAAGAGTTCTCGTTGTCGTACCAGGAAACAACCTCAACCTGTGTCTTTCCATCCGGAAGCGGGCTTACCATGGTCTGGGTGGCATCGAACAGGGAACCGAATCTCATGCCGATGATATCGCTGGATACGATCTCTTCCTCATTATATCCAAAGGATTCGGTAGCCTCAGCCTTCATCTGGGCATTGACCTCTTCCTTGGTAACAGTCTTGTTGACAACGGCGAACAGAAGTGTTGTGGAGCCGGTCGGGGTCGGAACACGCTGTGCAGCGCCGATGAGTTTGCCGTTCAGTTCCGGAATAACAAGGCCGATTGCCTTTGCAGCGCCGGTGCTGTTCGGAACGATGTTAACCGCGCCTGCTCTGGATCTTCTCAGATCGCCTTTTCTCTGCGGTCCGTCGAGGATCATCTGATCACCGGTGTATGCGTGAATGGTGCACATGATACCGGACTCGATGGGAGCAAGGTCGTTCAGAGCCTTTGCCATCGGAGCAAGGCAGTTGGTTGTGCAGGATGCCGCGGAGATAATCTTGTCATCCTTTGTCAGAGTCTTGTGGTTTACATTGTATACGATGGTCGGAAGATCGTTGCCTGCCGGAGCGGAAATAACAACTTTCTTCGCACCTGCATTGATATGAGCCTGCGCTTTTGCCTTGGATGTGTAGAATCCGGAGCACTCCAGAACAACATCGACATCAAGCTCACCCCACGGGCAGTTGTTTGCATCCGGCTCCTTGTAGATCTTGATGGTCTTTCCCTTTACGGTGATGGTTCCAGCCTCATCATCTGCCGTAATCTCATTCTCATGGCCAATCTCGATATAACGGCCCTGGGAAGAGTCATACTTTAAAAGGTGTGCAAGCATGTGAGGAGTTGTAAGATCGTTGATCGCCACAACTTCATATCCCTCAGCTCCAAACATCTGTCTGAAAGCAAGACGGCCGATACGGCCAAAACCATTAATCGCAACTCTAACTGCCATGTTTTAATCCTCCTGATCGATAGAACGAATTTGTTTATGTTTTAACAATCTGCAATTATTATATACACGTACTCGAAAAAATACAAGAGCAATCGGATTTTTTTTGCTGAATTGTTAGATTGCACGGGCGTCCGCTATCTACTATACTAACATTATCTGTACCAAGAAAGCAATTTTTTTTATAAATACAATGCATTTTCTATGGAACCCGTTTCATTTCTTTGTGCAAACTGTTAAAATTCGCTCCTTAAAACGCTTGTAACGGAGGCTATATAAATATGAAGCGACTCTTTACACCGTCCAATGAGCTGGAGAAATTGATCTGCCGGCTTTTTCTTGCCTTTTCCGCTCTTCTGGCCGGAATCTCCCTCGTCATTGCCCTGTTCTATGCGCTCCACCAGCAGCGGGCATATATGGACCGGATGATCGCCGGCTCCTCCACCTGGATGGCCGAACTCCCCCAGACCCGGCAGATGATCCGAAACGGTTATCCGGAGAGTTCCACCACGGAAATGCTGGATCTGTTCGTCGCCAGCATTCCCGACGTGACCGGCGCCGTCATTTACAACACCAACGGTGTCCGCTTTTACAACACGAGCCGCGATGCGGACGGTGAAACCTATCTGGACGGCGATGAGATCCCGATTCTTCACGGAGCCGCCCCCTACATCACCACAGGCTACGGCACTCTCGGCGCACAGCGCCGTTCCTTCCACGCGGTCACCGATGAAAGCGGAAAACAGATCGGCTTTGTCATGCTGGCGGTTTCTCAGGCGAGAATTTCCGCCGCGAACCGCGATATTGTCTACCTGCACCTGTTTTTCTTCGTCATCATGATCGTTTTCTGTCTGATCATGACCGCCATCGTCATCCGAAGGATCCGTCATACTCTCCGGGGAAATGACCCGGACGAGCTGATCCGAAGTTACACCAACCAGGACGCGGCGCTGAATTCGCTGGCAGAGGGACTTCTCTCGGTGGATGCCTCCGGAACGGTCACATTCTCCAACCGGGAAGCGGGCGCCATGCTCTCCGCGGACGGCGAAGAGCTCCGAAACCGCAGTATCTTTGATCTCTTTCCGGACTCCTCCTTTGCACGGATCGTCCGCGGCGGGCAGCCGGTTCTCCACAAATCCGCCCAGATCTCCGGCAGAAGACTTCTGATCAGCGAAGTACCGATGGAGTACCACGGCATCGCAAATCGCTCCAAAGGCGGCATGCTCGTCATCCTGCAGGACCAGACCGAAACACTCCGGCTGTCGGATGAACTCTCGGGCGCACGGAGCATGATGGACACGATGCGTGCATTCAACCACGAATATCTGAATAAGCTTCACATCATTCTCGGCTATCTCCAGACCGGCGACATCGACAGCGCCAAACAGTTCATCATCAACTCGAATCTTGTCACCAGTCAGGCAATCCGCGAGACCGCGAACAATCTGCGCATCTCCCGCCTGTGCGCTCTGGTGGTCGGGAAAATGATGCATGCCGCCGAACTCGGCATCACCCTGAAGCTGGTTCCCGGTTCTTCCGCCGCGGAGAACAATCTTCTGATCCCGGAAAGTGACTTGTGCACCATCGTCGGGAATCTTCTGGAAAATGCCATCGATGAACTGAAAAAATATGATTTTCCGGTCAGGGAAATCAATCTCGGCATCTTCTTCGAGCACGACTGCAATATCATCTCCTGCGAAGACACGGGATCCGGCATTGACCCGAAGATCCGTGAGCGGATGTTCGAACAGGGAGTGACCACGAAGGGAATCGGCCACGGAACCGGTCTTCATCTGGTTCATGATATCGCCGCCAACCACCGGGGAACCATCGAAGTGGAATCGGAGCAGGGCGAGGGAACCTGTTTTACCGTTACGTTTGCCAGACAGAACAGCGAATGAAACCGACTTGCCGGCAAACCGCCCGGAATGTACAATGTCAATAAGGAATAAGGAGGAACTGCTGACCTATGTTCAACGTGATTATTATAGAAGACGATCCGATGGTCGCTGCCATCGACAGACAATATGTGGAAATGACCGCCGGTTTTCGTGTGACCGGCATGTTTGACGGCGGAATCAGCGCACTGAAGGGAGCCGATTTTGATCACACCGATCTGATCATCCTGGATTATTTCATGCCGGAGATGAACGGAGACGAGTTCATCAACCAGCTTCACCGGACAGGATGGTCACCGGCCATCATCATGGTCACCTCGGCCAATGACACCGAGACCGTAACCTCTCTCTTCCGTCACGGTGTGGTGGACTATCTGGTCAAACCGTTCGAGTATGAGCGTTTCCGCTCCGCTCTCGAGCGTTTCTCGGCTCGCATGAATGTCCTGTCCGGCACTTCCGGAACCGTCAGTCAGTCCGATATCGACCGTCTGATCTCTCCGTCATTCTCCGGGGAACCGGGGAAAAACACCCTCGCCAAGGGGCTCAACGCCCCTACCCTGAATCTGATCCGCAATTTTCTGAAAAAACATCCGGAGGACAGCTTTACCAGCGAACAGATCTCCAAAGAGGTAAATCTCTCCCGCATCACCGTGCGGCGCTACGTCAACCACATGCTGGAAATCGGCGAGCTCACCAGCACCATCGACTACCAGACCGGCGGACGTCCGGGTATTCATTACAAGTATTGCAAAGTCTGAAGATAAGCTTTCCGGCTTTGCTTTACGCAGAGCATCGGACAGAACCTGCCAGGCACGTTGCGGCCCGCCGGCGGCTCATCCCGGCAGAAAAGTTTATCCGCCCGGACCATCACGGCAAAAAAGACACAAAAAGAAGCAGTCAGACTTGTTTTTTCGACATTCCGCCGAAGAACACAAGCCGGCTGCTTGTTTTATTTTGAAATATTATCCTATTTTTTGATGATATTCTGAAGTTTTTTGTATTTACATTACTTACTTAAATATTTACAAACTTACATAAATTGAACTGCTGTATCTGCTTTTATACAATGATTCCTGTACAAGAGATAACCATGGAATGGTTAAGTAGAAGGAGGTACAAAATGGAACTCATCATGAAGTATTTCGGTACTTTTAAGGCGGGCGAAAATGGGGCGCTCAATACCTTTAAGTTCGAATACCTGACTACTCTGGGACTGGCTGCCATCGTAATTTTCCTTGGCCGCTACATCGTCGCTCACTCGAAAGCGCTGAGAAAATACGCGATCCCGGCACCGGTTGTTTCCGGTATCATTTTCTCCGTCATCGTTTCCGCCATCAAGGGCGCGGGAATCATCGGACTTTCCTTTGACACAACAGTCATGAAGGATCTCTGCCAGAACCTCTTCTTTATGTGTGTCGGTTACGGCTTCTCCACTTCCCTTGTTTCCAAGGCGGGCGGAAAACTCGTTTTCATGATCGCCGTTGCAGCCTGCCTGCTCATCACACTGCAGGATATCGTCGGCGTCGTTGTCGGCGGAGCAGTCGGCCTGAACCCGCTCCTGGCACTCCAGTGTTCTTCCGCCGCAATGTCCGGCGGCGTCGGTACCGCTTCTGCTTTCGGACCGATCTTTGAGGCAAAGGGCATCGCCGATGCAACCACTGTCGGCGTCGCTGCAGGTACCTGCGGAAACATCATGGGTTCTCTCATCGGCGGACCGGTCGCTGCATTCCTCATCCGCCGTCACGGCCTGAAGGCAGACCCGAACGATCAGCCGCAGATCGAGGAAGTAAGCTCTGTGAATCCGCTGAACAACACCAGAATGACCGTTGCTCTGGCAAGAGCTCTTCTCATCGCAGCGCTCGGTATGCCGATCTACGTGCTTCTGGATAACATCCCGATGATCGAGATGCCGAAATTCATCGGCTGCCTCTTCGCCGGCGCAATCGCCAGAAATATCATCGAGGCAACCGGCAGCGAGACATATGCTCCGGAATTTGACGCCATCGAGCACATGTTCCTGGAACTCTACCTTGCACTGGTTCTGATGACCATCGACATCACAAAGCTTGCCCCGGTAGCCGGACAGATGGGCGTTGTTCTTCTGGCTCAGGCAATCCTGATGGCTCTGTTCGGTCTCTTCGTTTCCTTCAACATGTTCGGCCGCGATTACGGTGCTGCGATCATGACCGGCGGAAACTGCGGATGGGGCTGCGGTTCCGGTCCGAACTCCGTTGCAAATGAAAAGGCTCTGATGGATGAGTACGGCTGGCACACCGTTGCATGGGTTCTCTATCCGTCCTGGGCGGTTATCGTAGATGATATCTACAATCCGATCTTCCTTTCCGTATTCTCCAACTTCGTTGGATGATCGCTTCCGGATATTATTCCGGACAAAAAGGAAAACACGGAAAGAAAAAAGCTGAATTCCCCCTTTTGAAAAGACCTGTCCGATCATTCATTGTTGGACAGGCCTTTTTGTGATATAATTTCTTACAATATTCTACCGGAAGATCATTTTTGTCGAAATCTGCCGGTCCGGACGATACCGGTGTGCAAATGTCACCGCAATACGGACAGGAATCAACATTCTTCAACACCTTCATCATCCGGGTCTATCCGGCGGTATATCCGCCAAACAATCTGCAAGGAGGAGCATCATGCACAGAGAGATTATACGAAAGCAGAGCGAATCGCCTGCCCGTCTGCAGGCATTCTTCCAAACCTGTCTTCGCACGGTATTCCTCGCTTCTGTGCCGGTCATCATGCTCTCGCTTTCAGCCTGTTCCGGTTCCGGAATGGGGGCGGCATCATCCAATGCATCGCTGAATGACGATATCCCCGCTCCGGCCGCTTCTCCGGTCGTTCTCACCATCGGAACAGCAGACACCGGCGGAAGCATGTATCCGGCCGGCAACGCCATCGCCAAAGCGCTTGAGAACAACGACAGCAATCTGAAAATCAACGTTTCCGCATCCAGCGGTTCGGTCACCAATGTCACCGATCTCGTCAAAAACCGGTTTGATATGGCTCTTGTCAGCGGTGACACGGCCTATGACGCCTTTCAGGATCTTCCGCCGTTTTCCGGAAAAGATTCGAAGGACATCCGGGTACTCGGAGCCGTCTACTCCAGTATGTCCAACTGGATTGCCCCCAAAAGTTCCGGCATTACCTTTGTCCATGATCTGAAAGATCAGATCATCGCAAACGGACCGGCGAGCTCTTCCACGGACCGCAACGGCCGCATTGTTCTGGAAACCCTCGGCATTGATTCTGACAACCGGATTCTCAATACCGGTTTCGGTGATACCCTGAGCCGACTTTCAAAGTCAGAAGTCACCGCAGTCCACGGTTTTGCCGGCATCCCGATTGCAAGTCTCACTGAGACAGCAGAAAAAATGGACATCCGTCTTCTGATGTTCCGCCATGACGAACTGCAAAAAATTCTCTCAAAGAATCCGGCCTATCATCTCACGACGATTCCGGCAGGCACCTACCGCGGACAGACGGATGCCATCGCAACCTTCGGTATCAAGTGTCTTCTGTGCGTCAGCGCATCCATGGACGATGAAACCGCTGAGAAGATCACGCAAACGCTGATCCGCTCTTCCGGCGACCTCTCCAAAACAATTCCGGTTCTCGGAGAGTTAAGCAACCCGGAGTTCCTCTGCACGGATCTTCCGATCCCGCTTCATCCGGGCGCGAAAAAAGCCTACCGGGAAGCAGGGCTTTTAAAATAAAGAAATCCCGGGACTGCTTTCGGCAGTCCCTTTTTTGTTTTCTCTTATATTTTTCTCTCCTTCTACCATCCGCCTTATTCTTTTGGTATTCATTACCGTTTTCTTGCTTTGCATAACAGGCATTATTGTTTTTTTGGTAAAGACTCCTATAATATTTTTTGTAATATTTTGTCATTCCGTCAAACATTGTAAAAAATGACAGGAGGAGCTTATGAAAAAACAAATGGCCGTCTGGATCACCGCAGGCACATTGCTGACACTGGCCACCGGCGTTCCGGCACTGGCGGAAACGGTTCGACACGAAACGTATGACATTTACAACGAGTCCGGCACTCTCGACGGTTCGGTAGACACCACCGATCCAGTCGGTGTGGATGTAACTGCCCAGGAATCGGGAGCCGACCCGGAAAACGTCAGCGTCAATGTAACCGGCGATGTGAAGGTTCAGAACTCGAACGCGGACTATGATGACTCCGTATCCGGTGTTAAAGTGTATAGTGACTTCACTGATGGTTCGGTCAACGTATCCATCGGTCAGGATGACGGTCATGGAAATCATACCGGCGGAACGGTCACCGTTACATCCACCGGAGAAAACGGAAGAGCAAACGGTGTTAACATTACGAACGAAGGTACCGTCCCTGTCAACGTTAACACAGGAAAAATCGATGTAACTGCCACCGGAGGATTTCAAACGAACGGTGCTTCGGTTTCTTCCAATGGCGGAGAAACCGATCTGACCATTTACGACGGTATTTCCGCCCGGAATGACAATGCATATACAGCCGGTCTTTCCATAGAAGACTGCGCTCCGACGGAGATGCCTGAAGAAGATGGGGCTTACTCCACCGTCAATGTCTACGGAAATGTCAAGGCTTCCTCGAAAAATAAAGACGCAACCGGTGTATCTCTGAATTCCGCGTATAATGATCTTCCGGAAAACCGGTCGGAAGCTTTTATCTACGGCAGCGTAACCGCCGATTCCACATCCGGAAACGCAACCGGTGTGAATCAGTATATCCGAGATGGAGCCTCTCACATATATATTCTGGATGATATAACGGCCAAAACCCAGACGGGAGAAACCGCTGTCGGAGCAGCGTTGCGGGCAGACGGCGGTACAGAAAGCCTATTGGTACATGGCGGAATCCACGCAGAGGGCGGAGAGGCGACCGGCGTTTCCGCAACTGCGTTCGCCGGACTTACTTCGAACATCCTCATCGAAGTAAAGGACGGAATTTTCGCAACCGGTACCGAAGATTCTGCCGGAATCCATATTGAGAATGTGATCGATGGTCCGATCCTGTCCTCCGACTCCAAGATCACCATCGTTTCGGATGGAAATGTGGAAAGCTCCGGCACCGGCATCGTGGACATGAACACCATCAACGGAGTGAAGACAAATCTTGTTGTGGAGGGCGCTGTCATCGCCGAGGCCGGTCCTGCCGTCTCCGTCGTTACCCAGTCCCTGTCCAGTCTGGATCTCACCGTCTGGAAACTTGAGTCCAAAACCGGTCAGCTGGTAGCGGAACAGACGGAAGCCGGATACGCCGATTCGAAAACAGCACAGGAATTCGAAAAAGCCATTGACTACATCATCAAGGTTGCGCCAAACGCGTCGGATTATACCGATCTCACTGCGGCACGGAAAACGGTCGGTGGTTATACCTACGACGTCGGAAAAGCAGGCGAAAAAATTGCCGTGACCTTCCATGTTCCGGACGGATATACCATTGACTCGGCATACAGCGATGAATCCAGGACCGCTCTCCAACATGTCAGTGGTAATGAGTACCTTCTTGTGGTTCCCGACGGCGGAGGCGTTATGATCAACCTGAAACTGGTGCCGGTTTCGAACAATGGCGGAGGCGAAGATGATAACTACTCCGGCAATCCGCCGGCTGAGTATGAAAGCCATAATTTCTCCCGCAGCGGATCCCACTACTCCCTTACATTACGGAAAAACCAGATGGAAGTAGTCCTCTCCACCGCAGAACTGAAAGCTCTTCTGGAAAGCGGACTGACCGAACTGACCTTCATGACATCGGCCGGCAATTTCACCTTCCCGTCAGCAGATCTCTGGACCATGGTAAACAACTTCGCCACCGTTCGCTTTGCGGTCGAGGAGGGACACATGAATGCTTACGGTGACAATAATACTACAGCATTTAAGACCGTCGATCCGGACGTGGTCGAAAACACGGTTTCCTAATGCCGGCATCCCCATGATATGCCCCATCCCGCCGTGAAACCGGCCTGACGGACGGCTTTCACGACACAAAACACATACAGCCTTTGAGCAAAAACTGCCGTCCGAAAGCGGCAGTTTTTTTACGCGGCTAACTCGCCGACGCCAACGCCCCGGTGAGTCCCTGGAAACTGCCGCTAAGCAAGCCGAAACCCACGCTTACATGAGGCCCTGGCGACTGTCGCTAAACGCCAAAAAAATATCTTCTACTAAGTTATTTTTTTCGTAAGATTGTCGTAATAAACCTATATATATTTTGAAACGTGAACATTCAAAAAAAAGGAGGTATATGCATGAACAAACGACTTACCGCAGGCATAACTGCGGCCGTGTATTTTACCATGTCCGCAGTCACACCGGTATTTGCCGACATTGACCCCACCGGTCCGGTTAACGTGGTCAATGATTCTCCCACCATAGACCGCTCTGTCAACACAGACAGCAGCACGGGTGTGAGTATACAGGCAACAGATCAGTTAGATAAGGACATGAGCGTTCAAGTAACCGGTAATGTAACCGTGACCAATCAGCAGGACGAAGGCACCGTCACCGGCGTTGAGGTCACCAACACCAGCGATGCTAACGACGTCGACCGGATTGGCGTCACTATCGGTAAGAGCAACGAAGAGACCCCTCACTCCGGCGGAAATATAACGGTTTCTGCCACGGGAGGCAATTTCAATACAAACGGTGTAATGCTGAACAACGCCGGCGAAGGTAATGTCGCAGTAACCACCGGCAACATCAACGTCTCATCTGCCGGAAAAACCACTTCCGTCGGCGCTTCCGTAACGACAACAACCGATTACAGCGATTTATACGTTGACGGCGGAATTACCGCCACCGGTGTGAACGGAAATACCACAGGTCTCGAAGTCAACAGCAGAACAGATTCTGAATACAATTATCCGAATGCTTACGTGCTCGTCGATGGCAATGTCTCCTCAACCTCGGAAGGCGGAATGGCAACCGGTGTGGATATGACATCGGTCAATTCCGGTCACGCAAGCGGCGTGCAGATCTTAGGAACGGTCGAAGCTACGTCTACCAAAGGGGCCGCAACCGGACTGGATCTCAAAACCAATAACGGTGGAATTCTCGCTACCATCGCGAACGGCGTCGAAGCCATATCAACAACAGACTCAGCCATTGGCGTGGACATGAACTCAGTAAATGGTTACATCGATACCTTTGTCGGTGAAGGCGGTGTATATGCGGAAGGTCTCCGCGCCGTCGGCGTAAATGCAGACATTGACGACGCCGGCTCCCTCCTGTTGTTCCGGACAGGCGGCGGTATCTATGCATTCGGTGATGAAACCAGTGCAGGTATCCAGATCAGCCCCATCGATTCTCCGATGGATACCTCGGGCTCCACTTTGGCGATGCAGATCGCCGGAGACGTAAAAAGTTCCGGAACCGGCATCATGGATCTGACAACCGCGGAAGGTTTTACCTCCGACATCGTCATTGAGGGAACGCTGATCGCCGATAATGGACCTGCGGTTTCCGTCATGAGTGACTCGAAGTCTTCCCTGAATCTCACTGTCTGGAAGATTGAATCCGGAACCGATTCTCTGATTGCGGAGAAGACATCAAGCGGTTATGCTGCCACCGAAGCAACCGAAAAACTGGAAAAATCCATCGACTACATTCTGAAAGTCGATCCGGATTGGACGGATTCGGTTTCTTTCACCTCTGCCAATCAGAAAGAAAGCAAGAACGGTTCCGTCTACTCCGTCGGCAAAGAGGGCGAGAAAGTTGCTGTGAAACTCAATATTCCGGAAGGATACTATGTCACTTCCGCTTACAGCGACGCAGACCAGACCGTTTCCCTGAAGCGTGACACGAACGGCGACTACTACCTCATCGTTCCGAAGGGCGGCGGCGTCATGATCAGCATGTCCCTTGCCCTGATCCCCGACACCAGTGACAGTAACGGCGGCGAAGGCAATGGCGGTGACGGCAATCCGCCGGCATCCGGCACAACCGGTGCAACCGGAACTGCTTCTGCTGACAGCATCATCGCCAGCGGAACAGAATGCTCCTATACCTTCGGCGAAGGCAAGAGTTCTGTCACATTCTCCGCGGAAGAGATGAAGAACATCCTCACCGCAGAATATACTGACATGACCTTCCGGACCTCAGCGGGACAGTTTGTGATCACTGCTGCCGATCTCAATGAACTGCTTGCGAAATACGGAACACTTCGTTTCGCAATCCGCAACGGTCGTCTGGCGATCTTTGCAGATAACGGATATTCACCGGTCATGACTCTTGATCCGGCAGGCGCTGCTGTTTAAACGACAGCAACTTCAAGATCAACCGCTGATGTTTGATGCGCAACAACTTCTACATCAAACGCCGACATTCGGAGAACTCCGTCCCGCGGGACGGAGTTCTCTTTTTTATCTCTTTTTTTCTCTTTTTTATCTTATCCGATCTGCCGGATCAGGTTCACCATCTCGATGGCGGAGAGCGCGCAGTCAAAGCCCTTGTTTCCTGCCTTGCAGCCCGCTCTCGCAATGGCCTGCTCAATATTCTCCGCCGTGACCACGCCGAAGAGAGTCGGCACGCCGGTGGTCAGCGCAACCTGCGCAATTCCCTTTGAGGCTTCATTACACACATAGTCGTAATGCGATGTCTGTCCGCGGATCACTGCCCCGACGCAGATCACCGCGTCAAATTTGCCGGACTGTGCCAGTTTCATGGCAATTACCGGAAGTTCAAAGGCTCCCGGAACCCAAACAGCCGTGATGTGGTCTTCCGCCGCCCCATGACGGACCAGCCCGTCCACAGCCCCGTCCAGAAGTTTTCCAGTGATCACCTCATTGAAGCGGGACGCCGCGATGGCGACACGCATTCCCTCCGGTGCGACAACATTTCCCTCCATCATCTGAATATTTCTCATTGGTTTCTCTCCTCTTCTTTTTTACTCTTCCTCAGTAATCCTTTTCAATATCTCAGAACGTCAGTTGTTGTGCGCGGAACGGACCGTCAGATTCCAGAGCAGCGCACCATATGCTGACGTTTTCTTTTCCATACCGGTCTTCGCCTTTTCCTGTCTGATCAGCTCATCTCTCCGGTTACCGGAAGCTGTGTCAGCATATGTCCCATCTTCGTCTTCTTTGTCATAAGATATCGGTAATCGAATTTCTGCGGTTTCGCCTCGATCGGCACTCTCTCGTCAATTTTCAGCCCGAATTCTTCCAGACGGTACACTTTGTCCGGATTGTTGGTGAGGAGCCGCAGAGACTTGCAGCCGAGGTCCCGCAGGATCTGCGCTCCGACCCAGTATTCGCGAAGGTCCGGCGCAAATCCGAGGCGGACATTGGCCTCCACGGTATCCATTCCCTGTTCCTGAAGCGCGTAGGCCCGGATCTTATTGATGAGACCGATTCCTCTTCCCTCCTGCCGCATATAGAGGATCACGCCCCGCCCCTCCTGCTCCACCATCCGCATCGCACGGTGAAGCTGCTCTCCGCAGTCGCAGCGAAGAGAGCCAAAGGTATCACCGGTCAGGCACTCGGAATGCACGCGGCAGAGCACGTGTTCCCCTTCGCCGATTCTGCCCTTGACCAGCGCCACATGGTGTTCTCCGGTAATGTCATTGATATAACCGTACATCCGGAAATCCCCGTAAATCGTTGGAAGATGGGCCTCCGCCTCCCGCACCACATGTTTTTCGTGAATGCGGATGTAATCCTGAAGCTCGCGGATGGTGATGAACACCAGGTTCCGTTCTCTTGCCATCTCCCAGAGTTTCGGCGTCCGCATCATGGTGCCGTCCTCATCCATTACCTCGCAGCACACGCCGCATTCCGTGAGTCCCGCAAGGCGCAGAAGATCCACCGTCGCCTCCGTATGGCCGTTTCGCACCAGAACACCGCCCTTTCTCGCCACCAGCGGAAAGACGTGTCCCGGCCGCCGCAGATCCTCCGGCCGGGTACCCGGCTCCGCGCACCGCAGCATGGTAAATGCTCTCTCTTTCGCCGAGATCCCGGTGGTCGTCTCCCGATGGTCGATGGATACGGTAAATGCGGTCTCATGATTGTCCGTGTTCTCCGAAACCATGGGCGGAAGACCAAGTCTTGCCGCGTGTTCCGCGCTCATCGGTGTGCAGATCAGACCCTTTCCGAAACTTGCCATAAAATTGATATTCTCCTGCGTCGCAAACTGTGCCGCACAGATCATGTCGCCCTCATTTTCCCGGTCCGGATCATCCGTGCAGAGAATGACTTCTCCGCGCCGCAGCGCCTCCAGCGCCTCCTCAATCCGGTTGTAGCGATATGTTGCCTTTTTTTCTGCCGATTTTTTGGTCAAAAATGTTTCCTGCTTCATGTTCCTCCGCTCTTCCTTTCGTTTCATCCGTTTGAGTTACCTCCGTCAAAACCCGTACTCCTTCAGCATTTCCATTGTGAGCGTGCTTCCGCCCTGATACGTTTCTTTCCCTCCGGAGACTCCGCCCTCCGCAACCGCCATGGGTTTCAGCAGTTCCTGTACATATTTTCCGACGATGTCATACTCGAGATTGACCGTTTGCCCTTCCGCCTTTTCCAGAAGCGTTGTTTCTCCCCCCGTATGGGGGATCACGCTGACGGAAAAAGAGTTCCGGTCTTTTTTCGCCACAGTGAGACTGATTCCGTCGATCGCCACGGACCCTTTCTCCACAATCAGCATGAAATCTCTATCCTTCGGTTCGATTGTCACCCACACCGCGTTTTCTTCTATTCGCCTTCCGGTGATCACACCGGTGCCGTCAATGTGGCCGGTCACGATATGGCCGCCAAATCGCCTTCCTGCTGCCATTGCCCGCTCCAGATTCACATACTGCCCCGGCAAAAGCGTTCCGAGGGAACTTCTCCGCACGGTCTCCGCCATGACGTCGGCGCGAAATCCGTCCGGCCGAACTTCAAACGCGGTCAGGCAGACGCCGTTCACGGCAATGCTGTCGCCGACCTGCACATCGTCCATAATCCCATGCGCTTCCACATCGATGACACCGGAATTGCCGCGGAGTTCCATCCGGCGAATCGTACCGGTTTCCTCAATGATCCCCGTAAACATCGTCTTCCTCCTTTACGCGGTAACGGATAAAGAAGTCATCCGCAAAACGCCGGATTTCCATGATCTCCAGTTTCCACGCCTCCTCCGGAAGCGCGACGCCCTCGCCCTCCATCGGCGCATGTCCCCGCCCGCCGAAAAGCTTCGGCGCGATAAAGGCGTCCGCCTCCTGAATGATCCCCTCGCGGAGTGCATTCGCGGCCAGCGTTCCGCCGCCTTCCAGCAGGATGCTGTCGATCTCCCGTTCCGCCAGCCGGGCCATCAGCGTTTTCAGATCCGGCCGGCCCGTTTTCCGGTTGACCGGAATCCGCAGAACCGTGATTCCCGCACGGCGTAATGCATTCTCTTTTTCCTTCTGTTCTTCGGAAGGGTCTGCCGGCACGATATTCCCTTCCTCCGCTGCATCCCGGTCCTTGTCTTCCGGCACAGTATTCCCCTTCTCTGCTGCATACCGGTCCTTGTCTGCTGTCACAGTCTTCTCATCCCCGGACGCACTCCGTTCCGCTGCGCAGACAATCGTCGGATATTCTCCCGCGGTCCGCACGATCCTGGAATCCATGGGAATCCTCAGCCGGCTGTCCAGAATGATCCGGATGGGATTCCGGAAGTTTTCCCCCTCCAACCGGCAGGTGAGCATCGGATCATCCGCCAGAACCGTTCCGATTCCGACCATGATGCCCATATTTTCACTCCGCATCCGCTGCACCAGTTCCCGGGATGCCGGTCCGCTGATCCATTTGGATTCCCCGCTTTGCACCGCCGTATTTCCGTCCGCCGTCATGGCGAACTTATACCGGACATAGGGCATCTTCTTTGTGATGTAGTGAAAAAAGACCGGATTCAGGGCGTCACACTCGTCCTTCAGAACATCCTCATACACGGTAATGCCTGCCTCCCGGAGTTTTTTCACTCCTTTGCCGGCCACCTTCGGATTCGGATCCCGGGATCCGATCACCACCGTCCGGATCCCCGCGGAGATCACCGCATCCGTGCAGGGCGGCTGTTTTCCCTGATGGCAGCACGGCTCCAACGTCACATAGAGCGCAGCGCCGTCCGCCGGTTCCGTAAGGCTGCGAATGGCCTCCCGCTCTGCGTGAAGTCCACCGTACCGCGCATGCCAGCCTTCGGCAAGAATCCGTCCGTCCCGGACGATGACGGCACCGACCAGGGGATTCGGATGGCAAAATGGATTTCCCTTTTTTGCCAGTTCGATCGCCCGACGCATAAATGCCGCGTCATATTCTGTTTTCATTGAGTTCCTTTCCTCTTCAGGGGATACATACCCGGAACCGGGCGGATGGAAGTGTATTGCCGGAACAAAGTCCGCAGGCAAATGTCGTTTTACCCTCCCCGGAGCACCGGGGAGATGCGGGAATCGTCTGAGCCGCAGAAGCGTTCCAAGACACCTCCCATAACACAAAACGCCCTGCAGTACAGCATACTGCAGGGCGAAATACACATCAAAAATCACGAAAGATACACCGATCTCTCATGTGCGACCATCTTCTTCCATCCAGACTTTACTGTCGGCCCCGGAATCTCACCGGATCATGCCTTTCGGCTCGCGGGCTTTACCGCCGGTCGGGAATTGCACCCCGCCCTGAAGATTATCAAATATTTTTATTTTCTGACCGAATTATACGACGGCAATCGGACGATGTCAACAAATCCACGACAAATCCGATCAATATTCTCTTCCGGAGAACCATCTGACCGGTTTCTCCGGGGCCGGAAGGTCCCGGTACATCCGGATGGCGTCCATCAGATCCCGAACGGTAATCAGCGTCTCCGCCAGTTCCGTCGGAAGCATTGTCCCGAAGGTCTCGTCCGCTTCCGTCAGGATCATTGCCATGTCAAAGGAATCCGCGTACAGGTCTTCCGTAAATACCGTATTCTCCCGTATCCCCTCCGGATCAATCTCCAGTGCTCTGCCAATGGCTTCGGCTACCTCTTTCAGCTCCGGTTCCGCTTTCATTTCTTTCATTTGTCTGTCCTCATTTTTCCTGTTTTGACCGCTTTCTATTGTATCATCTTTTCGCCTGTCAAAATACGGATTATATAGTTTTTTTCCAACAATTCGGATATAATACAAAGAGGTAATGACGATTTTTCAGCATGAAGACAGGAGTGATTCGACATGGAACAGTTCACCATTCAGAAGTATCACTGCATGGGTAATGACTATCTGATCTACGATCCGGCCCGCAACAAAATGGCGCTCGGTCCGAAGGCCATCGCAAAACTCTGCGACCGCCATTTCGGCATCGGTGCCGACGGTGTTCTGGTTGGACCGTGTTTTGATAATGACCGCCTCGGCGTCAAAATCTACAATTCAGACGGAAGCGAAGCGCCGAAGGGCGGAAACGGTATGGCAATCTTCGCGCGGTATCTCCGCGACCACGGATATGTTGAGAAAAACACGGCATCTTTTGATTCCGCCTCCGGTGAGGAGACCGTTGTCTACGAAAACGAGCAGAACACGCGTCTCAAGGTTTCCATGGGAAAACCGACCTTCTGGAGCGATGAGATTCCGGTTACCGGAAGCCGCCGCGAGATCATCAACGAAGTCATGACCTTCGGCAGTATTCCGTATGTCACAACCTGCCTTTCTCTGGGCAATCCGCACTGCGTCATCTGGATGAATGACATTTCCAAAGATCTCGTATGCCGGATCGGACAGGTCTCCGAGACCGCACCGTATTTCCCGGAAAAGGTCAACACACAGCTGTTAAATGTGCTCGACCGCACCAATATTCAGATCGAGATCTTTGAGCGCGGTGCCGGTTACACCCTTTCTTCCGGAACCTGTGCCTGCGCGGCGGCCTGCGCGGCATACCGCATGGGTCTGGCAGACCGGAACATGTATGTTCATATGCCGGGAGGCACACTTCAGGTTGAAATCTCCGAAAACGGCGAGATCTTCATGATGTGCGATGTCGGATACACCGGTGAGATCACTCTCTCCAATGAGCTTTGCGAACAGCTTCGGGCGCTGGCCTGACCTTCGCCCGATGTTCCTTTGTTCCAGCAATACACAGAAAGGTTTTTCTATGAAATTTACAAAAATGCACGGATGCGGCAATGATTATGTCTATGTCAACGGATTCCGCGAACTGGTAAAAGATCCTTCCGCAGCGGCAATCCGCGTCTCCGACCGTCATTTCGGCATCGGTTCCGACGGCCTGATCATCATCCGCCCGTCCGGGATTGCAGACTGTGAGATGGATATGTACAACGCCGACGGTTCCAGGGGTGCCATGTGCGGAAACGGAATCCGCTGTGTCGGCAAATATGTCTATGATCATGGAATTGTCGACCACCCGGAAATCGATGTCGCAACCGGCTCGGGAATCAAGCATCTGAAGATGACCGTCGAAAACGGAAAGGTTTCTTCCGTCACCGTCAATATGGGCCAGCCGGAACAGACGTCCGAACTCGATGAGGTCATTTGCGTGGACGGAAAGGAATGGAAATTTACCGGCATTTCCATGGGCAATCCGCACGCCGTTGTCTTTGTGGAGGACCCGTGGACCATGGATCTTCCGAAGATCGGACCGTCCTTTGAGACACATGGGCGTTTTCCGGACCGCACCAACACGGAATTCATCCATGTGGTAGACCGCGGTCACATTGACATGCGCGTCTGGGAGCGCGGCTCCGGCGAGACACTTGCCTGCGGCACCGGTTGCTGTGCATGTG
Organism: [Clostridium] aminophilum DSM 10710; assembly: GCF_000711825.1. Lineage (GTDB taxonomy): Bacteria > Bacillota > Clostridia > Lachnospirales > Lachnospiraceae > Clostridium_R > Clostridium_R aminophilum. The sequence goes on along the minus strand of NZ_JONJ01000010.1, from coordinate 55,408 downwards.
CGGCTGCCGCAATGCTTCACGGCGTTGTCGATGACAGGGTTGACGTAAAAGTTCTCGGCGGAACCCTCACCATCGAGTGGAACCGCACCGACAACTGCATTTATATGACCGGTCCGGCAACGGAAGTTTTCAGCGGCGAGATCGAAGGTCTGTAATTCTCGATTGATTCACAGGAGGCATTTCCATGACAGATAAAAAAGTGGTCATCACGATTTCACGTCAGTTCGGCAGCGGAGGTGCCGATATCGGCGCATTGCTTGCCAAAGATCTCGGCATCAATCTGTACGACAAGAGCATTCTCCGCATGACATCCGACGAGAGCGGCATCAAGGAAAGCTACTTCCATATTGCTGACGAGAAAGCCGGCAACCGCCTCCTCTATCGCATCATCGGAAGCATGGCGCCGGAGATCAGCCGCCCGTCCTTCGGATCCGATCTGGTTTCCGCGGACAACCTCTTCCGTTTTCAGTCCAATGTCATCCGCAGACTGGCGACAGAAGAATCCTGCATCATCATCGGCCGGTGCGCCAATTATGTTCTGGACGGCCGGGAGGATCTGATCCGGATTCATCTGAATGCCTCCTTTGAATTACGGAAAAAGCGTGTTGCTGCCATGAATCTCTATCTGCCGAATGAGCTCGACAAAAACATCAAACGCATTGACCGCGAGCGGCGCGACTACTATCGCTATTACACCGGCAGAAGCTGGGATAATCCGGAAGATTACGACCTTGTCATCCACACGGACAAAACCGGAATCACCGGTACCGTGCGGCTGATTGAGAATTATCTGCAGATTCTCGGCTATGATCTGGACCGGGATTTTCCGAATAACACTCTCGGCGGCAAAACTGCCGAAACTTGACGGAAACGCCATTTCGTAATAAAATGTGTGTAATCGTTGGAAAAATTTATTTTTTTCGATGAACGTGCAATAAAGACTGTGCTTTGTGCATTAACTTATTGAACGGTTATAAAAGCTTTCTTGACAGGTTTTTACGATGACGCATAATACCAAAGAAACCTCGAAATTCCAAACGTATTACTCCGTTTACGCGCGCCATCCGCGAAATCTGTTCAGGATCATCTCCCTTTAGGTATCCAACCAGTGCCTGCTCGGAGATCCGAAAAACACCCGGTCGTCTTCGGCTGGGTGTTCTTTTTTTACGCACGTAACGCGTTTTTTCGAGTTAGTGCATTCCCGCCTGCGCGGCAGCCGGGCCAATCGAGTAGGAGGGGGTGATTAGCCCCCGTCCTCTCACAGCACCGTACGTACCGTTCGGTATACGGCGCTTTCAATAGTTGACGTGCACTGACTGATACGCAATGGCTAAGTCATAGAAGCCTGAACGTATCAGTCTTTCTTTTGACAACGCTCGTTTTACCGTTGTCGTGTTGACCGTTCTCCAGTAGCCTTTTCGACTGTTAGCCGCCATGTGTGCATAGTACTCCTGTATCCCAAGGTTTATGAGATGCCGTTTCTTAGTCCTTGGCAGTTTCCACTGCTTCCAGATGCACATGCGGATCCGTCGGTACAGCCATCCGTTGAGATCATCGATCGGATTCTTCATGCTTGCGATTCCGTAGTAGTTCATCCACCCTCTGACATAGACCTTGATCTTTTCCAGGCTTGGTCTGATGCTCTGACAGCGTCTACGGGAAGAGTATTCGCGCAGATGGTCTTTGAACTTCTTCATCGACTTCAGATGAACGCGGACATATATTCCTCCGCCATTCCTTCCCAGTGCAAAACCGAGATATTTAAAATTTCGGATCGCAAACACGCTGACGACACGGCTCTTCTCTTGGTTCACTTTTAACTTCAGGGTTCCTTCAAGATACTTCGTGCTCGTCTCCAAAAGTCTCTTTGCGGCTCGTTCACTCTTCGCCAACAGGACGATATCGTCCGCGTAGCGGATGCACGGAACTCCCCGTTTCAGATACTCCTGATCGAACTCATTGAGGTAGACGTTCGCCAGCAGCGGGGAAAGGTTTCCTCCCTGTGGTGATCCCTCCTCAGTGTCGATGACCACTCCGTTTTCCATAACACCACTTCTGAGGTACCTCTTTACCATCTGAATGACTCGCTCGTCCCTGATCTCTTTCCGCAGAAGGTTCACAAGAATCTCGTGGTTGAGGGTGTCGAAGTATTTCGATAGATCGAGGCTTACTGCATGGGTGTAGCCCTGTTCCGCATACTCCTTCACCTTCCGAATGGCGTCTTTGGCGCTCCGTCCCGGTCGGTAGCCGTAGCTTCCGTCCGAGAACAGTGGCTCGTAGATCGGTATCATTTGCTGTGTCATGGCCTGTTGGATGGTACGGTCTGTGACGGTAGGAATGCCAAGCTTTCGCACCCCTCTGTCCGGCTTCGGAATCTCCACCCGTCTGACAGGCTTCGGCGTGTACTTGCCGCGTCTGATCCTGTCAACCAGTTCGTGGTTGTGTTCCCTCAGCCACTGAAGCGTCTCGTCAATGGTCATCCCATCGACTCCCGGCGCTCCCTTGTTTGCCTTCACTCTCTTAAAAGCTCTGTTAAGGTTGCCTTTTTCCAGTATCTTCTCCAAAAGATCCGGCTGTGCACTGTCCCTTTCCTTCCATATCCGGTTGAATGAGCGATGCGCTCTCACATACCCTTTGTGTTCCGCACTATCTCTTTGTGAGCAGCCATCATTGCTGATGTTTTCTGCATCCATGTGCGCATTCCCCCCCTTTCTCGGTCGTACTAAAGACTCCTACTGATTCGGCCCTTCACCTCTCGGCTACTATGGCCTCTGCTGACTTCTGCATGCTCAGCGCCGCCTCGTTTTCCTTGTGCGACGTTTACTCCTTTCGAAGCGTTCCATGCAGATCTCCCCGGGTACCACACGTTTCTTTCCCTCCACCTACCTGCCACATTTATCCCACATGATTCCGTGTAGTTATTGGGCTTCGGCTTGTGTTGCAGTCTTACCCTCATGCGTAACCTCATATGTGGTTTCTGTTCGTCAGGCCAGAGGTTTGCCCGTGGTTAGTCTGTTCCCACATCCGGCTTCCTTCAGATTCCATCTCGCGATGGACACCCTTGCCTTCGGCTATATCCTTCCCACTACCGGGCGGATTCGGGACTTTCACCCGTTAGAAAACGTGCGCCGCCGGGCGCACAACGAGCGAAAAGACGCAGGAACCATCAGCCGGTTCCTGCGTCTTTTTTACGCATGTGCTCTCTATCTTAGCGGTGTACTGCTTCCGCCATCCCTTTCACATATGCTCCAACATGTTCCGGCGCCTCTTTTCCGTACTGCGCGAGAATCTTGATGATCGCGGAGCCGACGATGGCGCCGTCCGACGCTTTCGCCATGTTTTCCGCCTGCTCCGGTGTGGAGATGCCGAAGCCGACTGCACACGGGACGTCGGTATTGGCCCGGACGATCTCCGTCATTTTCCCGATATCCGTCGTAATGTTCGTTCTTGTGCCCGTGACGCCGAGAGACGATACCATGTAAATAAACCCTTTCGCTTCCTTCGCGATCTGCGCGATCCGTTCACCCGACGTCGGCGCGATCATGGAGATCAGGTCAATCCCCTCGGCCGCAAACGCCGCGTCAAACTCATCTTTCTCCTCAAACGGAACGTCCGGCAGGATCACGCCGTCGATCCCGGCCTCCTTCGCCTTTGCGGCAAAGAGTTCCATTCCGTAGGAAAAAACCACATTGGCATAGGTCATATAGACCAGCGGAATCGCGATCTCCTCCCGTAGTTCCTGTGTCATTTGAAAAATATCGTCCGTCGTCACGCCGCCTTCCAGTGCTCTCCGGTCCGCCTCCATGATCACCGGTCCCTCCGCCGTCGGATCCGAAAACGGAATTCCGATCTCAATCAGGTCGGCACCGTTTCTCACCGCCTCGATGATCGCTTTCTTTGTCGTCGGAATATCCGGATCTCCTGCGGTAATAAACGCGATGAACGCTTTATGATCGTTAAATGCATTTCCGATTCTGCTCACTGTCTTCTCCTTTTTCTGCAATATCAAATCCTCTGCCGGACCGGCTCACACGGTATTCCGGCCGAGCCCTACTCACGGATCTCTTGAACGGTCCCTACTCACGGATCTCCTGCCCGCGGTATCTCGCGATCGCCGCGCAGTCCTTATCGCCTCGGCCCGAAACCGTGATCACAAGAATCTGATCCTTTCCCATGGCCGGTGCAATCTTCATCGCGTGTGCGAGGGCATGGGAACTCTCAATGGCCGGAATAATGCCTTCTGTGCGGGAGACATACTCAAACGCATCCACCGCCTCATCGTCCGTTACCGGTACATATTCCGCGCGGCCAATGTCGTGGAGATGTGCGTGCTCCGGCCCGATTCCCGGATAGTCGAGCCCGGCCGAAATGGAGTAGACCGGCGCGATCTGTCCGTATTTGTCCTGGCAGAAATAGGATTTCATCCCGTGGAAAATGCCGAGCCGGCCGGTATTGATGGTTGCCGCCGTCTCGAAGGTATCGATTCCGCGGCCCGCCGCCTCACAGCCAATGAGCTTCACACTCTCATCGCTGATAAAATGATAGAAGGTTCCGATGGCATTGGAACCGCCGCCGACACAGGCGATCACCGCGTCCGGAAGCCGTCCTTCCTTTTCCAGAATCTGTTCCTTGATCTCCCGGGAGATCACCGCCTGAAAATCGCGGACAATCGTCGGAAACGGGTGCGGGCCCATCACCGATCCCAGAAGATAGTGGGTATCGTCGATCCGGGAAGTCCACTCCCTCATGCACTCGGAAACCGCATCCTTGAGCGTCGCCGTCCCCGTCGTCACCGGAACCACGTCTGCTCCTAAAAGTTTCATTTTGTACACGTTGAGTGCCTGGCGCTCACAGTCGAGTTTCCCCATAAAAACCACGCATTCCATTCCGAGAAGAGCTGCAGCTGTCGCCGTCGCGACGCCGTGCTGGCCCGCGCCGGTTTCCGCAATCAGACGGGTCTTTCCCATCTTCTTTGCAAGCAGCGCCTGTCCCAGGCAGTTGTTGATCTTGTGCGCTCCCGTGTGATTCAGATCTTCTCTCTTTAAATAGATCTTCGCGCCGCCCAGATCCTTTGTCATCTTCTCCGCATAATATAACCGGCTCGGTCTTCCCGCATAATCGTTCAGAAGATCCTGCAGTTCTTTCCTGAACTCCGGATCATCCTTATAGCGGTTATACGCCTCTTCGAGCTCGTGCACCGCATTCATCAGCGTCTCCGGAATGTACTGTCCGCCGTGGATACCGAATTTTCCGTTGCTATTCTTCATTGATTTTCCCTCACTAAACTTTCCTCTCCGTCTGTTCCCTCTTTCCGACTGTACGTCCGAGATTTCCTGCGGCATGTCCGTGCCTCCCGGACAAAGGCTTCCATCTTCCGGGGATCTTTCCGGCCCGCCGTCTCCAGAAGGCTGCTGGCATCCACCACCGCGGCCCCGGTCTCCTGGATCGCCTGTGCCACATTGTCCGGTCCGAGACCTCCGGCCAGGAAAAACGGTCTTCTGCAGGACTGCAGGAGGGACCAGTCAAAGGTTTCTCCCGTACCACCGGCACCATGGTCCAGCAAAATGTAATCGGCAGGACTTTGTTCCGCCAGCCGGATGTCCGACTCCCGCTCAATCGCCAGACCGCGGATCACGCGGTATTTTTTCTGGAGCCGGCGGATCATGTCATTTCCCTCATGGCCGTGAAGCTGCACCAGATCGACGTGACAGTGTTCCGTCACATATTCGATCTCTTCCGGCGTGCTGTCCCGGAACACGCCCACCGACCGGATGCCCGTGCAGAGTTTTTTCCGGAGTTCTTCCGCTTTCTGCGGAGAAATGTACCGCGCAGAGGACCGTGCAAACACAAAGCCGGCGAAATCCGGCTTCAGACGGTTCAAGGCCCCGATCTCTTCCATCTCCCGTAATCCGCATATCTTAATCATAGCCATCGCTTTGTCCTCACTGTTCTTTTCCCCGAAGTCTTCGAAGCTCCGCTGCCGGATCTCCGGCCCGCATCAGCTGTTCTCCGATCAGTACCGCGTTCACGCCATTCTTCCGGAGTTCCTCCACGTCTTCCGGTGTCCGGATTCCGCTCTCCGCCACGAAGATCACGTCTTCCGGCGCCATTTCGCGAAGCCGGATGCTGTTGCGAATATCCACGGTAAAATCTTTCAGATTCCGGTTGTTGACGCCGATCACCCGGGCGCCGCAGCGGACCGCCATCTTCACTTCGTCCTCGTCATGCGCCTCGGTCAGTGCCGAAAGTCCTATCCGGTCACAGATGGCGAGATAGCGTTTCAGGTCCTCCTCGGCCGTGATGGAACAGATGAGAAGCACGGCACCGGCACCGAGAACCTTCGCCTGCCAGATCATGTATTCATCGACGGTGAAATCCTTACGGAGACAAGGAATTCCGACGGTCTCCGCAATCTCCTGAAGATACCGGTCCGCTCCCAGAAACCATTTCGGCTCCGTCAGAACGGAGACCGCCGCTGCCCCGGCCGACTCGTATGTTCCCGCAATCTCCCGGTAAGGAAAGTCCGGCGCGATCAGTCCTTTGGAGGGAGATGCCTTTTTGCACTCACAGATGAAGCGGATCTCTTCGCCCCGAAGCGCTTTTTCAAAGGCAAATGCTGCACTCCCGGTCCTGTCCGCCGCCTCAATGGCTCTTGCTTTCATCTCCGGAAGCGGAATTTCCCTCCGGTACGCTTCCACCCGTTCGGCCGCATGTTCTGCCAGTTTCTCTAAAATGTTCATACCCGCCCCCATCGCTGTTTCCGTACGTTTCTTCGACTCGTTCCCTCGATTCGCGCCTTCCGTTCGTTCCCTCGATTCGCGCCTCCGTTCGTTCTCTCGTTTCACGCCTTCTGTGCGTTCTCACGATTCGCTCTTTCCGTACGTTTTTCCGTTCGTTCCCTCAATGATCAGGAGTTTGAGCACTCCACAACCCGGTTCAATGTCTTCATTGCCTTTCCGCTGCGGATGAGTTCGTCCGCAAGCTTTACGCCGTCTCCGATGCTCTCCGCCTTTCCTGCCACAAAGAGGGCCGCTCCGGCATTCAGCAGCACGGCATTCCGCTTTGTTCCTGTGATTGTGCCGCCAAGGATTCCCTTTGTGATCTCCGCGTTTTCTTCCGGCGTGCCGCCGACCAGTTCGTCTTTGGTGCCGGAAGCCAACCCGAAGTCCTCCGGGCGAATCACACCGGTGCGGTAATATCCGTTCCGAAGCTCGCAGATTGTGGTCGGGCCGCAGGCGCTGATCTCATCCAGCTTTTCCTGTCCGTAAACCACCATCGCCCGTTTTACCCCGAGGGAATCCAGAACCTTTACCAGCGGCTCCACCAGATACTCGTCGTAGACGCCCAGAAGGAACATTTCCGGCCGGGCCGGGTTCGTGATCGGACCAAGGATGTTGAATACGGTGCGGAATCCCAGTTCCTTGCGGACCGGGCCGACGTATTTCATCGCAGAGTGATATTTCTGTGCAAACAGGAAGCAGAATCCCGCATCGTTCAGCATCTGCTGCGCCTTTTCCGGATCCTGCGCGATGTTGACCCCCAGCGCTTCGAGGCAGTCCGCGGTGCCGCACAGAGAGGACGCCGCGCGGTTTCCGTGCTTTGCCACCTTGACGCCGGCCGACGCAATCACCATGGCAGATGTGGTGGAAATGTTGAAGCTGTGCGCTCCGTCGCCTCCGGTCCCCACGATCTCCATCACTTCCATTCCCGGGTGCGGTACCGGTGTCGCGAGAGACCGCATCGCCTCCGCGCAGCCCGAGATCTCATCGATGGTTTCCGCCTTCGCCGACTTCGTGCTCAGTGCCGCAAGAAATGCGCCGTTCTGTGTCATGGAAGTCTCTCCGCTCATGATCTCGAGCATCACGGTCTTTGCCTCGTCATAGGTCAGGTCCTGCTTGTTTACAATCTTTTCAATCGCTTCTTTAATCATGGTCTTCCCCCTGTTCTGTCTTTTTTCAAACCGTTACTATGCTTCTTGCTCTCAAGGTGCGTTCGCGTTCCTTTCTTCCGCTCCTCGCTCTTCAAGATGCGTTTCGCGTTCCTTTCTTCTGCTTCTCGCTCTCAAGGTGCGTTTCGCGTTCCTTTCTTCCGCTCCTCGCTCTCAAGGTGCGTTTCGTGTTCCTTTCTTCTGCTTCTCGCTCTCAAGGCGTTTTTTCGCAAGCCGGATAAAATTCTCCAGGACCTTCACCCCGTCCGGCGTCATGATGGATTCCGGATGGAACTGCACGCCGTAGACCGGATACGTCCTGTGGGCCACTGCCATAACCTCCCCGTCGTCCGCCGTGGCGGTCACCGTCAGTTCCTCCGGAAGAGTCTTCGGATCGACCGCCAGCGAGTGATACCGCGCCACCGGAATCGTCTCCGGCAGCCCCGCAAAGAGTGGGCAGGAGCGGTCCAGTTTTGCCATCGACTGCTTTCCGTGCATCATTTTCTTCGCATATACAATCTCAGCTCCGAAAGCCTCGCAGATTCCCTGCTCACCGAGGCAGACCCCCAGGATCGGAATCTGGTCGCCCAGCTCCCGCACGGTTTCTTCCAGAACACCCGCATCCGCCGGTCTTCCCGGTCCCGGGGACAGAATCACCGCTTCCGGGGAAAGTTCCGCAATCTCCGCCACCGTCAGTTCATCGTTCCGAACGACCCGGATCTCCGGCTCGATGCTTCCCACAAGCTGAAAGAGATTGTAGGAAAAACTGTCATAATTATCGATCAGCAAAATCATATCCGTCTGCCTCCTCCAGTGCTCTCACGACCGCGGCCGCCTTGTTGATGCACTCCTCATACTCCTTTTCCGGCACGCTGTCCGCGACGATTCCGGCTCCGCTTCTCACAAAAACCTTTCCGTTTTTCTTATAGGCAAGGCGTATGCCGATGCAGGTGTCCATATTGCCGGTAAAATCGATATAACCGATGGCACCTCCGTAGATGCCGCGCCGGTTGTCCTCCAGTTCGTTGATCAGCTGGCAGGCCCGGATCTTAGGCGCCCCCGAAAGCGTTCCCGCCGGGAGAACCGCACCGATCGTATCCAGCGCGTCCAGGCCGTCCCGGATGTTTCCCCGCACCGTCGAGCCGATGTGCATGACATGGGAGAAACGGAGAATCTGATGATAATGCTCCACCTCAACGCTTCCGAATTCCGAGAGGCGGCCGAGATCATTTCGGCCGAGGTCCACCAGCATGTTGTGCTCCGCCAGTTCCTTTTCGTCTGCGAGAAGCTCTTCTTCCAGCGCCCGATCCTCCTCCGGCGTCTTTCCGCGCCGTCTCGTTCCCGCCAGCGGGAAGGTGTGCAGAACGCCGTCCTCGAGCCTTACCAGCGTTTCCGGCGACGCGCCCGCCGTCTCGACATCGGTCCCGGAAAGATAAAACATATACGGCGACGGGTTGACGGTCCGCAGTACCCGGTAGGTATTGAGAAGCGTTCCCTCGAAACTTCCCTCCAGCCGATTGGAGAGAACGATCTGGAAAATGTCGCCTTCGTGGATGTGATCCTTTGCCTTCCGGATCATTTCGCAGTAGGCTTCTTTGTCAAAATACGGCGTCATGTCGGAAGTCAGTTTCCCCGGCACATCCTCCGCGGGCTTTCCGTAAAGGATCAGATCCCGCATCTCTGCCAGATTGCGTTCCGCCCTGTGATAACCCGCTTCGCCTTCGTCCACGTTCATGTTGGAGATCAGGATGATTTTCTGCTTCACGTTGTCGAAGACGATCACATTTTCAAACAGCATCAGATCAATGTCCTCGAATTCTTCGGTATCCTTGGCGTCCAGATCGAGCGTCGGCTCTGCGTATTTGAGATAATCGTAGGAAAAATATCCGACAAGTCCGCCCGCAAACGGCGGCAGTTCCGGAATCCGCACTGCCTTATGTTCCTTCATGATCTGACGGATGTAGGAGGCAGGGTCCTTTGTCTCCACCGTGATCGCGCCGATCTTCATCTTTCCGGCGCGGCACCGGATCTCCAGCGTCGGATCGTAGCCGAGAAATGTATACCTGCCCCATCGCTCCTGTGCCTCTGCGGATTCAAGGATAAAGCAGTGCTCGGACACCTTTTTCAGCTTCCGGAGAACCATGATCGGTGTGACCATATCTGCCGGAAGCTCACGGTAAACCGGAACCCGGTGACAGTCGGTTCCTGCGGTCATCTTACGCACATCCTCCAGTGCCGGAAGTGCCGACTCCATCCCGTTCTGCCGGGTTTTTCCATATTCGGATGTCATTTCGGGTATTTTCTGGATCTTCATATACGCTCCTCTCCCAGATAAAAATCTCAGCCTTTCTGCGTTATTCGACCAATCCGGACGCCGCCGCTGGTCACCGGAAGGTGACAGCTTCCTTGGCGAAGCTCTTAGCGAGGTCTTTTCGAGCTTAGTGCGTGCCATGGAAATTCACTTAGCGAGGTTTTCTCGAGCTTAGTGAATTTGCTTTCAGCGGCGTGCGCATCCTCGCGGAGCATTTTGTGTTTCACAGGAAATGTGAAACACAAAAACGCCCCTGAGAGAGATCTTCCGATCATCTCTCAAGGACGTTGAATCTGAATTCAGCGCGGTGCCACCTTGATTCACAGCATGACACGTTTCCGGCCTGCTGTGCTCCTTTTGCGAAGTACCATCATACTCCCGGACTGTAACGACGTCCTCCCGTCATCGAATACTTGCGGCGGATGCTCCGCCGTGTTCACGATGCCCTCTGTGGTCCATTTGCATCAGGGTGATAATGCTGAAATTCCACCATCTTCAGCTCTCTGTGAATTCCTTCTGATACGTTATCTCCACGTCATCGGTTTCAAACGCTCTATGAAATTGTCTAAATATTACATGATCTTCTACCAAAAGTCAACATTTCATTTCTTCATCCCGTTTATAATCTGACGGAATATCGTCATTTCCTTCATCCTCCTGCTTCTCCGGATCCGAATTCGAACTCTGCCCCGGATCCATACAGGACTCCGGTTCCGACCTCAGGATCCGGTGCCACTCTTTTCTCAGTTCCCGGAACGCTTCCCGCTCACGGTCAAAAAAGCCGTGCTTCCAGAACTGTCCGATTAAAATTCCGATGGGAACGGCGAGGATCATTCCGCCGATTCCGCAGACACGGTAACCGGTAAAAAGGAGGAAAAGCGTCATCAGCGGCGACAGTCCCATGGTATCGCCCACGACCTTCGGCTGAATCAGCTGCCGGAGAAACTGCGTGACCGCCCAGAGAATCACACACCCCGCCGCCATCCGGTAGTCGTTCTGCCAAAATGAGAATACAGCCCACGGAAGCAGTGCCGTCCCGGTTCCGAATACCGGCAGGAAATCCAGAAACGAGATGAGAAAAGCCAGCAGAAGCGCCCATTTCACCTTCAGGATCAGGAATCCGGCAATCAGTACCGCCATCACCACCAGCATGATCCTGAACTGTGCGAGGAAATATCCCCCGATCAGACGTCCCGCCTCACCTTTCAGGAAGATCCCGTATGCCGTAAGCCGTTTCGGCATATGCCTCCTCAAAAATGCGATGCAGCTGTCATAGTGGACAAGGAACAGGTAGGAGCCGGCCAGAATGACGACCGTGTAGACGAGAGTGTCCGGAAACACGCTGAGGACTTTCCGGATCTCGGGCGCCGAACCGCGAAACTGGTCCGGAATCTTCTCCGCCAATTCCGGAAACTGTCTCTGCGCCCACAGAAAAAGCTGATATGCCCACAGGCCAATCCTCCACAGAAGATAGAACACTGCCGCCAGAACGGTTCCGATCAGGACCAGGGACCCGTATCTCCTGCCGATCCGGAATTTCCGCTCCAGAAAATGCACGAGCGGGTGAATCAGCATTGCGATCAGCCAGGCGACCAGGAAAGGCACATAAAAACGAAACAGGAAAATGGCGCACAGAATCACCCCCGCCTTCTCCGCGATCGGTATCAGAAACCGCGCGGTAAGGAGCATCAGCCGATTCCTGTCCGATCCGGCCTCCGGGGCCCGATCGACGTCCTTCCTGTTTCGCTCGTTATCCATATTATGTCCTCCGGGACTTATTTTTATTTTTTCAGGCCGTATTGCTCCGCGACCTTTGCAAATGCCGGCATGGAACGCCCGATCATGTCGTAGCTCACGCAGTACGCGATGCGGACGTATCCGCCGCAGGCAAAGGAGGAACCCGGCACCACCAGAATATGATGTTCTCTGCAGACATCACAGAATTCCTTTTCATCTTCCACAGGAGACTTCACCCACATATAGAACGCTCCCTGCGGGCGCACACATTCAAATCCGAGAGCTGTCAGACCGTCATAGAGCGCACTGCGGTTCCGGTCATAGGCTTCGACATTCACTTTCGCATTCAGACAGCGCTTGATCACTCTCTGAATCAGAGAAGGCGCATTCACGCTTCCGATCACACGGTTTGCGATGGCGGCCGCCGCGATCAGCTCCCTGCTCTCACTGACCTCGTCCGGGATCACAACATATCCGATTCGCTCCCCCGGAAGAGAGAGTGACTTGCTGTACGAATAGCAGACCACGCTGTTGGCATAGAACTTTGTCACATACGGAACCTCGATCCCGTCGTATGCAAGCTCGCGGTATGGCTCGTCGGAGATCAGCAGAATCTCCGTGCCGAATTCCTTCTGCTTTTCTTCCAGAATTGCGGCAAGGCTCCGGATGGTCTCTTCGGAATAAATGACGCCGGTGGGATTGTTCGGCGTGTTGATGAGCACCGCCTTGGTGCGTTTGTTGATCATCGACTCAAACGCGGTCAGGTTCGGCTGAAACGTTTCGGTGTCAGCCGGAACCACCATCAGTTTTCCGTCATAATTGCGGACATAATTGCCGTACTCGACAAAGTACGGGGCAAAGGTCAGCACTTCATCGTCCGGATTCAGCACCGCTTTCAGAATGATATTCAGCGCGCTGGCCGCTCCCACGGTCATGATCAGATTCCGGGCACCGAAGCGGGTTCCGAACCGGTCATTCAGCGACTGCGCGATCGCCTCGCGGACATCCTCATATCCGCTGTTGGACATATATCCGTGAATCAGAAGCGTATCTTCCTCCTCCAGAACATCCCGGATTGCCTGATTGACCTCCGGCGGCGCCGGAACCGAGGGATTTCCGAGGCTGAAGTCATAAACATTTTCCCGTCCGTACAGCGCCGCAAGGCGGTTGCCTTCCTCAAACATCATACGGATCGCGGAATTATTGCGAAGTAACGGCATCATTTTTTCTGATATCATGGTATATCCTCTTTCTGAAAAAACGGATCTGCAGTTCTTATCTATATATTTCCATTATATCCGTTTTTATATCCGATAACCAATTATCTTGCGTTTTGATAAGCATAATTTTTTATTATGTTTCCGTCAGCTTCGAAGTTCCACCGCCAGTGCGGCCGCGGCCGTAACGCCGAAATAAAACCACGTCACCGGAAGGGAAAACCAGGTCGTAAAGAACGCCAGAAGAAGATAGACGGCTGCCTGTCCGTAAAACAGAAACATCACCGGATTCGTGCATTTTTCCGCCCGATCGGCAATCCAGCGCGCCGCTCCGCCGAGAAGAGCGGAGAACAGTACCACGCCAAAGACACCGAAATCATAGTAGGCGTCGTAAAGGATCGTGGTGGTGGTCAGCTCTTCTTTCACAAAATACATCGGCCATTCCACCAGTTCCGGCTTCAGAAACTTTATGCCGGTAAAAGTCAGAAGCGGCATCATGGACTTTGCTCCCATCGAGTGCTCTGTGAGCGCCCGCACCATATAGTCGAAATTCTCGTAATTGTTTGCGATATAGATATACGGCTGCGAGAAAAAGACCGGCATGTGTTCATTCTTCATCTCAAACACCTGATTCAGGTACGCCGCATCATGGCTTCTCGCGACGGACAAAGCCGCAAAGAGCACCGCGATCACCGTTAGCGCGGCCGGAATCATCCAGGGACGGATCCGGTCAAACATCCGGACATACACCGCCACCGCGATCAGAATTCCGAACATCATCTGAAAGCGGGAAACGCACAGAAGCGGGACCGCCAGCGACAGAATAAGGGCGAGTTCCGCCAGCCGGTCAAAGAAAAGATCTCTTTTCCCGATCATGTTGCCGTTGAGAAAATGAAACCGGTTGATGCTGCCGACGGAGCGGACGCGCACCGAAAACTGTTCTCCCGCATCCTTCCGGAGTTTAAGATATATCATGTCCAGTCCCGGCACCAGCACGCAGCTGACCGTAATGTAATGAACCCCCATGAGATGAAACTCAGAGTAGGCATGCGGAACGCCGCGGACAAAAAGTGGAACATACCCGAGCCGGAATGCTTCAAACAGAAAACTCAGAAAACTCACGGCAGCGATGGCAAATGCGCTCGCCGCCACGGCATGCCGCGCCGAGTCAGCGCCTCCGGTACCGTGTCCTCCGCTTCTTCCCCGGTCGCCTCCGAAAGCCGAACGCCGGCCGCTTCCGAAACCGGAATTCCAGCCACCGTTTTCCGTCTGCCCCGGGGAAGCGATTCCGAATCCGCTCCGACCGTCCATCCGGATGCCCGTCAGTTCCCATGCCGTAAGAAATGCCATCTGTGCGGCAAAAAAGGAGAGCCACGTAACCGGAGACCATTCGGACGACAGATACGAAAGCCGCATGACAGCAAGGGCCTCTCCCCCGCTGAAACTCAGGGAAAAGAGGCCCCGCAGATCGCAAAAACTCCCGCTTCTTTTTACGCTTTCCGCAAAAAGGTAAATGGCGGCGATGCCAAGTTCCAGCCCGGCCAGCAACGTATGACCGCTCGCGGAAGCCAGATATGCCGCCGCATAGAGAATGAGATAGATTATCATGTCAGTTCTCCCCGGACCGCCTCACACATGGCCTTCAGAGCTTCCTGCTCATCCGGCCCATCACAGCGGATCTCAAAAGCATCGCCGAACCGGATGCAGGCGCCGAGCGTGCTAAGCACGCTCTTTGCGTTGTAATCGGATTCCCGCACGCGGAACACGATGCTGGACTGAAATCCAATGGCAATATTGCACAGGCGGTTCGCCGGCCTCAGATGAAGGCCTTCCGGAACACCGAGTGTAACTTGTTCACTGATCATAGGTCAATTTCCGGATGCGGCACTAAAATTCGCCGCATCCTCCTCCGTTTTTTTCTCTCCGTTTTTGCCGGAAGCCTTTGTCTCTTCTCCGGCCGAACCCGATTCCGCTTCCGCGGAACCGGTGTTCTCATCGTTGTTTTCGCTGCTGTTCTCGTCGCGGACATGAACCGTGACAGACGGGTAGGTGACGATCTCACATCCGTCCGCCGGCTCTGCCTTGACCTGAATCGTGTGCACTCCGGGCGAAAGGGATGACACATCCGCTGTCAGGCTCAGATCCGAAACTTTCAGTTTCTTTAACACATCCGGAAGTCCCTGAATCCGCATTCCCATCGACGCGCTCTCCACCGTATAGCGGTAACTGCCGTTTTCACCCGTGAGCGTAATATCCGACGGGCTGACATTGAAGCGCTGGATATCCAGTTTCTTCACATTCAGAACCACGTGAATCACAGTGCTGTCGAGACCGGATACGGTCACTCCCTCCGGAAGATAATCACTGATGTCGATCTCTGTCTCCACATTCTTCTCGGCATCCGCCACGTTCAGCGCCGGTGTCTGGATCCGGATCTCACTGAGAGAATCCAGAATCCGGGTATCGCCGGCCACATTGACCGCGGCAACGGTCGCATCCGCGCCGGTGAAGCGATAACCGTCCGCAGGAGTTCCGCTAACCACAAAGTTCAGCGGGATTTCCTTCAGCCGAAGCACTTCCATAGTGCAGTGAACGGAATCCGTCAGGATCTGTACCGAGTCGCTCAGATGAAGCGCATTTCCGTTTGCATCATAGAATCCCGGCGTTCCGTCCGTCTCGACGGTACTGTCTGCGCCTTCCACATCAAATTCCACGCCGACAGAATTGATCTGTCCGACCAGAGACTGCGGTCCCTGAACCACAACTTTCTGCGGATCAAGCGTTACCGCTCCCTTCTCAAAGCCGGAAGCGACTTTTCCCTTCGGCCGTGCCACAACACTGAACTCTTTGGTCTGCATCGGCTCCGTCTGGATCCGCACCACCTCCGGTGCAACCTTTTCTCCGTCAATGAGTGATGCGTTGTTCAGCACCTGCAGATGAATCGGGATAGCCCCCGTCACGGCATACATCTCGGAGAGATCCGCATATGCACGAAAATCCGACGCCTTGATCCGGTAGTCGTCTCTCGTCCGAACCTTGTAGGTGACCGTCGCGGTCTTCTTGCCGAGAACCTCATATGCCAGATTCGCGTCCTGAAGGATATCTCCGTTCACGATCTCCACCTGCACCTCCCGGGTCGATGTAATCGTCGGATTCGCGATATTGACGACGCTGAGCCAGACGATAAACGCCAGCCCGAGAGCCATCAGTTTCCATCTGGCATTATTCAGAATCTTTTCCTTCATGCTTCCTCCTCTTCCAGAACGAGCCAAAATGCCGGTTTCCGATCGGTTCACCGCGGAGCATCTCGGTCTCGAGGATATCTCTCAGCCTTTCCTGCGTCGACGCTGCCTGAAGCTCCCCGCCGATCGCCACGGATACCTGACCGGTCTCCTCCGAGACTACCAGTGTCACGCTGTCCGTGTTCTCGCTGATGCCGATGGCGGCACGGTGTCTGGTACCGTAAGCCTTGCTGATATCATTGTTCTCGGAAAGAGGGAGATAACAGGTCGCCGCCGCGACCCGGTTTCCCCGGATCACAACCGCTCCGTCATGAAGCGGCGTGTTGTGTTCAAAAATATTGATCAGAAGCTGGCTGCTCACGAGACCGTCGATGTCGATCCCGGTGCGCCGGATTTCGGAAAGCGGGCTCTCACGCTCAAGAACCATCAACGCGCCGGTCTTGACCCTGCTCATCTCAAAACAGGCGCGGACAAGCTCGCCGACGGTCACCTCCGAAAATTCCTCTTTTTCGGCGTCCTCCTCCGACTGGAAGAGATTGCCGAACATCTTCTGGCTTCCGAGCTGCTCCAGCGCTCTCCGGAGCTCCGGCTGGAAGATAACCAGCACTGCGGTCACCGCGATCACGGAGAATTTTTCCATCAGCCAGAGAATCGTGTCCAGATCAAGAACCGCTGCAAACACGAAAAAGCCGAAAATAAAGCCAATTCCCTTCAAAAGCACGCTCGCGCGGGTATTCCGGATCCAGATGATGATCTTATAGATCAAAAACGTGATAATCAGAATCTCGACGATATTTTTAAATCCGATCTTCGGGACAAACGAAATCCAGGAATAAAGCTGGGAAAAAAACGACGTTCCCACCGTGTCACCTCCTGTGAACTTTATTGATTTTCTGCACCTTGACATCCGTCCGTGCAATATTGACTTTCGGGACGGCCTTCACATAATAGTAGTAATCCTCGTCCTCATACTGAAGGAACTCCGTGCGGCCGTAATCGGCCGAAAAACGAAGGAACCGGTACAGCATGGCAACCAGTACACTGACCGCCACCGAAACCGCGGTGAGCGGAAGACTGACGGAAAGGCTGAAGCTGTAGCTCCCGGCCAGAATCACGATCAGGCCCGCCATCAGTCCGCCGGCGATCGCGATCTCCCACACGTAATTGACCGAAAGTCTGCGCAGAAGAAGTGTTACCAGCATGGTGATGCAGACCGCAATCAGCATGACGATCATTTCCGGATTGGACAGGATGCCCCGGAGAATGCTGGAAAATACCTCCGACATTTCCCTTACTTCCCCTTTTTCCGTCAGCGTACTGCTGTTCTGCCGGACGTACATGATCAGGTAATAGACGAAAATGCCGCAGCTCATCGGAATCACCGAAACCAGCGTCCCGGAAAGTCCCACCAGAACCGCCATGGCAAGCGGCATTTTGGCAAACAGCACCAGCGGCGCCAGCAGGAGCAGCCAGATCGAATCCGGCTGGAATCCAAAGAGGAGCAGCATGACGATCAGAATGAATGTGAGGGTGATCACCGTCACCTCCATAGAGAGCGCAAAAAACTCGGCCAGCAGGAAAAATCCCGCAACCGCCGTGATCGCCGTGGTCGGCAGAAAAGCGCATCCCACCGAAGTCAGCACGATCAACAGAATGCTTCCGAGCTTTTCCTGATATCCGGTGAACCGGGTGACAAATAAAAGCGACATCAGCGCCAGAAGAAAGCGGACGGCCGGGTCGATCACGATACTCCAGCGCGCATAGACCGCCTTCAGATATTCTTTTAAAACAAGCAGATTGGTCATCCGCGTTTTTCCTCCCTCATCAGTTCCTCCGCCCGTTCATGGTATTCGTAACGGCGCGACAGCGACGTGAGCATTTCCAGATACTGCTTCCAGAGCGTCACCTGACGGTCGTAGCGCCGTCCGTAGACGCCGCCGACGATCAGAAGATAGGTGATCATTCCCAGAATATAGAGCGCAATGGCGACGGTCACGCGCACCGTCAGCGTCTTCATATCGAGGTCATCCAGGACCATATCCAGATTGTAAAACACAAACAGAATACCGATCATCACGAAACTGACGGTATAACTGACAAAACCGCGCACCAGGCTGCGGAACACATAATCCGTACGGTAAAAGTCCGACACCTCCCGGACTTTTTTTCCGTTTTTCTTTTCAAACATTGCCAGATCCGTCATCCGGCGGATCTTCTCTTCTCTCAGCATACTGCACCTCAAAAGATTTTCCTGCAGTTTCCGGACCGGTCTGCAGCGGGACGAATTACGTTTGCGCCCGTTATCACGTCAGTCTCCAAAGTCTCGCGAAAGCACGGGCCCTGGAGAAATCCCCTATGAAACAAAAAAGAGCAGACTGATATACGATAAAAGTATACCATATCTGCCCTGTCAATGCGATAAATCGCGGGAATTGTTCATAGATTTCACATAATTTTGTAGGAAACAGCCTTCCAGCCCCGGCGCCGTGCGTAGACGAGCATCAGATCCACGATCCTTCCGTAACTTTTCACGCCCTCTTCCTGTCCCCCGGCGCGGAGATACGCGTCATTGACCTTCTCATGCACTTCGGCCGCCCGCCCCCGGAAACGGTCCCAATACTCATTGTTCTCCGCCAGCTCCTTTTTCATGCTCTCCGGGATCTCCCCGTAGAGCGCCGAAAAGGCTTCCGGGTCTTCCGCCGCCAGCGCGTTGCCCGCGTATACCCAGCCTTCGAGCCATCCGCTTCGGGCAAATGCCGCATTGTCCGAACGGATGCAGGCGAGAAATGCGATGAAATTGGCCTCGTCCTCGCGCATGAATCCCCTCAGATGGGAGAGTTCATGGCAGGCTGTAAACGGGCGGTTATATCCCGGAATATCGCGGTTCCACGCCGCCTCGACAAAGAACGGAAGATAGATACCGGTCACCTGCTGCTCGCTGAAGATCCGGGAGGTGACGAGCGGCTTTGGCATCGGATAGTAACCGGAAAGAGCCGGATATTCTTCGCCGAGCCCCTCCATGGCCTTCCGTGCCTCCTCGCCGATCTCCGTCTCGGTTCCATAGCTGACAGCGGTCCGTGTTTCTCCCGCGTTTTCCGCGCTGCGTTCCATGCCGTTGTCTTCTGCATGTTCCATGCGCCTTCCTTCCGCTTCGTTCAGCCGTTCCGCGATGTAGGCGCAGAGTTCCGCCAGCGCCCGCCTGTCATAACCGTCCGATTCCGCATTTTTCCGGATTTCCGCCGCCAGCCCCGACTTTTCGGAAAACGGGACCGACCGGTAATTGATCCCGCAGTTTGTCACATAGAGGAGTGCCAGCACCGCGGCCGTGAGATACGTACCGCCGAGCCACCGGAAGAACCGGCCCGCCTTCGGGCCTTTTCGAAAGATCCCGAGAAAACTCCCGGCAAAAATCAGGAGCAGGATTCCGGCCGTCATCTCCGTCACGGCAAAGGGTACGGTTCCGCTGATCCGGCTCACCTGTTCCGAGAGGATCCGGTAGATGTTCTCCCGGTACCACTCGGCAAATGACGCATTGACCATCGATAAATAATACAGTCCTCCTGCCAGAATAAGCAGAACCGTTCCTTTCAGCCAGATCATCCCCGTGCCCCCTTTGCTGATTCTGTCCCCTATCATAACATATCAGAACAAAACCTGCTTCTCCGGTTTTCCGTTCGTCCTCACATGGAAGCGTGACAGGTTCTGGAGATGACATCCAGCTGCTGCTCACGGGTCAGATCGATGAACTTGACCGCATATCCGGAAACACGGATGGTGAAGTTCGCGTATTCCGGCTTCTCCGGATGCTCCATCGCATCTTTCAGCTTCTCGATGCCGAAGACATTGACATTCAAATGATGTGCGCCGCGGTCAAAATATCCGTCCATGGCGGACACAAGGTTCTCCGCTCTCTCTTCATCGCTGTGTCCCAGCGCGCCCGGGTTGATCGTCTGTGTGTTGGAGATTCCGTCCAGTGCGTACTCATACGGAAGCTTTGCCACGGAATTCAGGGAAGCCAGAAGACCGTTCTGCTCTGCTCCGTAGGACGGATTTGCGCCCGGGGAAAGCGGAGTCCAGGCCGCTCTTCCGTCCGGAAGCATACCGGTGTTCTTTCCGTACACGACATTGGATGTAATCGTGAGAATCGAGGTGGTCGGCTCGGAGTCTCGGTAGGTATGGTAGTGCTCGATCTTCTTCATGAAAGTCTTCAGCAGCCAGACCGCAATGTCGTCCGCGCGGTCGTCGTCATTTCCGTATTTCGGGAAATCGCCTTCGATCCTGAACTCCTTCGCAATGCCGTTCTCATCGCGGACAGCTGTAACCTTCGCGTACTTGATCGCGCTCAGAGAATCGACAACATGGGAGAAGCCCGCGATACCGGTCGCAAAGGTTCTTCTCACGTCGGTATCGATCAGCGCCATCTCTGCCGCCTCATAGTAATACTTGTCGTGCATATACTGAATGAGGTTCAGGACGTTGACATAGATGCCCGCAAGCCACTCCATCATCGCATCGTACTTCTTCATTACCTCATCGTAATCGAGTACGTCGCTCTTCACCGGCGCATACTCCGGTCCGACCTGCATGCCGGTCTTCTCGTCCACGCCGCCGTTGATCGCGTACAGGAGGCATTTCGCCAGATTCGCTCTCGCGCCGAAGAACTGCATCTCCTTGCCGGTCTGGGTTGCGGATACACAGCAGCATACCGCATAGTCATCCGACCAGATCGGACGCATGACATCATCGTTCTCATACTGAACGGACGAGGTCTTAATGGAAATCATCGCGGAATACTTCTTGAAGCTCTCCGGCAGTCTGGAAGAGTAGAGAACCGTCAGGTTCGGCTCCGGAGCCGGTCCCATGTTCTCCAACGTGTGGAGGAAGCGGTAATCGTTCTTTGTCACCATGCTTCTTCCGTCATCGCCGATTCCCGCCACATCGAGGGTCGCCCATACCGGATCGCCGGAGAAGAGCTGATTGTAGCTCGGAATGCGGGCAAATTTCACCATGCGCAGTTTCAGCGTGAAATGATCCACCAGCTCCTGCGCCTCGGACTCGGTCAGGGTTCCTTCTCTCAGATCTCTCTCGATGTAGATGTCCAGGAAGGTGGACACACGGCCGACGGACATGGCCGCACCGTTCTGGCTGCGAACCGCCGCAAGATATCCGAAATACAGCCACTGGAACGCCTCGCGCGCATTCTTTGCCGGCCCGGAGATATCATATCCGTAGCTCTCCGCCATCTTCTTCATCTTTCGGAGCGCGCGGATCTGCTCTGCGATCTCTTCTCTCTGACGGATCACATCGTCGGTCATGATGCCGCAGCCGCAGCCCGCGAAGTCCTCCTGCTTTGCCCCGATGAGGCGGTCAATGCCGTAGAGGGCAACTCTGCGGTAGTCTCCGACGATTCTGCCGCGTCCGTAGGTATCCGGAAGACCGGTGAGGATCTTGTTGTGTCTCGCCAGCTTCATTTCCGGAGTGTAGGCGTCAAACACCGCCTGATTGTGTGTCTTGTGATATTTGGTAAAGATCTTGTGAAGTTCCGGGTTCGGCTGATATCCGTAGGTCGTGCAGGCTTCCTCCGCCATCTTGATACCGCCGTATGGCATAAATGCTCTCTTTAACGGCTTGTCCGTCTGAAGCCCCACAACCTTTTCCAGTTTCTCGGTGCCTTCTCCGATATAAGCAGCGCCGTATGCGTCCACATCGGACACCACTTCGGTCTCCATATCGAGAACACCGCACTTCGCGCGTTCTTCTCTCTGATATCCCTGTACCATATCCCAAAGACGGTTCGTCGCCTCCGTCGGCTCCGCCAGGAAACTCTCATCCCCATCATAGACGGTGTAGTTCTTCTGGATGAAATCTCTTACATTGATGTCATCCACCCAGTGGCCGCTTTCAAAGCTTCTCCATTCTTCTCTCATTGACATGATTACTTCCTTTCTTCATTCACTTGTTTCATTCAAAATCCGGATCTCTTTCTACCGGGACTATTTATAGCACAGTGAATCTCCCCGGTTCTTTGACCGCGGTCAAGTTCGGAAGGGGGTCTGTGTCCTTTTTCGCATGCAATATTAGTCTTATCTAACCAAGCGTTTGAAGAAAAGCCCGGAACCACGCGATTCCGGGCCTTTCGGGCTGTATTTGTTCTTTTTTCCATACATTCTTTTCAGGTCACCGTATGGTTTTTCCGGAGCTTTCCTCTCTTCCGGCATATAGTTCGCGCGGTCCGGCGCCCTCTCCCCGGGCGTGCTCTTCCGGTCACATTTCCCTGCGCACTGTTCCGGCGAACTTACCGGACGCGCTGTTTCGGTCATCCCTCCCCGCGCAGAATCCGCTCCGCGTTTTTCACTCGGTCCGGGGTCGGCGATTCCACATCCCGCAGTGTATACGGAATTCCGAGTTCTTCCCATTTCGGGATTCCGAGAGCGTGATACGGCAGCACCTCCACCTTTTCGACATTGGTGAGCGTATCCAGAAACGCCCGGGTTTTCCGGAGAGATTCCTCCCGGTCCGTGATGCCCGGAACAAGGACATGGCGAATCCAGACCGGTTTTCCGATCTCCGACAGATACCGCAGCATGTCCAGAATATTGTCATTGGGCTGTGCCGTCAGTTTCCGGTGTTCCTCCGGATCGATGTGCTTGATATCCACCAGCAGAAGATCCGTATACTTCATCAGTTCCCGGAAGGTTCCGAACCACGGTTCTTCCCTCGTAAAGGGCTGGCCGGCGGTGTCGATCACGGTGTGAATTCCCCGCTCTTTCGCTTTTTTCATCAGATCGAACAGAAAATCCATCTGAAGGAGCGGTTCTCCTCCGCTGACGGTGATCCCGCCTTTTTTGCCCCAGTAGGATCTGTATCGGAGTGCCTGCTCCAGCACCTCCTCCGCCTCCCGTTCCCGGGACTTTCCGACGGGGTCCCAGGTATCGACGTTGTGACAATAGCGGCACCGCATCCGGCACCCCTGCATAAAAACAAGAAAACGGATCCCCGGCCCGTCCACCGAGCCGAAGGATTCCGTCGAATAGATTCTTCCCTTCGCCATGTTCTTCCTCTCTTCCGTCAGGCCTCTCCGCTGGTAAAAATCCGCCGCAGACCGTCTCTCGAAAGTATCCGGATCCGTCCTTGCCCCAGTCTCTGCAGGATCTCTTCCTTCTCAAACTGCCGCAGAACACGGCTGACCGTCTCCTGACGCAGGCTGATGGAGGCGGCAATCTCATCCAGTTTCAGATGAATCTCCGGCTCCGGGAAACGCCGGATCCGGTCCAGAAGAAATCCGGCCATCCGCACGCGCGGACTCCGGATTGATAAGAGCAGCGCCTTTTCCTTTGCCGCCTCCAACCGCTTGGATAAGAGCGCGATCAGGTAGCGCTCTATCCCCGGATGCCGGTCCAGTTCTCCGAAGAAGACGTCTTTGCTGATCTCGCACACGCTGACTTCCGTCAGGCAGACCGCGGTATAGGTAAATACCGCATTCTCCACAAAAAGACTCTCCCAGATGGAATTTCCGTCTGAGAGAACATCCATGATATATTCCTGTCCGTCCGAATCGATCCGGCATAATTTCACCCGTCCCGCCTCGATGATCCGGATGGAATTCACCGGATCGCCTTCGAGAAAGAGAAGGCTTCCCTTGTCATGTCGGCGACGGATCGCATGCCGGCAGAGCGATTCCTGCACCTCTTCCGGAAGTTCCCGGAAAAGGGGAAGATCCGCTGTGCAGAGATGGCCGTCTCTTGTCCTGCAGCGCTCGCAGAATGAACTGTTTGTCATATCCTCTTACTTCTTTCTGTCTGTCACATTTCCCGCTGCCGGGGAAATGCGCCCGTCAAATGTCTGTCCCTGTCCTTCACGCCTCACCGTTCAGAACAACGGTCGTGTAGGCGTGATCCACCGCCGGCAGAAACTTATCCACCATATCACGGGTTTTCATGCACAGACTTGTGGTATTCACACACGGATGACAGCCGAACTCCTCGGCGTTCAGCACATCCTCGTCAATCAGAAGCCGTACCCGGTGTTCCCTGTCGTTCATCAGTCCCATCACCGACACCGATCCCGGCGTGATGTCAAGATACCGCTCCATATATTCGGCGTCCGCGAACGACAGCCTCGCCGTTCCGATCTGTCCGGAGAGTTCTTTTGTCTTAAACGGCTTGTCCCCCGGCATCAGCAGCATATAAAAATCCGTCTTCTGCCGGTTGCACAGAAACAGATTCTTGCACATCACAACGCCCGCCGCGCCGTCCACTTCCTCACACGCCTCCATGGTGTAGAGGGCCTCGTGATCGATCCGGCGGTACGGTATACCGAGATGATCCAGCATATCATAGCACCGGATCTCTTTTAAAAGGCGCCCGGTCACATCCTGCGGCCGTCCCTGTTCTATCATGAGTTCCATGTCACATTCCTGTCTTATTCTTCATTTCATCCGGGATCGCACGGCAATCATCCTTCCGGACACCCGCACTTCTTCCGCGCCGGATGCCCGCAGTCTCATCGGAAGATCTTCTCTCACTTCCTGTGCCTGACCCATCTTCCTTCTCAGCGCACCTGTCCGGTTCCGTCGATCTGGTATTTTGTCGTCGTCAGTTCCCGCAGTCCCATCGGTCCGCGCGCATGAAGCTTCGCGGTGGAAATGCCGATCTCCGCGCCGAAGCCGAATTCACCGCCGTCCGTAAATCTCGTCGATGCGTTCCAGTACACACAGGCCGAATCGACGGCATTCTGGAAGAGACGGGCATGCGCCTCATCCGGCGTGAGAATCGTCTCCGAATGTTTTGTCGAGTACCGGTTGATGTGTCCGATTGCTTCTTCCACGCTGCCGACTGTCTTCACCGACATCTTATAGTCCAGATATTCCGTTCCGAAATCCTCTTCCGACGCGCGCTCAATCAGCGAACGGTTCAGCGCCGGATCCGCCCCGGCCGCTTCCTGCAGCGCTGCAAAAGCTTCCGCGTCGGCATAAACGATCACATTCTTTTCCTGCAGTTTTTTCACCGCTGCCGGAAGAACCGTCACCAGCACGCTCCGGTGCACGACAAGACTCTCTGCCGCATTGCACACGCCGATCCGCTGTGTCTTGGCGTTGAAGATGATCTCCTTCGCCATCTCCGTATCGCACCCTTCATCCAGGAAAATATGGCAGTTTCCGGCTCCCGTCTCGATCACCGGAACCGTGCTGTTCTTCACCACTGCCTGAATCAGGCGGGCAGAACCTCTCGGGATCAGCACATCGACATATCCGTTCATCTGCATGAACTTTGTTGTGGTCTCGTGATCCGTCGCACGGATCAGAAGCAGCGCGTCCTCCGGAAATCCGTTCTCTCTGAGCGCTCCGCGGATCACACCCGCCACCGCGCTGTTGGAATGAATCGCATCGCTTCCGCCCTTCAGTATCACGGCATTGCCGGATTTGAATGCGATGGAAAATGCATCCGATGTGACATTCGGCCGGGCCTCGTAGATGATCCCGACCACGCCGATCGGAACGCGGACTTTGCGGAGACGAAGACCGTTCGGCCGGGTCCACTCTTCCAGAACGTCACCGACCGGATCCGGAAGAGACGCCACGCCGCGGACCGCTTCCGCCATCCCGTGAATCCTCTCTTCATTCAGCAAAAGCCGGTCGAGAAGTCCCTCCGGCATATTCTTTGCCCTTCCGTTCTCAATATCTGTCCGGTTTGCCCGGATAATCTCCTCCGCATGCGCCTCGAGCGCAGCCGCCGACGCCATAAGGGCACGGTTCTTTTCCTCTGTCGTCAGGCCGTTCAGGGCGAATGCCGCCTCTCTGGCTCTCATCCCGAGTTCTGTAAGCTGTTCCATCCGTAATCTCCTTTGAATCTGTGCCGATAGCGCGGGATCATTTTCCCACATTCCGCCCGGCATTTCCGTTTCATGGGTTACTGATTCTTCATACTTTTCCAAATTTACCAATCCGTAACCCGGCACGCCGTCATGACTTTATTCTTCCGCGTCTTTTGCCCGGCGGATAAACTCTGCCAGATCAAAATTCTCATTTTTGTGTGCCGCAAAGAGGGTACCGACATTTTTTCCCTTCAGAATGTCGAAGATGATATCCGCACTGTCGAACTTCGCGATCACCATATCCGCATCCGAATCGGTCGCAATGCGGGCCGCCGCGATCTTTGCGCTCATGCCGCCGGTTCCGACGTCGCTTCCCGCGCCCTTCCCCATGCCGAGGATCTCTTCCGTAATCGTCGGGACATATTCGATGAACACCGCATCCCGGTTGTGACGCGGATCATCGGTATACATTCCCTCAATGTCGGACAGAAGGATCACCAGATCCGCGCCGATCACCGCGCCGACGATGGACGCCAGCTGATCGTTGTCTCCGAAGGTCTCCAGCTGAGCGAGCTCCTGTGTCGAGATCGTATCATTCTCATTGACAACCGGAATGACGCCAAGCTTTAAGAGCTCGTCAAAGGTGTTCTTTGTGTTGTCCCGGGATGTCTGGTTGATGATGACATTTTTCGTCAGAAGCACCTGCGCCGTTGTCTGGCTGTACTCCGCGAAAAAGCGCTGGTAGGTGCTCATGAGTTTTGCCTGTCCGACGGCCGCAAACGCCTGTTTTTCGGTCATGGAGCCCGGTTTTCTTCCGATCTTCAAAGCCTGGCGCCCGCATGCCACCGCGCCGGAAGACACCAGAACGACGTCCCGCCCCTCCCCTTTCAGGTCGGCGAGAACGCGGATCAGATGGTCAATCTTGGAAAGGTTCAGTTCTCCGGTTTCCGGATGCACCAGCGAATTGCTTCCGACCTTGATGACGATTCTCTTCTTGTCCTTCAGACTCTGTCTTTTTTCCATCGATGCTCTGGATCTGCGATCCGGGAGCGATGTCTGTCTCTCTTCCATGTGGATCCCCTTTTCTGAAACTGCACCGTGAATCTGCCCTCTCTCCGGATCTCCGGAGCCTGCCTTTCTTCACATTTTGCTTTAGCCGATTAAATCATTTTTGGATATAGTGTACCATCATCAGACAAAAAGGTACATCACAATTCTTTCTTTTTCTTTCGCATCTGCTTTTCATGTTACAATATTCAGCGTACAAAGCGGACTTTTGTGTGAGAAATAATTCCGGCAGCAAGATTTTCCGGAGACATCCCCGCAAAATATTTATTCAAAATATTCATTATTG
The DNA here is from genome assembly GCF_000711825.1 of [Clostridium] aminophilum DSM 10710. Lineage (GTDB taxonomy): Bacteria > Bacillota > Clostridia > Lachnospirales > Lachnospiraceae > Clostridium_R > Clostridium_R aminophilum. The sequence goes on along the minus strand of NZ_JONJ01000010.1, from coordinate 27,807 downwards.
GAGATTATCTATGAACATATCCATCCCATCGCTTTCCGCATCCGAGCGCGTCCTCCTTGGAAAATGTCCCCTTTTTTCGGGTTTTCCCGAACCGGATCTGGACTTCGCGCTCCGTTTTTTCGGTGCGGAACGCGTCACCTTATCGCAGGGTGAATCCCTGCTGAACGAGGGCGATCCCATCTCCTTCTTCGGTCTGGTTCTCTCCGGCAAGATCCGGGTTTCCATGACCGCCATCACCGGAGAGGAACTTCTGATGGCCGGCGTACTCCCCGGCGGAACCTTCGGGGAATCCCTGTGCTATCTCCGTACCGGCAGCGCCGGCATCTCGGTCCGCGCCGATCTGGATTCGGTCATACTCCGGATGAGCACTGACCGCCTTCAGAATTCCCTCCTCTCTCCGGAAACGGCCGTTCTTCCGGCCCAAAACCGGGAGAAATCCGCCCCTTCCGGCGGCATTTCGGCGGATCATGCGGATCCGACGGCCCGAAATGCCGAAGATCTGAACGCGGCACGACTGTCCCGCCTCCTCACGGACCGTTTTCTCCGAATGCTCGCCCACCGCGCGCTCTCGATGAACCGGCGCATTCAGACCCTGACGCGGACCACGCTCCGCCGGAAACTGATCGCCTTCTTCAGCGAATGCCGTGACGAATTCGGCTCCGATGCCTTTACGGTCCCGATGGACCGCGAGGGGCTGGCCTCATACCTTGGCACCAACCGCTCCGCGCTCTCGCGGGAACTCTCTGCCATGAAAAAAGACGGTCTGATTGATTTCCGGAGAAATGAATTCCGCCTGTGCCGCTGAGACCGCGCCGGAAATAATTTCCTTCCGATGCCGGCTGGACCGCCGGAAATAGTTTTCCTTCCGATGCCGACTGGACCGCGGATTAATTCATTTCTTCTTAATCCGGCCGGAGCGCCGGAAAATCTTTTTTCAGGTGTTGCGGATGCAACAGAATTATCTTACGGACCGTATTATAATATTTCGGGCAGAATTGAGTCAAAACACGCTTCGCGCGTTTCGCTCGTTATCGCGGCAGTCGCCAAGGCCGCACCGGGGCGCAGGCTTTGGCTCGTTGCCCGCGTAAATGCAAAATTGTTATGATACGGGAGGAATATAGCATGAAACATCATAATGACAGACTGTGCGCGGCAGCACTCGCCGCTGCGATGATGATCGGTGCCGCAGGGTGCGCATCCAGTCCGAAAGCACCGGAGACTACGGCCGCTTCCACGGCAGAAGCTGCTGCCGAAACCACAGCAGAATCAGCTTCCGAAAATGCCGCTGACGCTTCCGGTGCCGCAGCGTCCACAGAGGCTCACAAAGAAGGCGCCATCCGGCTGGCCGGCCTCAAGGGACCGACTTCCATCGGAATGGTCAAACTCCTTGACGATGCGGAAGCCGGCAAGAGCCTGAATACCTATGAGTTCCTGATGGCCGCTTCGGCCGATGAGATTACACCGAAGTTCCTTCAGGGAGATCTCGATATCATCGCCGCTCCGATCAACCTCGGCTCCGTCCTTTATAACAAGAGTGAGGGAAACATTCAGATGGCTGCCATCAATACCCTCGGAGTAACCTACATCGTCGAGAGCGGAGACAGCAAAGAGCTGAAAAACTGGGCTGATCTCAAGGGCGAAACCATCATGGCAACCGGCAAAGGCTCCGTTCCGGAGTACTCCCTCACCTACCTCCTCCGGGAGAACGGTCTGGATCCGGAAAAAGATGTCACCATCGACTGGAAGTCCGAGCCGACCGAAGTCGTTGCATCCATGAAAGAGAACGGAAAAGGCATCGCAATGCTTCCGCAGCCTTTCGTGACCGTTGCGAAGACACAGATCAGCGATCTGAAAACCGTCTTCAATATGACAGAGGAATGGGATAAACTGGGCACCGACAGCCGTCTGATCACCGCCGGCCTCTTTGTCCGCAAAGATTTCGCGGAAAGCCACGCAAAAGAACTCGCTGATTTCCTCTCCGAGTATCAGGCTTCCACCGAGTATGCCAACGCCAATCCGGCCGATGCATCCAAACTGGTCGAGAAATACGGCATCGTCAAGGCTCCGATCGCAGAGAAGGCAATTCCGGAGTGCAACATTGTCACCATCACCGGCGACGACATGAAAAAAGCCGCATCCGGTTTCCTGAATGTTCTCTCCGGACTGAATCCGAAGGCTGTCGGCGGCAAGGTTCCGGCTGACGACTTCTACTATGTGGCGCAGTAATACCGATAAACGAAGAGATCGAAACCGCCGGAAAAAGGGAGATCTTCCCTTTTCCGGCCCAGCGGAAAAGGCGGCCGCTCTCGCAGCCGCCATTATTGTCTGGACGTGCATTGCCCGTTTCGTTCACACCGGAATCCTGATTCCGTCACCGGGTGAAGTGCTTGTCCGCTTCCCGGCCCTGTTGACCGGACCGGATTTTGTGTCTGCGGTCATCTTCAGCACCGGCCGCATTGCGGCCGGCTTTTTTTTCGCCTTTCTTGCCGGAATTGTGCTGGCCTCCTGTGCAAGCGCTTTTCCTGCCGTGCGAACACTCCTCTGGCCGTATATCGCCGTTGTCCGGGCGGTTCCGGTCGCTTCGTTTATCATCATGGCCCTGATCTGGATCCGGGCGGAAAACCTCTCGGTATTCATAACCTTTCTGATGGTTTTTCCGATCATTTACCAGAACACTCTTGCCGGTTTTGATGCGGAAGATCCTCTCCTCCGGGAGATGGCGGATTCCTTTCACGTTCCAATGCCGGTTCGCCTTCGCTATATCGATCTTCCGCGACTTCGTCCCTGGATCCGTTCCGCCTGTTCGAGCGGAATCGGATTTGCATGGAAAAGCGGCGTCGCGGCCGAGATTATCGGTCTTCCGAAAGGCTCCATCGGTGAGATGGTATACAACGCCAAGATCTATTTTGAGACAGCCGATCTCTTCTGCTGGACCATTTCCATCGTCCTTCTGAATATGGTGACCGGACGCATTTTTCTGTGGATCGCAGACCGGCTCTTCGCATTATCCTCTCCGGATCATGCGAAAAAGGCTGGCTCCCGGGCTGGTTCCCGGACGATCGTATCGGAACCCAAAGCCGCCACGGGCGGCATGACACTTCCGGACAATGCAGCCGGAGCGGAAGTCAGCCTCGATCATATCCGTTTTGGCTATGAAAATGAGCCGACGGTTCTGAAGGATCTGTCGCTCACCATCCCAGCCGGAAGCCACCTGTCTCTCATGGGACCGTCCGGAAAGGGAAAAACCACGCTGATCCGCATCATTTCCGGCCTGCAGCAGCCGGACAGCGGCACGGTGAGAAGGCATATGGCCGACGGCTCCGAGGGACGCGTCTCCTTCCTCTTTCAGGAAGACCGTCTTCTCGCGGATCTCTCCGCCTATGCCAATATCCGTTTTGTTCTTCACCGGGGCGGAAATGCCGCCGCAGCCGGCATTTCGGAAACCGACCTGATCAATGGCCTTCTCGCCGCACTTCTTCTCACTCCGGAGGATGCGGAAAAACCGGTCCGTGAGCTCTCGGGCGGCATGCAGCGCCGCGTCGCAATCGCACGAACGCTTGCATACGGCGGAAATCTGATTCTGCTCGACGAACCGTTCAAGGGGCTCGACGAGGTGACCCGGGATGCGGTGATCCGTTTCGTCCGGGATTACACCCAAAACCGCACGGTTCTCATGGTCACTCATGAAAAAGCAGAGGCGGAGCTTTTCGGAGGAAGAGTTCTGCAGCTTTAATCCTGCACCGTCCGGGAATACTGTCCCGGATCAGATGTGAAAAATGCGAACAGTTGTCCTGCTCCCGGATCTACTTCCGGAGAAAATGCGAATAACCGTCCATCTCCGGATCTTCTTCCGAAGAAAATTGCGAAAATCGCCCTGCTCCCGGGTCTACTTCCGGTAAGCAGGGCGATTTTCCTTTTACAGCAAAAAAATGTTATAATGGCCTCAGAATAACCCGCATTATGATATCTCTGTCATGCTTTTTTTCGACAGACGAAACGAGGTGACATTTATGCATCCATTTTCCCATTCTTCCGTGCGATATCGCGCAGCCGTTCTCCTTACCGCCTCACTCCTTGCCGTGGGATGCGGCGGAACGATCTCCCGGGCGGCGGATTCTTCTTCCGCGTCCGATCCTACCGATGCATCCGCTTCAGAACAGCTCACCGTCTCCGAGCCGGCATCTCCGCAATACGGTCCGGCCACTTCCGGCACCAATGCCGCCACCGGTTCCGGTTCGGCTTCCGCATGCTTATCCGCTGAATCCGGCACTCCTGCCGCTGTTCACGGCGCACTTTCCGTCCGCGGAACCGACCTGATCGACCAGTCCGGGAATCCGTTTCAGCTGAAGGGAATCAGCACTCACGGTCTTGCCTGGTTCCCGCAGTATGTGAATGAAGATGCCTTTCGCACGCTCCGTGACAGATGGGGTGCCAATGCCGTCCGGCTCGCCATGTACACCGGGGAGTACGGCGGATATCTGACCGGCGGCGACCGCTCTGCCCTGGAGAATCTGATTGATCAGGGAGTTCAGGCCGCGGAGCATCTCGGAATGTACGTGATCATTGACTGGCATATTCTGAGCGACGGAAATCCAAATCAGCACACCGGGGAGGCCGCGGATTTCTTCCGCCGGATGTCCGCACGGTATGCAAACCATCCGAATGTGCTCTATGAGATCTGCAATGAGCCGAACGGCGGCACAACCTGGGACGAGATCCGGCAGTACGCCGATCAGATCATCCCGGTCATCCGTGAAAACAGCCCCGGAGCCGTCATCATCTGCGGCACGCCGACCTGGTCTCAGGATGTCGATCAGCCGGCCGGCAATCCTCTCAGCAATCCAGAAAACGTCATGTACGCGCTCCATTTCTATGCGGCGACGCACAAAGACGGAATCCGTGACAAGCTTATCCGTGCGCGGGCAGCCGGAACACCGGTCATTGTCTCGGAGTTCAGCATCTGTGACGCATCCGGCAATGGCGGTATCGACTACGAGAGCGCCGAGGCCTGGAAACGGCTGCTGAACGAGAACAACATCTCTTATTTCAGCTGGAATCTCAGCAACAAGGCAGAAACTTCCGCCCTCCTCGTTCCGGGGTGCCAAAAGACGGCGGACTGGGACGACAGTGATCTCACGGAAACCGGCAGATGGGTCCGCCGTCTCATGCTCGGACAGTAGCAAAGTCTGCAAGCGGGCTTCGTGGCCCTCTGTCCCCGTCCCTGGAGCTCATTTTTTTTCCGTCCCGTTGCCGGCCGCTCTCGCCTTCGTCATAACCTTTGTCATGACGAGCACTTCTCTCACGTCTTTCACCGGGATGATCTCCAGCTTATCCTTGACCTCGTCGGCCACGTCCTCCAGATCCTCCATATTTTCTTCCGGGATGAGGACCTTCTTCACGCCGGCACGGACCGCCGCCATCAGTTTTTCCGGAAGCCCTCCGATCGGCATCACCACACCGCGCAGGGAGACCTCTCCGGTCATGGCATATTCCGGTGATACCGCCCGTCCCGTGATCAGAGACGCCAGTGCCGTTGTCAGGGTGATTCCCGCAGACGGTCCGTCTTTCGGAACCGCCCCCTCCGGAATATGGATGTGAATGTCATTGTCCTTAAAGATCCGCCCCTTTTCCGGGAACATGGACTTCACAAGGCTGAGCGCAATCTGCGCCGATTCCTTCATGACATCCCCCAGCTGTCCGGTCACGGTAAGCCGGCCGCTTCCCTTCATGAGAATCGTCTCGATGTAAAGAATCTCTCCGCCGGCTGACGTCCACGCCAGCCCGGTCACAACGCCCGGTGCCTTCTTCTTCAGCGCTTGGTCATGACGGATCGGCTTCATATCGAGGAGCTTGCGGAGATCTTCCGGCTTCACATCCAGACCTTTCCCTTTGTTTTTAACAATCTCGACCGCTGCCGCACGGCAGAGCGTCTCCATCCTCTTTTTCAGTCCCCTCACACCGCTCTCCGCGGTGAAGTCCGCGATAATCTTCCGGATCGCCTCATCGCTGACCGTCAGCTGATTTTCCCGGATTCCCATCGCTTTCCGCGCTTTCGGAAGAAGGTACTGCTTCGCAATCTCGAACTTGTCCGTCGCAGTGTATCCCGGAAAATTGATCACTTCCATGCGGTTGAGCAGCGGCTCCGGAATCGTATCGAGCGTGTTGGCCGTGCAGATAAAGAAAACGTCGCTCAGATCATACGGGACATTCATGTAATGATCCGTAAACGAAAAATTCTGCTCCGGGTCAAGCACTTCCAGAAGTGCGCTGGCCGGATCGCCGTTGTAGGACGAGGACAGCTTGTCTACTTCGTCCAGCACCATCACCGGATTTGAGACCCCGCTCCGGCGGATGCCCTCCATGATCCGTCCTGCCATCGCCCCGAGATAGGTTCTCCGGTGTCCGCGGATATCCGCCTCGTCCCGGACGCCGCCAAGGCTGACGCGGACATACTGCCTTCCGAGCGCTCTCGCGATGCTCTGCCCGATCGATGTTTTTCCGGTTCCCGGCGCTCCGACAAAGAGGATGATGGAACCGGACTGTTTTTTATTGAGGTCCATCACCGCGATCTGCTGAAGAATTCTGGACTTAACCTTCTTCAGTCCGAAATGATCCTCGTCCAGAATTTTCTCCGCTTTGGTGAGGGAAATGCGGCGTGCCGGTTCCTTCTTCCAGCTCAGTCCCGTCAAAAAGTCCAGATAGTCGTACAGCATGCCGTACTCTTGGCTCTGCGTTCCCTCCTGTTCAATGCGCTTTAGAACGTGTTCCGCCTCTTTCCGGGCATCGTCGTTCATCCCGCTCTCTTTGATCTTCATCTCGAGCATCCGGATATCCGACATATCCTCCGGGTGCATTTCGTCGAGCTGATCCTGCAGGTAGTCGAGCTGACGGCGGATCGCGCTTTCGCGGACCATCCGGTGATAGTCTTCCTCCTGCTCGTCCTGCGCTTCCCCGGTCAGTTTCGACATCTCAAGGAACTCATACAGCGCTTTTTCCATCTGCTGCATCCGCGTTCTCGCGCTGTCCTCGGCAAGAAACGCATATTTTTCCTCATTGGTCAGAAGCAGCCAGCTCGAGAGCGATGAGAGAATCTCTGCCACGTTTTCCCACTGGACAATATACGGGCGGACAATTGCCCCCCACTCTTTGCTGTCCACAAATGTGACCAGCGCTCTGCGGAGCTTCTCGAAAATCTGCTTCTCTTCCGCTTCCGGAAGATCATCCGTTTCCTTGCGGACCACGGAAGCAATCCGCATCGTCCTGTCCTCTTCGATGGTCACACGTTCCACCGTAATACGGCGGTCAACGCGAAGCGTGACATAATCATTTTCACCGATCTCCTCGATCACGCCCTCCGCACCGACCGGATAAAAATTGTCTGCGGTCAGACTGTCGCGGTTCTGAAGTTCCTTCTCATAGAGAAATGTTACCGGTTCATCGGCAACCGCATCCCTTCCGGATGTCTGCCGGAATTCCTTTTTCTTGAAATAGAGATTGATCCCCGGCAGAAGGATCGCATTGTAAACAGGTATGACGATCATGTATTCTCCTTTTGTCAGCCTGACTTTTTCTGTTCATGCATACTTAAAAAGCCAACATAAAAAATTATATATATACCTCTTGGGCCTATTGCCTACATTATTAAGATTACAACTCTTTTATTTTATGTCAATATCCGCACGTTCCCATCGCCTGTTCGGAGACGAATGAGCAAAGGAACCGAACCGTATCCTCATATCCCAGTTTTTCATGGGAATCCAGTTTTTCCGGGGAAAAATCCAGTGTGCCCGATCCCGGCGATTCTTCCAGCGGAACCGACGGCCGGAGTTCCCGATATCGTCTGCAGACGCTGTCGGCTCCTTCTTTCGGGCGTTCAACCTCGTCGTAAAGATTCAAAAATGCTCCGATCAGCCAGTCCGCGCAGACATTTTCTTTGTCCAGCATCTCACACATGGCCGGAACCGGAATTTTTTCATGCGGCGCCGGCGTCTCCGCAGCCCCACCGACCGAAATCCGCCGCTGCAGCTCCGCGTTCTCTGTCCGGCCGCTCTCATCCGAAAGCCCGCCCGTATGCCCCGTCTTCCTCTCATGAAACAGAATCTCCGGAACAACGCCGCCATCCAGAAGAACGTCCCCGTGAAACCGCACCGGAGGAAAGACATACGGGAGACTTCCGCTGGCCAGAACCAGCATCCTCTGTTCTTCTGCGGGAAGCCCGTTCAACCGGAAATGCACCGGCCGGCGCGCGATCAGCGAATAGCAGCACACTTCGACCGGAACGGGATTGTGCTCCAGCAGTTCATCCGGCAGTGTCTCCCGGTAATACTCCAGAAGAGGTGCCGGATCCATGGCATAAAACCGTTTTTCGTTCAGAAATTCCTCCAGAGTGACCCGTCCGGCCATGACATCCTCACGGGCCTTTCCCACCACATCAAACGGCGTAACCGGAACCGTATCGTGGCCTGCCGACCGGTCAAAAGCGTAAAACATCTCCCGAAGCGTCTCCGGATCGTGGCATGCGAGATAGACGGCGTTCATCGCTCCGATAGAGGTGCCGGAAAGCCAGAGTTTTGACCGCTCCAGTCCCGCCTCATACAGCGCCTTCATCATGCCGATCTGATATGCGCCCTTGGCTCCGCCTCCGGAAAGCGCAAGCGCTATAGTCTTTCCGCGCAAAAGATTTCCATGTTCCATCTCTCTCCACCTTTCCGAATCTGAGTGATCCCCGCCGCCAACGGCCGGTCCATGATCAAATTCCCCTCATTCTCCCCCAAAACTCCGGAATGGTCTGCAATCCGCCGATCCGGATGGAAGAATGAGTCTCCGGTTCTCCGGCAACTCTCCGATTATCCGATCCATTCCGCAACCGCATCGCTGAGTGCCGCAATGGCATCCGCCGATTCCTTCGCGGAATTTTTCTTTGTATAATAATAGAATTTGATCTTCGGCTCGGTTCCGGAGGGGCGGACGCAGAACCAGCTTCCATCCTCAAGAATGAATTTCATCGCGTTGGTTGCCGGGATATCCTTATATCCATGCAGATAATCCACCTTCCCGCGAATCGCCGTGCCTGCGAAAGCATCCGGCGCTTCCGTGCGGAACCGCTCCATGATGCCACGGATCTCGCGATTGCCCTCTTCGCCCTTTCGGACGATGGACACCTCTTTTTCTGCGTAGTACCCGTACTTCCCGTACATTTCATTCAGCACATCTTCCAGCGTCATTCCGTTCTTCTTATAGTATGCTGCCATCTCCATTACCAGCATGGCCGCGCACACACCGTCCTTGTCGCGCACCTTTTCTCCCGGCGCACAGCCGATGCTCTCCTCATATCCGAAAAAGTAACGGTAACCCTTTTTCTCCAGTTCCGGAATCCGACCGCAAATATTCTTGAAACCGGTCAGCGCTTCAAATGTCTGTATGCCGTAGTCCTCGCATACCGCCCGTCCGAAATCACCGGTCACGATGGATTTGATCATCATTTCCCGGCCGGTAAGCCTTCCCTGTTCCTTCCGGGCCTGCGCCATATAGTAAATCAGGAGTGCGCCGGTCTGATTTCCGTTTAACGGAACGTAGTCTCCATCCTCATTCCGGATCTCCACCGCCATCCGGTCGCTGTCCGGATCCGTCGCGATGAGAAGTTCCGCCCCTATCGTCCGTCCGAGTTTTTCCGCATACTCAAATCCTCGCGGATCTTCGGGGTTCGGATATCCTACGGTCGTGAATTCCGGATCCGGATCTTTCTGTTCCGGGACAATGGTCACATCCGAAAATCCTCTCTCTCTCAGAACGGTCATGACCGGAATACTTCCGGCTCCGTTCAAGGGAGTATATACGGCTTTGACGGCTTTATTCAGATCCTTATCCGGCCTCTGAGCCATACTTTCGACATAATTCAGATATTTTCTATCCATATCTTCTTCGATAATATGGACAATTCCCGATTTTATCGCCTCATTCAGCGGCATTCTTCGAGGCGAATCAAACAGGTCGATTCGGGAAATTTTTTCTGACATTCCCTCTGAAATCTCCCCGGAAACCTGCGCTCCGTCCTCCCAGTAAACTTTATATCCGTTGTACTCTTTCGGATTATGACTTGCCGTCATATTGATTCCGGAACACGCGCCGAGTTCCCGGATGGCAAAGGAGAGTTCCGGCGTCGGGCGCATCTCCGGGAACAGCCAGGAGACAATGCCGTTTCCCGCCAGAATCTCCGCTGCCAGTTCCGAAAACTCCCGTGAGTGATATCGGCAGTCGTATGCAATCGCGACGCCGCGCCTTGGATCCACTCCGGATGCGAGAATGTAATCTGCAATTCCCTGGGTCGCCCTTCCGACCGTAAGAACATTCATCCGGTTTGTTCCGGCACCGCAGATGCCACGAAGTCCGGCGGTTCCAAATGCAATCTCCCTCCAGAACCGGTCCGTGATCTCTTCCGCATTTCCCCGGATTTCTTCCAGTTCCCTCTTCATCGGATCTTCATCCGACAGTTTTTCCATCCAATATGCATAGCGTTCCTGAGCGTTCATCTTTTTCCTCCCGATGTGTCCGGTCCGGACGTTTTTTCTATTTTTCTATATGCTCCATTATAACGCATATCCGAAAAATATGCCTGCAGACGTGAAAAGCCGCATGGCTTCTGACCATGCGGCTTCCCAAGTCGGATGATGATATCGCTGAATGATGATGGTTGAAAACTGAGAACCGCACGAAAAAGCGGCCCCCGATCTCCGTTTTTTTCTTAATACAGCATTGCAAAAAATGACGCGCCAATTACGGTCAGAATCCCCGAAACCACGATTGCGAGTGAACTCATCGCACCTTCCAGCTCACCGATCTGCATCGCGCGGGACGTACCGATGGCATGGCTCGCCGCGCCGATGGCAAGTCCCTTGGCGACCGGATCCACGATGTGAAACATCCTGCAAACGAAATCACAGGAGACATTTCCCAGAATTCCGGTGATCACAATCACGGCAACCGTGATGGTTACATAACCGCCGAGTTCTGCCGTTACGCCCATTCCGATCGCTGTTGTGATGGACTTCGGAAGAAGGGTCACATACTCCGCATGACTGAGTTTAAACACTGCCGCCAACGCCAGAATACACCCCATGCTGGTCACTGCGCCCGCCACAAGTCCACACAGGATAGCGACCACATTTTCCTTCAAACGTTCAAGCTGCACATACAGCGGAATCGCAAGAGCAACCGTCGCCGGTGTGAGAAGGTAGCTCAGATACGCGGCGCTCTTATGATAATTTTCATAGCTGATTCCCGTCACGGACAGCACACTCATCGTGATGACAACCGAGATCAGAAGCGGATTCAGCCAGTTCTTATGAAAATGGAACTTTATGAGAACACCGAATCCATAGGCAATCAGACTCAGAACCACGCCGAACGTGGCGGAGCTGGCAATCAGATCATTCATGACATACCTCCCTCTTTTCCGCTCTTATCTTTTTTTCCCGCAGTATGCGTGTGATGAATTACAAACTCCGTCACTTTACCGGTTACCACCATAACAAGAAAAGTAGAGAACACGGTGATTACCAGAACCGGAATGACGATCGGCCGAAGCTGGTCCCAGGATTCCAGAAGACCGACCGCAGCCGGAATAAACATGACCGGCATGATCTCGATCAGAAACTCCGCCGTCTCTTTTACGTCTTCCAGCGGAATCACATGCAGCATCAGAAGAATAAACATCAGAACAAGTCCGTAAATCGATCCGGGAATGGACAGGGGAATAAAATAATGCAGAAATTCTCCGACACATGTTGTTGCGAGGATAACGCCGAACTGTTTCATGTACTTCATACAAATTTCCTCCAATCGAACAAAGTCCGCAGTCTGACAAATCCACCGTCCGTCTTCTGCGACCTGTTTCTCCCGTTTCTGAGCAGAATTCCCGCATCCTGTGAGGTTACACCAGATCTTCAAATGATAAAAATCGGGAGCGCGCGAGTGCGCGTTCCCGATCGAATGTGCATTGCTCAGTCTGATATATTAGAACACCGTGATGCACTTGTCAATGGTCTGACCACTGAACTATAGTTACAAAAGCTGTCTCCTCGTATTTTCCCCGTTACCGGTGTTTCATCTCCGCATATCCTCACCGGTATCCGGGGATGCATTTCCTGCTCCGTAAGAATCGTCGTTCTCATAACCGACATTTCCCTCCGAAGCAGAGCCGGCTTCCACCGGACCGTCTTCGTCCGATCGTTCCGTTTTTTCTCCGGTTGCGGCTGCAATCCAACCGTCCGCAGTTTCATTTCCACTGTCTTTGGTTGCTTTTCCGCCGTCCGCAGTTTCACCTCCGCTGTCGGTGACTGCTTTTCCGCCGTCCGCGGTTTCATTTCCGCTATCGGTGACTACTTTTCCGCCGTCCGCTGTCTCATTTCCGCTGTCGGTGACTGCTTTTCCGCTGTCCGCGGTTTCATTTCCGCTGTCGGTGACTGCTTTTCCGCCGTCCGCGGTTTCATTTCCGCTATCGGTGACTACTTTTCCGCCGTCCGCTGTCTCATTTCCGCTGTCGGTGACTGCTTTTCCGCTGTCCGCGGTTTCATTTCCGCTGTCGGTGACTGCTTTTCCGCCGTCCGCGGTTTCATTTTCACTGTCTGCTACAGTTTCACCCTGCTGAAGATCCGGTGCCACGGCACCTCCATCGTTTGAAAGCTCCGGTTCGACTCCATCCGGCGTATCCTTTGTGGCTGTCCTGCCCGCATACGGTTCTCCCGCTTCAGCCGGAGAAGATCCTTTTTCCATCCCTGTCAGAAGATTCATCGCACTCCTTGCGGCATATCCCGCCGGAGCTGCGATATGTGAGGTCAGGATTTGGTTGTGCGTTGCGTTGTTACCGGCGGCTGTCGTCTGATCCGCGAAATTTCCGATATCATCGAATACCTCATCCGAATCCGGGAACCAGATCTGCAGGCCTTCTTCGCTGTACTCAAGATCATACGTGCGGTTGTTGAAGTCCACAACGTGATTGTAGCTATGACCGTCGTTGATTGCCTTATAAAAACCCGAATCCTCCGGCCATCCTTTCAGTCGGCCTCCCGTACAGATCATGCTGATCGCCTGTTTTTCCCGCATAAACTCGATCAGATTCCGGACATTGACGTTCTCTCCGTAAACAGTGACAATCCGGTTCCGGTCAATGGAATATCCCGAATCCGCCGGTACACCTCCGGAACTGTTCGAAGTGTTTCCGTTGCCCAGAGTGCCTCCGCCGCCCGGAGCGCTTCCGTCATTTGTACTGCTTCCGCCGCCCGGGTTGCTTCCGTCGTTTGTTCCGCTTCCGTCATTAGAAGGATTTCCGGTGCTTGGTGAATTCTGATCGCCATTCCGGCTTTCCGAATCGGTGGACGGTTTCGTTCCGGAGCCGTTTGTCTTATCCCCGGCGGCAGGATTTATCCCCGGCTTATTCCCCGGCCTATCCTCCGGATCATTTCCGGTTCCCGTTTTTTTCGTTCCCCTGCCGGAATGCACCTCTCCGGCATTCGCGGATCCGCCTCCGTTCCTGCCGTTTCTTCCGGAGTTGCCGGTGCTTACGGCATTTTCGTGTCTTATGGAACTGCCGACTTCATCATTCCTGTCCGGCATCTCCGCCTGACCGTTCTCTTCCATTTTTTCTGTCTTTCCGGAATCCGGCGCACTCAGCGGATTGGCAGTCCGATGCGCTTCCTCCGCTCTGCCTTCGGTATCGCTTACCGTTTTTCCGGTCGGCCCCCTATCCGCAGCATTTCCGGCATATCGGTCATCTCCCGAACGATATTTCTCCCAAACATCTTTTGCGTATGCGGCAAAACGAATTCCGAATTCATATCCTTTCACGGCGCTGAGATTCTGATCCAGGATCTTCCGCAAATCTTCCGCGGATTTTCCGCTTGTCTCGGCGATGGAAGAAAGCACACGTTCCCGAAGTGCATCATCGTTCTTCAACTCCACCAGGACATTCTTCGGAAGATCGCTGATCTCGTAGTTTTCCACCCGGATCTCACCGGTCCGGTCATCCGCCTCCACTTCCGTCATCTGTCCGCCGTTCACCATGGTCTCACGCCCCGATCCGTCTTCCGTCACAGAGACATGACCATCCGTCACCATCAGAAGAAGACCGTCCTCATCCGTGTATCCGATATCCAGGGACGTTCCGCGAATGCTCATGGTCGTCGATCCGGCACTGAATTCCATCGTCTCGTGATCTTCAAGCTTATTCTCAACATTGACGAAAAGCTCACCGGATTCAACCTGAATCCGGATCCGGTCTCTTCCGGCTTCGGTCACCGCTACGGAGGAATCCGCTGAAAGACGAAGATTTTTATCTTCATCGATTCGAAGATACACCACCGTGTCCCGGTCCGTCTTTACGACATCTCCGATCTCAAGGCGCATTCCGGCATATCCACGGATCCTTCCGTGATTCCGCTCCACCTCGACTCCAGCCTCTTTCCCGGAGGCCGTCGTCATCTGGACAATGACGGCGCATCTCGCAACCGCCTGCTCTACCGCTTCACTGGAGACCGTCGCCTGATTTCCGTTCTTCGGTCCGGCACACCCTGCTGCCGGATTCAGCATCAAAACACCGCAGATCAGAAGAACTGCGGCTCTTATTCTCTTTTTTCCACCCAACATTGTTCCACTTTTCTTTCCCTGACAGCAGTCCCATTAACCAATTCCTTTAACAGAACGCTGTTTTTACACGTACGGCACGGAAAATGTGAACGGCCTCCGTCTTTCCCTTCAGACGGACCATGCCGCGGTCCTCACATTCGATCCGGCTGCAGACTCTGTCATATACCTCGCGGCTGATGATCACCTCTCCGGCCCCGGCCTGCCCCTCCAGCCGCGACGCCGTATTCACCGTATCCCCGATGGCGGTATACTCCATCCGGAAGTCCGTGCCGATATTTCCGACGATAGCCTCTCCGCAGTGGATCCCGATTCCGAAACCGACTCTCCCTTTCATCTCATCCGGGAGACTGTTTTTCAGCCGTTCCGACTGCTCCGCCATATAGAGACCCGCGCACACCGCCCGGTATGTATAATCTTCGAGATCCAGCGGGGCATTGAAGAGTCCCATCGTCGCATCACCGATAAATTTGTCGACCGAACCCTTATTCCGGAGTATGCCGTCCGTCGTGATTCCGAGATACCGGTTCAGCATTTCCACCACTTTTTCCGGCCGGAATTCTTCCGACAGAGACGTAAAATTCCGGATATCGACGAACAGAACCGCAATGTCCTTTTTCCGCCCACCCAGCGAAAACTGATCATTGCCGGTATCCGCGATGGCCGCGGCAATCTCCGGTGAAAGGTATCTGCCGTAATCGGCGATCATTTTCTTCTTCTCGCGGTATACCGCAAAATAGCGGACCGCAATGTGGCCGACAACAAGAAGCGCCACAACCATCGGCACATATAGCACCGGACTCACCGTCAATCTCTCCCGGTAAAGGATCCGGATTCCGAGAAGATAGCAGACTGCCATGAAACCACTCAGACCGATGGAAACATGCGACCGCAAAAGCAGGAGACAAAGAGCGGTCAGAACACCTGCCGCCATAGTCAGGAAGATCCGCATATCCCGCGTCATTTCCCGAACCTCCGCATTGTCCAGAAGCTGCTGCACAATGTTTGCCTGAATCTCGACACCGTACATCGGTGTCCCGTGGCTGATCGATGTGAAATACTGGTCCTGCATTCCGGACGCATACGCGCCGATCAGGACGATATTGCCGGCAAATGCCTCCGATGGATACTCTCCGTTCAGCACCTTGCGGAATGAACATCCCGCACCGACTGCACCATAGTAATCATGCGGTCTTCCCGCATACCGTATGTAGAATCCACGGTCTTTTCCGGCAAAGTCCCGGTCCGTCTTCCCGGTATACTGTGCATAGATCTGATAAGCAAAAGACGGATAGGTTTCTCCGGAAAAATGCAAATTCCCCGCCGCATGACGGACAAAGCTGTCCGAATCCGTCTGAACATTGGAATGGCCGACGGCTCTGGCTGCCTGTTTCAGGGCCGGAAACGGCTCATTATACAGAATGACCTGATTCCTGCCGGAAAATGTTCCATTTATCTCATCACGAAGAACCGTGCCGAATGCTGCTGACGAGACGAGCACAACATTGCCTGCATCCCGTACCGCCTCCGTCAGTTCACGGTCAGAATCCGCGTCTTTTTGTCCGTAGAAACCGACATCGATCGCAATCACCGCCGGTTTTGATGCTTCGTCCCTTGTCAGATAGCGCACCATCTCCGCGATTTTTTCTCTTCCCCACTGATGAAAGCTTCCATACTCCGCCAAAGATTCTTCATCAATACCGATCACGTAGATTTTTGGAGAAATCCTGCTTCCCGTCTGATAGAAATGATCCTCCAGAGTGTTCTCCGCCGTATTCATGACACCGCTGACCTGAAGCAGAAGCGTCAGCATAATCGGAACAGCATACCAAAACCAGGCCTTTATCCCTTGTCCTCGCCTGATCATCTTTTCACCCGCTGTCGTTCGAAATTGTCCATGCTTTTCAAAATATCCAATTAAAAGCAATACATTATTAAATATAGTAGCATTTGCTTTTTTATCTTTCAATTGATCGATATTATATGTAATATTTTTTTCGCAATATCATAAATATGCACTGTTATTTCTTGTCCTATCCATCAGAATGCACACAATTCGCTGTTATTTTCTCACTTTTATTCTTTCCGATGTTATTTTATGATTATGCTTTTTTCCGCATATTTTGAGTCATCGTTTTCTCCGTGCATCACAGGCTTATCACGTCAGCCGTAAAAACCAGACACCGCAAGGTCGTCCCCTGTTCCCATACTCCCTGATTCCATTATCCTCCCTTCTGCCGGGAGCTTCCGAACCGCTGCTGATCACCGAAAAGTAACAGCTTCCGCTCAGCGGTGTGTATATCCTCGCGAAGCGTTTTCATGTCATAGGGAAATGAAAAACACTTCTCTATGACATGAAAACGGCGGGAATGAATCTCGCCCATTCCCGCCGTTTTTGAATCGACTCCGATCGACTCGTTATCGTTTGTTCCCGGCCGATCCGGATTCCCTCCCCTGATACACAGTTTTTTATCAAAAAACCATTCCTGTACCGTAAGGATTTTCTCCGGCATCGCTTCCATATTCCCCCTGTCAGGCCTGTTCCCGTAACACGGTCACGGTCTGGTACGGAATCTCAATGCCATTTTTGCCAAACGCCTCCACTACATGCTGCCGAAGATTGCTGCACGCCCGGAAGCTGTCATTCAGATCTTTCGTCTTGGCCGTGAACTTCAGCACGATTCCATTGGCCGTCAGGCGATTGACCAGCACACTGATCCGGTCAACATCAATCAGAAGCGGCTCTTTCCGGCACTCCTCCATAATGATCTCTTTCGCCTTTTCCACATCCGAACCGAAGGCGATCTCGAATTCCATAAAATTACCCACATTCTCGATGTAATTCGTGTTGACGATCACGGAACTGTCGATCACGCTGTTCGGCAGAATACACGCCTGTCCGTCATACTGTTCGATCACAACATGACGCATGGTCATATCCCGGACAAGTCCTTCCGCAAGGGTGGTTCCTCCGGACACCACACGGATCTTCTGTCCGATGTCGCACGGTTTTGACGCTGAGATGGAGAATCCGCTGATCACATTGCCCAGTGTTTTCTGCGCCGCAAAAGTGGCCACCGCGATGATCAGGGAGCCGCTTTGAAGAATGGTCGTGCTGAAATCTCTTGTAAACTCAAACTGTGACAGAATCGCGAACAGGCCGATCACCATAATAATACCCTTCAGACAACTGTGAAGGAATTTGTGAGGAAGCCCCGCCCTCTTTCTTTCCAGTCGCTGAAGCGCCTGATCGCTGACCTTCAGTACCGTAAATGTGATCAGCACCGTCATTACGACGCCAATTAGCCGGAATACACCGGACTGACCTCCCGGAAAAATCTCAAACAGTTTCTCCATAATCCTCTCTCCTTTTGTCATGATTCCGCGGGAAACGCGCTGCTCTCCCGGTGATCCGTTGATTACAATTATATACCATGAATATCCAATCCGAAATGAATTCCTTCTTTCCTTTTTCTTCCGTTTTTCTTCATTTACCTCCCGGAATTGTTCTAAAGGAAGCGCAAAGCGTGAAAATGTGCCTCATATGTTTACATCCCACATAAAATCTGATAAAATCCTACCGCCAAGGTCTGCTCTCTTTTGGATATTCTCCGCTTTTTGAGCATCAGCCGGATATCCGATGGCGATAGATTCAGACCCGGCTTATTTGAATTTCACAAGATGAAAGGAAGGTTGTAATGAAGAATCATGTAATCGGTGCTGCCGCAATGGTTCTCTGCGGTGCGGCCATCGTATTTGCAGGAAACCAGATCAATGCACAGAAGAAGGCAAACCAGGAGGTTCTTACCGGAACAGCAAAGGGTTTCGGCGGTGACGTGACCGTAACACTTACCAGAGAGAACGGCGCGATCGTTGACGTTAAGATCAGCGGCGAAAAGGAAACTCCGGAGATCGGCGGCGCAGCACTCGCTGAGCTCGCAACACAGCTCCGCACAGCAGGGAAGGCTGATATCGACGGTGTATCCGGCGCAACCATCACCAGCACAGCGGTAAAGGAAGCTGCTGCGCAGGCTCTCGGTGAGACTCTGTCCGCTGCACAGGAGACTGTTGCAGAGACTGCCGCTGCGGAAGAGACAAAAGCAGAAGCCGAGGAAGTCAACGTCGAGGGCGGTCTTCAGATCGGTCAGGTTCTCGCTGCCGCTCACGGCACAAAGTGCTTCGCACAGGTTACTTCCGTTGTATCCGGTGACAAGATTGTTGCCGCTTACATTGATGAATATCAGTTTACCGATAAGGGCACCGAGGGCATTACTGCCGTTCCGAACAGTGACAGCGATTTCGGAGCAGGATATGCTGACGGCAAGGTTCTCATTTCCAAGCGCGAGAGCGCAGACTACTACAGCAACCTGATGACCGACCACGCGAAGGCTACGGTCCGCATCGATGACAACTATAATGCAATTCAGGCATTTGCTGCAGGCAAGACCATCTCCGAGATCGACGCTGCAGCCTCAAAGGGCAAGGAAGCAGTTGACGCGGTATCCGGCGCGACTCTCGTTGACACCGCAGGTTATCTTCAGGCGATCGCAGACGCGGCAAAGGCTGCTCAGAAGACACCGGCTGTCGCATATGACGGTGATACTTCCGCTCTGAAGCTGAACTTTAAGATCGGTGCCGCTCACGGAACAAAGGGCTTCTCCACCGCAGCAGTTCTGACCGACGGTTCCAAGGTTATCCTCAGCTGGATCGATGAATTCCAGTTCATGCCGAAGGATGATGCTACTGTTGTCGGCGTTCCGAACAGCGATGCTGAATTTGCGGATGGCTATGCTGCCGATGTTGTCCTTGCTTCCAAGCGTGCAAGCGCAGACTACTACAGCAAGCTGATGACCGATCACGCAAAGGCTACCACCCGCATCGACGACAACTATGATGCAATCCAGAAGGCTGTCGACGGAATGACCATCGATGAGACCATTGCTCTCGGAAAGAACGAGAAAGCGGTTGATTCCGTATCCGGTGCGACTCTGGCAGATACCGCAGGCTACGTTGCCCTGATCGGCGACGCTGCAAAGCAGTAATTCCACAGGAAAGCGAAAGGTGCTGTGCATCCACGGTTCTAAACCATGGATGCACAGCACCTTTTTTGTCCAACGGGCAGGCTGGCTCCTGCTCCGGAACGATCAATAATTTTCTTCGCGCACCTCAAAGAAGCTCTGCGGGTGATTGCATACCGGACAGACATCCGGAGCCTTGGTCCCGATGACAACATGTCCGCAGTTACGGCATTCCCATACCGTCACACCGCTCTTCTCGAAAACTTCCTTTTCCTTCACATTATGAAGCAGCTTGCGATAGCGCTCCTCATGAAGCTTCTCGATCGCCGCCACACCGCGAAACTGAGCGGCCAGTGCGGTGAATCCTTCTTCCTCCGCCTCTTTTGCCATGCGCTCGTACATATCCGTCCATTCAAAATTTTCACCGGCTGCAGCCGCTTCCAGGTTCTGTTCGGTATCGCCTAACTCACCCAGCGCCTTAAACCAGAGCTTCGCATGTTCTTTTTCATTGTCCGCTGTCTTGAGAAACATCGCCGCAATCTGCTCATACCCGGCTTTTTTCGCAACCGAGGCAAAATAAGTATATTTGTTTCTTGCCTGCGACTCTCCGGCAAAAGCTTCCCAGAGATTCTTTTCGGTCTTTGTTCCGGCATATGGATTCTTTTTTACGTCTGCCATTGGTAATGCACTCCTTTCCATACTGCAATTGACAATATCCTTACGGACGTTCCTTTCTGTCACAGATTCACGACCTGACGTCGGACCCGGGGCAGAAAGGATTCCGTCCGCAAGACTCTGATATCTTTATTATAATCGGAAAATTAAGAGTGTGTACGTCTTTTTTCGAACAAAGAAGCATTCATCACCGAAAGATTCTTACTCGCGGAATGTCAGGGAATCGTCGGTCATGTTTTCCACAATTGCCAGGGACTCCACACGGAACCCTCTCTTTCGAAGATCCTCTCCGCCCGGCTGAAAGCCCTTTTCGATGCAGATTCCGATACCGGCAATCTCCGCTCCCGCCTGTTCGCAGACATCGATCAGTCCGTTCATGGCTTTTCCGTTCGCCATAAAATCATCGATCAGAAGAACCCGGTCACCCTTATTCAGGAATTTCTGCGAAACCGTGATATCGTAATCCTTTCCGTAGGTAAAGGAATGCACCTTGGAATGGTATACATCACCGTCGATGTTGATGCTCTTGGCCTTCTTGGCAAATACCATCGGCACGTGAAAATGAGTCGCGACGAGACATGCAATGCCGATTCCGGATGCCTCGATTGTCAGAATCTTGTTGATGCCGGCATCCTTATAGAGTCGATAAAATTCCGCCCCGATATGATCCAACAGTTCAACATCCATCTGATGGTTCAGAAAACTGTCCACCTTCAGTACATTTCCCGGTCTAACCTGTCCGTCTTTCAGGATGCGGTCCTTCAACTCCTGCATTGTCTTTCCTCCTGCTTCTCTGCAAATTGTATTTCCGCCTATTATAACGCACAACATTCAGAGCGTAAACAGTTGATTTTCATTCTTCAAAATCATACAGACATGCGGCAGGACCTGACCGATCAGGGGGGATCAGTCAGGCCCTGCACCCAGAGTTTTTTATCGAAAAGGAAGAGTGGTAGGCATATTAGAAAGCAACTTTGATATTGCCGTATCCGCCGGCATTCATGGTATCCGGGCTCATGTTAAGATATGAAACATTCCGGTTTGCGTCGTAGTTGCATACATCGTAGTATCGCCAGATTCCGTTGTCATTGACTGCTGACCATGCGTGATCGTTATTGTAAACAAAACGTGCCGCAAGATAGGACGGATTCGATGCGTTGTAATCCACGATACCATTTGCTACCGGAACTGCGGAAACGATGGAATTGAACGCATATGAGTATGTTGCGCAGATACCTTTTCCATCGGTAAAACACCGGAGCGCTGACTGATAACTTCTGGCAAGTTCGGAATCTCCGATGGCTGCCCGGTCATAACTCATCCGGTCGGCAACCCAGTTAGCGGCTACGTAAGGAATATCTGCAGCCGGTGTTCCCTGCGGAACGATGTTGCGGATATTGTCCGCAATCCATGAATCCACCTGATTCTGAATCGCATCGAGCTTTTCCGCGCTCTCCGCAGAGATCAGGATACTTCCGGTATCGGTGCTGTAAACCTTATCCAGTGTTGTCATTCCTACTGCCGGGCAAGCTGTGTTTAAAACTTTTTCCGCCTGTACATAATTTCCGGAAATATCGCTTCCCGAAATGGACTTAAAAACATATCCGTTCTTATCTGAAGTGAGAAAACCGGCATCTTTTATGCCCGCAAAGGAGGTAAGGGTCATCGCTGTCGTCATTGCCACAACAGTCATGAGGCTCTGGAAAAATCGTCTGAGCTTCATAAAATCCCTCCTTTCTTAGAATCATAATTTCAATCATATTTTGCGTCTGTTTCTTATGATTGAATCATACATGATCCGTGCCGGTCTTTCATAGTATCTTCGGCATTTTCGGAGAGTAGTTTGCTGTTTTTTATGTTCAATTTAATTATTATATGATAACTTTGTAAATAATATGTTCATTAAATGGACTTAATTACTTTTCGTTACCCTTTTTTGTACTTTTATCCTGCCATAAAAATCACATATAATCCACTTTATTTCTTTTTTGATTGATTAAATCGGCTTTATTTGTGATGGAGTTGTCGCGATGCTTTTTATTTTTATCCTGATTTGTGCGATCGATTTAATATTTTAAAAGTTTATTGGACAAAAAAAGAACGTGGCGATCATCCATTGTCCGATATCCTTTCGAACAATGGATGACCGCCACGATTTTCTGCTCCCGGTTATTCCCGATTGTACTCCGTTCTTCCTTGATTTCCCGGCTTTGCTCCGTACTTTCCCGGAGTTTCCGGCTATTCTTCACTCTCCTCGGTTTTCCCGGCTGTGCTCCGGGCTTTCCGGATGTTCTCAGTCATTCAGCGGATCCAATACTACCATTCCCTGGTTTCTTGTCTTCTTCATGTCGATAATCCGCTGGTTTTCCGAACCACGGAATTTCAGAGTGATGTTCTTCTGCTCTTCCACAAATTTTCCGTCGACAAGAATATCGATGTGATCCAGGATGGAATCCGTCACTTTCGTGTAGCGGCATCCGCCCGGAACCAGGTCCCGCTCATACGTGAACCCCGTAAACATCCAGATCGTCTTCTCCGGAAGTTCGTCACGTATGCGGAGAATCAGATCGACCAGCACTTCCTGATTCGGAATTTCAAACGGTTCTCCGCCGAGAATCGTGATTCCGTCATAGTACGGCTTTTTCAGCTCATCCATCAGGCTCTGCTCGATCTCTTCCGTATACGGAATTCCATAGTTGAAATCCCACGTCTGCGGCTGAAAACAACCCGGACAGCAATTCGTGCAGCCGGACACAAAAAGAGTCAGCCGGATTCCGATTCCGTTTGCGCAATCTGTCTTGATTATCTCGCCGATATGCATACCGTTCTGCCTCCTTTTTCGAATATGTTATTCTGCATTTCGCGTTTTCCGCGAAAGAATTCTGCTGTTATCTCTACTATACAACGTTCCCCAGCTTCATGGAATCCCCAAAGCCAACGGGACGAAACAAGGGAAAAGGCTCCGAAGGAATCCCTTCAAAGCCTTTGAATTCGGTTATTTTCCCGTTTCTGCACGGTCAAGACTGCTCCCGTACCGTTGCATTGGTCACTTGCAGAGTGTGTTCTCCGACACGTGCATCACACGTTCCGCGATCTCCTGGGTTCTGCCCTGATTCCAGAACTGTGTACCGATATAACCGCAGGTCCGTCTTGCCACGTGCATCTTCGACTGATCACGGTTCTTGCAGTTCGGGCACTCCCACACAAGTTTTCCGGTGGCATCCTTCACAATCTGGATCTCTCCGTTGTAACCGCACTCCTCACAGAGATCGCTCTTGGTGTTCAGCTCCGCGTAGAGAATGGTGTCGTACATATGCTTCATGATCGCAAGGACCGCTTTCAGGTTGTTCTGCATGTTCGGAACTTCCACATAGCTTACCGCGCCGCCCGGAGAGAGCACCTGGAACTCCGCTTCCTTGGAAAGCTTGTCAAATGCGTTGATCTCCTCCGTCACATGAACGTGATAGCTGTTGGTGATATAATTCTTGTCCGTTACGTGCGGAATCTTGCCAAAGCGTTTCTGCAGGCATTTCGCAAACTTATAGGTGGTGGACTCCAGCGGTGTGCCGTATACGGAATAATCGATGTTCTCTTCTTTCTTCCACTTCTGGCATGCATCATTTAATGCCTGCATCACCTTCAGGCCGAACTGCTCGCCCGCCTCACTGGTGTGGGAGGTTCCCTTCATGTAATATACGCACTCGGCAAGGCCTGCATATCCGAGAGAAATCGTGGAATATCCGTCAAAGAGAAGTTTGTCAATGGTCTCGCCCGGCGCAAGTCTTGCCAGCGCGCCATCCTGCCAGAGGATCGGAGCGACGTCGGACGGTGTTCCGAGAAGTCTCTCGTGGCGGATACGGAGTGCGCGGTGACAGAGATCCAGTCTCTCGTTCATGATCTCCCAGAACTTCTCCTCATCTTTTCCGGAAGAGCACGCCACATCCACCAGGTTAATGGTAACCACACCCTGATTGAAGCGGCCGTAATACTTGTGCTTTGTCTCGTCAAAATTGCCCGCATGGCCAATGTTGCCGACACCGGCATCCGTAAAGCGGTCCGGTGTCAGGAAGGAACGGCAGCCCATGCACGGATAGCAGTCGCCCTTCAGCTCCATCGCCTTCTTCTCGGAAATGTAGTCCGGAACCATCCTCTTGGCCGTGCACTCTGCGGCAAGCTGTGTCAGATAGAAATACCGGGATCCCTCTTCCACATTGTCATCCTGCAGAACATAGATCAGCTTCGGGAAAGCCGGTGTGATGTAAGTTCCATTGCGGTCCTTGACACCGAGAATTCGCTGTTCCAGCATTACTTCAATGATCATCGCGAGGTCATCTCTTGTCTGACCCTCCGGAACCTCGTGAAGATAGAGGAATACGGTGACAAACGGTGCCTGGCCGTTGGTGGACTGAAGCGTAATCAGCTGGTACTGAATGGTCTGACATCCGGATTCCACCTCTTTGCGCACTTCCTTCTCCACCAGAATTTTAAACTTCTCATCGGAGATCTCGATTCCCGCTTCCTCGAACTCGCCTTTCAGGCGCTTTGCGATCTTCTGACGGCTGGCATCGACAAACGGTGCAAGATGAGACATGGTGATCGTCTGTCCGCCGTACTGGCTGGATGCAACCTGCGCAACGATCTGCGATGCAACCGTACAGGCGGTATTAAAGCTGTGCGGAGTGTCAATGTGTGTACCGCTGATGCAGGTGCCGTTCTGGAGCATATCACCCAGATTCACCAGACAGCAGTTGTGCATATGCTGTGCAAAGTAATCCGCATCGTGGAAATGAATCACACCCTCTTTGTGGGCCGTGGTGATATCCTCCGGAAGAAGATAACGGTTGGTGTAATAACGGCTCCACTCACCGGCCATGTAATCACGCTGAACCGAGAGCACGGTCGGATTCTTGTTGGAGTTTTCCTGCTTTACTTCTTCATTGTCGCGCTCGACAACGCCGGAAATCTTCTGGTCAATGTCGCTCATCTTGCGCATCTCATTGTGTTTATACCGGTAGGTAATGTACAGTCTGGCAACCTTGTGTTTTCCGGTTCCCATCAGTGCATCTTCCACTTTATCCTGAATCTCTTCCACGGAAAGATCTCTTCCTGCATTTCGGGCATCCTTCTGAATTCCGGTCACAACATCGTGAATCTGCGCATCGGTCAGACGCTCAGACAGAATTCCCTCCTCTTTATTTGCCTTACAGATCGCATGTTCGATCTTTTCCGGATTAAACGGCACTCTCTCACCGGAGCGCTTCATTACAAAGATCTGCTGCTCTTCCAGGCCAAGGTTTCCATCCAGATACTCGTCATACATTTCCATTTCCTCCGTTTTTCGTCAGTTCATTCCGGTCCGCTCCCGCAATGCGCCCGCATCGTTCACGGTATACGGGTGCCGGTACTTTTCGCGGACCAACGGCTCATCAACGAGCCTCACTTATTATAGTCTCGGCCTCCGTCATTGTCCATAGTAAATAATGCCGAAAACACAATATATAGTATCTGCCCGGAATTGATTATGCAATATGGTGTATAATGGGTTTTTGCCTGTTTTCTGCCCGATAACCCCGTTCTTTTTTCGCATCGGCTCCGGTCCGGCTTCACGGAGAAGGTCCCTGATCCCCGCATAAACACTGCATTTATCTATTATTACCAATAATTCCGAGACAGCGGACAAAAAAACACGGCACACCGCAGCCGGCACGCCGTGTCTGATTGATTTTCTGTTTTCACAGTCATGTTCCGGAAAAAGTGAACCACTATATCTTGTGGTTATCTTCCCGGCACGCACAACGGTGTCAGGAGAACCTGTCACCTTCCGAACGCCTGATGCCGCACAACGGCATACTCATCGTCATTGCGGTAAAACGGACACTGTTTATAGTGGCCTTCCAGAATGCGGGCGTAGTCATCCTCGTCCATCTGGGCCTCACAGAAATAATCGTCCTCGTCTTCATCATATGCGTAATACGCACAGGTCTCACAGGTTCCCATTCATTTCTCCTTAAATTTCAGCGTTGATTCTTGCCGCGTCTTCCGTCTCCTTCTCGTTGATCGCGTGCTTCTCGGCATAGCCGGTCAAAATCAATGACAGCGCACCGTCACCGGTTACGTTGCAGGCAGTTCCGAAGGAATCCTGAAGAGCGAAGATAGTCAGCATCAGGGCGGTTCCGTTCTCGTCAAAGCCAAGGACGCCGGTGATCAGTCCGAGAGAAGCCATAACCGTTCCGCCCGGAACACCCGGCGCGCCGATCGCGAAGACGCCGAGAAGCAGGCAGAACAGAATCATCTGTCCCGGCTCCGGATAAACGCCGTAAAGCATTTTGGATACCGCCATGACGAAGAATGTCTCTGTCAGAACCGATCCGCACAGATGAATATTGGCAAACAGCGGAATGCCGAAATTAACCATATCCTTTCTCAGCGGCGGAACCGATTTCTCCGCACATTTGAGAGCAACGGACAGTGTCGCAGCACTGCTCATGGTTCCGACTGCGGTCACATAGGCCGGTCCGTAATTCTTCAGAATCGCCATCGGATTCTTTCCGGAATAGGCGCCGGCGATGCTGTAGAGCAGCGTCAGCCATATATAATGTCCGGCCATAACGATGACAATGATGATCAGGAAGATCGGAAGCTGTCTTGTGATCGTTCCCTCATAGCTCAGCGTGCAGAATGTGCATCCGATCAGGAACGGAAGTACCGGAATGACAAAATGTGTGACAATGCTGAGGACGATCTTCTGGAACTCCTCCAGGATCGCGGTTACATTCTCACTGTTGTTCCATGCGGCTGCCAGTCCGACCATAACCGAAAAGAACAGCGCAGACATCACCGACATGATCGGAGGGATCGAGAGCGCAAAGACAACATCCGGAACATTTTTCAGTCCGTCCACATTCGGATTGATGTTCAGATGCGGAAGGATCGTGTATCCTGCTGCCGTTGCGAACAGCGCTGCACCGACGGATGAAACATAAGCGATGACCAGCGCAACTCTCAGCATGCGGGATGCGTTCTGTCCAAGTCTTGTGATGGACGGAGCGATAAACCCGATGATGATCAGCGGAACGCAGAAACCGATAAACTGCGACAAGATGTACTTCGCGGTTACCACGATGTTCAGGACCGCTCCGCCGACAATTGTCTGATCTGAGCTCTCAAGCACAAGTCCCAGACCGATACCGATCAGAAGTCCGAGAAGGAGTCTGAACGGCAGACTGCTGAAAAAACCATTTTTCATATTCCATATCCCCCTGTTTTGTTCCATCGGGCTCATCCGCCGATCCAACCTTTCCGGATCCGTAAGAACCTTCTGGTTATAATGGTCATTACCCGAAAATACTATCATAATTAAGCAGTTAATACCACCGTCTTACTACGAATGGGATATCTCATCTTGAGGGGGGCTTCACGCTTAGATGCCTTCAGCGTTTATCCCCTCCCGGCTTGGCTACTCTGCCATAGGATTGAT
>NZ_JONJ01000009.1 GCF_000711825.1 [Clostridium] aminophilum DSM 10710 | reverse complement strand
ATGAAGAAGAACATCGACGACATCAATGGATGGCTCTATCACAGAATCCGTATGTGTATATGGAAACAATGGAAGAAGCCCAAGACAAAGGTGCGAAATCTGATTAAGATGGGTGTGCCCGAGGACTTGGCGCATATGGCTGGCAACAGTCGGCGTGGATATTGGTTTACCACACATACAGTCGCAGTCAACATGGCGATGACAAAAGAAAGACTGATAAACAGTGGCTTCTATGATTTAGCCACAGCCTATCAGTCTGTGCACGTCAACTATTGAAAGCGCCGTATACCGAACGGTACGTACGGTGCTGTGAGAGGACGGGAGCTAATCACTCCCTCCTACTCAATTTATCCTTTTACGGAATGGATGAACCTATCATCCGAAACCACATTCCGGAACCGCCCGGGCCGGATTACTTAATGTAATCTACCGCAGCCTGGCCTGCGATACGTCCCATAACGGTGAAGTCGGATACTGCGGTTCCGCCGAGACGGTTGCCGCCGTGGATTCCGCCGGTTACCTCACCAGCAGCAAAGAGGCCGGAGATTGTCTTGCTGTTGGTATCCAGAACCTCCGTGTTGGTGTTGATTTTTACACCGCCCATGGTGTGGTGGATTCCCGGAGCAACAAGGATTGCGTAGAACGGAGCCTTGGACAGATCATTCTCATTGGAGAAGGAAGTACGTCCGAACTCTTCGTCCTTGCGGTCTGCATAGATCTTTGCCCAGCTCTCCATGGTCTTTGTGAAGTTCTCAGCCGGAACGTCCATTGCCTTTGCGAGCTCCTCAAAGGTCTGGCCGGTTACCGCATAGCCTGCATCCACATAACCCTGATATACAGCGGAGCCGTCCATCATTGCCTGGTCAAGGATCAGCCATACAGAACCGTCTTTCTGCTCCATTTCGGCAGCAGATACCTTGTCTCTGGTGGAAACTTCATCGAAGAAACGGTTTCCGTCCTTGTTTACAAGGATCGCACCGTCGCCGCGAACGCCCTCGGTGATCAGGTGAGCATTGCCCTTCTCGTCCACGTGAACGGTCGGATGAATCTGGATCTGATCCATATCGACAAGAGCAGCACCGGCATCCTCAGCCATCTTGATACCCTGTCCGAGAGCACCATCCGCATTGGTGGTAACAAAGCCCTTCAGGTCCGGGCGATACTTCTCAACCATCTCTGCATTTGCACCGAAGCCGCCGGAAGCGAGAATAACAGCCTTTGCGTTTACGGTGATGGTGTTGCCGCTGGTTCCCTTACCCTCAACGCCGACAGCGGCGCCATCCTTCATGAGGATCTTCTCAGCGGTGGTGTTGTAGAATACCTTTACGCCGCGGTCTTCCACATTCTTTGTGAGGATCGGAACGATGTATGCGCCGACAGCAGTGGTCTTGCCCTCTGCATTGACCGGACGGTGAATTCTCTTGACGGAAGCGCCGCCGGCTGCACCTACGGAGCTGAGATCAGCGCCGTGATCGTGGAGCCACTGGATGGAATCCGCAGAGTTTTTGGTCAGAGTCATGACCAGTTCCGGATCGTTGGTGCCGTGTCCGCCGATCATGGTATCGAGAGCCATCAGCTCAGCAGTATCGAAGTAACCTTCCGGTTTTGCCTGATATGCATCCCACTGTTCCTGAACTGTAGCAGCGAGTTTTGTGATTGCCTCATTATCGGCAAAATCCTTCTTTGCCTTCTCGAGAGTTGCGTTTACGCCTGCCTCCTCGGTGAACTTGTTCTTAGTCTGCTCCGGAGTCGCAGCGGCATTCATACCGCCGGTAGCGCGAACAGAGTTTCCGCCGCCCATGGCCTGGGACTCAAGGATGACAACGCTCTTTCCTCCATCGGCAGCAGTGATGGCAGCAGTCATACCGGCACCGCCCATACCGATGATGGCAACGTCTGCGTCAACCGTCTCATCCTGAGCCGGAGCTGCTTCGCCTGCTGCCTTGGACTGGAGATCTTCCGGCTTCATGCCTGCAGATGCGAGAGCGGCAACCGCAGCAGCCTTGATCGCATCGGAAGTGATCGTAGCGCCGGAAATGCCGTCGACCTCAACAGAGTTTGCGGAAACCATGGCACCCGGCAGTTCGTCGATTGCCTTTGTTCCGATTCCCTGTGTCTCGCCCGGGCCTTCTACTTTGACATCGGTGATAACACCGTCTTTCAGCGTTAAGCTTACCTTTACCGGGTTGCTCTCGCCGGCCATACCTGCCGCGGAGCCCTCAAATGTGCCGGAAACACCTGCTGCGGATGCTTCTGTAGCGGCAGCAGTAGTAGCTGCTGCTCCGGACTTACTACAGCCGGTCAGAGAGGCAAACAGTAAGGTGCCGGCAGCTGCAAGTGCAAGACCGGACTTTGTCATGAAGTTCTTTCTCATACTTCCTCCTAAAAGATTGTTGAATTTTTATCGAACTTATTATAGCAAAGGAAACTCTCATGATGGTATGAATTTTTTTCATGATTATGTGCCGGAAAAGGTGCTATTATATATAGTTGGGCATTTATTTATTCAAATGATGCAAAAAATGCGGAAGTCAGCATCGGGTTTGGCTGTTTTGTATAAAAATGCATTATACTGAATGGGTGGAGGAAATAATTATGAGATCGACAGCCAGAGACCTGACTGAAGGAAATATTCTGAAACAGATACTGATGTTTGCGCTTCCGCTGATGTTCGGCAATATTTTTCAGATGCTGTACAATACAGTGGATTCGATTGTAGTCGGACAGTTTGTCGGCACGGAGGCGCTTGCCGCCGTCGGTTCAACGACGATGATTACCAACATGGCCGTCTTTTTCTTCAACGGATTTTCGGTGGGAGCGGGGGTTGTCATCGGACGGTATTTCGGCGCAAAAGATATGAAAAAACTTCATCTCGCCATTGAAACGACGATGGCGTCGACCTTTCTTTTATGCGTCCTGTTTACCGTCGGCTTTATCTCAGCGGTGGATTTTATGCTGAAGTTCATGGACACGCCGGCGGACGTCTTTCATGAGGCGGCTGTTTACCTGAGAATCTACTTCGGAGGAATCTCGGGACTTCTGATTTATAATATCGGAAGCGGCATTCTCCGTGCGGTGGGAGATACGACCCGGCCGCTGATGTTTCTGATCCTGACGAGCGTGATGAATATCATTCTGGACCTTTTGTTTGTCATTCCGCTTCACATGGGTATCGCGGGCGTGGCGTACGCGACCATTCTCTCCCAGTTTATCTCCGCGGCTCTGACCCTTCTTCTGCTGATCCGCACACATGACATTTACCGGCTCGTGATCCGCGATCTGACGCTTGACCGCGCCCGTCTGAGAGAGATCTTTTCCATCGGCCTTCCCAACGGGATTCAGTCGGTGATTACGGCATTTTCCAACGTGTTTGTGCAGTCGTATATCAATTTCTTCGGCTCCACCGCGATGGCCGGATGGGGCTGCTACAATAAAATCGATCAGTTTATCATGCTTCCGATGGCGAGTGTCGCGATGGCGGCGACGACCTTTGTCAGCCAGAACGTGGGGGCCGGAAAACTCAAAAGGGCGAATGAGGGCACACGAACGTCAATTATGCTTACGCTGTCCGTCACCGGCACGATCGCGCTGCTGATCTGGATCTTCGCGGAGAGAACGATCAGCATGTTTACACAGGATGAAGGCGTCATCGCTTTCGGCACGTTTGCTCTTCGGCAAAATGTTTTCTTTCTGATGTTCAACTCGGTCAATCAGGTGCTTGCGGCCGCCATGAGGGGACGCGGGGATTCGACGGGACCGATGATGATCATGCTTGTGACGTTTGTTCTGTTCCGCCAGATCTATCTTTTTGTCGTGACGAGATTTATCGCCAACACACCGGCACTGGTGGCATTCGGATATCCGTTCGGATGGATCACCTGCTGTATCCTCGAGGTGTTGTATTTTGGCATCCGGCACGGAAAGAGGGAAATGGTCACCGATTGAACGGTCTGTTGCAGAAGAGAGGCAGAAGAAAAACAGAAAATAAACAGAAGAAAAGCAGAAGAAAAACAGTGGCGTGCGCATCTTCGCGCCGTGTTTTTTGGGGAGATGCAGAGCATTCTTTAGATTTTATAAAAATGAACCGGGAGGAAAAGCAGTTCGCTTTCCTTCCGGTTCTTCTTTTTTTATGAATTCGTCTGTTCCGATCGTTCGGATTACTTTGTTCCGAAGATACGGTCGCCGGCATCGCCCAGACCCGGGCAGATGTAAGCGTTCTCATTCAGACATCTGTCGACATGACCAACGTAGATCTGAACATCCGGATGAGCCTCGTGAAGTCTCTTCAGACCTTCCGGAGCAGCAATGATAGCCATGAACTTGATCTTCTTTCCGCCGTGGTTCTTGATCATGGTGATCGCATCGGCAGCGGAACCGCCTGTTGCAAGCATCGGATCGGTGACTACGATGGTACGCTGCTCAATCGGATTCGGCAGCTTGCAGTAATACTCGTGCGGCTCATGAGTCTCCGGATCGCGGTAAAGACCGATGTGGCCAACCTTTGCGGACGGAACGAGAGCGAGGATACCGCCGGTCATTCCGAGACCAGCGCGCAGGATCGGTACAACCGCCAGCTTCTTGCCGGCAAGCATCGGAGTCATGCATGTCTCGATCGGAGTCTCGATCTCCTTGTCCTCAACCGGAAGATCGCGGAGAGCCTCGTAGCCCATCAGCATTGCAATTTCCTCAATCAGAGAACGGAACTCCTGTGTTCCGGTAGCCTTATCGCGAAGAAGGGAGATTTTGTGCTGCAGCAGCGGGTGATCCAGAATTGTTACGTTAGTCATTGATTTACTCCTTTTTCTATATTGATCATTGGCAGTGTAAAACCGGCATCGGCCGGATAATATCCCATAACCTTACACATTATACAATAATTCTTCATGAAATAACAGTGGTAGGGAATCGGAACGAAAAATTTGCAATCCTTGTATTCTTTGTATAAGAATTTTGTATATAATGAGTTATAGGCGGTTCTGTTGTCACAACAGTGAATCAAAAATTGATTTCAATCAAGAGATTTTGGGCGAAATCGTGGTATGAATAGGCAGTGTGAGATTACATGCAAGTCTTTGATGACAAAAGAACATCACAGAACACAGAAAAGGAGAAAATCATGGAAATGATTTCGATTGAGCAGGAACTGCGGAATAACTCTTACCCGGGCAGAGGAATCATCCTCGGAATGACGCCGGATGGCAGACATGCGGCAGCGGCATATTTCATCATGGGCAGAAGCTCCAACAGCCGCAACCGTGTATTTGTTGAGGACGGCGAGGGAATCCGTACACAGGCGTTTGATCCGTCCAAACTCGAAGATCCGAGCCTGATCATTTACGCTCCGGTCCGTGTTCTCGGCAATAAAACCATTGTGACAAACGGTGACCAGACCGACACGATCTACGAGGGCATGGATCATCAGCTGACCTTTGAGCAGTCGCTCCGCAGCCGCGAGTTTGAGCCGGATGCACCGAACTACACGCCGCGCATCTCCGGAATCATGCACGTGGATCACGGAACCTACAATTACGCTCTGTCGATTCTGAAAAGCGACGGAGGACGTCCGGAGTCCTGCCTTCGCCAGACATTTGCATACAATCATCCGTTTGCCGGAGAGGGACATTTTATCAGCACCTATCAGCATGACGGGAATCCGCTTCCGAGTTTTGAGGGCGAGCCGAAGCGCATTGCCGTTCCGGATGACATCGATGCCTTTGCGGAGCTTCTGTGGAAGAGTCTCAACGAGGAGAACAAAGTCTCCCTGTTTGTCCGCTATATTAACATCGAAAACGGAACTTATGAGACACGCATTATAAATAAGAATAAATGAGGGCACAAACGATGAATGAAATTGCTTTAAAATACGGATGCAACCCGAATCAGAAACCGTCCCGCATCTTTATGGAAAATGGCGGCGATCTTCCGGTTACCGTTCTCAGCGGCAGACCGGGATATATCAATTTTCTGGATGCGCTGAACGGCTGGCAGCTGGTCAAAGAGCTGAAAGAGGCCACCGGTCTTCCGGCAGCGACATCCTTTAAACATGTTTCTCCGGCCGGCGCGGCAGTCGGACTTCCGCTCTCGGATACGCTGAAAAAGATTTACTGGGTGGATGATCAGGGCGACCTTTCTCCGCTTGCCTGTGCCTACGCACGTGCGAGAGGAGCGGACCGCATGTCTTCTTTTGGCGATTTTATCGCGCTTTCGGATCCATGTGATGCTGCCACGGCAAAACTGATCAAGCGAGAGGTTTCGGACGGTGTCATTGCCCCGGGATATGAGCCGGAGGCGCTGGAGATCCTGAAGGCGAAGAAGAACGGCAATTATAACGTGATTCAGATCGATTCTTCCTATGTCCCGGAGGCAATCGAGCGGAAGCAGGTGTTCGGCGTGACCTTTGAACAGGGACGGCAGGATTTCCATATCGGTGAGGAACTGCTGGAAAATATCGTCACGAAGAACCATGAGATTCCGGACAGCGCAAAGACCGATATGATCATTTCCCTGATTGTTCTGAAATACACCCAGTCCAACTCGGTGTGCTATGTGAAGGACGGACAGGCGATCGGCATCGGCGCGGGTCAGCAGTCGAGAATTCACTGCACGAGACTGGCGGGACAGAAGGCGGACAACTGGTGGAAGCGTCAGTCCCCGCAGGTTCTCGGACTTCAGTTTGTAGACGGCATCAAGCGTGCCGACCGCGACAATGCGATCGACCTCTACATCGGGGATGAGTACGAGGATGTGCTTGCAGACGGCGCATGGCAGAAGATCTTCAAGGTGAAACCCGAGGTGTTTACAAGGGAGCAGCAGAGAGCATGGCTGGATCAGCTGAAGGATGTCACTCTCGGATCCGACGCGTTCTTCCCGTTCGGAGACAATATTGAGAGAGCACGCAAGTCCGGCGTTCAGTATGTGGCGGAACCGGGCGGTTCGATCCGTGACGATCATGTCATCGAGACGGCCGACAAGTACGGAATGGTGATCGCGTTCACCGGAATGAGACTGTTCCATCACTGAGCCGCGGTTATGACCGTCCGTTCTGACGGCCGACGGATCGTGACCGACGGAGGAAAAAATGAAATCAGAAGGTGCGGTTGACGGATCTCCCTAAGAGCCTGGGAGCCGGGAAGCAGACGGCGCCTTCTGTTTTTTCGGCAGACGGAGAAAAAGTAAGCCGCGCCGGCGGTCGGTCGGGCCCGCTCGGGGAAGCGACGATTATTCGAAGAACCGGGCACTGCCTAATACGGTACATACGTTCATTGTCAGCGCTGTAAGAATTATTGGTTGCAATTTATACACAATTTTAGTAAAATGTTTCTCGTGACACGAAGCGCCGGCGTGTCGGAATGGCAGACGAGGGAGACTCAAAATCTCTTGTTGGAAACAACGTGCGGGTTCGAGTCCCGCCGCCGGCATCCTTGGCAGGGGCAATATGGACCGCTCAGCTGTGAGATATTCTCATGGCTGGGCGGTTTTTTCCTTTTGGACGAAAAGCCTGCCTTGGGACGGGAATATGACAGGGCTTGTAAAAAAGGGGCGTTGCGATGACGACAAAACAATGCGGAATTTGTTCGATTGTTCTTGAAATAATACAAAATTTAAAATATAATACTAAAAGAAGACAGAAAACTTCACGCAGTTCACGAAGGAAATATCACCAATGAAGTTGCGTGTTCATTTTTCGGAATCACCGGGAAATGTTCCGCAGGAAAAACGCTGGATGGAGAGAATCTGCTGACTGAAATCAGGAAAGGAGCAATACCATGAACATCACATCGTTTAATCCGCTGATTATTACCGATAAGGCTGATGAAGTGATCGCGCTGTTTGAAGCACTGGGCTTTGAGAAACGTCACACAAAAACCGGTATTGACGACAAGGCCTTTACCAGCGTTCGAATGAGATACACCAATGAAGAAGGAAAGGTATTTCACGTCGATGTGACGTCGGCAGACGTTCCGCAGACGATAACATCGATCCGCATGAATGTCAGTGACTTCGATGAAACATATGAAATGCTGAAAGCAAAGGGATTTACGAACGTGCAGGGTGACAAGATCACCGATACCGGATCTTCGGTGGCAACCATGATGGTTTCCCCGACCGGATATACCATCTCCGTTGCCAAGCACATCAAAAAGGACGAATAAGACCACAGGATTATCATCCGGAGGATGAACGGAAGAAGGCAGAAAAAGGAGTCTGCCGGATCCGTGTCGGAATGAAATACGCGAGGAATTGTCTCGGGCCTTCTATGATTTCAAATCATAGAAGGCCTGATTTGTGTCCGGCGCGGCAGTCAAAGCTGTGATTGGAGCCGCCGTCAGAACCGGGGAGCTGCCGTCAGAGCCGGGGAGAAGCGAAAGACAAAACCGAGGTCGGAGTATCAGTCAGGGTTTTCCCGCCGCGATGGACAAATGCTCCGGAAGAAGGTAAAATAAAACCTTGCATCAGGGAAACGCGGATCAAAGCGCTTCCTCAGAATGATGTTTGATTGATACATTCCAGACATTCGGAAAACGGAGAAACGATGACAGACGAACTTTTGAACCGGAAAACCTATCGGACCGACATCGGACCGATGTGCATGTCGCAGAACGAGCACGCGCGGTATCTGGCCCTTCGCGCGGAAGAAACTCCACGGGCCAAGGCCGCACGACTGAAGCCATATCGGCTTGTCAAAGCCGTGGTGTTCGATATGGACGGCGTGATCTTTGATTCGGAGCGTCTTGTTCTGAAAAGCTGGAAAATGGTGGCGGATCGCGAAAACATCCCGGAGATTGAGGAAACTGTCCGGAAGTGTCTCGGCACGAACCGGGAAGTGTCCCGAAGAATTTTTCTCGAAGCCTATGGAGAAGACTTTCCATATGATACACTGAAACAGGAGGCGGCCGGGATCTACCACCAGATGGCCGACGGCGGAAAGCTTCCGCTCATGCGCGGTGTGAGAGAACTCCTTGGGTTTCTGAGGGCGGAAAAGCGGAAGATTGCGCTGGCATCCTCCACCAGAGAAGAGGTGGTTGTCGCTGAACTTCGCGATGCGGGACTGCTGGAGTTCTTCGATGAGGTGGTATGCGGCGACATGCTGCAGCGCAGCAAACCGGAGCCGGATATTTATCTCATGGCCTGCGAGCGGATCGGCGTTGATCCGAAGGAGGCATATGCGGTGGAGGATTCCTATAACGGAATCCGTTCAGCGTATGCGGCCGGGATGCACCCGGTCATGGTTCCGGACATGATGCCGCCGACGGAAGAGATGGAAGAAAAGAGTGAGATTATCCTGACTTCTCTGGAAGATTTGCAGGATTATTTCCGGGTGCTGTTTTCATGAATTCAGGCGGTCAGTGCCGGGACAAAACCAAAAGGGAAGAGCGGATGGAACCGTTCCCGGCAAAAAACTGTACAACGGATGAACTGGCCTTTTTCGGCGGAGGTATCGGATGACTCATATTATGACAAGAGATTCTGTGGAAAAACTCAGCTGCGCGGAGGAGGAACGCCTTGTGGAACCTTACATCCGCGATCAGCTCCGGGGCGCAAAGCTTTCCGCATTTCTCAAACATCTCGACTCCTGTGAGTCCTGTCGGGAGGAACTGGAAATATATTATATGATCGATACCGGTCTGAAACAGCTGGACCGCTCCGGCGATCTCGGGCCGATGAATATCGCCGGGAGCCTGAAACAGAAAGTGGCGGCGTCCCATGCGAAAATGCATTTTCTCAGGAATCTGTATATCGGAAGCGTCGCCGTCTACACACTGACGGTGATGGCGATCGTGATGACGATGCTTCTGCAGATTCGGGTTTGGATCTTTAAGTGAGGTGTACTTTGGATAAAATACTTCTGATCGACGGACATAGTATTATGAACCGCGCGTTCTACGGCGTTCCGGAACTGACCAATTCCAAGGGGCTGCATACCAATGCGGTGTACGGTTTCCTGAATATCATGCTGAAGGTGATCGAGGAGGAACAGGCGGATCACCTGGCGGTGGCGTTTGATCTGTCCGCGCCGACATTTCGCCATAAAATGTTCTCCGAATATAAGGGGACCAGAAAGCCGATGCCGGAGGAACTTCGGGAGCAGATTCCGGTGATCAAGGATGTCCTGAAGGCGATGAATATTCCGATTCTTTCGATGGAAGGGTTTGAGGCGGATGATATTCTCGGAACGGTCGCGAAGCGAATGCAGGCGGAAGGAAAAGAAGTTTCCATCCTCTCGGGAGACCGGGATCTTCTGCAGCTCTCCGACGAGCACATCAAGATCTGCCTTCCGAAGACGGTGAAGCGTGTGACGGAAGTGCATTACTACTATCCGGAGGATGTAAAGAGAGAGTACGGAATCGCCCCGATCGAGGTCATTGACCTGAAGGCCCTGATGGGTGATACATCCGATAATATTCCGGGGGTTCCGTCTGTCGGAGAGAAGACGGCGACCGCAATTATCAGCGCCTATCATACCATCGAAGAAGCGTATGAGCATGTGGATGAGCTGAAGCCGCCGCGTGCACAGAAGGCGCTGCGGGAACACTGGGATATGGCCGTGATGAGCAAACAGCTTGCCACGATCAACATTCATGTGGAGATTCCGTTCTCGTTTGAAGACGCGCATGTGGGCAATATGTTCAGCCCGGAAGGATATCAGTGGATGAAAGACCTCGAGTTCCGCGCGCTTGCACAGCGTTTTGCGGGCGCGGATGCGGGGGAGACGGAACCTTCTGTGACATTTACGGCAGTGACGGAACGGAAGAAAGCGGATGATCTTTTTGCAAAGGCAAAAAAGGCTTCATCGGCCGGCATTCAGCTTGAGATTGCGGACGGACAGATCCTTGCCTGCGGACTTGCCTTTGGTCCGGAAGAGGCGTTCGTTCTGGTCGCGGAGCAGGAAAAACAGGAAGAGGAGACCTGCACCCAGCTCGAGATGTTCCCGGAACTTTCGGGACGCAATGCCGATCCGGATAAATCGGCATCGGATGGCCGGGACAATGCGCTGAATGCACGGTATCTTGCGGAAAAAGCGGAGGAGCTCTTCCGCGTTCATCCGAAACTGACCGTGATGGATCTGAAGGGACAGCTTCCTTTTCTGAAGAATACGGACCGGACGGTCGTGGACGGCGGACGCAATGACGGCGGAAACCGCGCGGTGATGGATGCCGGAATCGCAGGATATCTTCTGAACCCGCTGAAGGACACTTACGGCTATGACGATATCGCCAGAGATTACCTTGGAATGACCATTCCGGCAAAAGAGGAACTTCTCGGAAAATGCACCCTTGCGCAGGCGCTTTCCGGAATCGCGGAAACCGGCAGAAAATCAAAGAAAGAAAGCGATGGGGATACAGACCCGGAGGAACTTCGGAAGAAGGCTTTCGAGGTGATCGGCTATGATGCTTATATCGCCTGGAAGTCGAGAGATGTGCTGGAAGACAAGATGCGGGAGACCGGCATGCTGGATCTCTTCTATGATATCGAGATGCCGACGGTATATACGCTTTATCATATGGAAGAAGAGGGAATTATCGTTCTTCCGGAGGAACTGAAAGCGTATGCCGCAAAACTTCAGGTGCGGATCGATGAACTGGAAAAGGAGATTTATGCCGAGACCGGCCGCGAGTTCAATATCAATTCGCCGAAACAGCTTGGCGAGATTCTGTTCGGCGAGATGAATCTCCCGGGCGGAAAGAAGACGAAGACCGGCTATTCCACCGCGGCGGCGGTTCTCGACAAACTCGCGCCGGATTATCCCTTTGTCCAGAAGGTTCTGGACTACCGCCAGTATACCAAGCTGAAATCGACCTATGCGGAAGGACTCCAGCAGTACATCCGTGAGGACGGCAGGATTCACGGCACGTTTAACCAGACGATCACGGCGACCGGACGAATCAGCAGCACGGAGCCGAATCTCCAGAATATTCCGGTTCGCATGGAACTCGGACGGGAACTGCGAAAACTCTTTGTACCGCAGGAAGGCTGCATTTTTACTGATGCGGATTATTCCCAGATCGAGCTCCGCGTTCTGGCGGGCATGTCGGGGGATGAGAATCTGATCGCCGCGTACCGGGATGCAGAAGACATCCATGCCATCACGGCATCCCAGGTCTTCCATGTTCCGCTTTCCGAGGTGACGCCGGAGCTCCGCCGCAATGCGAAAGCTGTCAATTTCGGCATCGTCTACGGCATCAGCAATTTCGGCCTCAGCAACAACCTCAGCATCTCCAGACAGGAGGCTGCCGGGTACATTGAGCGGTATTTTGAGGCATACCCGGGGGTAAAACAGTTTATCGACCGTCTGGTCAGCGATGCGAAGGAAAAACACTATTCGGAGACGCTGTTCGGCAGAAGACGCCCGATTCCGGAGCTGGAGAGCGGCAATTTCATGCAGCGCCAGTTCGGAGAGCGTGTGGCGATGAACGCACCGATTCAGGGAACGGCGGCCGATATCATCAAGATCGCGATGATCCGCGTTGACCGGAGACTTCGCAGGGAAGGACTGAAGTCGCGTCTGGTTCTCCAGATCCACGATGAACTTCTGATCGAGACCAGGAAAGACGAGGCGGAAGCGGTGCGGAACATCCTTTCCGAGGAAATGAAGCATGCGGCGGATCTTCCGGTATCGCTGGAGATCAGCATGTCCGAGGGACAGTCCTGGTTTGAGACGAAGTAACGCTTCTGTAAAAAAGAGATTTGGATATCCTAAAGGTTATTTTTAAAACATTTGTTTCTTTGTAGATTAAGCCCAGATAAGCATAACCATGAACAACAGCATGAGGCGATAACGCTTCGTGCTGCTGTTTTTTGTGTGATGAGGATTTTGAGAAATTATAAAATTATCGCATAGAATCGGAATGTGATATTATGAGAATGAAAGCATTCGCAGAAATGGACAAGAGCAGATTCAAAGCAACATAAGAATGGTGGACAGAGTGACTATCTCAGAAAAATCTGAGGGAAAGGAAAAGATCCGATCATCTATTTGATAAATGGATCAGATGTGATTGAATGGGCGTGTATGGCAGTCCGGAATTATTTCCATATCCGAAAAACGATAAGGAACCGCCTAAGCGGAAGTGGAAGGTACTGAAAATAATTCTATGGGCGGTTGTATTATATTTTCTGATTGGCGTAGGCGGTAATGTTCTAAAAATATACAGGGAAAGGAAGGCCGCACAGCAGAATCGAAGTACGGTTTCCTATAGCAAGGATGTTCAACCCAATAAAGTATTAAAAAGCATTCAAAACGAGACAGGGAACAGCGCAAGTGGACAGCCGGCCATTGATAATAAACTGAATGTTACGAAGAAGGCAGAAAAGGGATTAGCAGATGATAGGAAACCGGATCTGTCAAAAATTGATACAACTAAAGTTGAACCGAGAAAATATGAGTATAAGAGCTATGATGGACGACAAAACAGAGAATTAACACAGGAAAAATTTCCGGTCGGAGCAGCAGAGTATTACCGTTCGTTAGATCGGTATTATAATGTTCAGGAATGGAAAAACTACATCGATGATCCGATGAACGCAAAGATCTGTGAAGGATTGGCGAAAGCTTTTAGACAGAATGGGGATTCAGATTTTAAGGCTGTATGCAATGCGATCGCATTTGTGCAGTCCCTCGACTATATTCCAGATAATGATACGGAATATCCCAAATATCCAATAGAAACTCTAAATGATAAGGGGGGAGATTGTGAGGATAAATCCATTCTTCTTTGCGGCATCATTAAAGCGATGGGGTATGGATCTGCTTTGCTTATATATGATAATCACTGCGCAGTCGGAGTCCTGGGATCGAATCTCCAGGGAACGCATTTCGAGAAAGATGGTAAAAACTACTATTACATTGAAACCTCTCAATACGGATGGCGTATTGGGATTTTGCCGGAGCAATATGCGAAACAGGGGGCAAGGGTACTTACGATTGATTAAATGGTTTGCCGATTAAACTCGGGAGAGCAGTAGACGTGGACAGCATCATGAGGTGATAATGCTTCGTGGTGCTGTTTTTTTGTGGATGGGGATCTCCACGAAAAAGACTTGCTGAGTGATAACGTATTTGTGGTAAGGGGCGAATAATTCGCTCGCAATGAGTGTGTGAGAAATAGTCTGTAAAAGTGAATTGACCAAGGCTTTCTATGATACACTAAAACATAGGAGGCCTATAATTATGCCAAGAAAAGAGAAAAAGCCTGCCACATCGTTTTTAGATGACAGAGGGTAAGCATACTATCACCCCACAGCGCCTCCAAGAATACGATATTGAAACAGCGGAGGACATCCGAGACGCGCTCAAGGATCTGCTTGGCGTAATACAACGGCCCTTTGGTTGAGGCTGCTGGAGACAGAGGGGAGGACTTTCTGATATGGTCAGAGAAGCTACTGGAAGAGATGATTTATTTGTATTTGATGGTTGCTCTGAAAAGATTGACTATTTGAAACTTGAGTACAACCGTGAGACCAAGATAAAACCAAAACAGTTACCGGAAGGTGCAGAGTATGAATTTGAGACCTGGAATTATTCTGAAGTTTTGACAATAGACAGAGATACGGAAACACTGACAAATCATGTTCAATTTGCAAAACAGTGTTCTGCTACATTTACCTATCATGTAGAGGAAGGCATCAGCGGCCTTCTGGATGACCTTAGGCCCGAGATGTTTGATGATGTTACCGGCAATCCGCCTGATGTCATTGACGATCCAATGAATCAATGCGACTATAGGATAACTATTCGCACACAGCATGGAACCGAAAAGATTATAGAGGGTTCTTTTGATAAACTTGGGCTGCCTGACGAGTATCCGGAGTTTATCGAAAAGATTTTTGATTTTATGGCTTTCTATGGACTTGGAGAGCTTTTTAATGAAGAGTCTTATGGTAAGGCAAAGCGAACAGCATCAGATTATATATTCTGTGATGTAGAGTTTGAGCCGGGCGGTAAGACCTACTGTTATTTGGCAGATGATGATTCCTTCGAAGTTGGGGATACGGTTCTTGTTCCTGCAGGATCTGATAACCATGAAGCTTTGGTGAGGATTGTTGACAAGAATTATTACTCAACTGAAAATGCGCCATTTCCTGTGGAGAAGGCGAAATATATTATCAAGCGCATTGATGAAGACGAGATAGAAGATTTTATACGTATCAAAAATGTGAACCATTAATTCTAAAGTTATCCGGAGATTCATCAAACACAATATCTCATGTTCGATTAGAACGGTACGCGATTTGTATGAGAGCAGCTATTTGCTAT
Organism: [Clostridium] aminophilum DSM 10710; assembly: GCF_000711825.1. Classification (GTDB taxonomy): domain Bacteria; phylum Bacillota; class Clostridia; order Lachnospirales; family Lachnospiraceae; genus Clostridium_R; species Clostridium_R aminophilum. Next base: position 134,335 of record NZ_JONJ01000009.1, on the reverse strand, counting down.
CTTTGGTGTAAAAGACTCGGATTTAACGAATATTTAAATCTCATGCAAGAAAAGGACGATATATCTATGTGTTCTTATTTATTTCCCGTTCGCGAACTAGGAATGAATTGGAGATGTATGAATGAAAAGACCATAGAATTTCGAACTTTTAATGGAACATTAGATCCCTTGAGCATACAAGGATACATTTTTGTTGTGGCTAAATTGGTTGACAGAGTAAATGAGTCTCGTAATCTTGATGTGAATGTTGATCGAGTCATAAATAATCGTCAAATGGATGATGAATACATTAGCTCGATTGAGAATTATTTATGTGACAATGATGAATTCAAAACGTTCTTCAGGATTACAATACGCAATAAAAAGGATATCGATGATTTTTCATGGGAAATGCTTGCTGGAAGCCGGCCTATAGCTGTATCAGTTTGATTTATAATGGTTGCTATGGGGACATGAAGATGAGTAATGCATGTGGAAGGAAAGCGCATGTGCGGCAGATATTATATTAAGGAATCCGCGGAAATGGATGAGATCATTCGCCTCATGAATGCGTCTCCGCTTAAATTGGCCTTGGAAAAGAGGAAGTTAGGCGTTCGGACATATGGAGAACGTTTTCCGTCGGAAGTTGTACCGGTCATTGCTATGGATCGTCGCGGAAAGCGAGCGGTTTTCCCGATGAAATGGGGATATGATATAGGAAAACTTGTGATTAACGCAAGGGCTGAAACTGCAGCTGAGAAGCCATTATTTCAAAATGACTGGAAGCGGCACCGATGCGTTATTCCGGCATCATGGTATTTTGAGTGGGAACACAGAAAGGGGAGTGATGGGAAGGTTCACACGTTAGATAAGTATCTTATTCAACCCCGAGGGAAAGATATTACCTGGCTGTGCGGCTTATATCAGATAAAGGATGGACTTCCATCTTTTGTCATTCTCACGAAAGAGGCAGAAGAGGAGATTCGGTTTATTCATGACCGTATGCCTGTGATTCTGCCGGATGATCTTATAAGGGACTGGATCAGGCCAGAAACGAGGCCGGAAGAGTTGATAAGTGAACCAGAGCGCGCATAATCCAATTACGTATCTTGAGCCGCTTTGAATCAGAGCTCAACCACGTTTTTGAAACAGTATGAAAACTCAGTTCAGGAATAATGCATAGGAAAGACCACAGCATGAAGTGTGATATGTTTCATGCTGTGGCTTTATGCATGTTATTGCATCTTTCTAAGAGCAGGTAACGAGTGCTTAATCTTGGTCAGGAATGAGATTTTCAATATATCTGCATTTTGGATATTGGCTGCATCCCCAGAACTGGTTTCCAACGTAGTTCCCCCTTTTTGCTGTTCTGAGGACAAGTTTACTGCCACATCTTGGACAGAGTTTTTCTTTGGGCAAGGCTTCGATCTTTGACGCTTCCGAGGTAGAAACTGGCGGAGTTGCAGTAGATTCAGCAACCGAATCGGAATTGCGTTTCTCTTCCGTATTCGTTTCAGATTCAGACCCTGGTCCGGTTTCAGATGGAGAATTTGGCCTTGATTCATCATCCAATGACTCCTTCAAGGCTATGAAACGGTCAATGTAGTCTTTTCGGTCTTCACGTGTCATGGATAGGATATGCTCTCCTCCATTTAACATATCCTTTTTATTGAATTTGTCCGAAGTCTTAAACGCTTTGAGTGTTGCGATGAGTTGATCTGAACGAATGACTTTGGATTTGATATCTATAGGGGCATATTGAGCATTTAATATGGTCTTTGGATTAGCTAATACAATTAATGATTTGTTGTAATAATCAAAGAATTTTTCAAAGGCGAGCCTTCTTATTGTGCCTTCACCTTCGCCCCAACAATTCTTAAAGACCTGCATATGCCGTTCGTTCTGAGTGATAGGGCTATAGAGTCCTTCTATATGCCTTTTTCCACCATATGTAACTGTTCTTATGAATTCTCCCTGTCTAGTTATTTCAATATTGCCGAACAGATTTTTACATTCAATAAAAACTCTGACATAGGGAGTGATTACAATGAAGTCAATCTGGGCAGAGTTTCCTTCAGCATCAACGAGACAGATATCGTGAAGAACAACTAAGTCCATGCCGCTGCTCTTCAGTTCAAAAAGGATGCGTTCTTCGCCAAGGATTCCGGCTTTGACGATAGATATTTCGTTGTCGATTTTCTTGTAAAGCGGAGAGTCATTCGATACCGTTTTCTGCAATTCTTCAAGCTTTGTGAGGTATTCTTTGGCATTGTTTGATTCTTTGAGTATTATGACCTCGGGTTTAGAGAATAAGGACATGGTGATCCTCCTACAATTTTAAAGATTGATATGATAAATGCCTACAACGGTCTGAATCAAGAATGATCTGTTATGCTTCCGGAGTGTTGGCATTGTCGCGTTCCATGGTTTCGAGGATGGCACGGTTGATGAAGGCAGTGGCGCTTTCATTCATCTTGGCGGCATGATCCTGAACTTCGGCCCGGTGTCATCCGAACTTTTATTTCGACAAATTTACTATTATATCTGGCATTGGCGGCTCGCCTTGCAGGGGTGAGCTTCCGGCCAGATTTCTTTTTTTCTTCACTCATGGATGGGCTCCATTTCTTGGAGATTGGGTTTTAGAATTATTGTTTACATGATTTATGGTAACACATTGGTGGACATAAGACCATGTATCGGATGTGAGATTATAAAATTTTGGTAACTGATTGACGGACATCCGACTATGTCCTGCTATGTAAAGACAAGGAAACGGAGATCCACGAAAGGAGGCACATAGATGGCGAGAAAAACAAAAGAGGTTCGGGAACTGACAGTGAGCAGTGTTGGAAGCTATAGCACTTATGGAAGACGGACGGCGCCGATGCTTCTAATCGCGCTGTGTAAGTCGTGTCACTCGCAGATCCATGCAAGGCGCGGCGATCGGTGGCATGACCGGTAGGGGGAGTCGAAATCTCTACAGTTAAATCTCCTCCAGAACGGCGGGTAGCTCAAATGTGCAAAATCGCGAAATGGATGAGGGGACCAAACGATGACTTGAAGCTTTAATATGGTAACTTAAATAGTTACTAAATTAAAAAAATACAAATTAATAGTAAAGGAAATATTGACCATATCTGTGCTGTACTATACAATACAAGTGGATAAGTGGATGCTTATCATGAAAGGAGTCAGGGATAATGGTTGATATGAATGCAATAATAGCAAGTAATATACTTGAGCTTCTGAAAACACAGAACAAGAAACAGACCGATCTTGCAGATGCAATCGGAACAAATAAACAGACGGTGAATAAGATGCTTAACGGTACACGTATGATTAATGCTGTTGAGCTTAAGTTCATAGCGAATTACCTTGGAGTTAGGATGGAAGAACTTACAAGAATAACAACTACGCATGCCGATACAAATATTGTTCATGCATTTATGGGAAAGGTACAATCTGAGCAGGCTAAGCAGGCGCTGCAACTGGCGGACGAACTATCGGATATGATTCTGTTTCATAAAAGAGTTCGTGAAAATGGTACTGCTATGGTGGCGGCTTGGAAGGATGTTTGATGGGAAATGTTCTGGAGGAAAGTTTATTTAGAAAGCAACCAAAACAATTTGAAAAGATAGATACTCAAGCGAAATCCTTTGCTGCAAACTATTGTGGTAGTACGATGATTCGAGATGCCATCTTTGGTATTGTGACGAATTATGCAAGGAAAAGAGATTTATCATTGGAAATACTTCGTTACCCGTTTAGGGACGAAGAACTTTGGGCATTTACATTTGTGAAAAAGGGCACGCTATTTCTTTGTGTAAATTCTGAGCTTGCTATGTGTAAGCAGATTTTTGCAGTGGCTCATGAATTATATCATATACATTGCTATGCGGAGGATATTGATCCTGATACGATCACAAGCGGATCGTTGTTGGATTCCCAGACAGCTGATGATCAGGCGGGGTCGCAGGAAGATCTGGAAGCGAATGCTTTTGCAGGCTTACTATTGATGCCGGATAGTTTGTTGGACGAACAACTAAAACTATACGGAATTGATGCGGAACAAATTTCTGTAGATGACGTTCTGACTTTGATGGATCTGTTTGCGCTTCCGTTTAAGGCAGTTGTGCTGAGGCTTGTAGAGAATCATAATATTACGCAGTCCGAAGCGAGCGAACTGCTTTTGACTGATGCAGCTTATGTCTCCGACCGGATAGCGATTACCGGAAAAGCACTCGGGTGGCAGCAGAATAGTGGAGAACTTTCTTATTTTGGTAGTTTGCTCAATGATATGGAGTATAATTGCGAGAATGAGCTTCTGACTGATAGCTGGGAGAAATCCGATAAGCAGTTCTTAGATAAAATCCGAAAGGACTTTCGTAGAGAAAGATCTCATCACATTTGATTTCATGAAAAAGGTAGTTGACAGTTGGTTTGTTACTGGGTAAAATGTTGTTCACATAGAAAAAGTTTATCTTTTGCAGAGCGGCAGTGCATTCGTGTGATGTCAACTCTGTTTTTCTTTGTACGTGTTTTGTAAAGGATCTCTTCGGAGGTCCTTTTCTTTTGCCTATTTTGCAAGGGGGAGATTCCGATGGCAGGAAGTAAGCCGAAACCGGCCGCACTGAAGAAGCTGGAAGGCAATCTGGGGCAAAGAAAACTGAATAAGAAGGAGCCGGTGCCTGTAAAGGGAATGCCTGACTGCCCGGAGTGGCTGCTTCCCCGGCAGGAACAGCTGATCCGGGATATCTTCGGGATCGTGAAACCGAACGGGAACCGGCAGTTCCGGACGGCATTTGTGGAAATATGCAAGAGTTTTGATGGGATATTATTATTTTTAATTCTACTTTCCGTAGGTACCATGTTCGGGTGATATGAATTACAATCCGAACATGGAGGTAATAACGGATATGAACCAATATGTTACGGGAACAGTTATAAAGGAACTACGGGAAAAGAACAATATGACACAGCTTCAGCTGGCGGAAAAACTGGGAGTGAGTGATAAATGTATCTCTAAATGGGAACGATTCCGAGGAATGCCCGATATTACTTTGCTGGAGCCGATTGCTAAGGCATTCAAGATCTCGGTTACGGAGCTAATTTCGGGAAATACCATCCAAAATGCAAATGTATCAGCGAATATGTTGCGGTCGAAGTTCTATGTTTGCCCAATTTGCGGAAACGCGATACATAGCATGGGTGAGGCAGAAATCCATTGTCATGGTATCCAGCTTGTGCCTTTAGAGGCGGAACCGACAGATGAGAGTCATAGGATCTTTATCAAGCGTGTTGAGGATGAGTATTATGTTCGGATTGATCACAGTATGACGAAAGAACACTATATTTCGTTTATGGCGGCAACCTCTTCTAATGATATGCAGATGGCGAAGCTATATCCGGAAGGCAGGGCAGAAGCCCGTTTTAAGATTAGGGGAGTCAGAAGGATATTCCTTTACTGTAATCGAGACGGCTTATTTTCGATTGATCCGGTAAAGGGGATAGATGGAAAAGAAAGCGAACACGACGATTCACAGGAACACAGGGAGTTGGAAAAGGTAGCCGATAAACTGTTTGGATAGCGTACAGTTTAACGGATTTTCGTAAAAGGAATAATAATTGATGAAGAAGGGCTGACCGGGAGGTTGGCTCTTTTCTTATGCCTGAGAAGGGGGGATGGCGGCGAACAGAATCAAGGGTATCACCATCGAGATCGGCGGCGATACCACCAAATTGCAGACTGCCCTGAAGGGCGTGAATACGCAGGTCAAGAGTACCCAACAGCAGCTGAAAGATGTGGAGACGCTTCTGAAGCTCGATCCGGGTAATACGGAGCTTCTGGCTCAGAAGCATAAACTTTTGGGCGAGGCAGTTGCGGCAACGAAGGAACGGCTGGAGACGTTAAAGACCGCGGCAGAACAGGCAAATCAGGCGCTGGCGAAGGGAGAAATCTCCAAGGAACAGTATGATGCCCCGCAGAGGGAGATCATTGAGACCGAGAATAACCTGAAGAGGTAATAGTATTATCTCTGGCTGTTTTATTATTGAAACTATTCCTCAGAGGGAATATAATATAAGGGCCAATTTTTCGACTTTTATGGAGGATTTGTTATGGAGTATGTATCTACATCGGAAATTGCAAAAATCTGGGATATTTCACGTCGTCGAGTTACGACACTATGCAGAGAAGGTAGAGTTGAAGGAGCAGTTTTTGCTGCTAATACTTGGCTTGTGCCTAAAGATGCAAAAAAACCCGAGGATCCGAGAAGAGTCCGTAAAATGGGACAGAATAAATAGTAAAATCATAAAAGCCATAAAAATGGCTGCTTTAGGCCATCAGAAGAAATCATGGTGGAGATTATGGAACTGGAAAAGGAATTATCCGGAAGTCTGGAGGAGGTATTTCGCTAATGGCTAAGAAAAAAGAGATTACTATCAGATCCTCTGCGGCAGAGTATCTGACATTTATTACAGCAACCGGCGAAGGCGGGATAGAAGCAATTTATGCAGACGAGAATGTTTGGTTAAGTCAAAAAATGATGGGTGTTCTTTATGATGTTGGAAAGAGCACCATTAGTTATCATTTACATAAGCTGTATGAAGATGGTGAAATAGAAGAGAATTCAGTTGTTCGAAAATTTCGAACAACTGCCGATGACGGAAAAGACTACGATACATTACATTATAATCTTAAGGCTATCATTGCAGTTGGGCATAAAGTAGACTCGGAAAAAGCAGTTCAATTTCGTAAATGGGCAAATACTATAATCGAAGAATACACGATTAAAGGCTATGCCATGGACGATGAAAGGCTCAAAAAAGGCGGCAGTGTTTTAACGAAGGAGTATTTTGAGCAGTTATTGGAACGTATTCGAGAAATACGTTTGTCGGAACGAAAATTCTATCAGAAGATAACGGATATTTACGCGACTTCAATTGATTATGATTCTACAGCAAAGGAAACAAAGCGATTTTTTGCTGCTGTACAAAACAAGCTTCACTATGCTGTTCATGGTCAGACCGCAGCAGAAGTGATTTATAACAGAGCGGATGCCGAGAAAGAGCATATGGGACTCACGACATGGGAAGGTTCTCCGAATAGCAAGATTCATAAGTATGATGTTACTGTAGCGAAGAATTATTTGACGGAAGAAGAATTAGCTATCCTTAGTAGAATGGTTACGGCCTATCTGGATTTGGCAGAAAGTATGGCAATGCGAAATATTCCTATGACTATGGCAGATTGGGAAATTAGATTGGATGGTTTTCTTACCTTGATGGATCATGAGGTTCTTAAGGATAAGGGAAAAATCAGTGCAGAGCAAGCCAAGATTCATGCGGAGACGGAATTCGAAAAATATAGGGTGATTCAGGATCGATTATTCCAAAGCGATTTTGATCGATTCATGGAGTTGGAAGAACATCTAAAGGATGAAAATAAATGAAAAGGAAGAATAATCTAAATGAGAGAGATGAAAGATAGCGGTGTTTCATGAATTGGGGAGATACCTAGAGAGTTGGAATTAAATAAAATTGGAGACCAGCTATGAAAAGTCAAGCTTAAATTAGCAGAAAAATCATTTTTCGATATTGGGGTCCAAAAGGGTAACTTTAATAAAGCTCCCTAAAGGTGGCATTGTTCTTTACAACATATTGAAGCTCCGGAAACACCTGGTCCACATAGGAAGTCAGCTGGATTTTTAACCGTGTCCGCTGCTTTATGGACTTCTGGCGGAAACGCCCAAGTGTCTTGAGATCCATAAGGTCGAGATCATAGAAGGTCACGAATCGATGGGACTTCTGCATCATAACGGTTTCGGCAATTACGATCGCATCGACTTTATCAGTCTTCGTCTTTCGGATTCGATCCTTCCGCCTGGACGAAGTCTGAATAGGGTTGAGTACACACACTTTGTAATCACTGGTAACAAGGAAAAGGACGAGGTTGTCACCATAGTGCGCCGTTGATTCAAGACCGATGATGGTCGGCTCAGGAGCGTAATCAGAAAGCTCCTCGGAAAGCTTTTTGAACCCGTCACCGTCAGAAGATAGGACTGCGGCATAATGGTTGAGTTTTGCAATATCAATGCCTGCGTAGATCATTGAGGAACACCTCCCTTTCATAAAGTCTGATACTGTGATATCCGCCTGCGGTTAACCATGTAGACTTGATGGACATAAGTACTCGGGTGGCTGCAGTAGCAGCCAATGGCAACATCCAGCTTATAAACAATTCAGATAAAGGTAGCGGCAATACACTCCAGTTAAGTAGTCAAGGCTACAGGGAAAAATCAAAAGTCCATAGTATCTGAATTGTATTGAACCACAATATCAAAAAGAAAGGAAAAGTGATGTATTCGGTTGTGAGTACATCATACAAGGAAAATATGTACGAAAAAGAATTAACTAGAATAATAAATGCTTCAAAGAATAATTCGTTGACTTTTTTTGTGGGAGCAGGTGTATCCAGAGTTTCAGGAGTACCGATGTGGAATGAACTAACCAATGCTATTTGCACGAAATTAGGTATAAAACTACAAGAGGACTATTCATATGAGGAGTGCTTGAAGATTCCACAAATGTATTATTCTTCTTTGGAAAAGAATCAAAAAAATGAGTATTTTAAAACGGTGGAAGATGCGATTAATAATAAAGCATTATTGCCTAATGCAGTGCATCGTGAAATGTTAGCATTAGATCCAATTTCATTTATTACAACTAATTATGATGAACTATTAGAGGAGGCGGCTGGAAAGTATTGTCTAACTTATAAGCCGATTGCATGTGACAAGGATGTACCTAGCATTTCTGGAGATAGATATATTCTAAAAATGCATGGAGATTTTAAACATAAGAACTTTGTTTTGAAGGAAGAAGATTACTTAAATTATAGTGAAAAATTCAAATTGATAGAAACACTTTTAAAATCAATTTTTGCAACAAATACGGTTGTTTTTATTGGATATAGACTAAACGATTATAATATCAAATTAATTCTCAACTGGGCAAAAGAATTGTTGAAAAGTGATTTTAGAGAGCCAATCTTTTTTTATACAGATGACGAAGAATTATCTCCATTAGAATTAAAGTATCATGAATCTAAAGGAGTAGCAGTGCTTGAATGGGGGAAAATAGATAAGAATAAAGCTCAATTTCCAGATAGATATTTGACTTTTTTTGATGCAATTAAAAAAATCGATGTTTTTGACTACAATGGAAAGAATGATAATGAAGCGTTTAAAACATTGTATTATATGCTGAAACCATTAGATGAATTGAAAGCACTCAGATATACAGATATTGCCAAAAGGTTGTCAAAGAATAATCTCATTGTAGAAGGTAATGGTTCTATACGCATATGGGATAATAACGTTCTATTCAGCCGATTTATAGAAATCGATAAATTACAGAAAAATGAGAAAGAAGCACTGAGTAAAGAAACGTACAAGATGTACAAAACAATAAAGAGCGTATTAGCTAAGGCGTGTATTTATTGGATATATGATAATAAATCGGTTCATACGATTAATCATGATGAGATTCCATTTGCGGATCCTTATTGCATTATGTTTGATTACAAATGGATGAACAACTATGTGAAAAAACAGTATAAAACAATCGATAAGAAGTATACACAAGCATTTTATCTGTATAAATTAGGGAGATATAATGAATCATTAGCATCGTTTTTGGAAATATCAAGAAGGGCTTTTGATGAAAAAAATTATTTGCTCTTTTATTTCGCAAAAGCAAATTGTTTTAAATTAAGAAAAATTGTAGAAAACTCTAATAGCCTTTTTGAACAGTATAATCCTTCGGAGATAGAGGATGATTTGCCAATAGAAAAGCAGGTAGAAAACTTATTTAATAGATTACCATTTGAATTTCGAAAGAATTATGAAAGTTTGAAAGACATCCATGGTCAAATACTATTGTATAAGTATGCGTATGAAGCGTTTGAAGCTGCTCATAAGGTGGATGAGGTAATAGAAACTAATACTATAGAATATGGAACAACTTCCGGTTATCGAGCAATAAATAGGGTGAATGATTATGTCAACTTTTTATTGGCTAATGGTTTAGTGGCAGATGTTTTTACGGAATATAAAACCTCTGTAAAGAGAATCATGGAATCAATTCTCCATAAATATTCAGTGCAAGATAAGCAAGAAATCTTAGTTAACAACATACTTCCAAACAGAGAAGAGAAAATAGTCCTTGACGAAATAGATTTTAATTGCTTAGTAGAGTGCTTTGAAGATAAAGAGTTAGTAAGATTATTGAAAAAGAATTCGATATTTTTGCTGGAATTTAAAAATATAAAAGTAATTGAAAATGCAGTTAAAAATTTGCTTGATTATTTCATGGTAGTAAAAACAAGTGGAGTATTTAATGAATATGTACACATACAAAGCAAATTAAAAAATGCATTGGTATTGTTACGCTATATAAATCTATCACAGGAATTTGTTGACTATATTTGTACATTTATAATGACAAATGAATTCAGAGACATATTGATTATAGATAAAGTATTGTTCTTAGATTCACAGATATATAATCGAAAAATGTATAGTGACAAGACAATTAAGAGCATTGAAAATGCATTACTCAATTATTTTGATATCCATAAGAAGGCGTTGGATGAGGGTACGGATACTAATGTTGCTCCAAGTACAAATGTAAATATCAGTTATTGCAATTTGGCTAATTATTTGAAGTTGGATGATAAGGATTACGTTTCTAGAGGGCTTTCTGAGAGGGTAAATAAAATTATAGAGGATGAGCAATATCAATTATTTTCAGTAAGTTATTTTAAGCATATAACAAAAAAACAACAAAAGAATCTCAGAGAAGCGATTGAAAAAAGACTGGAAAAACAGTTTGATATCAGATTGTTGATGCTATTTCTTGAATATAAACCGAAGATTAATAAGACAATAAAAAACCAGCTATTGACTTTTTTGAGAATAGAAAAAGAAAATGATGATAAAGAAAGTACTCAAAAAGGCGTTAGGGCTTATCCAGCAAAACGAAAGTATGAAAATATAATTCAAGCAGGATATTGGTGCTTTTTAAACATAATTGACACTACAGGACTTGAGGAATTCCTTGGAGTGGCGGATGAGTTTGATTTTTATTATCAATATGAAAAGTTTGATTATAAAAAGTTTGATGTTCGTTGGTTGTTTGATATGCATGATGTTGAATTAAGAAAAATGGCAGAAAATGGAGAAGTGTCTCGAAATATAAGACAGTGTATAATAGAATCCATTAGAACGAATAACTACTCAAAACTGGATAATGATAAACTAAAAGATATACTTGTGAAATATTTTTGCTGAAAATTTATTTGGACCTTATATAGACCGGTACAGGGGCATTTGACTGATACTGGTCTATAATTATGCTCATTTTTAGTGCAGAAGTAATCTCGTTTTTACTATGTCCAGTTATTGTGCATTCTGATATCGCGATCGAATATCCTTCATATCGAATCACAGCAAGAGCTAAGGATGGAAGTGTATTGGGTACGGAAGATCAGACATTAAGCATGATTTATCTGGAACAGGAGATGGTCTATGGCTTTCAGGCTTTTGGAGTTGATGAAACACTGGATAGGGTCGACTTTGAGGCCCTTCTGCTTCAGCAATATAACCTCAAGAATGCGAATGCAATCGATCCTTTTGTTCCGCTTGAGGTTGTTGGGGCTGATTATAAGTCAGAACGATATGTGGGTGAAATCAAGAATTCGAATGAACAGAGCATTGAGTGTGCATACGTATTGGCTCTTGGCCGGGATGAGACGGGTAAAGCTATATCAATTGATGCGACCTTTGTTGATAATGTTGCGGCAAAGGGCATGACACCATTTTCGATGTATTCCGGGCGTGACGCCAGCATTCATCCGGCGACGGTCGAGTATTATGCGTACTTCTGGCATTGATGGAAGATTTAATTAGTTTTTAGAGTAAGATGAAAAGACAGCTGACAGAATTAGAGAGTCTGCCAGCTGTTTTTCTTTTTGGTGTGGATGATATTGAGAGAAGGATGTTACGGAGTTGATTAGCATACTACATCAATAATATTTGCATAATTAGGAAAGATTACCTCTGACATTCATAAAGCTACTACAGATAAATTGTGATTTGTCGCAATAAACGCTATACTTATAGGTGATGAGTGAAAATAAAGTGCAATTATGGAGAAAATCTCGATAGATTTTTCCTGAGAATTTCAGCATTGCTTGGACGAGATTGCAGAGATAGCGTCTTTCTGTGATGTTTAATCATTGAAATAGTAATCACGTTATCTTGGAAACGAATAGAAGGGAATATTGTTATGGCTGCTAAGGCAAAAAAGAAGTGTCGATGGAAGAGGCTTTATGGAAGGCGGCAGATAAACTCAGAGGATCGGTTGAGTCTGCAGAGTATAAGCATGTTGTGCTGAGCTTATTCTTCCTTAAGTTTGCAAGTGATAAATATGAAGAGCAGAAGGCAAAGATTATTGCAGAAGGTCACGAAAAATTCGTTGAGAATACTGCATTCTACACGAAAGATAACGTGTTCTATTTGCCGCCCGAAAGTAGATGGTCGTATGTAATGGAAAACGCAAAGCAGGATGATATTGCACTCAAGATTGATACAGCCCTCTACACTATCGAGAATACCAATCCGATTTTAAAAGGAGCTTTGCCGGATAATTACTATTCCAGATTACAGCTTGATACTACTAAGCTGGCGTCTCTTTTAGATGAGATCAACAAGATCGATACCACAAAAGATAAAGAGAACGATATTATCGGAAGAATGTATGAGTATTTCCTGAGCAAATTTGCGATTGCTGAAGGAAAGGGAGAATTCTATATACCAAAGAGCATTGTTAAGCTTATCGCGGAAATGATTGAGCCATATAATGGAAAACTTTACGAAAGCAAGACGCAAAATTTGATACAAATTAACGATTGCCCTCTTAGGGGTGCCGCATAGGACTTAGGGGTGTCGGTTTTATAAGTGCTAATTTGAATTGTCTCATAGAGACAATTCAAATTAGTACTTATGAGTAGCGTTTATGGTATGCTTAAACATCAAAATAAACGTAAGGGCATCCGTCAGCTGTAAATAAAGGAAAACCGTCTTCAAATAAAGACGATGGTTTTGAAAAATACGAGGAGGGACAATGCCGTGAACCGGATAAGTAGAGATGCTCGAAAGCTCATATTAGACGATTTGGATATATAAACCATTGAAAGATATGTATATCCTGTATTTCGTATTACATAAATCAGTATAAAATAGATTATAAATACAACAGATGATGATAGTGTGTTTACAGTAAAAGAGAAAGCATACATGAACGGCAGAGGAAAGAGAGACCACAGAAGGATGCGGGAAGAACTATGGGATAAGTATCTGGTAAGAAGATAGATGTTACTCTGTGATCCATCCGATATCGAATGTTACCTGGCTGTGCGGTTTATATCAGATAAAGGATGGACTTCCATCTTTTGTCATTCTCACGAAAGAGGCAGAAAAGGAGATACGATTTATTCATGACCGTATGCTAGTGATTCTATCAGAAGATCTTGTGAGTGACTGGCTCATACCGGATGCTGCGTCGGAGCAATATGTACGCCAGGCGCTTACTGAGATGGTGGTTGAAAAGGTTTAGATTCTGAAGATACAGTATACAGGGAAAGGAGTAACAGACAATGCAGACTGCGACACCATTCATATTCAAAAATGTTATGCTGATCACACTTGCGAACAATGATTCAGATCGGTTTCAGATTGAGTCTTATGAGAGCATGGTAAGATCTGGCACCGTTAAGATTTCTCTTAAGGATTTCAGTAACTGGTGCAGGGGGCATGGGATTGCTTATGAATATCGGTTTTTCTGGCGAAATGATTATCCATTAGCTGCAAATCTATGGAATGCGATCAACGTTTTGCTGTGGCGTTTGAATGAAATTTTTCATAACGTTTTGCTTTTGCGAGTGTGAGTTTTTTTGTGAGAAGACGGCACATTATACAAATGGCTATCATTGAAATGATATTCTTATATTTAGCAATTACTCGGCCCGATGTTGGGGAAATAATGTTTATGGAATTTGGGGTATTGATGTTGATATCAATACTGATTCATATAGAGAAGTAGTTGTCCTTCTGATGAGGCTGTGATCACATTTGTAGAGGGTATTCAATAGAAACGGAAGTATAAGATATACGTCGTCTTGGGAAACAGCGTACGATATCTTTCGAAAAAGATTATCCTCATAAGCATTATGCGGAAGAAACAGAATCCCCTTGGTTTTTCTTGTTTTTAGGGCACTACATAACCCCATATTCGGGAAAAAAAGACATATTGGAGGATAATACGCAAGGTTGAATACTAAGGCATTATTCGAAATAATCAGGACACTGGTTGGCTTGCGCTGGACGAGGCAATGGACGACATCTTTTTGTAGAATCAAACATATTAGTTATTATCTCGATATTGTTGTATTATATAAAAATGATCAAAGCATTTATTTGGATTGGAGAGAAAACGATGAATGGTCATAAAGGAAAAAATGAAGAAAAGTCTCATGAGTATGTTTGGTGGATAGTAGAAATTATAGTGATTAGCCTATGGTTTTTTTCTAAATATGCGGAAAACAATTATTTAAACGATCTTAAAGTTATGGGAAATTTTGCTATCTTTTTACTGATGGCTATTGGAACTCATTCTCCAATACAGGGTGTGTTTAAATGGTTAAATAATCATGTGGAATATAAGAAACTCCCGTGGATACTGGGTGGTGTTTTTGGATTAGGTTTTTTTATAACTACAAATTTTGAGGATGCGAGTATTTTTATGCCTTTACTTGCTGTTCCAATCGGAAGAATTGGAGATTGGATAAATGAAAAACAGAGGAATGACTCTAAAGATTTTTATGTGAAGAGTGTACTAAGTGCAATTTTCATAATTGCTTCATTACTTTTTGGAAATCAATGGGTTAAAGACAAATCATTGATTTGGGGAGTAAAAGAAATAATAACCGGTATTGTAATTTACATAGCATGGTTTTTTTATAAAAAAATGATTCGGAGCGGGAAACTACAAAGATTTTTATTTGGAACGTGAAGTGTATTGAGCTAGGGTGGAAAATATCATAGAAAAGATTAGGAATTAGTTATAAACTAGAAAGATATAATGTAATTACAGATTGCACGAAAGGGGCTGGCGCACTAACTCAAGTTAGTGCGTCGGCCCTTTTCCTGTAAAAAGAATTCAGCCGGGATCCAAAGAGCCCGGCTGATGGTGTAAAATATAGTTATGCGACTAACCAACATTTTACAGGGTGATTATAGCAAAATCACTGTATATTATCAAATCAAGCTTCCGCTTGAACTAGAACACATGATACCGGCAAATGATTCGGTTCGCCTTCTGAGCGCATTCGTGGAGGGAATGGATCTTTCGGATCTATACGCTACTTATGATAGAATCCGGAAAAATCAGGCGTCAGAACAGGCCATTATAAAACAATACTGATATGTTTTGTGAGTTGCTGTTTTCATATCTGGCTTGCATTAGCGATGGTGATCCTTTTTACAATTGTTCAACATTGGTCAGTCTTAGTATTTGCATTTCTTTGTGCTAGTACGATAGATGTTTTGTTGATAATGGTAATATGTCTATATTTTTTATTGGCTATTGTAATTAAAACAAACAATTAAGCGCCTCAAAGAGGCGCTTTTATTATTATGAAGACACCTGTTGGGTGCAAGATAATTGTTCAACTCCGGCCTGAAACGGAAGCTGGCCGACTATGCCAAAACGATACCCTTCTCTCTGTAAGCAAACGGCATCAACAAAGGAAGGCAGCGAAACTTATGAGATCAGCAAGGCTATATTGAGCGTCCGACTGACAGCGCCTTACTCTGAAGAGCGGAGAAAGGCCGCCGGTGAGAAGGCCAGGAAGACATTTAAGATTTTACTAACATATAATTGAAAACAGTGGTGATAGATGGTATTATGTAGTAAATCGTGGCTTTATGGAAGGGAGCATAGTTTATGGCAAGGCCTAAAAAGAACGGCACATATCTCAATGTTTGCATTGACTCATTCATCTATGATGAACTGACTCGCGTTTGCGAAGAAGCAGGGCAAACGAAAACTATTGCTGTTGAAAGAGCTATTTCAGCTTATCTTGAAGAGTATAAAAAACGGCAGGACCAGTTACGTGCGATTGCAAATGATGAACTATCTTCTGTGAGGTATCATAATGATTGACTCTATTGAATTATTTTGCGGAGCCGGAGGCCTCGCCTTAGGTCTGCAAAAAGCTGGCTTGAATCATAAAGCCCTTTTTGAGTGGGATAAGTGCTCATGTGATAATATTGATGCCAATATTAGCCGGGGATTTAATCTTGTTTCAGATTGGAATGTATTCAATATAGATGTTCGATCTGTGGATTACAAAAGTTATCGTGGCAACATTGATGTCGTTTCTGGTGGACCTCCTTGCCAGCCTTTTTCGCTTGGAGGCAAAGCTAAAGCAAATAACGATGCTAGAGATATGTGGCCGGAGGCTATCCGCGCTGTTAGAGAAATACTGCCCAAGGCATTTATATTTGAAAATGTAAAAGGACTGTTACGTCCGGCATTTTCTGATTATTTCAATTATATTCTGCTCCAATTGCAATACCCGACAATTGTTCGAGAATCAGAAGAATGGAGTGAACATTATCTGAAACTCAAAAATTTGGACGATACAAACATCCCCGAGGGCGAAACCTATTCAATTCAATACCGACTCGTGAATGTAGCGGATTACGGAGTCCCACAATCTCGTTTTCGAGTCATCATTGTTGGATTTAGAAAAAATTTGCATACGAGCTATGCTTTCCCTGAACCTTTGTGCTCAAAAGACGCATTGCTTTATGACAAATGGGTTTCGGGGACATATTGGAAAGAGCATGGGCTAGAACAACCTCAATGTGGCATTACTCAGCAAAAATTAAATCGTTTAAGAAGCAATCCTCCCAAACTGAAGCGATGGAGAACGGTAAGGGACGCAATTGCTGATCTTCCGTCACCCGAAAATTATAATGGAAAAGAATATACGAATCATGAGTACCGTGCGGGGGCAAAAAGTTATGCTGGACATTCAGGCAGCGTGTTGGATGAACCATCAAAAACCATTAAGGCAGGGGTTCATGGTGTACCTGGTGGAGAAAACATGGTAGTTCTTGATGATGGCTCTATCAGATATTACACAGTGAGAGAAAGCGCTCGTATTCAGACTTTTGACGATGAATATATTTTTGCTGGACCTTGGGGAGAAGCTATGCGTCAAATTGGAAATGCAGTACCCGTGAAGCTGGCAGAAATTGTCGGGAATTCCGTTGTTGAAGAATTGGAGAGATTATAATATGGCTGCTGATAAGAACATTCCTATCATTGAACCCTATAATCCATTGGACAAGGAGAACATTGGTAACAGTATCGCAAATGTTCTAATGAGCAATGAAAAACAAAAGTTACCTCCCGAACCGTTCATCGGTGCAGGCGTGTATGCAATTTTCTATGTTGGCGACAATTCTCTCTACAAGCCCCTAGCAGAATACAATCAAGACCATGATTGTATGTACCCTATTTATGTTGGAAAGGCTGTACCGCAGGGTGCGCGTAAAGGCGGAATTGGCTTGGGGGAAAATCAGGGACCCGCTTTACAAAAACGTCTCGGAGATCATGCAAAGTCCATCACGGAAGTTAATGATTTAAATATAGATGATTTCTTTTGCCGATTCATTGTTGTAGATGATATTTGGATTCCTTTGGCTGAATCACTTATGATTTCCCGATATAAGCCTGTGTGGAATTCAATCATTGATGGTTTTGGTAACCATGACCCCGGAAGTGGACGTAAGGGACAAGTACAGTCCCCGTGGGATATGTTGCATCCGGGCAGATCATGGGCAAAAAAATTGCCTGCTGGTCCAAAATCTCAATCAGAACTTTCGCGCCTCGTTGCCTATTATTTTAAAACAAATGAAATACTGCAGCGAAAAGGGAAATAAGCCCCTTAGGAACTAAGGGCGCACTTCTATACCGTATCGGTATTCAGCGCGATCTGCGATGCTTTCCTCTCTTCCTGATCGCTTCGGATCAGAGTTCAGAGAGGCGGGATAAATCCCAAACAAGAGGGCTGCACCCTCTTGCGCCCCGATGGGGCTATCACTTGCGGACCGGATGTCAGTCACAGGCAGAAAGCCTGCGCCAGACATTCGGTTAAAACAGAATAAGTTACATATAGGTTGATTACTGTGAAAAGTGACCGGCCTATTTTCATGCGAGGAAGAAACGAGAGGAAAGTGATGTGGGTCCCCATCGGGTACGAAAAACGGTATTTCATGCACCGAAGGGAGGAGCCAGATGACGTTGATTGCAAATCAGAACACGCAGAAGGAACCGGAGAGGGTTCCGATTTATGAGAAGGTCACATTGACCATTCGGGAGGCAGCAGAGTATTCCAATATCGGGATCAACCGGTTGGAGACGATGCTGAAGATGCCAAGATGTCCTTTTGTGTTGTATGTGGGTAAGAAAAAGCTGGTGAAGAGAAGGGAGTTTGAAAAGTATATAACAGACAGAATTGAGATCTGGAACCATTGTAAATGCGGCTTTTTATAGGAAATGTACCGCTTTGAAAGATTTAATCACATTGTAAAAGAGGCCCTGATTAGTGTATAATTTATCAAGCTTATCTGGGCTTCTTTTTTATGTAAGGAGGTTCGGATGGGAAAAGATCTCAAAGGAAAGGAGCTTGGTGAAGGGATCTATCAGCAATCGAATGGCACGTATTGCGCCAGGTTTGTTGAAATCAATCTCGTGGCAAATGCTTTGAAAGTTCTTTAAAACTTCATGCGGGATGATATTCTGTGGCACTCGTTGTGGCACTCGGTCGAACATAAGAAGCACAGAACCGCATAAAATAAGGACTTTCAAATGAGATATAAGCATCATGAAATAATAGCATATTATTCTGCTTTGAAATGGAGTACAATAGCACAATATGAGCAAAATATATCTGATCGGGGGCGTCGGTGCCGGGAAAAGCACGGTGCTCTCGATTCTGAAAACAGAATACGGTGCAGAGATCATTCTGGCGGATGACGAGGCCAGGCGACTCATGGAACCGGGAGAGGCCGGATACGATGCGGTTGTCCGTACCTTCGGCACGGAGTATCTTTCCGCGGACGGCACCATTGACCGTCCGAAGCTGGCCGCACGGATCTTCCGGGATCCGGAGGCGAAAAAGACGATTGACAGGCTGATCCATCCGATGACCTGGAAGGTGATCGATGAGAAAATGTCCGCTTCCGGGGCAGACCTTGTCATTACCGAGGCCGCTGTCTTTGACGCGGATGCCAGAAAACGCTTTTTCGATGAGGTCTGGTATGTCCGGACCGATCCGGAAATCCGCATCAAAAGACTCATGGAAAGCCGCGGATACAGCGAAGAAAAATGCCGGGCGATGATTGGAAATCAGTTCACGGATGAGGAATATGCGAAGCAGGCAGACCGTGTGATTGACAACAGCGGTACAGAAGAAGACGTACGGGCACAGCTCCGGACGATAATGGAAGAGAGAACAAAACGATGAGAATGGTATCCATCGCCAGCGGATCCAACGGAAACTGCACCTACGTCGGTTCAGACGACACGCATGTCCTGGTGGACGCAGGCATCAGCAATAAACGCATCGAGCTCGGCTTAAAAGAGCTCGGTCTTTCCCCGGCAGACCTGACTGCCATTTTTGTGACACATGAGCATTCGGATCATATCTCCGGACTCAATATTCTGTCGAAGAAATATTCCGTCCCGATCTACTCGGCGCCGGGAACCGTCCGCGCGATGAAACAGATGAAATCGCTGGATCGCGTGGATGCGGAACTCTACCACGAGGTGGGGGCGGATGCGGATGTCCGGATCGGAGATCTGGATATTCTGCCGTTTTCCATTGATCACGACGCGGCGGAGCCCATGGCCTACCGGATTTCCTGCGGCAGCAAATCCGTTGCGGTGGCAACGGATATGGGACACTACAGCCCGTATATCGTGGACCATCTGCGGAATCTGGACGCGGCGCTGATCGAGGCCAACCACGATGTCCGCATGCTGGAGGCGGGACCTTATCCGTATCCTCTCAAACGCCGTATTCTCGGCGATTTCGGCCATCTGTCCAATGAAAACAGCGGAAGACTGATCTCGGAGATCTTAAATGACGGGATCAAACACATTTTCCTCGGACATCTCTCCAAGGAAAACAATTACCCGGAGCTGGCCTATGAGACCGTAAAACTCGAGATCGACGAGAGCGACAATTCCTACAACAGTAAGGACTTTGACATCACCGTTGCTACCCGCGACGCGATGAGCGAAGTCGTTACCATATAATCAACACGGCCTGCCGGCCCGGTTCCGGCATCAGAACAGGAGGAAATCTATGAACAAGATCATTATCACGATCGTAGGCGAAGACAAAGTGGGCATCGTTGCAAAGACCTGCAATTATCTCGCGGAGAACAACATTAACATTCTGGACATCACGCAGACGATCCTGCAGAAATATTTTAATATGATGATGATCGTAGATATCTCCAAGATGAACAAATCGTTTGACGATATGGCTGCGGATCTGGCGGCCATCGGAGAGGAGATCGGCGTCCGCATCCTGTGCCAGAGAGAAGAGATCTTCACCAGCATGCACCGTCTTTGATGAGTGACTTTGATGTGCGATAACGTATAATAACGAGTGGACTGATTTTACAGCAAAAAGAGGAAACAGATATGATTAGTATGCAGGAAGTCATGGAGACCAACAATATGATCTCCGGCGAGACACTGGATGTGCGCACCATCACGATGGGCATCAGTCTCCTGGACTGTGCGGACAGTGATCTCGACCGACTGAATGAGAAGATCTACAACAAGATTCTGAACCGTGCCGGAAAACTGGTGCAGACCGGAGAGGAGATCTCCAGAGAATTTGGAATTCCGATCGTGAATAAGAGGGTGTCCGTGACGCCCATTGCTCTGGTCGGCGCAGCGGCCTGCCATACGCCGGAGGACTTTGTGACCATCGCAAAGACTCTTGACCGCGCGGCAAAGGCCATCGGCATCAATTTCATCGGCGGTTACTCCGCTCTGGTCAACAAGGGAATGACACCGGCGGAAGAACTTCTGATCCGCTCCATCCCCCAGGCGCTTGCGACCACGGATTTTGTATGTTCCAGCGTCAATGTGGGCTCCACCAAGACCGGCATCAATATGGATGCAGTCCGTCTGATGGGACAGATTGTCAAGCAGACCGCCGAGCTGACGAAGGATAATGATTCTCTCGGCTGTGCAAAGCTGGTGATCTTCTGCAATGCGCCGGACGACAATCCGTTCATGGCGGGCGCGTTCCACGGCGTGACCGAGGCGGATGATATCATCAATGTCGGCGTCAGCGGCCCGGGCGTTATGAAGGCGGTTCTCGGCACACCGGAGATGCGGGACTGCGGCTTTGAGGAACTGTGCGAGACCATCAAGAAGACAGCGTTTAAGATCACCCGCGTGGGACAGCTTGTTGCGCAGGAGGCGTCGAAGCGTCTCGGCGTTCCCTTCGGCATCATTGACCTCTCCCTTGCTCCGACACCGGCCATCGGCGACAGCGTGTCGGATATTCTGGAGGAGATCGGTCTGGAATCCACCGGTGCTCCGGGAACGACGGCAGCGCTGGCAATGCTGAATGACCAGGTGAAGAAGGGCGGCATCATGGCCTGCTCGTATGTGGGCGGTCTCAGCGGCGCGTTCATTCCGGTCAGCGAGGATCAGGGGATGATCAATGCGGTCAGCCGCGGTGCGCTGACAATCGAGAAGCTGGAGGCCATGACCTGCGTATGCTCGGTGGGCCTTGATATGATCGCGGTCCCGGGGGATACCAGTGCGGCGACGATCTCCGGCGTGATCGCGGATGAGGCGGCCATCGGTATGGTCAACCAGAAGACCACGGCAGTCCGGCTGATTCCGGTTATCGGCAAGAAAGTCGGAGAGCAGGCGGAGTTCGGAGGCCTTCTCGGCTATGCACCGATCATTCCAGTCAACAGGTTCAGCTGTGAGCAGTTTATCAGCCGGAAGGGCCGTATCCCGGCACCGATCCATTCGTTTAAGAACTGACGGTTCCGGATATCGCGGCGGATATCGATGAATGTTGCTGCAGATATTGTAAGAAGATGAAGTGATGGCGGCGTTTGCAGACGGTTCTGCAGGCGCCGTCGTTTCATTTGCGCGGCTGACTCGTCAGATCCTACGCACCGGTGAGGCGTTGGCGACTGCCGTGAAACGCTCGAAGATTCCGACATCGTCGAATCCGGTCAGACGGACGCCGGAGACGAAGAGAATTCCGACATCGTTGAATCCGGCCAGTCCGACGCCGGAGACGAAGAGAATTCCGATACCGGCGAATCCGGTCAGCCCGACGCCGGAGACGAAGAAGATTCCGGCGCCGGTGAGACGGAGATTTTGCTGGCTTAAAATGCTTCTTCGCGGTATGATGAAGAAAGAAAGACAGAAACCGCACATCGGCCGGATGGGGGATCCGACAGGAAGAGGAGCAGGCCGGGATACACATGTATCAATCCGGTTTCTGGCGAAATAAGATGACCGGGAGGAGTACAGAATGAAGGATTTCAACGAAGTAAAAGAATATGTGAAGAAAAGAAGAACCGGAACCGCGCTTTACGGCATGATCAATGGCGATAATGTGTATCTGTCCCGCGGAATCCGCGAAGTTTTCTTTGAAGGCGACAGCATTCAGAAGATCATCGATGCGGTGTGCTCTTTCCAGAAAGGTGATTTCGGCAGCAGCGCGGAGCACGGGAAAAAAGGCGAGGCCGGTCACGAGTACGGGCGATATGAGATCTGCGAGCTTGCTGCGGATGAGGGCGACGACAATGCTGTCTGGATTCACCGGGATCACGAGTCGGTGATCGTTTATTTTAAATTCGAGCGCTGATGAGAGTCAGACCGTATGATGCGATTTTTAGCTGGACTGTTCTGATGATGATCAGAGTAATCCGGCGGCGATAAGATGATAAATTGAAAGAGACCGGAGAACGCCGCCGCGGAATTCCGTCGGGGGTGGTGCGACAAAGGAAAGGTGAGAAGAAGATGATCATTCTGAACGTGACCTACAAATGCAAACCCGGGATGGGCAAGAAGTTCCTGGAAGCGATTGATGCGGAAGGCATCGGGGCAGCATGCCGCGCGGAGGACGGAAACATCAAATACGATTATTACTTCCCGGCGGATGGCTGCGATGAAATTCTTCTCGTTGAAAAGTGGCGGGATGCCGAAGCGCTCGCAGTGCATGGAACACAGCCCCATTTTGCGAGAATCGGAGAACTCAAGGGACCGTTTGTCGACGACACCGTCGTTGAAAAGTTTGAGATCTGAGGTGCATTGTCGTTTGTGAGTCCTGAACGCCGGATGCCTGCATGGGACACGGAGATCCGCAGGCTTGAAGGTATATCATCTGTGAGTTCTGAACGCCAGAAGCCTGCAGGGGGGCGCGCAGATTTCGGTCAGTGTCCGGGTTTCTCATGACGGAACTCTCCGGATCAGCCCAAGATGCCATTTCCGGTGGAATCATAAATGACCGGCCCGATCCGGTATTCATTTTCAAATCGCGCTTCCGGTATTCCGGCGGCGCGATTTTTTGATGTCAGTACCGTCCGGTAAATGTGCTCGCAGGCGGTATTCTTCTCAAAGAGGGAACGTGCCGCCGGCGAAAGTGTTCGGAAGCAGTCTGCCGGTCTGGTGATTATCGGAATGGAAGTCCGTTTTTTCAGTTCGCGGAGCACCGGGGAGGCTTCCCGGCGGAAACCGAGAATTCTGGCATATCCGGTATCCGGACGTTCTTTCCAGTTCATGATTTCAGCGGTACGGATTCCGAGGAGAATGTGGGTCAGAGCGCGGGAGATCCGGGTATATGTAAACTGACGGACTTTCAGTAGATCAATCCAGTCGTGGAAAGAGCGGAAGTCCGGCGAGGCGGAATGGATCCGCCCGGCGATTTCTTCGCCGACATCACTGATCGAGAGGAGAGAATCCCGGTCCGACCGGAGAATCGCGTACTGGAGAAGATCGGAAAAGTCCTCCGGGAAGAGGGGTGTTTCCCGTTCCATCCGTGAAAAAACTTCCTCCGGAACGAAGCGGCGAAGGACTTCCGACGGAGCCGTTGGAGATTCCTTCAGACGGTTCCGGATCGCCATGGCAGAGACAAAGGGCGCATTTCCGTCCGGAGACAGAGCGCCGACTTCTCCTGAAAAATCCGGAAGAACGGTCTCATTATAGGAAGCCCCGAGACGGCGAATCGGGATGATCTCTGTGTTTCGGTTCTGACGGGCGAGCGAGGCACAGTACTCAAGCGCCAGAATATTGTTGGATTCGGAGAGCAGCCGGTGCAGGCGTCCGGAACACGGCGATCCGGAGGACAGATCTTTTGTTCCCGACGTAGCCGCCCCGGACAGATATCCGGAAAAAGCAGCTTCACGTGCCGCAGGGTAGGAGAGGCCCTTTTTCAGGCCTTCCCGCAGAAGCGTGCCGAACGGTTCCGGCTCTTCTGCAAGAATCCGGGCTGCCGTCTGAAGAAGCGCGGCGTCATCATTTTCACATCCGAAAGAGAGCGCGTCGCAGCCGATTCCGGTGAGGACAGAGGTGCCCCAGAAGGCAAAGTCCGGCGCGGCCGCAGTCGCAAACGGAGCCGGCATCTCAAGGACAATGTCCGCGCCGCCGGCGAGTGCCATTTCTACGCGCGCACTGCGGCGAAAGACCGCCGGCTCCCCGCGCTGAACCCAGGACGGACTCAGGATGACACAGACAGCATCTGCATCGGACCGCCGTCTTGCCTCGGCGATCTGATAAGCGTGCCCCGCGTGGAAGGGATTGTATTCGGCGATGATGCCTGTAATCTTCATGGAAGTTCCTCCGGAATGTATTTTTTTCAGTTCAAATGAAAAATTTCGGCGAAAAAGATCCTTCCGGCACGGCCGTAGAGACCGTTCCTTTGCCGTGGGAAGGGATCATTTTCAATGATGACTCTACTATACGTGGCGAAATCCCGTAATGTCAACATTTCCGCGGATCCGGACAGGCGGACGGAAACGGCCCGGAAGGGGGGAAGAGAGGCGAACGGCGGGCGCGGAACACCGGAAAAACGGTGAAAACACCGGATATTTTTTGGACCTGTTAAATAAATGTCTTTCTTTTTTCTTACGTTTTAGCCTTGTACGTTGTATTTTTGCGGTATATAATAGATCAGGAAAAATTTTCACACTCGCGAAAGGAGTTTGACTACAATGGCATTTATTGATGAGATGATTGCAAAAGCAAAGGCTGACAAGAAGACGATCGTTCTTCCGGAGTACATGGATCACAGAACCTGGGAGGCAGCTGTTAAGATCGTTAAGGAAGGCGTTGCAAATATCGTCATTCTTGCTACACCGGAGCAGGCTGCAGAGCATGGAAAGGATTATGATACCAACGGTATCACCGTAATCGATCCGGCAACTGATCCGAATAGACAGAAATATATCGACAAGTTCTGCGAGCTCAGAGCAAAGAAGGGTCTTACACCGGAAGATGCTGAGAAGCAGATGATGGCTGATTACATGTACTATGCTTGCCTTATGTGCAAGTGCGGCGATGCGGACGGCGTTGTATCCGGCGCATGCCACTCCACCGGTAACACCATCAGACCGGCACTGCAGCTTCTGAAGACAAAACCGGGAATCTCTTCCGTATCCGGTTTCTTCGTTGTCGAGGTTCCGAACTGTGAATACGGTGAGAACGGCCGCTTCGTATTTGCTGACTGCGCAGTTAACACCGACTTCGACGGCGCAAAGCTTGCTGAGATCGCAGGTCTTTCCGCTGAGTCCTTCAAGAGCTTTATCGGCGCAGAGCCGAAGGTTGCAATGCTTTCCTACTCTTCCTACGGAAGCGCAAAGCATGATGATGTAACCAAGGTTCAGGAAGGCGTTAAGATCGCTCACGAGAAGTTCCCGGAGGTTGCTCTCGACGGTGAGCTTCAGCTCGATGCCGCTCTTGATCCGACTGTAGCTGCACTGAAGGCTCCGGAGTCTCCGGTTGCCGGCAAGGCAAATACTCTGGTATTCCCGTCCCTCGAGGCAGGAAACATCGGTTACAAGCTGGTTCAGAGACTGGCAAAGGCAAATGCATACGGCCCGGTTCTTCAGGGTCTGTCCATGCCGGTTAACGATCTGTCCAGAGGCTGCTTTGCAGACGATATCGTCGGCGTTGTTGCCATGACAGCAGTTCAGGCACAGATGGCGAAGTAATTAAGGAGCGCGGTTCCGTTGCTTCCATCATTTATTAGTGAAATCGAAAAAGGGTTTCGTGAAAATCTTTTTTCATAAATAACGTCCCGCGCAGGCTCCTTCCTGCGCGGGCATATTAACGCACAGCGAGGTAAAAAAATGAATATTCTTGTTATCAACTGCGGAAGCTCTTCCCTGAAGTATCAGCTGATCAACTCCGATTCCGAGGAAGTTCTGGCAAAGGGTCTTTGCGAGAGAATCGGTATCGACGGTGTTCTGACCTATCAGCCGGCAGGCGGCGAGAAGGAGAAGTCTGAGATCGCAATGCCGACACACAACGAGGCAATTTCTGCTGTTCTTGCTGCACTGACCGGTGAGAAGACCGGCGTTGTCAAGAGCCTTGCAGAGATCAATGCGGTAGGTCACCGTGTCGTTCACGGCGGAGAGAAGTTCACCGCTTCCTGCCTGATCGATGACGCAGCGATGAAGGCAATCGAAGAGTGCAACGATCTTGCTCCGCTTCACAACCCGGCAAACCTGATCGGTATCCGTACCTGCCAGAAGCTTATGCCGGGCGTTCCGAACGTTGCTGTATTTGATACCGCTTTCCATCAGACCATGCCGGAGGTTGCTTACACATACGGCCTTCCGCACGAGTACTATGAGAAGTATCAGGTAAGAAGATACGGTTTCCACGGAACATCTCACAGATTCGTATCTGCAGAGGCTGCCAAGATGCTCGGAAAGAAGCCGGAAGATCTGAAGATCATCGTTTGCCACCTCGGCAACGGCGCTTCCATCTGCGCGGTTGATCACGGCAAGTCTGTTGATACTTCCATGGGCCTTACTCCGCTGGAGGGTTTTGTAATGGGTACCCGTTCCGGAGACATCGATCCGGCTATCATCGAGTTCGTCGGCAAGAAGGAAGGACTTGATCTCGAGGGTATGAACAACGTTCTGAACAAGAAGTCCGGTATGCTCGGAATCTCCGGCGTATCCAGCGACGGCCGTGACCTCGGCGATGCTGCTGCAAAGGGCAACAAGAGAGCACAGCTTGCTCTTGACGTATTCGATTACAGAGTAATCAAGTACATCGGCGCATACGCTGCAGCGATGAACGGTGTTGATGCGATCGCATTTACCGCAGGTATCGGTGAGAACAACATCGAGATGAGAGAGAATGTCTGCGCACATCTCACATATCTCGGCGCTGAGCTTGACAAGGAGAAGAACAATGTACGCGGCGAGGAGAGAATCATCTCCACCGACGCTTCCAAGGTTAAGCTTCTTCTCGTTCCGACCAATGAGGAGCTTGCAATCGCAAGAGATACCCTGGCACTGGTAAAGTAATCTCTGTGAAAGCAGGATAACGTGATTTTTCCGCGCGGATCCGGTTTCCGGGTCTGCGCGGTTTTCTGTTCCATTGGAAGCGGTGTTTCAAACTTCCGATGGAGCAAAAAACGGGTAATCCCTCACAGATTTTTGTTGACAAACTGTTTTATAGTAGCTATAATCAACAACAGTGTTTTTCGAAAAAGGAGGTGTAGTCATGTCTATCTGTCCGAAGAACAAGTCTTCTAAGGGAAGAAGAGATCGTCGCAGAGCTAACTGGAAGATGAAAGCATCTACTCTGGTTAAATGCCCGAAGTGCGGAGCTCTTATGATGCCGCACAGAGTCTGCAAGGCTTGCGGTACTTACAACAAGAAAGAGATCGTTAGAGTCGAGGACTAATTAACGAATATCAATTCTTCGCGAAGATCAATAAAGGGACCCCTGGTGCGCACCGGGGGTCCTTTCATTATGTCAAAGAAAAGCGTTTCACAAGTCCTTTTGACATAATAAACGCTCCGCGGGGTGTACCTGCAGCAGGATTCCTTCGAGTGGAAAATTAGTTCAAAATATTATATTATTGCAGAAGGAATCGCATCAATGCAGAAAGGACATCGGATCATGGAAGAGAAGAAGACAAAAAACGGAATCGTACTGGAAGGCGGCGGAATGCGCGGCATGTATACTGCCGGCGTCCTCGATGTGCTGATGGAGAACGGGATCACTTTTGACGGTCTGGTCGGTGTCTCGGCGGGCGCGATCATGGGAACCTCTTTCGCATCCGGACAGAACGGGCGGAGCATTCGGTATTATAAACGCTTTGGTCAGGACAAGCGCTTTATGAGTATGCGGAATTTCTTCCTGACCGGGGATTTCGTCGGCGTGGATTTCAGCTACCATGAGCTGCCGGACAAACTGGATCCGTTTGACTACGAGGCGTTCCGGAAGAACCCCATGGAGTTCTACTGCGGGTGCAGCAACATGGAAACGGGGAAATCCGAGCTGATCCGGGTCGAGGATCTGCACGAGGGAATCGATGTTCTCCGCGCGTCGGCGACATTGCCCTACATCTCGAGGCCGGTGGAGTGGAACGGTCAGAAGTATATGGATGGCGGATGCACAGATTCGATTCCCGTGCGGGCGTTCCGCCGGCTGGGTTTTGCCCGGAACGTGGTGGTGCTCACCCGCGATCAGGGATACCGGAAAAAAGCCGGTGCGTGGTGGCTTCCGGGAAACTTCTACCGGAGATATCCGGAATTTGCAAAACAGCTCCGCCTGCGTTTTGCGCATTATAACCGCGAAGTACAGGATATTGAGAAAATGGCGGAAAAAGGGGAGATCTGCCTGATCCGCCCGAGCCGACCTCTCCGCATCGGACGGGTGGAAGCGGACCCGGTGAAACTGCAGGAAATCTATGATCTTGGCCGGTTCGATGCACAGAATGAACTGGAACGGATCAGAACATTTCTATCTTGTTGATTTCAAATCCAATCTTTAGTATAGTAATAACTGATTTTACGATCGGAAGTGCGATCGAACAAAACGGCAGTCCGTGCCGAATCGGAAGCGCGATCGAACAAGAACGGCATCCGTGCCGAATCGGAAGCGCGATCGAACAAAAACGGCATTCGTGCCGAAAAGGAGTTATCAGATTATGATTAGAGTTGCGGTTGACGCCATGGGAGGAGACAATGCCCCGGGCGAGATTATAAAAGGTGCTCTGAGCGCTGCCAGGGAAAGGAATGACATCCGTGTTGTTCTGATCGGCCGGGAGCAGGTGATCCGCGATGAGATCAGACGGCAGGGCGGAGATCCGTCTCTGGTGGATATTGTCCATGCCGAAGAGGTGATTGAGACGGGAGAACATCCGGTCAATGCACTTCGGAAGAAGAAGGATTCATCCATTGTCGTCGGCATGAACCTTGTCAAGAACGGGGAAGCCGATGCGTTCTGCTCCGCCGGAAGTTCCGGTGCCATCCTTGCAGGCGGAATGCTGATTGTCGGCCGGATCAAGGGCGTGGAGAGACCGCCGCTGGCTCCGCTGATTCCGACGGAGAACGGAATTTCACTTCTGATTGACTGCGGTGCGAATGTGGATGCGAAGGCTTCCAATCTGGTTCAGTTTGCCCGCATGGGTTCCATTTACATGAAGAATGTCATCGGGGTGGAGAATCCGCGCGTCGGACTCGTAAACATCGGGGTGGAGGAAGAAAAGGGAAATGCGCTCGCCAAAGAGACATATCCGCTTCTGAAGGCGTGTAAGGATATCAATTTTGTGGGCAATATCGAAGCCCGTGAGATCCCGCACGGTGCGGCGGATGTCATTGTGACGGAAGCATTTACCGGAAATGTGATTCTGAAGCTGTATGAGGGACTGGGATCAACACTGATTCATATGATCAAGAAGGGGCTGATGTCAACTCTTATCTCAAAGATCGGTGCCCTGATGGCGAAACCGGCGCTGAAAAAGTCGATGAAGGCTTTTGATGTGACCGAGTACGGCGGCGCTCCGCTTCTCGGATGCAAGGGCCTTGTGGTCAAGACACACGGCAGCGCGAAAGCGGTCGAAGTGCACAATACGATCCTGCAGTGCATCACTTTTACGGAACAGAGGATCAACGAGAAGATTCAGGAAGCACTGAATGCCGCAGAAGAAGCCGAGAAAGCGGTAAACGCGGAATAAACCGAATAACTGTGGCGCGAAAAAGCTGGAAAGCTGCAAACGCCAAAAAGCTGTCATCGCGAAAAACAGAGAACGGTAAACGCGGAATAAGCGAAATAGCGGTAAACGCGGAATAAGCAGAAAAACAGTCATCGCGAGAAAGCCGAAAAGAAGTAAACGCGGAAAGCGTATGGAACAGAGGAGCCGGAAACGGCTGAAATTGCATGGTTCAGGGGATGCAATATGCGGATCCTGTATACATTATATATTTCAAGACAGGTGAGACCTGAGGAGGAGCTTTCATGGAATTTGAAAAGCTGGTTAAAATTATTTCTGAAGTTATGAGTATCGATCCGGATGAGATCACAAGAGATACCCGCTTCGCGGATGATCTCGGCGCAGACTCTCTTGATCTTGCACAGATCATTATGGGAATCGAAGATGAATTTGAGATTGAGATCCCGGTGGAAGAGGCAGAGAAGATTTCGACAGTCGGTGATGCGGAAGAGCGCATCCGTCAGGAAGTTTCCGGAAACTGATCCGGAACTCATACATTTCAGTATGGAAGGCCCGCCGGTGGCGGGCTTTCATACTATCATGGGATTTTTTCGGAATTCCGTGATTTATATCGATACCACCGTTACTTTTTTTTACACAGCGCGGTACCGGAGCATGGCGGAGAGAAGAATCTGCCTGCCTGTATGTCAGTCGGTCACAGGGACAGGTGTCCGGCGGACATATGCGCAGGAGTCGTCCGCCTTCGGGTTGCGCGCTCAACATGGAGGATAAGAATGAACGCAATGGAGAGAGAGCTGGAAGAGCGGATCGGATACACCTTCCGGACCAAATCGCTTCTGACACAGGCTCTGACACACAGTTCCTACGCAAATGAAAAGCATCTCGGCCACCTCGGCTGCAATGAGCGGCTGGAGTTTCTCGGAGATTCGGTTCTAGAGGTTGTCTCCAGTGATTTTCTCTTTCACCGGTTTCCGGATATGCCGGAGGGAGATCTGACGAAGACGAGAGCCAGTATGGTCTGCGAGCCGACGCTTGCATACTGTGCGGAGCAGTTTGATCTCGGACGCTATCTCCATCTCGGCAAAGGCGAAGATGCCACCGGCGGACGGACGAGGAATTCCGTGGTTTCCGATGCCCTCGAATCGCTGATCGGCGCAATTTATCTGGACAGCGGATTTGAGAGCGCGAAGACATTTATCCTAAAATTCATCATGAATGACATGGAGCACAAAAAGCTGTTTTTTGACAGCAAGACCAATCTTCAGGAGATCGTTCAGGGAAGCGGTATCGGCGAACTCAGCTACGTGCTCCTTGCGGAAGAAGGACCGGATCACAACAAGAGTTTTGAGGTTGCGGCATCCATCAACGGCCGGGAGATCGGACGCGGAAAGGGAAGAACAAAGAAAGCCGCGGAACAGCGTGCTGCCTATGAAGGAATTCTGTGTCTGAAGAAGGAACAGGGATCATGTATCTGAAAAGCATAGAGATTCAGGGATTTAAGTCATTTGCCAACCGGATTCTGTTTGAGTTTCATAACGGAGTTACGGGAATTGTCGGACCGAACGGTTCCGGAAAGAGCAATGTCGCGGATGCCATGCGCTGGGTTCTCGGTGAACAGAGTGCGAAGTCGCTCCGCGGCGGCTCCATGCAGGATGTCATCTTTGCGGGAACGGAAATGAGAAGACCGCAGGGGTTTGCCTATGTCGCGATCACTCTTGACAATACCGATCACGTACTTCCGATCGATTTTGACGAGGTGACGGTATCCCGAAGACTGTACCGCTCCGGTGAGAGTGAGTACAAGATCAACGGCTCCGCCTGCAGACTGAAAGATATCAATGAGCTGTTCTATGATACGGGTATCGGTAAAGAGGGATATTCGATTATCGGACAGGGTCAGATCGAGAGGATTCTCTCGGGACGGCCGGAGGAACGGCGTGAACTGTTTGATGAGGCGGCAGGAATCGTCAAGTTTAAACGAAGAAAGGCGGAAGCCCAGAAAAAGCTGGATGATGAGCAGCAGAACCTCGTCCGCATCAATGATATTCTGGCAGAACTCGAACACCGGGTGGGGCCGCTGAAGATTCAGGCGGAAAAGGCAAAGGAATATCTGGAACTCCGCGATCACCTGAAGAAGCTGGATATCAATCTGTTTCTTCTGGAGACGAAGTCACTCCGCGAACAGCTGACGGAGTCACTGGACCGCGCGAAGATTGTCCAGAATGATCTCGATACGGTCAGACGGGAGTCGGAAGAGAAGAAAGGCGCGCACGAACAGCTGACAGTCCTGGTGGAGGAACTGGATGCGGCGATCCGTGAGGCGGATGAGGCGGCGGCAGCGGCCGAGCTGGAGATTCAGACTCTCACCGGAAAAAAGGGAGTCCTCGGCGAAAAGATCAACAGCGAAAAGGCCGGTGCGGAGCACGTCAATGAACGGCTTCAGGCGATCGCCGAAGATATCGCAAGGAAAGAAGATCAGAAAAAGACCGCCGAAGAGCAGATTGAAGAGTGGATGAAGCGGGCGGAGGAAGCCAGGGAAAAGGGCGAAGACTCCGCCGGTATCCTCACGCAAACGCGCCGGGAAGCCGCAGAGAAAGAAACGGAGATCGGACGCATCCGCGATGCGATCATGGCTTCGCTGGAAAAGAAATCCGGAATTGCCGCGGATATTGAGAAATACCGCACGCAGTATGAAGAGACGGATGCCCGCCGGGCAGAACTGGTCGGAAACCAGATGCGTCTCGAGAGCGATATGACCGCCGGCAATGAAGAAATCGATGCGAAAAAGGCAGAACTTGCCCGGAAGGATGCAGCAATCTCTTCTCTCCGCGCGGAGAGTGAAAAGATCCGTGAGAGGATCGCACAGGAAGAACAGGCGATTGCTTCGGCGAACGATGCGCTGAGTGAAGCACAGAGAAATTATCACATTGCCCAGACAAGACTGGAGTCGCTGCGCAACCTTGCGGAGCGCTATGAAGGATACGGCAACAGTATCCGCCGTGTCATGGAGCAGAAGTCCCGGATTCCCGGAATCAAGGGCGTTGTGGCAGATCTCATTTCAACCGACAGACGCTATGAGACGGCGATTGAGACGGCTCTCGGCGGAACTATCCAGAACATTGTCACAGACAATGAAGATACGGCGAAACGCCTGATCAATTTCCTGAAGCAGAACCGGGCCGGACGCGCGACGTTCCTTCCGGAGACCAGCATGAAGGGAAGGGGCGAGTTCCCGCAGAAATCCGCACTCTCGGAGGAGGGGGTTCTGGGCCTTGCGAGCGATCTGGTGAAGACGGAACAGGAATTCCGGGGAATCATGGATTACCTTCTCGGAAGGACTGTGGTGGCCGACACCATTGACCATGCGATTGCGCTGAACCGGAAGTATCATTATGCACTCCGGATCGTCACGCTCGAGGGAGAACTTTTGAATGCGGGCGGATCCCTTACCGGCGGTGCGTTTAAGAACAACAGCAATCTCCTCGGACGAAAGAGGGAGATCGATGAACTCGGGGAGCAGAAGGACCGCGCTCTCGAGGAGGTTGAGAAGAATCAGTCGGAGATTCTGCGGATCGAGGAAAAGCATATGGCTGATCAGCGTCTCCGCTCCGAGAACAATGACGCAATTCAGAAAGCGCTTCTTGACCGCAGTCAGGTCGAGATGGAACTTCAGCAGGCGGAGCGGCGCCGGGATGAGAGCCGGGAAAATGCCGACAACCTGAGCGCACAGATCGAGCAGGCGAAAGCCCGCATGACCGAGCTGAAAGCACAGCGCAGTCAGGCGGAAGAAGATCTCGAGCGCATTGAGAATGACAATGCGGATATGGCAGAGCGCTCGTCCGACCTCACCGACGAACTGGAAGAACTCCGCGCAAAGATGGCGGAGGCCGAAGAGGCACAGGCCAATGTCAACCTCGAAGTGGAGGGATTCCGCCAGAAGAGCGGATTCGCACGGGAGACAAAGGAACGTCTCGAACAGGAGATCCGGGGGCTTCTGGAAGAAACAGAAGAGCTCCATGAGCGGAACAACGGACGCGAAGACCGGATTCGGGAAAAAGAAGCGGAAATCCGCAGCATCGATCTTCGGATTGAAGAGGAGACCGGTAAACGCGATGCCGAAAAACAGAAGGCGGAGCAGACCCGGGCAAGACGCGCCGAAGAGGCGGCAAAATCCAGGGCTTACTTCGACGAGCAGGAAAAACTCACCGAGCGCATGAATCTTCTGGACCGCGATCTTGTCCGTCTGGACAATCAGAAGGAAAAACTGGAGGAAAAGATCGAAGGCCGTGCCGAGTATATCCGTTCCGAGTATGAACTGGAATATGCGGGTGCCGAGCAGTTCCGCGACGAATCGCTGGATTCGGTGCCGGATATGAAAAAAGAGACTGCGGATCTGCGGAGCCGGATCAAGGGACTGGGTCAGGTCAGCGTGAATGCGATCGAGGAATACAAAGAAGTTTCCGAGCGCTTTGAATTCATGGAGAAGCAGCATGCGGATCTGGAAGCCAGCGAGGCCGCGCTTCGCCGGATCATCGACGAACTCGATCAGGGCATGAAGCGCCAGTTTACCGAGAAGTTCCAGGAGATCGCCCGGGAGTTTAACACGGTGTTCCGGGAACTCTTCGGCGGCGGTTCGGCGGCGCTGAAGCTGGAGGAAGGCGTGGATGTGCTGGAAGCCGGGATCGGCATCATTTCCCAGCCGCCGGGCAAAAAACTGCAGAATATGATGCAGCTGTCGGGCGGAGAGAAAGCCCTTACCGCCATTGCGCTGCTCTTTGCAATTCAGAATCTGAAACCGTCGCCCTTCTGTCTTCTGGACGAGATTGAGGCGGCGCTGGATGATTCGAACGTAGACCGTTTTGCGGGGTATTTGCACAAGCTAACGGAACACACACAGTTTATTGTCATCACTCACCGACGGGGAACCATGCTCGGGTGTGACCGTCTCTACGGTATCACCATGCAGGAGAAGGGCGTATCGACGATGGTATCCGTCAGCCTGATCGAGAGTGATCTGGAAGGCGGAAAATAATTTAACAGGAGCCTGGAGGACAAACAATGGCAGAAGAGAAAAAGGGATTCTTCGGACGTCTGTTCGAGGGACTGACCAAGACAAGAGATTCCATCAAAAAGGGAATTGACAGCATTTTCAGCGGATTCTCATCCATCGATGACGAGTTTTACGATGAGATCGAGGAGACGCTGATTATGGCGGATATCGGCGTCAAGACCACGGCGGCAATCATGGATGATCTGCGCCGGAAGGTGGCCGAGCAGCACATTAAGGAGCCGGAGAACTGCCGGGAACTGCTGATCGAGTCGATCAAGGCACAGATGGTTCCGGGAGAGGGCGCCTACGAGTTTGAAAACCGCAAGTCTGTGGTGCTGGTGATCGGCGTCAACGGCGTCGGAAAGACCACGTCCGTGGGGAAACTTGCCGATCAGCTGAAGAACCAGGGAAAACGCGTTGTCCTTGCGGCGGCGGATACCTTCCGTGCCGGAGCCATCGAGCAGCTGGAGGAGTGGTCAAACCGTGCGGGGGTGGAGCTGATCTCCCAGAAAGAGGGAGCAGATCCGGCAGCGGTTGTGTTTGATGCGATTCAGGCTTCCAAGGCGAGAGGCGCGGATGTGCTGATCGTCGATACGGCGGGAAGACTTCACAATAAGAAGAACCTCATGCAGGAGCTGAGCAAGATCAACCGTGTCATCGACCGGGAATTTGCGGATGCGTATCGTGAGACATTAGTTGTTCTGGACGGTACCACCGGCCAGAATGCGCTCTCTCAGGCGCGTCAGTTTATGGAGGCGGCTCCGATTACCGGCATTATCCTGACGAAACTGGACGGAACCGCCAAGGGCGGCATCGCCGTTGCGATTCAGTCCGAACTGGGAATTCCGGTAAAATATGTGGGCGTCGGAGAAAAGATCGACGATATGCAGAAGTTCGACGCGAACGATTTTGTCAATGCGCTGTTTGAGCGCCCGGAGAAGACGGAGAGCGAACCGGCGAAGGAGTGAATGCCGGAACAGAGCTGAGCCGGAGGCGCAGCCGGGAGAAGGAAGCGCATCCGGAAAGACGAAATCGCAGCAACGAAGTCGGAGACGTAGCAGGGAAGACGGAAGCGTCTGACGCAGAGAAGGGAACGAATCGGTAAAAGGAGATGCAGCATGAGTAACACCGGGAAAAAAAATCCGCTTGTTCTTACGATTTTATATTTTGTGCGATGGAGTGTTCTCTCTGTCCTGATCGGCCTCGCGGCCGGAGCGGTGGGAACCGCCTTCGGTTTTGCGGTCTCATGGGCAGTCGGAATGTTCGGGAAAAATCATATTCTCCTGTTTGCGCTTCCGCTTCTCGGCGTTCTGATCATGCTGATTTACAAGGCGCTCGGTGAAGAAAAAAACCGCGGGACAAACATGGTTCTGGAGGCGGTATACAGCGAGAACAAATTGAAGCCTACCATGGCTCCGGCGATTTTTATCGGAAGTGTTCTCTCTCATCTCGGCGGAGGAAGCTGCGGACGTGAGGGAGCGGCGCTCCAGATGGGCGGTTCCATCGGATCGACGGCGGCAAAGCTGTTCCGTCTCGATCCGGACGACACCAATATCGCGATCATGTGCGGCATGACATCGGTCTTTTCCGCTCTGTTCGGAACCCCGATGGCCGCGGCCATCTTTCCGCTGGAGATGATCAGCGTCGGTGTGATCTATTATGCCGCGCTGGTACCGTGCATTTTTGCGTCGTTTGTGGCTGCGGGTGTTGCGAAATATTTTCAGCTTGCGCCGACGACTTTCGGCACGCTGAATGCCCCGGAGATCGGACCGGTTTCCATGGCTCTGGTGGTAGTGCTGGGGCTGATCACCGCCGCCTGCGCCGTTCTGTTTATCACGATCATGCACAATGCGGAAGCAATGTACGCGAAGTTCTGTCCGAACCGTTATATCCGGATCGTGGCCGGCGGTCTGATCGTGATCGCGTGTTCGCTTTTGACCGGATACCGTTACAACAACACCGGCGCGAATCTGATTCTTGCCGGTCTTTCGGGGGAATCCAGACCGCTGGATTTTATCCTGAAGATGCTTCTCACGGCGCTGTCTCTCGGCGCAGGCTACAAAGGCGGGGAGATCGTTCCGTCATTTGCGATCGGAGCTTCGGTCGGCGGCATTTACGCCTCCGTTCTGGGACTGGATCCGACGCTGACGGCAGCGTGCGCCATGCTGGCGTTTTTCTCGGCGGTAACGAACGCGCCGATGGCGTCCCTCCTGATCGGTTTTGAGATGTTCGGCTATGATCCGATGCCGTATTTTGCAGTGGTGATTGCGGTGAGCTACATGCTGTCCGGATATTACAGTCTGTATTCGTCGCAGAAAATCGCATATTCCAAGATCCGCGCCACAAAGATCGGACAGAAAGTCACGGAACCGCCGCTGCTGCCTTTTCTGAAGTGAGCGGAATGCAGTAAGGAAGAAGACGCTGGCATAACCGCGCGGCGTGTGATAGAATGAGAAAGAATAAAATGATGAAAAGAGAGGAATCAGACAGTATGGATATGAAGCGCGTTCTTCTGAAGTTATCCGGCGAAGCCCTTGCCGGAAGCAAAAAGACAGGTTTTGACGAGGAGACCGTCCGCGGCGTTGCACGTCAGGTCAAGCAGGCAGTGGATGCCGGCGTGGAGGTCGGAATTGTCACCGGAGGAGGAAACTTCTGGAGAGGACGCACCGGCAATGAGATTGACCGCACAAAGGCGGATCAGATCGGTATGCTGGCTACGGTGATGAACTGCATTTATGTTTCCGAGATCTTCCGCGGCGAGGGAATGGATACAGTCGTTATGACTCCGTTCCAGGTGGGCGCGATGACCGAGCTCTTCTCCAAGGATAAAGCGGTGGAAGCTTTCAAGGCTCATAAGGTTGTGTTCTTTGCGGGCGGAACCGGACATCCGTATTTCTCCACCGATACCGGCGCTGCGCTCCGGGCGGTTGAGATCGAGGCAGACTGCATGCTGCTTGCCAAGGCGGTTGACGGCGTCTATGACAGCGATCCGAAGACCAATCCGAATGCCAGAAAGTTCGACAGGATCTCGATCGCAGAGGTGGTTGAAAAGCATCTTCAGGTTGTCGATATGACCGCATCTGTTATCTGTGAGGAAAATCACATGCCACTGGTCGTATTCGGACTCAACGAGGAGAACGGCATTGCCAATGCACTGAAGGGGAAGGTAAGCGGAACAATCGTTACCGCAGACTGATAGACATTAACAAACCAAAAAGGTTTCAGGGAGGTTCTGACTATGCATGACAGACTCAAAGTTTTTGAGGAGAAGATGAACAAGTCCTATGACGCGATGCTCAGCGATTTTTCCGCGATCCGCGCCGGACGTGCGAATCCGCATGTTCTTGATCACATCAAAGTTGATTATTACGGCTCTCCGACACCGCTTCAGGGTGTAGCCAACATTACGGTTCCGGAGGCGAGAATCATTCAGATTGCTCCGTGGGACAAGAAGATGGTAAAGGATATCGAGAAGGCTATCCTGACATCCGATCTCGGCATCAATCCGAACAACGACGGTTCTGTGATCCGTCTCGTATTCCCGGAGCTGACCGAGGAGAGACGTAAGGATCTCGCAAAGGATGTCAAGAAACTTGGAGAGGGATGCAAGGTTGCGATCCGCAACATCCGCCGCGACGGAATGGAGCTGGTAAAGAAGCTTCAGAAGAACGGAGAGATCTCTGAGGACGAGCAGACAAATGACGAGACAGATATCCAGGAACTCACCGACAAGATGATCAAGATGGTCGACAAGGCGGTTGAGACAAAGAATAAGGAAATCATGACTGTCTGATCGGACAGAAAATTTCGATAACGGTCGAGGAGAGGGGCAGCGATAAACTGCCCCCTTTTGCGTGAAGACGGCTGTTTATCAGCCGGCAGACGGCCGATCATGAGGAGGACATATGGCAGAAGAGCTGAACGGACTGGTGATCCCGCAGCATGTGGCACTGATTCTGGACGGAAACGGACGGTGGGCAAAGAAGAGAGGACTTCCGAGAACGGCAGGACATAAGAAGGGCTGTGAGGCGGTGGAGAACATCGTTGAAGTTGCCGCCCGCATGGGAATCCGGTATCTGACGGTATACGGATTCTCCACCGAGAACTGGAAACGGCCGGAAGAGGAGGTTTCCACCCTGATGCAGCTGTTCCGCTTTTACGCGAAGCGGCTTCAGAAGATTGCGACGACGAACAACGTGCGCGTCCGCATGATCGGCGAGCGCTCCCGGTTTGCGCCGGATCTGCAGAAGGCCATCGAGGGTCTGGAGACATCGACCAGGGACAACACCGGACTCACCTTTGTCATCGCAGTCAATTACGGCGGAAGAGACGAGATCACGAGAGCGGTCCGCCGGATGACTTTGGATGCGAAGAACGGCGTCATTGAACCGTCGGATATCACCGAGGAGACGGTGGCTTCCTATCTGGATACTGCCGGCATGCCGGACCCGGATCTGATGATCCGCACCAGCGGAGAACTTCGCCTCTCAAACTATCTTCTCTGGCAGCTTGCCTATGCGGAATTCTATGTGACAGATTGTCTGTGGCCGGATTTCGACGAGGAAGAGCTGAAAAATGCCATCCGCGCCTTTAACCGGCGTGACCGCAGATTCGGCGGGATCAAGACAAACGGATAACAAACGGAGGAACCGCATATGTTCATAACAAGGCTTTTGAGCGGAATTGTGCTCGTTGCCGGGGCTGTCGCTGTCATTCTGGCGGGGAGTCTTCCGGTGTTCGCTGTGACATTCGCGATTTCCATAATCGGTCTCTATGAGTATTACCGGGCGATCGGAATTGAAAAGACGGGGCCGGCCGTCATCGGATATCTTAGCTGCGCATGCTATTATGCGATCCTTTTCATGGGACGTCAGGATCTGACCGTGTTTCTGGTCATCTCCGCGCTCATGGCGATGATGGCGGTATATGTGCTGACCTTTCCGCGCTATCATATCACGAAGATAGCGGAGGCATCGGTCGGGATCATTTACCCGGGAATGATGCTTTCGTACCTCTGGATGACGCGCAATATGCCGGACGGCGCTGTTCTGGTATGGCTTATCTTTCTGTCGAGCTGGGGCTGTGACACACTGGCGTACTGTTCCGGACTTCTCTTCGGGAAACATAAACTTGCGCCGGTGCTCAGCCCGAAAAAGACCATTGAGGGAGCGGTCGGCGGAACGGTCGGCGCAGCGCTTCTGGGACTGATCTTTGCGCTTGTGATGGGACAGTTCATTCGAGAGAGTGAGGGCGCGGTTTTTGCATGTACCTGCGCCTGCGGAGTCGGGGCGCTGATTTCGCAGATCGGTGATCTGACTGCGTCCGGAATCAAGCGGAATTATGAGATCAAAGATTACGGTACGCTGATCCCAGGTCATGGCGGTGTATTGGACCGGTTTGACAGTATGGTATTTACTGCGCCGGCAATTTATTTTGCACTGCTGTTTCTGGTGCGTACGGGAGGATGAGAAACATGTCTTTTATCAAAAATATCGGGATCCTCGGTTCAACGGGGTCCATCGGCACTCAGACGCTGGAGGTCGTCCGCAATAACGGGGATCTCCGGGTTGTCTGCCTTGCGGCCGGAAAAAATGTCACGCTGATGGAGCAGCAGGTGAGAGAGTTTCACCCGCTGCTTGCTGTGCTTTACGATGAAACTGCAGCGGAAGAACTGAAATCCCGCATCGCCGATACCGACACAAAGGTGCTGAGCGGAATGGAAGGTCTGATCGAGGCGGCCCGTGAGCCGTCGGCGGATATGATCCTGACCGCCGTTGTCGGCATGATCGGCATCCGGCCGACCATCGCGGCAATCGAGGCAGGGAAGGACATTGCGCTGGCCAACAAGGAGACACTGGTCTGCGCCGGCCATATCATCACAAGACTTGCCGCAGAAAAGGGCGTTAAGATCCTTCCGGTTGACAGCGAGCATTCGGCGATTTTCCAGAGTCTTCAGGGAGAGTCGATGAATCCGGTTCACAAGATTCTTCTGACCTGCAGCGGCGGGCCGTTCCGCGGAAAAAACAGAGAAGAACTGAAAAATATCCGCGTGGAGGATGCGCTGAAACATCCGAATTGGGCGATGGGCCGGAAGATTACCATTGACAGCTCCACCCTCGCCAACAAGGGACTCGAAGTCATGGAGGCAAAGTGGCTGTTTGACGTGGATATTGACGACATTCAGGTTGTTGTGCAGCCGCAGAGCGTCATACATTCCATGGTGGAATATGAGGACGGCGCGATCATCGCGCAGCTCGGGACTCCGGACATGAAGCTGCCGATCCAGTATGCGCTCTATTATCCGGAAAGGCGGTTTTTACCGGGTGACCGGCTGGACTTTGCGAAGCTGGCAAAGATTACGTTCGAGGATCCGGATACGGAGAATTTCCCAGCGCTCCGTCTTGCGATTTCAGCCGGAAAGCGCGGCGGTTCGCTGCCGACCGTGTTCAATTCGGCCAATGAATATGCGGTTGCGCAGTTCCTTGACCGCAAGATTTCGTATCTTACGATTCCGGAGATGATCCGGGCGGCGATGGAACATCACACGGTGAAGGATGATCCGACGGTGGAGGAGATCCTTGAAGCGGAGAAGGAAGCGGAAGAATTCCTGTCTTCCGGCAAATGGGAGTAAACGGTCATGACAAGTATGATTGCGGCACTTCTGTTATTTGACGGTATCATCATGTTTCATGAATTCGGGCATTTTCTGCTGGCGCGAAGGGCCGGAATCGCCGTGATCGAGTTCTCCATCGGCATGGGACCGCGGCTGATCACCTTTGTGCACGGCGGAACCCGGTATTCTCTGAAACTCCTTCCTCTCGGAGGTTCGTGTGCCATGCTCGGAGAAAGTCTGACAGAAGATGACCTGAAATACCTCCGTGCACCGAAGGTTCTTGCGGGTACGTCCTATGAAAAGGCGGGGATTGTTCAGCGGTTTCTTACAATCTTTGCCGGTCCGGCGTTCAATTTTCTGCTGGCATTTCTCGGATCGTGTTTTCTGGTCTGCGTGGCCGGATCCGATCCGGCGCGCATCGGAAAGGTTGCTCCGGAGAGTCCGGCCATGACGGCGGGACTTCAGGATGGGGACGAGATCATTTCCCTCAACGGTTTCCGGACGTACCTTTTCCGTGATCTGATGGTTTACGGATCTTTTCATGAGGGGGAACCGCTCCGGGTTGTCTATGAACGGGACGGAAAACGGGAAACCTGTGAGATCACGCCGGAGTATTCCGAAGAAAAGAAAGCCTATCAGATCGGAATCTCTGGCGGAGGATATGAGCGTGCGGAGAATCCGGGAGCCGTAATCCGCTATGCCTATGCGGAGTCGAGATACTGGGCCTACGTTACGGTACAGAGCCTCGAAAAGCTGATCACGCGAAAGGTATCGGCGGATAATATCGGCGGTCCGGTGCGCATTGTCGGCATGATCGGCAATACGGTGGAGAAGAGCAAGCCCTACGGGGTGCTGACCGTCGCGGTGAATCTGGCGGCCATGACGGTTCTTCTGAGCGTGAATCTCGGAATCATGAATCTTCTTCCGGTTCCCGCACTGGACGGCGGCAAGCTGATTCTGATTCTCCTTGAACTGATCCGGGGCAAGCGCCTCAGCAAACAGACGGAATACCGGATCAACCTCTTCGGCTTTGCCCTTTTGATGGCACTGATGATGTTTGCGGTATTCAATGATTTCCGGATGTTCTTCCGGTCATAAAGAAGATACACGGGCGTACAGAGTCCGGCTGACTCCTTTCGGAAGAAGGGAAAAAGGAAAAGTCCGCCCGCGGACGGAATGGTAAAGGTTGGGATAGAGATGATATACAGAGAGAAAACCAGAGAAGTGCACATCGGGGATCGTGTGATCGGAGGAGGACATCCGATCCTGATTCAGTCTATGTGCAACACAAAGACAGAGAATGTGGATGAGACCGTGGCACAGATTCTTGCGCTTGAAAAACTGGGCTGTGACCTGATCCGTGTGGCGGTGCCGACGATGGAAGCGGCAAAAGCGCTGGGAGAGATCAAAAAAAGAATTCATATTCCGCTGATCGCGGATATTCATTTTGACTACCGTCTGGCGATTGCGGCGATCGAGAACGGAGCGGACAAAATCCGTATCAATCCGGGAAATATCGGATCAGAGGAACGGGTCCGCGCGGTGGTGGACTGCGCAAGAGAGCATGCGGTTCCGATTCGCGTCGGTGTAAATTCCGGCTCCCTTGAAAAGGATCTTCTCGAAAAGTACGGAGGCGTGACGGCGGAAGGCATTGTCGAGAGCGCCCTGAACAAAGTAAAGCTGATTGAGGACATGGGATACGACAATCTGGTCATCAGCATCAAATCGTCGGATGTTCTGATGTGTGTCCGCGCCCATGAACTGATCGCCGGGCAGACCGATCATCCGCTTCATGTGGGCATCACCGAGGCGGGCACTCTGATCGAGGGCAACATCAAGTCTTCGATCGGTCTCGGTCTCATTCTGCATCAGGGGATCGGCGACACGATCCGTGTCTCTCTGACCGGCGATCCGCTGGAGGAGATCCGATCGGCGAAGATGATTCTCCGGACGCTGGGGCTTCGGAAAGGCGGGATCGAAGTGGTATCCTGTCCGACCTGCGGGCGAACAAGCATCGATCTGATCGGTCTTGCGAACCGGGTCGAGGCGATGGTGCAGGAATATCCAATGGAACTGAAGGTTGCCGTGATGGGCTGTGTGGTTAACGGACCGGGCGAGGCGAGAGAAGCCGACCTCGGCATTGCGGGCGGTATCGGCGAAGGTCTCCTCATCCGAAAGGGTGAAATTATTCGAAAGGTTCCGGAAGATCAGCTTCTGACTGTTCTGAAGGAAGAACTGGACCGGATTGCCGCCGAGAAGGAGTCTTAATACATGAAACCATTTCTTGACGTTTTTCCGATGCTGAAAATCAGCGATTCCCTTCGCGGTCTTCTGAAGATGGTGGAGGTGGACCGCATTTCCACAAGCAGGGATCATTCGGTCCTTCGCATTTATATTGAATCGACACGTCTGATCCGGCATCAGAATATCGTTAAGATTGAGAAGAGTATCCGCGAACAGTGTTTTCCCAACAAGGAAATTGAGATTCATATTATTGAAAAATACCGTCTCTCCGAGCAGTATACCGCGGAACACCTGATGGAGGTCTACCGGGACAGCATTCTGTACGAGCTGAAGAATTACAGCATTCTCCTCTATACCATGTTCCGGAGAGCGAATCTCACG
The DNA here is from genome assembly GCF_000711825.1 of [Clostridium] aminophilum DSM 10710. Lineage (GTDB taxonomy): Bacteria > Bacillota > Clostridia > Lachnospirales > Lachnospiraceae > Clostridium_R > Clostridium_R aminophilum. The sequence continues at coordinate 89,680 of NZ_JONJ01000009.1, read as the reverse complement.
TTCCGGGAGGGGAGGAATCTCGATCTGAATCTGGAGGACGGATCCATCGCGAGAGATAAGGTGACGGAACTGGTCCGCATTCTCGAAAAGACCTTCAACGAGCGATGCGGTGTGCCGATTGCGATTGATGTATCCTGGAGAGAACCGGAGACCCGCCAGGAGCAGGAGCGGAAGGCCTATGTCCTCCCGATTTCCGGAACGCGGTATGATGCGTCAGCGGAAAATGCTGCCGGCGCAGATTATCCGATGGCGGCGGAAGGCGCGCAGAGCGCCCTGGCAGCCGGGGCAAATGGTTCCGCATCGGCAGGCGGAGCATCCTCCGGAAAAGACGGTCTCAAAAAGATCGGTTTTGATCCTGCGGCGAAAAAGAGGGAACCGAAGGCTGCGGACAGGAAGAATGCGGAGAAGAAAAACGCAGCGGCTGCAGCGTCGTCCTCATCTTCTGTGATTACTGCTCCTGCCGGTGGCGGCGCTTCCGGAAACGGAGAAAGGAAGAGTGCGGACGGCGACCGCAGCGGATTCTCCGGTTCAAACCGCGGCCAGAAAGGAAACTGGTCCAAGGGCGGATTCCGGGGCGGAAGACGCGGATATTTCAAATCGGAGAATCCAGACGTCCTCTACGGACGGGACTTTGACGGTGAGACGGTTCCGATTCATGATCTGGAAGGCCGTGTGGGCGATATCATTCTTCACGGTCAGATTCTCGGAACCGAAAGCCGGGAGATCCGCGAGGGGACAACACTCTTTATTTTTAAGATCACGGATTTCAACGACTCGATTCAGGTCAAGATCTTCGCGCACGAGGACAGCCTGGACGATGTCAAGGCGGCAACCAAACCGGGACAGTTTGTCATCATCCGCGGAGTCGCCAATATCGATAAATTTGACGGTGAGCTGGCGATCGGCAACGTCAGCGGCATAAAAAAAGGATCGGATTTCCGGGTTCCGCGTGTGGACAACAGTCCGATCAAGCGCGTCGAACTTCATCTTCACACCAAGATGAGCGATATGGATGGCGTCAGTGATATCAAAGACATCATCAAACAGGCAAAGTCCTGGGGATGGGATGCCCTCGCGGTCACCGACCACGGCTGTGTCCAGTCGTTCCCGGATGCCAACCATTCGGTGGACCGCGGAGAGAATTTCAAGATCCTCTACGGCGTCGAAGGTTACCTGGTCAATGATATTCAGGAGCTGGTTCAAAACGGCCGCGGCCAGTCTCTTGACACGTCCTGCGTGGTCTTTGATATTGAGACCACCGGCTTTTCGCCGATCTACAACCGGATCATCGAGATCGGCGCGGTTAAGGTGGAGAACGGACGGATTACGGACCGGTTTTCGACCTTTGTCAATCCGCAGGTCCCGATCCCGTATCATATCGAGCAGCTGACCAGCATCAACGACGGCATGGTTATGGATGCGCCGCCGATCGAGGAGGTGCTCCCGAAGTTCCTTGAGTTCTGCGGTGACAGCGTGATCGTCGCCCACAACGCGTCCTTTGATACCAACTTTATCCGGACGAACTGCGAGCGGATGGGACTTCCGTACGATCCGACGATCCTCGACACCGTAACGCTCGCGAGACTTCTGCTTCCGAATCTGAACCGTTTCAAACTCGACACGGTGGCAAGAGAGCTGAAGATTTCTCTCGAGAATCATCACCGCGCCGTCGACGACGCCGGCTGTACGGCGGAGATTTTCGTGAAGTTCATCGCGATGCTGAAGGATCGCGGAGTCAGTGATCTCACGGAGCTGAACGCCCTGTCGGAAATGTCGGCGGAGATGATTCAGAAGATGCCGACCTACCACATCATTTTGCTTGCGAAAAATGATCTCGGCCGGATCAATCTCTACCGGCTGATCTCGGAATCGTATCTGACGTATTATCACCGCCAGCCGCGCATTCCGAAGAGCCTGCTTGCAAAATACCGCGAAGGCATCATCATCGGCTCCGCCTGTGAGGCGGGTGAACTTTTCCAGGCGGTGGTTCGCGGCGTTCCGGATTCGGAACTCGGAAAGATCGTCTCCTTCTACGATTATCTGGAGATCCAGCCGATCGGAAACAATGAGTTCATGCTCCGGGATGAGTCGAGTTCCTACAAGACGGTGGAGGATCTGCAGAATCTGAACCGGAAGATTGTCTCGCTGGGCGAACAGTTCAATAAACCGGTCTGCGCTACCTGCGATGTTCATTTCCTGAATCCGGAAGACGAGGTGTACCGGCGGATCATCCAGTACAGCAAGGGCTTTAAGGATGCGGACATGCAGGCGCCGCTGTATCTGCGCACGACCGAGGAAATGCTCGAAGAGTTTGAGTACCTCGGAAGTGACAAGGCGCAGGAGGTCGTGATCACGAACACCCGGAAGATTGCCGCGATGTGCGAGCGGATTGAGCCGGTGCGCCCGGATAAGCGTCCTCCGATCATCGAGGATTCGGATCAGACCCTCCGGACCATCTGCTACAATAAGGCGCACGAGTGGTATGGCGATCCGCTCCCGGAGATTGTGGTAAAGCGGCTTGAGACCGAGCTGAACTCCATCATTTCCAACGGATATGCGGTTATGTACATCATCGCGCAGAAGCTGGTGTGGAAGGCCAATGAGGACGGGTATCTTGTCGGCTCCCGTGGATCGGTCGGCTCATCCTTTGTCGCCACCATGTCCGGTATCACGGAAGTCAACCCGCTGTCGCCGCATTACCGGTGCCCGAAATGCCACTATGTGGACTTTGACTCGGAAGAGGTAAAGAAATTCGCCGGCATGGCGGGCTGCGATATGCCGGATAAGGTCTGCCCGAACTGCGGGGAGAATCTCATCAAGGACGGATATGACATCCCGTTTGAGACCTTCCTCGGATTCTCCGGAGACAAGGAGCCGGATATCGATCTGAACTTCTCCGGTGAATATCAGTCAAGGGCCCACGCCTACACGGAGGTTATCTTCGGAAAGGGACAGACCTTCCGCGCGGGCACCATCGGTACGCTGGCGGATAAGACGGCGTTCGGAATGGTCCTTCATTATTGCGAGGAGAAGGGGATTCATCACCGCCGCTGCGAGGAAGAGCGGATTGCCTCCGGCATGGTCGGTGTCCGCCGGACGACCGGACAGCACCCGGGCGGAATCATCGTTCTCCCGGTGGGAGAGCAGATCTATTCCTTCACGCCGGTACAGCATCCGGCCGAGGATATGACATCGCGCACGATCACCACACATTTCGATTATCACTCGATCGATCATAACCTGCTGAAACTCGACATTCTCGGACACGATGACCCGACAATGATCCGGTTCCTGCAGGATCTGACCGGGGAGGATCCGACGACATTTCCGCTGGATTCCCGCAAGGTCATGTCCCTGTTCCAGAACACGTCGGCTCTCGGCATCACGCCGGACGACATCGGGGGAACGCAGCTCGGCTGTCTGGGACTTCCGGAGTTCGGTACGGACTTTGCGATGCAGATGCTGATTGATACGAAACCGCAGTATTTTTCCGATCTTGTCCGGATCGCCGGCCTTGCGCACGGAACGGATGTATGGCTCGGCAATGCGGAGACGCTGATCAAGCAGGGCACCTGTACCATCGGTACCGCCATCTGCTGCCGAGACGATATCATGGTCTATCTGATGCAGCAGGGCGTCGAGCCGGCCCACGCCTTCAAGATTATGGAAAATGTCCGCAAAGGAAAAGTGGCGGCCGGAAAAGTCAAGGAATGGCAGGGATGGGTCGATGAGATGAAGGAACACGGCGTTCCGGACTGGTACATCTGGTCCTGTAAGAAGATCAAGTACATGTTCCCGAAAGCCCATGCGGCGGCATACGTAATGATGGCCTGGCGCATCGCATACTGTAAAGTCTACTATCCGCTGGCGTTCTATGCGGCATGGTTCTCGATCCGCGCGCAGGCATTTTCCTATGAGCTGATGTGCATGGGACCGGACAAACTGAAATACCATCTCGATGATTACCGGAAGAGAGCGGACTCTCTCTCCAACAAGGAGGAAGGCGAGCTCCACGACATGCGTCTTGTGGAGGAAATGTACGCGCGCGGCTATGAATTTATGCCCATCGACATCTACCGGGCGGATTCCAGGCATTTCCAGATCATCGACGGAAAGCTGATGCCGTCCCTCGGAAGCATTGAAGGTCTCGGAGAAAAAGCGGCCGACGCCATCATGTTTGCGGCGGAAGAGGGACCGTTCCTCTCGAAAGAGGATTTTATCCGAAGGACCAAGGTTTCGAAGACGGTTGCCGATAAGATGCAGAATCTCGGGCTTCTCGAGGGACTGCCGGAGAGCAATCAGCTGTCGCTCTTCGATATGCTGTGAGGATGTCGGCCCCGAAGGGTCATTTCAGTCGATCCCCTCAGGACTGAGGGGATGGGGGAGCCGAAGTCCGCTTGCGGACTTTGTTTCGTAAAATATAGCAGAAAAATTGTCAAAACAGAGGAGTTTTCGGAAAACCGAAACTCCTCTGTTGTTTTGTGTATACGTTGTGTTAAAATAAATGTGGTTACAAAGACAAATTTCCTTTCGGGAAGTCAGGCAATCAGGCAAGGAAGGCGTATCGTTATGCGGAGAGCAAAAAAACTCCTGAGAATTATCTTCGGACGAACCACGTTTGTGGTAACGTCCTTATTTCTGCAGGCTGCATTGCTTGGAATCATCCTGATGAGTCTGACTCAGTATTCCGCATATCTGTATGGCCTTTCTTTTTTTGTGGGAGCCGTTACGCTGATCCGCATTCTCGCCAAAGAGGGCAGTATGAGTATGAAGACCGCCTGGGTTGTGCCGATTCTGCTTCTTCCCATCTTCGGAACGCTTCTCTATCTGTTCTTTAAACTGCAGCCGGGGACGCATAAAGTCAACCGTCGGATTCAGGAACTTACGAGAAAAACGGACGGTTTTCTCCGGCAGGAGCGGGACGTGCTGTATGCCTACGGCCGCTCCGAGGGAACCGGCGGAAACATCGCCGTCTATATGAACCGGTACGGCCGTTTTCCGATCTATGACGGGACGGAAGTGACGTATTATCCCCTCGGCGACGACTTCTTCCCGGCGCTGCTGTCCGAACTGGAGCGCGCTGAAAAATTCATTTTCATGGAATATTTCATTGTGGATCAGGGCGAAATGCTGGATTCCGTGCTGAAGATTCTTCGCCGGAAGGCAAAATCGGGCGTGGAAGTGCGATTCATGTATGACGGCATGAACTGGCTCACCCATCTGCCGTATCATTTTCCCAAAATGATGCGCAGCGAGGGCATCCGGTGCAAGATGTTTGCACCGATCCGTCCGGTTCTGTCGAGTATGCAGAATAACCGCGATCACCGGAAAATCTGCGTCATCGACGGGGAGACGGCATTTACCGGTGGCGTCAATCTGGCGGATGAATACATCAACCGGAAGATCCGGTTCGGACACTGGAAGGACAGTGCCGTCCGCGTGAAAGGCAAGGCGGCCCAGAGTTTTACCATGATGTTTCTGCAGATGTGGAATATTACGGAGAGCGAGGAAGACGATTACCGGCGGTTTATCCGGACGGAACCTGTCCGCATCGGGGATGACCGCGGCGAGGAGTCCCTGTCAGAAGGAAAACGTCCTGTCACACCGGATGATCCGGATTTCCCCGGTTTTGTCATGCCCTATGCGGACAGCCCTCTGGACAATGTGCAGGTCGGCGAACAGGTCTATCTGGACATCATCAACGGGGCAAAAAACTATGTTCACATCATGACACCATATCTGATCCTTGACGATCCGGTTCTGGTCGCGCTCAAGTATGCGGCGCGCAGGGGTGTCAATACCGTGATCATGATGCCGCACATCCCCGACAAGATTTATGCCTATCTTCTCGCGAGAAGCTTTTACCGGGAGCTGATCTCGGCCGGCGTCCGGATCTACGAATATGAACCGGGATTTATTCATTCGAAGACATTTGTAGCGGACGATGAGAAAGCGGTGGTCGGAACCATCAATCTGGATTTCCGGAGTCTGTATCTTCATTTCGAAGATGCGGTCTATCTCAGCCGGTGCCCTGCGGTGCGGGATGTCGAGAGGGATTTCTCCGAGACTCTGAAGAAATGCATTCCGATCACGCTGGAAGACTGTGAAAATTTCCCGCTCTGGAAGCGGATTGCCGGAAGTGCGCTGCGCCTGTTTGCCCCGCTGATGTAAAGGCGGCTTCGGATACTTTTTGTGAATTTACAGAATGGATTCATGAAACACTTTAATGATTTAAAGACGCTGTGCTTAAAAGTGTTGACACACTAAAGAAATAGTAGTAGTATCCATGTATCAGAAAAAGTCATATCTGGTATGCAGAGAAAAAGGGAGGCACAAATGATGAAGAGATTTAAGACAGCAGCGGCACTGATGGCAGCAGGTGCGATGGTACTCTCCATGGCGGCCTGCGGTTCTTTTTCCAAACCGGCCGAGACAGCACAGACGACGGCAGCAGCGGCTTCTTCTGCAGCAGAAACCGCCAAGGCAGCGGAAACCGGGGCAAAGAAAGAGGACGGCGCAAAGTATAAGATCGGCGTACTCCAGCTCGTTCAGCACCCGGCTCTGGATAAGGCGAACGAGGGATTTGTGAAAGCACTGGATGATGCAGGGCTTTCTTATGAGATTGATCAGCAGAATGCTTCCGGCGATCAGTCTGCATGTCAGACGATTGCATCCGGGCTGGTTGCAAATCAGAATGATCTGATTCTCGCAATTGCGACGCCGGCGGCGCAGGCTGTGGCCGGTCAGACTTCCGATATTCCGATTCTTGTGACGGCCGTAACCGATCCGAAAGATGCCGGACTTGTGGAAGACAACCAGAAGCCGGGAAACAATGTATCCGGAACTTCCGATCTGACACCGGTAAAGGAACAGATTGAGCTTCTCAAGAGAATTCTTCCGGATGCGAAGACCGTCGGTGTCATGTACTCCAGCGCGGAATCCAATTCCGTGCTTCAGGCGGCGCTTGCCAAAGAGGCCTGTGAGGCAAACGGATTCAATTATCTGGATGTGACCGTATCAAACTCCAACGAGATCTCCGATGTTGTAAATTCTCTGGTCGGAAAAGTGGATGCCATCTATTGCCCGACCGACAACATGATCGCGGCAGGTATGGCGACGGTCAGCATGGTTGCCAATGAGAACAAGATTCCGGTGATCTGCGGAGAAGAGGGCATGGTGGATGCCGGCGGTCTTGCGACATACGGAATTGATTACTATCAGCTCGGCTACATGACCGGCAAGCAGGCGGTCGAGATCCTCAAAGACGGAAAGAACATTTCCGAGATGCCGATCGGATATCTGGATCAGGAGAAATGTGCACTGAAGGTCAATGCGGAGACGGCGAAGACTCTCGGCATTGATCCGGCAGCAATCAAATAATCAGACGATATCGGGTAAATGAAACAGAGGTAAGCATGGACGGACTTTTGGTATCGCTTCAGGGCGCGGCCGCGCAGGGCGTGCTTTGGGGAGTAATGGTGATCGGAGTGTATATCACATTCCGGCTGATGAACATTGCGGATATGACCTGTGACGGCAGTTTCGCTCTCGGCGGATGCATCTGTGCGGTTCTGGTGGTGTCAATGGGGATCGATCCTGCGCTCGCGATTGTGCTGGCAACGCTTGCCGGCGTGGTTGCCGGGGCGGTGACCGGTATTCTGCATACGATGTTTGAGATTCCGGCGATTCTTGCCGGAATCCTCACACAGATCTCCCTGTGGTCGATCAATCTCCGGATCATGGGCGGTAAATCCAATATTCCGCTCCTGAAGACGCCGACCGTCATCAGTTCCCTGGCGGATTCTTCGGGCATGACGCAGTCGGCGGCATCGCTGATTGTCGGTTTTGTCGTGGTGGCGGCAGTGATTGCGGTTACGTACTGGTTTTTCGGTACCGAACTCGGAAGCGCGCTGCGCGCAACGGGAAACAATGAGGCGATGATCCGTGCGCAGGGCGTGGACACACGCTTTACCAAGCTGGTTGCGCTGATGGTTTCCAACGGATTGGTCGCCCTGTCGGGAGCGCTGGTCTGCCAGAGTCAGAAGTATGCCGATATTGGAAGCGGAACCGGTGCAATTGTCATTGGCCTTGCGGCGATCGTGATCGGAGAAGTGCTGATGGGCCGCCTCATCCCGTTCTATTGGAAACTCATTGCGACGGTTGTGGGATCTGTGGTATATTTTATGATACGAGCAATCGTTCTTCGCCTCGGATTAAATGCAAATGACATGAAGCTGCTGAGCGCCGTCATCGTTGCGCTGGCACTCAGCATTCCGGTTGCCATGGCAAAGTACCGGATCCGTCACAGTTATCGCGAGGGAGGTGAAGAATAGTGCTGGTACTGGAAAATGTTCGAAAGACGTTCAATAAAGGAACCGTAAACGAGAAGAAAGCACTGAACGGCATCAATCTTCACCTGAATCCGGGTGATTTTGTGACTGTGATCGGCGGAAACGGAGCCGGCAAATCGACCATGCTGAACATGATCGCCGGCGTCTATCCGATCGATTCGGGACGGATCATCATTGACGGGGACAATGTCTCCCGTGAGAAAGAGCATCGCAGAGCACGCTATATCGGACGTGTGTTTCAGGATCCGATGAAGGGAACCTGTGCGAATATGGAGATCGAGGAAAACCTCGCTCTGGCTCTGCGGAGAGGGAAGAGCCGCGGACTCGGATGGGGCATCCGCAAGAGAGAGAAAGATTTCTACCGCGATCAGCTTGCACAGCTGGATCTCGGACTTCAGACAAGAATGACCAGCAAAGTCGGGCTTCTGTCCGGAGGCCAGAGACAGGCGCTGACGCTTCTGATGGCAACGCTGCAGAAACCGAAACTCCTGCTTCTGGATGAGCACACGGCGGCCCTGGATCCGAAAACGGCAAAGAAAGTTCTCGATCTGACGCAGAAGATTGTGGCAGAGCAGCAGCTCACCACCCTGATGGTCACGCACAACATGCGTGACGCAATCAACATCGGCAACCGCCTGATCATGATGCATGACGGACGGATCATCTATGATGTGGCCGGTGAAGAGAAAAAGCATCTCACGGTGGAAGACCTTCTGAAGAAGTTTGAGACAGTAAGCGGAGAAGAGTTTGCAAACGACCGCATGATGCTCACAGACTAATGAGGTTTGCCTGATGCAGGACAAGAAAAGAGACAAAAAAACAAATACGATCCTTTCCGGAGATCTCCTCTCCGGGAAGGGATTTTTCAGCGGGGCCGGCGGAAGGAAGCCATCCCGTGGAATACGCATCCTGAATGCGTCTCTCACGGTGGTGATTCTGATTCTGCTCATGGTCCTGCTTTCCTTTGCCCTTCGAAGCTGCGGGAAAGCCGGCGGCGGAGAGAAGAATTCCGGAAACACATCGGCTGCTGCGGAAACCGGTACTTCGGCATCGGCCGTGCAGTCCGATGAGGCGGCAAAGCAGGCGGTGGTGGATTCGTACACGAATCTCGGATATACCAATGTGGAAGGGTATCTGAACGTCCGGAAAGAGCCTTCCACTTCGGCTGAGATCATCGGAAAGCTTCAGGGCGGCGCCGTATGTGAGATTACCGGCAATCCGACGGAGGGCTGGTATCAGATCTCTTCCGGCGGAATCGAAGGTTTTGTCACCTCGGAATTTATTCTGACCGGGAATGAGGCCAAACGGGAAGCGCTTGCCAATGTGAGCGAGAGAGCGGTCATCACCGCGGACTCCGTCAACATCCGAAAAGAACCGAACACCGAGTCGGAGGTTGTCGCACAGGCACTTCGCAATGAGCGGTATGAGGTCAGGGGAGAGACGCAGGACGGGTGGATCCCGGTGGCTGCCGGATTCATTTCGGCCGATTACGCCGAGCGGAAGCTGGCTCTCAATGAGGCGCGAAAACTGGATCTGAAATCCATGGTGCTGAATTTTTATACCAATCCCGGCGTGTCCAAGGTAGATAATTATCTGAACATCCGTGAATCGGCGAATCCGGACGGAAAGATCATCGGAAAGATGACCAGCAAGTGCGGAGCGGAGATTCTCGGGGAGGAAGGCGACTGGTACCGGATCCAGTCCGGACCGGTGACCGGTTATGTCAGGAAAGACTACATTGCCACCGGCGATGAGGCGAAACAGCTTGCCATGGATAATGCAAAGCTGATGGCGATCATCTCCGATGACGTGGTCAATGCGCGGACAGAGCCCAACACCGACGCCACCATCTGGACACAGCTGACGAACTCTGAGCGCTACGATGTTCTGAAGCAGGAAGACGGCTGGGTTGCAATTGAGATCGGTGACGATGAGACCGCCTATGTCAAGAATGACTATGTGGATGTCCGGTACGCGATCCCGGAGGCAATCGAGTTCTCACCGGTTTCCGTGGAGGATGAACTCCGCGCCAAACTGGTCAATTATGCCCTGCAGTTTGTCGGCAACAAGTATGTCTGGGGCGGAAATGATCCGCACATCGGCGCAGACTGCTCCGGCTTTGTCAAATACGTCTACCAGCATGTCGCCGGAATCACGCTCGAGAGAACGTCCCGCGTTCAGGCGACACAGGGAAAGAAGATTTCGGAATCCCAGCTCAAACCGGGTGATCTGATCTTCTACAAGCACCGGAACGGCGTGGTCGGACATGTATCCATGTACATCGGAAACGGTCAGATCGTTCACGCGGCAAACCGGCGCAGAGGCATTATCATTTCCAGTTATCCTTATATGACACCATCCAGTTTTTCCAATATGTTGGGTGACTGATCCGAACAGACACAGTATACAGAACGAATCGGGTAGGAAGCGGACGTGCTTCCTACTCGATTTTTTATGAGACTTGTGCTATAGTAAGGTTTGAATTTTATATTGGAGGGGTCAGTCTGCGCTTTTTCGGGAAGATTTTGGCGCAGAGAAAAGGCCTCTTTGCCCGGGCCGGTATCCTTGGAGGCTGAGGGAAACACCCCGCGGGGATGCACACGGATGGGGAAGCGTGACCGGTCAGGCACGAATCCGGCGCATCGGATTTTGCGGGCAAGTTTTGGAAACAGAGGAGTCACACAACATATGGATGAGAATAATTATGTGGAACGCCTGAAAAAGGCGAAGAGGAAGCGTGAAGGCCGAGATCCGATGCATCGCTTCATGAATCTTGCCACGGGAGTGATTGTTGTACTGGCCGTTGTTCTGGTCACAAGAATTGCTCAGGGAGGAAAACTGTCGATCGGTTTTCCGGCGAAGGAAGCAGAGACGGCTGCAGAGACCGCGGCGGAGAGCGCCGCACAGGAAACCGCAGCGGACGCGCTTCTCGCAGAGGAGCAGACGGTTGCGGAGACGCTTTCTCCGGAACAGCTGAAAAGGGCAGTGGTGGATTCTTATCAGAATCTCGGCATTGCTAATGTGGAAGGTTTTGTCAACATCCGTGAGTCGGCTGCGGCAAACGCGAAGATTCTCGGAAAGTTAAACGGCGGGGCAGCCTGCGAGATCGAAGATACCTCCACGGAGGGATGGTATCGCATTAAATCCGGCGGAATCGATGGATATGTCGCTTCCCAGTTTATTCTGACCGGCGATGAGGCAAAGCAGAAGGCGGAAACTCTCGTCAAAGAGAGAGCGGTCGTTGCGACGGACAAGCTCAACATCCGTGAAGCGGCGGATGGGACCAGTCAGATTATGGGAAGCGCACTGAGAAATGAGCGATATGACATTCTCAGCAACGAGAACGGCTGGATCGGCATCGAGAACGGCTACATTTCGGCCGATTATGTCAAGGTAGAATATGCCCTGAATGAGGCCAGACAGCTGGATCTGCACACGGCGGTGCTGAATATGTATGACAATATGGGTATCTCCAATGTCGACACATATCTGAACATCCGCGACAAGGCTGGCGAGGACGGCAATATCATCGGAAAGATGCCGGGAAAAGCTGCCGGCAACATTCTGGAGACCAGTGAGGACGGACAATGGTACCGGATTCAGTCCGGACCGGTGACCGGTTATGTCAAGGCGGAGTTTATCATGACCGGAGATGCCGCAAAGGCTTCCGCTCTGGATAATGCAAAACTTATGGCTGTCGTCAACACAGACGTGGCCAACGCGAGAACGGAGCCGAATACGAATTCCAAGATCTGGACTCAGATTGCCAATTCGGAAAAATACGATGTTGTGGATCAGGATACCGACGGCTGGATTCATATTCAGCTGGATGACGATACCGCTTATGTGGCCAACGACTACGTGGATGTAATCTACGGCCTTAACGAGGCGGTTGCCTACACGCCGCCGGCACCGGAACCGCCGAAGGAGGAGAAAAAGAAGGATTCGTCCAAGAAGAGTTCTTCTTCTTCCAAGAGCAGCACCGGAAGTTCCATCGCATCCTATGCGACCCAGTTCCTGGGCAATCCGTATGTATGGGGCGGATCCAGCCTGACACACGGAACCGACTGCTCCGGTTTCACCATGTCGGTTATGGCACATTACGGCGTCAGCCTGCCTCATCATGCGGCTTCGCAGGCGCAGATGGGAACCAAAGTTTCCAGCGGCGATCTTCGCGCCGGAGATCTGGTATTCTACTCCAACGGAGGCGGCATCAATCACGTGGCTCTCTACATCGGAAACGGTAAGGTTGTTCACGCATCCAACAAGAAGAGCGGAATCAAGATTTCTACCTGGAATTACAGAACGCCGACGACCATTCGCCGGTATCTGTAAGATGTGATTTCTCTGCCGGGAAATCCCGGCGGGGACCGGGCGCTCCCTGTGCGGAGCGCTCCGCCGCGCTGCGGCAGGAAAGGTGTATATATGGAACAGATTATCGCAATTGTGATCGGTTCGCTGTTCATCGCGGGACTTGCGGCCTCTCTGGCGTTCCTGTACAAGGATAAGCCGATGCAGACCAGCCCGTGCCGGACATGTACGGCCGACTGTCCTTCCAAAAAACTTTCTCCGGAAGAGCAGAAAGAGTACTACAGGAAGGAACTGGAAAAGTTAAAAGCCTCCAAATGCGAGGAAACACGAAAGGAAAATGAAGATGTTTAAGATTGGTTTTGACAACGAACAATATCTGAAAATGCAGTCGGAGCACATTCGCGAGCGAATCTCCAAATTCGGCGGCAAGCTCTATCTGGAATTCGGCGGCAAGCTTTTCGACGATTACCATGCGTCCCGCGTTCTTCCGGGATTTAAGCCGGACAGCAAGATCAAAATGCTGGCGGAACTCCGGGATGATGTGGAAGTCGTTCTCGTCATCAATGCCAATGACATCGAAAAGAATAAAGTGCGCGGCGATCTGGGAATCACCTATGATATGGATGTTCTCCGACTGATCGACGCATTCCGCGGCTACGGTCTCTATGTCGGCAGTGTGGTTATGACCCGCTACGAGGGACAGGAGAGTGCCATTGCCTACGAGAAGAAGCTGAAATCTCTCGGCGTCAAGGTTTACCGCCATTACACGATCGCCGGTTATCCGGGCAACATCCCGCTGATCATCAGCGAGGAAGGCTTCGGAAAGAACGATTATATCGAGACCAAGCATCCGCTTGTCGTTGTCACCGCTCCGGGACCGGGAAGCGGCAAGATGGCGGTGGCGCTTTCTCAGCTCTACCATGAGAATAAGCGCGGAGTGAAGGCCGGCTACGCCAAGTTCGAGACTTTCCCGATCTGGAACCTTCCGCTTTCTCATCCGGTCAACCTTGCGTATGAGGCGGCAACGGCAGATCTGAACGATGTGAACATGATTGATCCGTATCACCTCGAGGCCTACGGCGTATCCACGGTCAACTATAACCGTGACGTGGAAGTGTTCCCGGTTCTGAACGCGATTTTTAAGAAAATTTACGGCGAGTCCCCATATAAGTCTCCGACGGATATGGGTGTCAACATGGCCGGAAAATGCATCATCGACGATGAGGCATGCCGCGAGGCATCCCGTCAGGAGATTGTCCGCCGCTATTACAAGGAAATGTGTGAGCAGAGAAAGGGCGGCGGTTCCACGTCCGCGTCCGCAAAGCTCGAACTGCTGATGGACAAGGCGGAGACCGGAATCGGAGACCGCCGGGTTGTTGCTGCGGCGAATCTCAAGGCGGAAGTGACCGGTGAACCGGCAGCGGCCATCGAGCTCCCGGACGGTCAGGTGATCACCGGAAAGACAACGACACTTCTGGGCGCGTCCAGTGCGATGCTCTTAAATGCGCTGAAGGTTCTGGCAGGAATCGACGATTCCGTGAAAGTCATCGCTCCGGAAGTCATCGAGCCGATTCAGCATCTGAAGGTATCCCATCTCGGAAATCACAATCCGAGACTGCATATCAATGAGATTCTCATCGCGCTGACCATCTGTGCATCGACGAATCCGGCAGCGGAGAAGTGCATGGAGCAGCTCGGAAATCTCAAGAACTGTGAGGCTCACTCTTCCGTCATGCTTGCGGCGGTGGATGAGCATACCTTCCAGAAGCTCGGCGTCAATCTGACCTGCGAGCCGAAGTACCAGACCAAGAAGCTGTTCCACGGCTGATGAAAGAATGTGAGAAAGATTGACCATACGTTTTAAGAATTGTTCCCGGAGAAAATGGGGACGTGTTTTTCTGATGTCGCTGTTTGCCGCACTTTGGATTGCGATGCCGGTGTATGCCGATCCGGATGATACGGTGCAGGCTCCGCCGGCGGAGGAGATCGTCCGGGAGAATATCGCGGAAGACCGGAATTCATATGAAGAGCGCAATGATGGCACCATTACCGTAAACGGTGAGACGTTTCAGATCATCAACGATCCCGTGCACGGCAACGAAGGCTGCATGCGGATGACAAAGAGCGCGGGACCGGATTCGGAGGAGACCGACTGGGATGTACTTCAGAAGGCCATCGCCGAGTTTGTCGAGAAATACGATGTGAACCGGAAATCCACGGATTTTGAAAAAGAAATCGCCATCATCCGGGGACTGGTAAAGGAGTGCACGTATGAGGTAAAGCGGGGAAGTCTTGAAAACTATACCGCATACAGCTGCCTCGTCGGACACCGCGCGCAGTGCGCCGGATACTCGGACGCATTTCTGCAGATTGTGCGTGCGGTGATGCCGGATACCGAAGTCCGCTACATTCACAGTGATCTGCACGCCTGGAATCTGATTCGCATAGGGCGCCACTGGTATCATGTCGATGCTACGTGGGAGGATGACGACCGAACCGGTGATCTCGTCAACCGTTATATCAATCTGAGCGACGATGAGATCGAGTCCACCGGTTACCATCACTGGGACCGGGAAGACACCGGAATGCCCGCGGTTTCGTCTGCGGACGGAACGGCCTACGGACCGATGACCGTGCAGTATTATCTGCTGAGCGGGAAGACGGAGATGACACCGGATCCTCTTGTTATTGAGCTCGCACCGGATGGTACCACAAAGATGACGGAGGTCCGCGACCGGATCGTTCACGCCGTAAAAAGAAGCAGAGGTGCGGGAAGACATATTACGCGCATCTATATCGACGGTCTCGGATACGGGATTCACCGGGAACAGATCACCACAATCATGCTCGGCGTCCGCGATCGGCTGCGTCAGTCTCTCCAATATCTTCCGCAGTCCTGGTTCGTTTACCGGGACGATGAAGCGTCCTATACGGTAACAGAGACCGGAACGATGATCAGCATTCTGACGCCGTGAGCTGCGGCATTTGCCGCTGAATAAAAAACAATAAAGAGGTAAGCCTGTTATGGCAGTAAGAGATACAATCATTGCACTGTTGGCTGCGTTCGCGGTTACTGCGGCGCTGTGTCCGTATATTATTCCGATTCTTCACCGGTTCAAATTCGGACAGGAGGTACGCGATGACGGACCGCAGTCTCATCTGAAAAAGCAGGGAACGCCGACCATGGGCGGCGTGATGATTCTGGCCGGCTTTCTTGTGCCGGTTCTCATCTTTTCTCCGTCGTATCCGGAAATGATCCCGGTGGCATTTCTCACCATCGGATTCGGTCTGATCGGATTTGCGGATGATTTCCTGAAAATCCACAAACACCAGTCAGAGGGACTGAATCCGAAACAGAAACTTGCCATGCAGATTGCGGTTACCGCCGCATTTGCATGGTATATCGCGGCTAAATCCGAGGCGGGCTGCGCGATGCGGATCCCGTTCTGGAAGGAAGAGCTGGTTCTGCCGACGGTAATCTTTGTTCCGGCTCTCTTTTTTATCGTCCTCGGAACCGATAACGGGACCAACTTTACCGACGGTCTGGACGGTCTCCTCTCGTCGGTGACATTGCCGATCGCCGGTTTACTGGCGGTGATCTCCATCGCTGGAGGATGGGGGATCAGCCCTGCGGCAGGTGCGATGATCGGTGCACTGATGGGATTTCTTCTCTTTAATGCCCATCCGGCAAAGGTTTTTATGGGGGACACCGGTTCTCTTGCAATTGGCGGGTTTGTGGCCGGCAGCGCATTCATGATGAGAATTCCGATTTTTATTGCGATTTTCGGATTCATTTACATGATCGAAGTGATTTCGGTTATCATTCAGGTCGGATATTTCAAAAAAACACACGGAAAGCGGTTCTTCCGCATGGCGCCGATCCATCATCACTTTGAACTCGGCGGCGCATCCGAGACGCAGATTGTCAACGCTTTTTCGATCGTGACATTTCTGCTTTGCCTTGCGGCCTATCTCGGTATGTAATATGGTATTGATATAAACATTTAGGAGGATATAACAATGGGTCAGAAAGTAATTGTCTGCGGAACCGGAAAGAGCGGAATCGCAGCAGCACGTCTTCTTCTTGCGAAGGGCGGAGAGGTTGTTCTCTATGACGGCAACACAAAGCTGGATGCGGAGGCGCTTCGGAAACAGTTTTCCGAGGACGATAAGGTTACGGTTGTTCTCGGGGAACTGACCAGAACCGATCTTCTCGGCGTAGAGCTTGCGGTGATCAGCCCGGGCATCTCCCTCGAGGTTCCGTTTGTTCAGCTGATCGATGAGGTCGGCATTCCGATCTGGGGAGAACTGCAGCTGGCTTATCACTGCGGTGCGGGCAGAGTTGCGGCCATCACCGGCACCAACGGCAAGACGACGACCACGTCGCTGGTCGGTGAGATCCTGAAGACGAATTTTGACAGTGTCTATGTGGTCGGCAACATTGGCGAACCGTATGCGGATCACGCGCTCGAGATGACGTCGGAGACGGTGACGGCATGTGAAGTATCTTCCTTTATGCTGGAGACAACAACCGATTTCCATCCGGTTGTCAGCGCGATCCTGAACATTACACCGGATCATCTGGACCGTCATCACACCATGGAGCGTTATGCAGAGGTGAAAGAGTCCATCACTGCCAATCAGACGGAGGAGGATACCTGTGTTCTGAACTATGATGATGAGGTTCTGCGTGCTTTCGGTCAGAATATCAAGCCGCAGGTAGTATGGTTCTCCAGCCGTCATACCCTTGAAAAGGGCTATTACCTCGACGGTGAGAATATCGTATATAACGATGGCGAGAAGGTCGAGACTCTGATGAATGTGCATGAGATGACGCTTCTGGGCCGCCACAACCACGAGAATGTGATGGCTGCCATTGCCATCACCCGCGCGCTGGGCGTTCCGATGGAGAAGATTCTTGGTGCAGTCAAGGTATTCAAGGCTGTGGAACACCGCATCGAGTTTGTCACCGAGCGGTTTGGCGTGAAGTACTACAATGATTCCAAGGGCACCAATCCGGATGCGGCGATTCAGGCCATCAAGGCGATGCCGGGACCGACACTTCTGATCGGCGGCGGTTACGACAAACACAGCGAGTTTGACGAGTGGATTGAGAGTTTTGACGGAAAGGTCCGTTATCTTGTTCTGATCGGACAGACCCGTGACAAAATTGCGGAATGCGCGAAGGCACACGGCTTCAATGACATCATGTATGCCGAGGACCTTCAGGAAGCGGTTCAGGTCTGCGCAAGCTATGCGAACCCGGGCGATTATGTCCTCCTTTCTCCGGCATGTGCAAGCTGGGGCCAGTTCAAGAGTTTCGAAGAGCGCGGAGAGAAATTTAAAGAGTACGTTCGCAATCTTTGACCGGACATGAAATTGTAATACAGGGGAGAGTGAAAAATGGCCGCTGCGGGAAAGCCGGGTAAACGACGGGTAAAACGGTTTTACGACTATGAATTACTGATCTCCATCATCTTTCTGTGTGTGTTCGGGCTTGTGATGATCTTCAGCGCAAGCTCGTACAAGGCACAGCTGGAGTCGGGAAAATCCTACAGTTATGTATGGAAACAGGCCATGTTCGAGGCCGTCGGATTTGTAATCATGATCGCCATCTCGAAGATGGACTATCATAAGCTGATGTTCTTTGCCTGGCCGTCTTATTTCGCATCTTACGGGATGCTTTTTCTGACCATGTTTACACCTCTTGGCGTAGCCTCGCACGGAAAGAAGCGGTGGCTGAAGCTGGGACCGATTCAGTTTCAGCCGACGGAGTTTGTCAAGATTGCACTGATTATGCTGCTGGCCTCGCTGATCACATATTACGGCCTGAGAATCAATGAAGAATTCCGCATACGAAACAAATGGAAATTCTGGACGTGGGAGAGCAAATGGTGGAAGCTGGTGCTGCTGAGCGCTCCGCTGACACTTCTGGTCACAAAAAACAATCTGAGTTCCGGAATCATCATTGCCGGAATCGTATATGTGATGCTCTTTGTAGCGATGAAAAAAAAGTGGGGATTTTACGTTCTTCTGGGCAGCCTTGTGCTGATCCTTTTCGTTTCGCCATACATCGGGGATTTTCTCGAATCGATTCATGTTCTGCAGGATTATCAGCTCTCGCGAATCCATGTATGGAAGAATCCGGTCAAATATTCCCAGTCGGGCGGATATCAGGTTCTTCAGGGACTTTATGCGATCGGTTCCGGCGGAATACTCGGAAAGGGTCTCGGACAGAGTCTTCAGAAACTCGGCTTTGTGCCGGAGGCGCAGAATGATATGATCTTTTCCATCATCTGCGAGGAACTTGGACTTTTCGGCGCGATCTGTCTGATCGCCATGTTTATGTTCATGATCTACCGCTTCGTTGTGATCGCCGAGAATGCGCCGGATCTTCTCGGGTCCATGCTGGTTGTGGGAATTATGGCACATATCGCGATTCAGGTCATACTGAATATCGCGGTTGTGACGAATGTCATACCGAATACCGGTGTTACGCTGCCGTTCATCAGCTACGGAGGAACTTCTGTCATGCTTTTGATGGTCGAGATGGGACTGGCACTCAGTGTGTCCAACCGGATCAGACAGGATGAGAACAATGGATGAGAAGAAACGCAATCAGGCTTTCCGGACGGAAGAACCGAAGATCATCAGATTTCAGCAGGCGCTGAAACGGAAAAAGAAATACACGGTTCCGATTGCGATTGCAGCCGGAGTGATGGTCTGTGTTGTTCTTCTGTTCTGTGTCCGGATCCGCGATGTTAAGGTGAGCGGCAACCGGCACTACTCACAGGAGGAGATTGAAGAAAAGGTTTTGAGGGAGCCTTTTGCGAGGAGCAGTCTTCTGACGTTTCTGCGCAACCGGTTCTGCGCGCACGAGAAGATCCCGTTCATCGAGGATTACCGGGTGGCGTTCCGGTCACCGGTTTCCTGTGAGATTATCGTCTATGAAAAAAGTATCGTCGGCTATGTATCCTATATGTCGAGCAATCTTTATTTCGACAAAGACGGCGTAGTCGTTGAGAGCACATCGGATGAGTATGAGGGGGCACCGCAGGTGACCGGACTGCATTTCGGACACATCGTTCTCGGGCAGGCGCTTCCGGTGGACAATCCCGGCATTTTCCGTCAGATCCTGAATCTGACACAGGAGCTTTCGACCAGCAACATTGTGCCCGATAAGATCAGTTACGACGACAAGATGAATGCGACCCTCTATATCCGTAATCTGATCGTGAAGCTTGGGGGAAATGATTCGATGGACGGAAAGCTGACGGAGCTTGCGGATATTGTTTCGGACTATCCGGATCTGTCCGGAACGCTGTATCTTGACAGCTTTGACAATTCGAATTCCAATCCGATGTACCGGTTTGAGAAGAATTGAAAATTCTGTTGATTTTTGACCTGAAATAAAATATATTAGTTAATGTCTATGCACTTGAACGAAACTGGGAGAAATTTCAGTTAATCATGGATAAAAACGGAAAAGCGAAGAGGAGGAAGCATCTTGTTAGAGGTTAAGATGAGTGAGTCAGAGAACTCTGCCAGAATTATTGTAGTGGGTGTCGGCGGAGCCGGCAACAATGCGGTCAATCGAATGATCGATGAGAACACGGCAGGAGTGGAGTTTATCGGGGTAAACACGGATAAACAGGCACTTCAGGGCTGCAAGGCTTCCACACCGATGCAGATCGGTGAAAAACTGACAAAAGGTCTCGGAGCAGGCGCAAAGCCGGAGATCGGCGAGAAGGCTGCAGAAGAGAGCCAGGACGAGATCCAGTCCAGCCTGAAGGGCGCGGACATGGTTTTTGTTACCTGCGGTATGGGAGGCGGTACCGGTACCGGTGCGGCTCCGGTTATCGCGAAGATTGCGAAAGATATGGGAATCCTCACGGTCGGCGTTGTGACAAAGCCGTTCCGCTTTGAGGGTAAGAAGAGAATGAACAATGCGCTCGGCGGTATCGAGAAGCTCAAGAGCAACGTGGATACTCTGATTGTCATCCCGAATGATAAGCTTTTGGAGATCGTGGATCGTCACACATCCATCCCGGAGGCACTGAAGAAGGCGGATGCTGTCCTTCAGCAGGCCGTTCAGGGAATTACCGATCTGATCAGCAGTGCAGGTCTGATCAACCTCGACTTTGCGGATGTTCAGACCGTTATGAAGGATAAGGGCGTCGCACACATCGGTATCGGTCATGCCAAGGGCGATGACAAGGCAACCGAGGCAGTGAAGCAGGCAGTATCCAGCCCGCTGCTGGAGACTTCCATCGACGGCGCAACCGATGTCATCATCAACATTACCGGTGATATTTCCCTCATTGAGGCCAATGAGGCGGCAACCTATGTTCAGGAGCTTGCCGGCGAGGATGCGAACATCATCTTCGGTGCAATGTATGATGAGAATGCGCAGGATGACTGCACGATCACCGTTATCGCAACCGGTCTGGACGAACAGCCGTCTGCAGGCGCTGTAAAGCACATGGAGGATGTTGCTTCCTTCCGTCCGAAGGAGACTGTTCTGCGTGAGGAGGCTGCTCCGGCTCCGCAGCCGGTACGTGTTGCTCCGTCCAATCCGAACTATGACAGCACACCGGTTTATACCGCACCGTCTGCTCCGGTTCAGCCGATGGCGCCGATGCAGAGTGATCTGAACGCGCCGGTTCGCCCGCAGCGCAGAGAGCAGACTCTGAATATCCCGGATTTCCTGAACAGAAAGAAGAATTAATGGGATAAAAATCCTGAAAGGAATCGATTGAAACATGAAAGAACTTCAGAATATCATCACCGAAGTGGTTAACTCCAACGGCAGAAAGAGACCGGATATGGATCACATCATCGAACTTCTCAAGACAGAAGAGGGGATGTTTTCCTTCCTGATCAGCGAGACGAGAAACTATTATCTCGGCGCTGAGGCCGGTCATCCGAGCGCCTACATTTTTACCGACCGTGACTGGGCGGTGGAGATGGCGAAGGAGGTGGCCGCGATTGCACCGGGAAGAAGTTTCCGTATCCGTGAGATCACACCTGCGGAGAGACTCGGATTCTTCGGCGATCTGGCGCGCTCCGGATTTACGGCCGTGACCATCAACAGCGGCCACGAGGCGCTGACCATTCCGCTGTTTGCGGTAGTGCGCAAGCCGGAAGAGGTGGAAGGCGTCATCATGAATCCGCATCTGGTGAGAAGCCTGAATCAGTTTGAACAGGCCATTTCCGAACATACTGCAAGCGAGGATATGCAGAATATCGCGGTGGATCTTCTCTCCACTGCCAAGCTGATTCTTCCGTGCGCAGAGGACGATGAGAAGAACCACCCGCTGATCTCCAATGATAAGGGCGAGAAATATCTCGTTGTTTTTACTGATCCGATGGAACTGATCCGCTTTGACAACAAGCACAAGTTCCAGATGAAGCCGGCAACCATGCGTGAACTTCGCGATCTCGCAAAGGCATATGACGGTATCGTGATCAATCCGGTTGGCGTGGAGATGATCTGCGACAACGAGAAGATCAGCAGAATCGTGAATTTCGGTTCCGGTCTGAAAGTGATCAAGTAATCCGATTATCAAGATCATATTCGGGCATAGCGAATAAAAGCCCGAGAGATAAAAAAGCTGTGAATCCTTTTTTGGGGTTCA
This sequence comes from [Clostridium] aminophilum DSM 10710, assembly GCF_000711825.1. GTDB lineage: Bacteria > Bacillota > Clostridia > Lachnospirales > Lachnospiraceae > Clostridium_R > Clostridium_R aminophilum. The sequence continues at coordinate 67,380 of NZ_JONJ01000009.1, read as the reverse complement.
CAGCTTTTTTATTCACACGGCCAACTTGCCGTTTGCGAGGTAACAGTTACTGTAAAGCCGGTTTACAGCTTTTCATGTATGCGGCCAACTTGCCAAAGCCCAGGCTCCGGTGAGCCCCTGGCGATCGCCGCCAAACGCTCGAAACTCGCGAAGCTTGCATTGACTCGATTACTGCGCGTTTTTTTCGTAGAGCGCAAGAAGACCTTTCAGCATCAGCGTCGGATCATAGATGACGCGGTGCTTCATGTGAGGCAGAAGGAGTTTTACAAGTCCTCCGGTTGCGACGATGCTGGCTTCGTCGGACGAATCCAGCTCCTCCATGACGCGGCTCAGCATTCCGTCGATCATGGAAGCGTGACCGTAAATGATGCCGCTCTGCATACTCTCGACGGTGTTGCGGCCGATCGCGCGGCGCGGCGTATCGAGACTGATTTTCGGGAGCTGTGCCGTTCCGTTGGTCAGGGCGTCGAGAGAGAGACGAAGGCCCGGCAGAATGCAACCGCCGATAAAATTGCTGTTTTTATCCACCACGGAGATGGTGGTGGCAGTTCCCATATCGACGATGACGATCGGCGGCTTATGTTCTTCAAGCGAGCCGACCGTATTCACGATCATATCGCTTCCGACAGCTCTCGGATTGTCCATCCGGATATTGAGCCCGGTCTTGATACCGGCTCCGACAAAATGGGAGCGGACTCCGGTGATTTTCCGGATTGCCTCCGCGATGGTGCGGTTGAGCGGCGGTACAACGGAACAGATCATGGCTCCCCGGATGTCCGACGGATTAATGTGATAGATTTCCAGGATGGACTTCAGCGCGATGGCATATTCCAGATTCGGTTTGCCGATGACGGTTGTGAGACGTTCCCAAAAATAGGTTTTCTTGTGGTCAATACATCCGATGGAGATCGTTGTGTTCGCAATGTCGACAGCGAGGATCAAATGAAATCCCTCCTTAATATTTTGATTTGCGCGGCGAACCTGCCAAAGCCCACGCCACGGTGATGATTCGGCGGCTGCCGCGAAACGTGCGAAACTCGCGAAGCGTATTTCGTCCCGTTTTCTGGTTAACAGTATAATCTGATTTACGCCGGAAGACAAGCAAAGCAGTTGACTTGCGGGTATACACAAGATACAATATAGAAGTTTATGAGAAGATAATAGAAATACCATATATCGGAGGTTTATCCCGTGGCAAATATGAACGATGAAATCAAGAAAAGACGCACGTTTGCGATCATCTCGCATCCGGATGCCGGTAAGACGACTCTGACCGAGAAGTTTCTTCTGTACGGAGGCGCGATCAACCTTGCCGGAACCGTCAAGGGAAGAAAAGCGACCAAGCATGCGGTATCTGACTGGATGGAGATCGAGAAGAAGAGAGGTATCTCGGTAACCAGTTCCGTTCTCCAGTTTAATTATGACGGATTCTGCATTAACATCCTCGACACGCCGGGACATCAGGATTTCTCGGAGGACACATACCGTACGCTGATGGCAGCCGACTCCGCGGTCATGGTCATCGACGGATCAAAGGGTGTCGAGGCGCAGACAATCAAGCTTTTTAAAGTCTGCGTCATGAGACATATTCCGATCTTTACCTTTATCAACAAGTTTGACCGCGAGGCGAGAGATCCGTTTGAGCTGATGGATGAGATCGAGGATATCCTCGGTATTTCCACCTGCCCGGTCAACTGGCCGATCGGAAGCGGAAAGAACTTCAAGGGTGTGTATAACCGTCAGACCCGGAAGATCGAGACCTTTAAGGCCAATATGGCAGGACAGAAGGCCGTTGAGGAGAGGGATTATGCTCTGGATGATCCGGAACTCGAGGAAACTATCGGAATCACGAACTTCAGTCACCTTCACGACGATCTGGAGCTTCTCGACGGAGCGGGTGCCGAGTTCGATCAGGCAAAAGTCAGCGCAGGTGAGCTGACACCGGTATTTTTCGGGTCCGCACTGACCAACTTCGGTGTTCAGACATTCCTTGAACATTTCCTCCAGATGACCACCTCACCGCTGCCGAGAAAAGCGGGAGAGAAGATGGTGGATCCGTTCGAGGACAACTTCTCTGCGTTTGTATTCAAGATTCAGGCAAACATGAATCCGGCACACCGTGACCGTGTCGCATTTATGCGCATTGTCTCCGGAAAGTTCACCGCCGGAATGGAAGTCAGTCATGTGCAGGGCGGTCGTAAAATGCGCCTGACCCAGCCGCAGCAGATGATGGCGGATGAGAGAAAAAATGTCGAGGAGGCATACGCCGGTGATATCATCGGTATCTTTGACCCGGGTGTATTTTCTATCGGAGACACGCTCAGCGAAAAGGATGCGTCGTTACAGTTTGAAGGCATTCCGACCTTCGCACCGGAGCATTTTGCGAGAGTGCGTCAGATCGATACCATGAAGCGGAAACAGTTTGTCAAGGGCATCACCCAGATCGCGCAGGAAGGTGCGATTCAGATCTTCCGAGAGGTAAATGCCGGAATGGAGGAGATTATCGTCGGTGCGGTCGGTACTCTTCAGTTCGACGTTCTGATCTTCCGTCTGAAGAGCGAATACAATGTTGAAGTCGGCCTGGACCAGCTTCCGTACGAATATATCCGCTGGATCGAAAATCCGGAGGAGATCGATGTGGAAAATATCGAAGGAACCTCGGATATGAAGACCATCCACGATATGAAAGACCGCCCGCTTCTGCTGTTTGCGCATGAGTGGAGTGTCGGCATGGTTCTTGACCGCAACAAGGGCCTGAAACTGTCCGAATTCGGACGCAATACCTGATCCGGATAAACAGGCAGGATCCGGATAAACAGGCAGGCTCTGCTCCGGCAGGACCTGCCTGTGGTGCATCAGGGGGGATTCCGATGGTGCAATCCGTTGTATCGATTCTGTCATAAGAATGTTGAGCCTTTTCTCTATGGAATAAAAAACGCTTCGTGGGATGAGCATCCGGGAGAGAAGAAATGAGAAAAAACAAAATGCAGGTTCCGGGGGCCGGCAGAGGATGAAACGGTCCTTTCCGATTCACGTAGGAACAGGAAGGAGTAATATGGCTGCAGACTACAGGAAGGAAATTGAATCGTATATTGAACTTCACAGGGATGAGATGCTTCATGACATCATGGACCTTTGCCGGATCAACAGTGAGAAGGCTGCCTATGAGCAGGGAAAACCCTTCGGCGCGGGCGCCGCAAGAGCACTTCAGCAGGCAATGAGCATGGCGGAATCCTATGGTTTTTCCATCCGGAATTATGATAATTATGTCGCAGCGGTGGATCTGGAAGGCGGTCCGCGCCTTCTCGATATTCTCGCGCATCTGGACGTGGTACCGGCCGGCGACGGATGGACGGTAACAAAACCGTTTGAGCCGGTGATTCGGGACGGGAAGCTCTACGGCCGCGGTACGGCGGATGACAAGGGGCCGGCGGTTGCCGCTCTCTACGCGATGCGCGCCGTAAAAGAACTCGGAATCCCGTTAAAGGGCAGTGTCCGCCTTCTGCTCGGCACCGATGAAGAACTGGGCGGCAGCGATATTGACCACTATTACAGCATTGAGAAGGAAGCTCCGATGACGTTTTCACCGGATGCGGATTTCCCGGTAATCAACATCGAAAAAGGACAGCTTCAGGGGCATATCGTCCGCAATTTCGGGGAGCGTGAACAGGCCGGGGCAAGGATTCTCAGCATCGAGTGCGGAATCCGCCCGAATGTGGTTCCGTCCACAGCGAAGGCATTCGTGCGCGGGCTGGATGACGATCTGGTCCGGGAGACGGGTGAGCGTATCACTTCGGAGACCGGTGTCCGCTTTGAGATTGCCGGTGCGCCGGAAGGCCTGCGCGTCTGCGCCTTCGGCGAGACAGCCCATGCCTCCACGCCGGAAGAGGGAAAAAATGCGCTGACGGCGCTGCTCGCTCTTCTTTCCTGCCTGCCCTTCGAGCAGGATCCGGTCACCGAATCCGTCCGTGAGCTTCATCAGCTCTTCCCGTACGACGATACCGAGGGCACCGCGGTCGGCGCAGCCCGCAGTGATGAATCCGGGAAGCTGACGCTCGCATTTTCCATGCTCAGCCTGACGAAAGAGGGACTCCGTGCCGTGTTTGACGCCCGTGTGCCGGTCAGCGGAACAGAAGACAATGTGGTTGCGCCGATCCGGAGAAAGCTCGAGGCAAACGGATTTACACTCGAAAAAGCGGATCTTCTTCCTGCCCATGTTGTCGATGCGGACTCCGATTTTGTGAAGACGCTTCTCGAGTCCTATGAGGAGATCACCGGCAAAAAAGGGGAGCCGATTGCAATCGGCGGCGGAACGTATGTGCACGATCTGAAAAATGGTGTCGCCTTCGGCGCGACGATGCCGGGCACGGACAACCATATGCACGGCGCGGATGAATTTGCTGTCATCGAGGAACTCATCGCCGCGGCGAAGATTTATGCGGTTGCCATTGCAAAGATCTGCGGAGCCTGAGCATTGAAATCCGTTTGACCTATGTTAAAATAATAGATAGTTCAGGTTCCGCCATCGCGGAGACCGGGAGGAAAACGATTCATGAAAAGAGCTCTGACATTTTTTAAACTGCTGTTTTTGTTTCTCTGTCTTGCGCAGGCCCTTTTGTTTTTTGTTCCGCTTGCGGATCAGTCCGCTTTTGCGGCACTGAACGGCAATGCGGGAGACATGTTCGGGGGAACGGTGTCCTGTTTTTCCGCTCTGTCGATGATCAGCGATGAGGTCAAGATTCTTTTGCTGATGTTTCTGATCCTTCCGCTTCTGATGGCTGTTATGGCACTTCCGTGTTTTAACTTTGTGTTCGGCCTGGAGCCGGTGCTGCTGATCTGCATGTTCGTTCTGCGGTATGCTTCGTCGAACCTCTTTGGCGGGGCAAAGCTTGCGGAAAGCCTGTTCGGGACGATGATGTCCTTTATCGGAATCGTTCTGATTCCCGTCTGGCTGGTACACGCTCTGATCAAGTTTGTCTATCTGATCTCCGGTTCGGCAGACAATGACCGGAGCGAGAAGCTTCGCAGAGAATATGAGAAGATGACCGGTATCGGCAGAGTGAACAAAAAGCGCTGTCCGGAGTGCGGAGAAACCATCGCGATGGAGGCGAAATTCTGCCGCCGGTGCGGAACCGATCTTTCCGAAGAGGACGAGGAGTAAGACGGCAGCCATGGACGGGACGTACGGGACAGACAAGGGACGTACGGAACAGAAAAAAGGACGTACGGAACAGAAAAGGACGTGCAGAACAGAAAAAAGTACGTACAGAACAGAGAAATGGACGCGCGGAACAGAGAAAATGTAATGTGAGGGGACACGAAATCCGGCTGCGGACAGGGCGGAATCCGGTTTTCTGCGGTCCGGATCACGAAACAAGGTAGTTTTGAGACGATATCATATGAGGAGAGTATTGTTATGAAATGTCCGTTTTGCGGTGCAGACGACACGAAAGTAATCGATTCCAGACCGGCAGAGGATAACAGCATCCGGCGCAGAAGAAGCTGTGAAAAATGCGGAAGACGCTTCACGACCTACGAGAAACTTGAGACAATCCCTCTGATGGTGATCAAGAAGGACAACACGAGGGAACTCTATGACCGCTCTAAGATTGAGGCCGGCATCGTGCGTTCCTGCCACAAACGTCCGGTGTCTCCGAAGCAGATCGATCAGATGGTGGACGCGATCGAGAGCGATATCTTCAACCGCGAGGAGAGAGAGATCCCAAGCCCGGTGATCGGCGAACTGGTCATGAGCAGACTGAAGGAAGTGGATGAGGTCGCATACGTCCGTTTTGCCTCCGTCTACCGACAGTTCAAAGATGTACACACGTTTATGGAGGAACTCGGCAAGATTCTGGAGAGCAGCGAAGCGAAAAAAGGCTGACGCGGAACCGGGGATTGATATATGGGAAAAATTCTGGAACTGTTCCGCCCGTCAGACTATGCGGTATCGAGCTATTCGATTGACTACGAGGCGCTTTACCGGCAGGGAATCCGCGGTCTGATCTATGATGTGGACAACACGCTGGTCCCCCACGGGGCACCGGCAGAGGAACGGACCGTCCTGCTTTTCGAGCGTTTGCACCGGATGGGATTTCACACCTGCCTTCTGTCAAACAATAAACGGCACCGGGTCGAGCCGTTTGCCGAGCGAATCGGATCCGATTTCCGGTTTCTCGCGCATAAGCCGATGCCGAAAGCGTGCCGGGAGGCCATGACCGCCATGGGGACCGCTCCCCGAAGCACGGTTCTGATCGGAGATCAGCTGTTTACGGACATTCTCTGCGCCCGGTTTTCGGGAATCCGCTCGATTCTGGTATCACCGATCGATCCGAAAGAGGAGATTCAGATTGTTCTGAAACGGATTCCGGAAAAATGGATCCTGAACCGGCTTCGAAATGAGAAGGAAACGACGGAAAAACAAAAAAACAGTTGAAAAACGCATCAATTGCGTTTAAAATATTACAGGTTATAAGTCTAAAACAGATAATCTATGTGTTATGCAGTGCAAAACTGCAGCACCATTTCAAGGAGGATTTTCACTTATGGTATCAGCAGGCGATTTCAGAAACGGTATTACATTGGAGATTGATGGCGTTGTCTATCAGATCATGGAGTTCCAGCATGTAAAGCCGGGAAAGGGTGCTGCATTCGTTAGAACAAAGATCAGAGACGTTATCAACGGCGGTGTAGTCGAGAAGACATTCCGTCCGACCGAGAAGTTCCCGGCAGCAATCATTGACCGTAAGGAGATGCAGTACACCTACAATGACGGTGATATGTATCACTTCATGGATACCGAGACATACGAGGACGTCGCTCTTTCCGAGGAACTGTGCGCAGATGCTATGAAGTTCGTCAAGGAAGAGGAGATGTGCAAGGTCCTTTCCTACAAGGGCAAGGTATTCTCCATTGAGCCGCCGCTGTTCGTTGAACTCGTTGTTACCGAGACTGAGCCGGGCGTAAAGGGCAACACTCAGACCGGAGCAAACAAGCCGGCTACTCTTGAGACCGGTGCAACCATCATGGTTCCGATTTTCGTTAACATCGGCGACAAGCTGAAGATCGATACACGTACAGGTGAATATCTTTCCAGAGCATAATCGGTTTTAAGAAACCGCTGTGATTACGGGGGATGCCGGTAGATTGTTCCGGTGTTCCCCGTATTATTTTACGCGGGCACCGCGATATCGCGTGAAAGCACATTTTCCGGACGTGCTACGGTGGGGAAATGTGACGGGCAGTTTCAGAAGTTTACGCGGACGATGTGAGGTCAAATGGAACACGAGAATTCAACAGATCGCAGGAGAAGCAGAAACAGTGCTTCCAGGGACGGTCGTGAACGGCGCACGCAGGCGCCGCGTAACCAGAGGACATCCAGAAAACGTACCCAGCCCGGCAGAAGACTTTTTTTGATTCTGCTTCTGGCTGCGGTATTCTTTGCGGGCTTCGGAGCCGGAAGATGGTCCGGCGGGCTGGACACCGACGAACTTCCGTTTATGAGACGATATGTGGATCTCAGCGCTATTAAAGCGCCGGACTGGATCCGGCAGGACTTTATCACGGTCAACCGGTATTCCAGACCGGGAACAAAACTGAACCGGATCAATGATATTGTCGTTCACTATGTCGCAAACCCCGGAACGGACGCGGAACAGAACCGCAGTTATTTCCAGGGGCTCAAGGATCAGAAGGGGAGCGGAACCGTTTCTGCAAGCTGTCATTTTATCATCGGTCTGGATGGGGAAATCATTCAGATCATTCCGGTCGATGAGAAGGCGTATGCGTCCAACAACCGCAACTCCGACACGATCGCCATCGAGTGCTGTCATCCGGATAAGGACGGCAAGTTCAGCGAGGCGACCTATCAGAGTCTGGTCAAACTCACCGCCTGGCTTTGCGGCGAACTGGATCTGACAGAGAAAGATGTCATCCGGCATTACGATGTCAACGGAAAGCTCTGCCCGAAGTATTATGTCGAGCATGAGGACGCGTGGACCGGTTTTCTGCAGGATGTCCGGAAGGCAAGATAAAAGAGAACTGTGAATGTGTTCACGGCTGCAATGCGGGCGTGATACCTGTTTCGAGACCCGGTTCTGTCAGAAGAATGTAAATCCGATTCAGGATAGGATACATGGAGTATTACACGAGGAGAATGAGAAAATGAAATCGATTTTAGAGATAATGGCGGATGAACTTCGCCCGCTGTTTTCCGCACGGGGATATGACGAAAAATTTGCCATGGTAAAGGTCAGCAACCGTCCGGACCTCTGCGAATATCAGTGTAACGGGGCAATGGCTGCGGCAAAGCAGTATCGGAAAAAGCCGATCGATATCGCGACAGAGGTGGCGGAAGCGGCCAGAGACTGCAGTATGTTTTCGGAAGTGAATGCGGTGATGCCGGGATTTATCAATATCCGCATTTCCAATGAGTGGCTTGCAGAGCACATGGAAGCCATGGCGCAGCAGGAAAAGCTCGGACTTAACGAGGAGAGCGAGCCGAAAACGGTTGTGATTGACTTCGGCGGAGCCAATGCCGCTAAACCGCTTCATGTCGGTCATCTCCGCTCTGCCGTCATCGGTGAGAGCATTCAGAGAATGGCGCGCTACATGGGCAATCATGTCATCAGTGATGTCCATCTGGGCGACTGGGGACTCCAGATGGGACTGATCATCACCGAGCTTCAGGAGAGAAAACCGGAACTTCCGTATTTTGATCCGGACTTTAGCGGTGATTACCCGGCGGAGGCGCCGTTTACCATTGCAGAGCTGGAAGAGATCTACCCGGCTGCCAGCAAAAAATCCAAAGTGGATGAGGCGTTTGCCGAGAAAGCGCATCAGGCGACCCTGCGTCTTCAGGAGGGATATGCGCCGTACACCGCAATCTGGAATCATATCATGAACGTGTCCAAGAAAGATCTGAAGAGAAACTATGACAATCTGGACGTTCATTTTGATCTCTGGAAGGGCGAGAGCGATGCGGAGCCGTATATTCCGGGTCTGATCGATGATCTGGTGAAGAAAGGATTGGCAGTGGAAAGCCAGGGTGCTCTGGTGGTGGACATTGCGGAAGAGAGCGACACCCGGGAATACCCGCCGTGCATTGTCCGCAAATCCGACGGAGCGGCACTTTACGCCACCAGTGATCTTGCGACCATTATTCAGCGGGAACAGGATTTCCATCCGGACCGCTATATATACGTGGTGGATAAACGGCAGGAACTTCATTTCACGCAGGTTTTCCGTGTGTCCCGGAAAGCAGGATATGTCAAGCCGGAAACGGAACTCACCTTCCTTGGCTTCGGCACGATGAACGGAAAGGACGGCGGTCCGTTTAAGACCAGAGACGGCGGAGTCATGCGTCTGGAATATCTGATCCACGACATCAACGAGGAAGTGGAGAAGAAGATCCGTGAGAAGGGAAGAGTTCCGGAAAATGAGATCGCGGAGACCGTACGCCGCGTCGGACTTGCGGCGTTAAAGTATGGCGATCTGAGCAATCAGGCAACGAAGGATTACATCTTCGATGTGGACCGCTTTACTTCCTTTGAGGGTAACACCGGTCCGCACATTCAGTACATGGATGTCCGCATCAAGTCCATTCTCAGCCGATATGCGGAGGAGAAGGGCGCAGATGCCGCGCAGGCTGCAGTGATCCGGCCGGCGGAGAGTGACTCCGAGAAGAAGCTTCAGATGGTTCTTGCGAAATTCGGCGAGGCGGTCGAGGGCGCGTGGCTTGAGATTGCACCGCACAAGATCTGTGCGTATATGTCTGAAGTTTCCGATGCGTTCAGTGCGTTCTATCTGGACAACAACATCCTTGGCGAGACCGATGAGAACCGCCAGAAGGGATTCATCGCTCTGATCCGGCTGACAAGCCGCGTTCTGGAGACATGCATGGATCTGATCGGCGTGAAGGCACCGGATCACATGTAACTGACGATTTTATATTGTAGCAATTTTGGCAGGGGGAAGCAGAATATGCAGACTCCTGCCCTTTACGATTTTTCGGAGAAGCTGATGAAAAAATACTGGAAATACATTTCCCCGTATCGAAGTGCATTTGTGCTCGCTCCGCTGCTGATGATTGTCGAGGTGCTCGGTGACGTTCTGATGCCGAAATTCATGTCGATGATCATCAATGTCGGCGTGTCGAACCATGATACGGGTTACATACTGAAAATGGGCGCTGTGATGTTTCTGACCGCGGTGATCATGGCGGTCAGCGGCATCCTTGCCGCGTGGTTTGCGGCGAAAGCGTCCATCGGATTTACTGCGGATCTCAGGCGCGATCTTTTTGCGAAGATTCAGCAGTTTTCTTTTCATAATATTGACGAGTTCAGCACCGGCTCTCTGGTCACCAGACTGACGAATGATGTGCAGCAGCTTCAGCAGGTCCTGATGATGAGCCTGCGCATGCTTCTGCGGGCACCGGGAATGCTGATCGGTGCTCTCATCATGGCTTTTATGATGAATGCGCGCCTTGCACTGGTCGTCCTGACCGTGATCCCGGTTCTGGCCGGGCTGATCTCGGTGATCATCCGTCTGTCTTTTCCGCGGTTCACGCTGATGCAGAAGAAGATTGACAGTCTGAACAATCTGGTTCAGGAAAATCTGACCAACATTCGTGTGATCAAGTCATTTGTCCGGGAGGAACATGAGACGGAGCGCTTTTCCGAGGCGAGCACGGATCTGATGAAACACTCGCTGCATGCCATGAAGCTCGTCATTGCCATGATGCCGATGATGATGTTTATGATGAACGCGACGACGATTGCGGTTGTCTGGTACGGCGGTAATATGATCATCGGCGGTGAGATGCCGGTGGGCGATCTGACCGCATTCACCACCTATATCGTTCAGATCCTTCTATCCCTGATGTTTATGTCCATGATCCTGATTCAGATGGCGAGAGCGCTTGCGTCCCTTCGAAGAATCAATGAGATCCTGAACACGGCGGTGGATCTGACCGATGAGGCGGCAACCCGCAGGGATGCGGAGGTTGTGCACGGTGAAATCGAATTCAGCCATGTCTCGTTCGCCTATTCCGATGATTCGGAACTGGTGCTGTCAGACATCTCCTTTACGGCCCGTCCCGGTGAAACCATAGGAATTACCGGTGCAACGGGAAGCGGAAAGACAAGCCTTGTCCAGCTGATTCCGCGGCTTTATGACGTGACCGGCGGCGAGATCCGGATCGACGGAATCGATGTCCGCGACTATTCGCTGGATCACCTTCGAAAGAGTGTCAGCATGGTGCTTCAGAAAAATGAACTTTTTTCCGGAACCATCGCGGAAAATCTCCGGTGGGGGGATGATGAGGCGACGGAGGAGGAGATCGTCCGTGCGGCCGCTCAGGCGCAGGCGGACGGTTTTGTCCGCGGATTTGAAGATGGCTACGAGACCGATATGGGTCAGGGCGGCGTCAATGTCTCCGGCGGACAGAAGCAGCGTCTCTGCATTGCCAGAGCGATTCTCGCCAAACCGAAGATCCTGATTCTCGACGACTCCACGAGCGCGGTGGATACCGCGACGGAGCAGAAGATTCGGGAGGCATTCTATACATCCCTGAAAGATACCACGAAGATCATCATTTCCCAGAGACTGTCCTCCATCGAGGACGCAGACCGGATTCTCGTGCTGGATGACGGAAAAATCATCGGAGAAGGAAGCCATGACGAACTGATTCGCAGTTGTGAGAAATACCGGGAGATCTGGCAGACTCAGAGCGGAAAACAGGCAAAGGAGGTGCAGGCATGATCAGTGATAAGAGAGTGGAAAGTCTGCGCCGCCGATACGGAAAGCGGAAGGCTGCCGCTCCGGGCGGATTCCGGCGCAACGGGCCGGGAGCAATCCGGGAAAAAGCAAAAGGACCGCGCGATTCGCGGGAGGTAATCCGCCGCCTTTTCGGATATCTTGAGGCCGACCGGGCCGGTATGATCATCGCGTTTTTGTGCGTCATTGTCGGTACGGTGACGAACCTCGGCGGCGCCTATATGCTCCGTCCCATCATCAACACCTATATTGTCCCCATCGCCGGCGGAAACGGCGACCCGGAGGGGCTTGCGCGCGCACTGTGCCTCATGGGAGCGGTCTATCTCGTCAGTGTTCTGGCGAATTTTGCGCAGGCCAAGATCATGCTGAATATCGCGCAGAAGGCGCTGAGGAACATCCGCAACGACTTGTTCGAAAAAACGCTGGCGCTGCCTCTTCGCTTTCATGACACGCATACAAAGGGCGATCTGATGAGCCGGTTCACCAATGACGTCGATACCATCGGAATGATGCTTTCGAGCACACTGGTACAGCTTTTTTCGGGTGTTCTGAGTCTTATCGGAACGCTGGCGCTGATGCTGTATACGAGCCTCACGCTCAGTGCTGTGACACTGGTCATGATTCCAGTCATGGTGAAGGCAGGTGCGGTGGTCGCGTCTAAGAGCCGGAAATATTTCTCCGCGCAGCAGTCGGCCCTCGGTGCGCTGAACGGCTATATCGAGGAGACCGTTCACGGACAGAAGGTCGTGAAAGTGTTTGTGCACGAGGAAATTGCCAAAGAGGAGTTCGGATACCTGAATGATGACCTGAAAGAAAAGCAGATCTATGCGCAGTTTTTCGGCGGAATCATGGGACCGGTCATGGGAAATCTCAGCCAGATGAATTACGGTCTCACGGCCTGTGTGGGCGGTCTGTTATGCCTTCTGCGGGGCTTCGATGTGGGCGGACTGACGGTGTTTCTGAATTTTTCCAGACAGTTTGCCCGTCCGATCAACGAGCTCTCCATGCAGATCAGCAATGTATTCTCGGCGCTTGCCGGCGCGGAGCGCGTGTTCCAGCTGATGGATGAGCTGGCCGAGGAGCCGGATGCGGAGGATGCGTTTATTCCGGAGCCGATCCGCGGCGATGTGGTGGTAGATCATGTGGTATTCGGGTATAATCCGGAGAAGCCGGTGCTTCATGACATCAGTCTTTACGCGAAGCCGGGCCAGAAAATCGCTTTTGTCGGTTCCACCGGTGCTGGAAAAACGACGATCACGAATCTGATCAACCGGTTCTATGACATCCAGTCCGGAACCATTTCCATCGACGGGGTGGACATCCGGAAGATTCCGCGAGCGGTTCTTCGGAAAAATATTGCCATGGTTCTTCAGGACACGCATCTCTTCACCGGAACGGTGCGTGAGAACATTCGGTACGGCCGTCCGGACGCGACGGATGAGGAAGTGGAAGCGGCGGCAAAGACGGCCAGCGCCCACTCCTTTATCAGGCATCTCCCGAACGGTTACGATACTCTTCTTGAGGGGGACGGCTCGAATCTCTCCCAGGGTCAGCGGCAGCTTCTGAACATTGCCCGCGCGGCGATCTCCAAGGCGCCGATCCTGATTCTCGATGAGGCGACGAGTTCGGTGGATACCATGACGGAGCGCCATATCGAGGAGGGCATGGACCGCCTGATGGCGGACCGCACAACGCTTGTGATTGCCCACCGGCTCTCGACGGTCCGCAACGCCAACGCCATCATGGTTCTGGAACACGGCAGAATTATCGAGCGCGGCGACCACGAGGATCTTCTGGCGGCGAAGGGACGCTACTATGAACTCTACACCGGCGCGACGGAACTCGAGTAAACACTGGAAGGCAAACGGGGAACGGGCAGACGAGGGCAGCACATAAAGGAAACGTCTGATCGGGATACGTTCAAATGGTATTGGCACCCCGGATATACGAAACGGAAAATCCGTTTTTCACATCCGGGGCTGGAGAAGAGAGAGATGAAGAAAAGGATTGCGGATCTTCATCTGCACAGCATCCGGTCCGACGGAAGCTGGACAGAGGAGGAGTTACTGGCCGAACTTCGAAAGCGCGGGATTACCGTGTTCTCGCTGACGGACCACGACACGATTGCCGGAATTGCCAGAATGGAAGGAATCGTGCCGCAGGACATGCAGTTTATCCGCGGAATCGAGTTTTCTGCGGTTTCACCGGCAGGGAAATGTCATATTTTAGGATATGGATATGATCCTTTCTCGCCGGAATTTCTTGCGGCTATCGAGGAGGGGAGACATCTCCGCGAAGAAAAATTCCGGAAGCGGCTGAATCATCTGAAAGAGTGGCATGACATTGAGCTGAGCGAGGAAGAACTGCGGAAACTGTCGGAACTGACCACCGTCGGGAAGCCCCATCTGGCTCGAATCCTGATGGATAGGGACCTTGCCGGTACAGTCAAAGAGGCGATAGAGCAATATATCGACGATCATGGCGGCAAAGACAGCGGAGATGCCAGAATATCGGCAGAAACCGCGATTTCCGCAATTATTGCCGCCGGAGGTATCCCTGTGTGGGCGCATCCCTTAGGAGGAGAAGGGGAAAGGCACCTTGCGGAGGATGAGTTCCATGAGCAGCTGGAAACACTTTGCCGCTTCGGGCTGAAAGGCCTGGAGTGTTTCTATTCCCGTTATACCGAGGCGGAGGAGCGTTTCCTTCTTGAAAATGCACAGGAGCGGGGACTTTATGTCAGCGGCGGAAGTGACTGCCACGGAACGAACAAAAATATCGCGCCCGGCGAGGAGCGGGCCGACAAAATGCCGGCAGATCCGGCACTTCTCACGATTTTGGAAAAACTATAAATACTGTAAAATAACTGATGGTTATGAGATTTCGCTTTCAAATTGAGAAACAATGTTTGGGTGATTTATCTCTATATACCATCAGTTTTTTTGAGTTAAAGGTTGATTTGGAGATGCTTATTATCTGCACTATTTCCTAAAAACGTCAGAAATACTAAAAAAAATAAAAAAGATAAATATTTTATGGTAAATATGATATAATTTGTATTGCGCACTGAAACTTTCATATAATAAGAGAGTCAAATTACCGATATGAACGAAAATACTTTGTCAAGATTAATACTCAAATTAGATGCAGAGGGGCTTAATTACAAAAAAGCATCAGACTTTCACGGGGTATTGTTTTCACTGATTGATCACGAGTATGCAGAATTTCTTCATAGGCAACAGCTTCATCCATTTAGTCAGTATATATATTTTAAAAATGGAGGATGCTATTGGTATATTCATACTTTAAATTCGGAGGCATACATTCATATAATAGAACCATTGCTAAAGGATGAGTTTAATCAGTTTCAGATCCACAATGGGAACATTGGTGTTTCGGTTACAGATAAGACCCTTACTGTGAAAAAGTATTCGAATCTCATGGAGGAGTTCTACGATAAGCCGGTCAATCGGGATTATGAAGTGGAAGTAAGAACATATGCTTCATTTAAACAAAGAGGACGGTACAATATCACACCGGATTTAAGACTTTTCTTTCAAAGTTTAATGATGAAGTATAGTGCAGTCTCAGGAAATGAAATAATGGCTGACGAGGAAACATTAGAGCAGTTGACATTGGATTCAGTGATTTCCAGATATCGATTAAAAACAGGAGTTTTTCCAGTCGAGGGAAGGACAATTCCCGGATTCATGGGGACGATGGGAATTAAAGTTTTTGGTTCTGATACAATGATGCGTTACGTTCGTTTGCTGCTTCAATTTGGCGAATATTCTGGAATTGGCATTAAAACAGCGATTGGAATGGGTGCAATAAAGATAATTGGGGAGGATTAAGGTGACAGACAGGGATTTACAGGTGGTAATCGGTGCTCTTCTTCATGATATCGGAAAGGTCATCTATCGAGACGGGACAGATGGACGAACTCACAGCGAAAGTGGATATGATTTTTTGAAAAATGAAATCAAGATTAAAGATATGGAAATCTTGAATTGTGTTCGCTTTCATCATGGAAGAGCACTCAGTGGAGCAAGAATTGACGATAACTCCTTGGCATATGTGGTTTATATTGCCGATAACATTGCTTCTTCCGTTGATCGAAGGGAAAAGATGGAGGAGGGGAAAGGATTTGAGTTACACACGCCGCTACAGCCTGTTTTTAATCTGTTAAACAAAAACAATGGTAAGGCGTATTATTCCCCATCACACATCAATGTAGAAAAAGACATTAACTATCCTACTGATGAAAAGAAGTGCTTCACAAAAGAGCAGTATCGGAATATTGTTTATAATTTGTCCGATAACCTAAAGGGAATTGAGTTATCAGTTGAATATGTGAATTCGCTTTTGGAAGTTATGGAGGCCAACCTATCGTTCGTGCCTTCTTCTACCTCCGCTGCTGAAGTGCCGGATATCTCTCTTTTTGACCATTTAAAGCTAACGGCGGCGATTGCGAATGCAATTGTAAAATATCTGGATTTTGAAAAGAATAGTTCATTTAAAGAAGCCTGTTTAAAAAATGAGAAGGCATTTATGGAGAAAAATGCTTTTCTGATTGCAAGTCTGGATATTTCAGGGATTCAGAAATTTATTTATACTATACAGAGTAAAAATGCATTGAGAACTCTTCGTGCAAGGTCGTTCTATTTGGAAATTACGATGGAACATATTATCGATGAGCTTTTAATCGAATTGGGGCTTTCCAGATGCAATTTGCTCTATGCTGGAGGCGGTCATTGTTATCTCATTCTTCCAAATACAGATGAGTGCAGAAATATTTTTGAAAAATATTTAGAGGAAACAAATAAATGGTTCCTTGAGAACTTTCAGACAGATTTATATATTGCGGGAGGGTTTAGCGCATGTTCTGCCTTCAATTTAAAAAATCATCCGCACGGAAGCTATGAGCAGATATTTCGTAATGTGTCGAAGAGTATTTCAGATCGAAAAATGAACCGATATGATGCTAAGACAATCCGGATGCTTAATTCTCAGATACATGATGATTACACAAGAGAATGTTCAGTATGCAAAAGAGTAGCACATACTGATCAAGATGGTCTCTGTTCGACTTGCAGTGCTCTTCAAAAGTTCTCAGCAAAAGTTCTGTATTCTGATTTCTATACAGTTGAATACGGTGAAATGGAGAGTGGCCTTCCTTTGCCGGGGGGATATTCTTTGATAGTCGATACAGAGGATTCTTTGAAAAAAAGAATGCAGAACGATCCCAATTATGTCAGAACTTACAGTAAAAATAAATCGTTTACCGGTAAGCACGTGGCAACAAAACTATGGATTGGGAATTATACGGCCAAAGCTACTTTTGAAGAGTTTGCGGAGTCATCGAAGGGGATTCAGAGAGTAGGAATTCTTAGAGCGGATGTCGATAATCTTGGTCATGCATTTGTCTCGGGATTTAAAAATACGGAAAATAATGATAAGTATATGACCATTTCAAGGACGGCTACACTGTCAAGGCAACTATCATTGTTTTTTAAACTGCATATCAATAAAATTTTGCAAAATCCTTCCTTTTCTTTTGAAGGAAACCCAATAGATCACCGAAATATCACGATTGTTTATTCAGGTGGCGATGACGTTTTTGTGGTGGGTGCGTGGAATGAAATCATTGAGTTTGCGATTGATTTGCGAGATGGATTTGAAAAGTTCTCAGAAGGAACGTTAAGTCTTTCTGCCGGCATCGGTTTGTATGATGATACGTATCCGATCAGCGTCAGTGCGATTGAAGTAGAAGATATGGTTGATCATTCGAAAGAACTTCCAAATAAGAATGCGGTAACTCTTTTAGAAGATGGCTGTTTCCACGACAAGATCAGTGACGGAACGTATAAATGGATTGAGTTCAAGGAAAAAGTAATTGGTGAAAAACTGACTGAGATAACGACGTATCTTGCTTCTGTAGAAAACCAGCATGGAAATGCGCTGCTTTACAGAATACTTGAGCTTGTGAGAAAACAGGACGAGCCGATTAATTTCGCCCGTTTTGTTTATATGCTGACCAGACTTGAACCGGAGAAAAATGGAGACAAAATTGATGGTGAACAGAAAGAAATGTTCAGGCGGTTTTCAAAGAATATGTTGCAGTGGATCAACAATGAGGTAGATCGAAGGGAGTTAAAAACAGCTATTGAGTTATATGTTTATCTGCACAGAGGGGAGGAAGAAAATTGAAGATCATCAATGATACAAATTATGTCGATGAAGCGGAAAATGCGATAAAGAGACTAAAAAACAAGATCAGTCCAAAAACAGGACGTCCTGTTCCTATGGTGACGACATCGAAGATACGAAATCTGTTATCCATGTCTGCTGATATTTATAATAATGTTTTAATTCTTAACAGCGAAAAGCTGAATTCAGAGCTGGCTGGAAGAATTGAATATCTACGAATGAGATTTGTATATGAATGTGGCAGAGAGCCTGCCGTTAAAAATTTTGTTTTAGAAGCGAAAATACTTGATGTATTAAAGGAAATCGACGGGAATAAGTCGAATTACATTTTGTTTAATCACTATATGGAAGCGTTGGTTGCATTTCATAAGTTTTATGGCGGAAACGATTAGGAGGCGAGTAGATGTACAGTAAAATTCAAATCACAGGTTGCTTGCGAGTTGAGACAGGTATGCATATTGGCGGTTCTTCTGCCTTTGCTGCTATCGGCGCGGTAGATTCTCCTATTTTTATGGACGTTAAGACCAAATTGCCAATGATTCCGGGATCGTCACTTAAAGGAAAAATGAGGACGCTTCTTGCCAAGGAATATAATGAAATGTTTGCAGTGAGACCGGACGACGATCATGAAAGAATCACCAGGCTTTTTGGATCTGCCAAAAAAGGTGACGTTAGAAAGAGCAGGCTTTTGTTTTCTGATATGGTTTTAGCGAATGAATCCGAACTTCGTAAGCTTGGATTACAGAGCATGACAGAAGTGAAATTTGAGAATACAATCAATCGTGCCACTGCAGTTGCTAATCCACGGCAGATTGAAAGGGCTGTACGAGGTTCTGAGTTTAAATTGGATATTATGTACGAATACGAAAAGGAAGATGATTTTATCGAAGACATGGAGACTCTTGCAGAAGGATTTAAACTTCTTCAATATGATTATCTGGGCGGAAATGGATCCAGAGGATATGGAAAAGTAAAATTAACAGACATTGCGGCTGAAGTGGTGGTAGGTAATGTCGAAGATTCATTGATGTCCAAATGTAATGAGATTCTCACTCAGAATCTTACCTAAGGATAGGATGACGATATGGAATATGAGATTTTTAAATTAAGGTTTCCGTATGGAGTGCATTTTGGAGATAAGTCATTGGAAAAGTCAAATGCGACATTTTCCGCCGACACTCTTTTTTCAGCACTGTGTATTGAAGCCCTGAAATCAGCCCATTTGTTTGATGAATTTTTTGAGTATGTAAAAAATGGTCAGCTTCTTATGTCGGATGGGTTTCCGTTTGTGAGTAATGAGTTTTTTCTTCCGAAACCTATGCTTCAATTTCACGCGGATGACGACGGTTCTTCGGTGAAAAAGAAACAGTTCAAAAGAATAAAATATGTAGCTATGTCTATGTGGGATGATTTTATTCGGGGAAACCTCGATCCGGAAAAAGAACTAAATCTTGAAAAGAAAATCGGGCATCACGAGTCGAATACTCACGTGGCTATTCGGGGATTGGAAGAAGCAATGCCTTATAGAGTAGGATCCTACCGGTTTTCGGATAAAGCAGGATTATATATTCTTTTTGGCTATGAAAAAAAAGAGATTAGAGATTTATTCTATAAATTACTTGATCGATTATCATTCTCGGGGTTGGGCGGAAAGCGGTCGGCCGGTTTGGGAAGATTTGAGATTTTTTTCGGCAAAATACCTGAGGACATAAGAACGTTACTTGAAAGAAAAACGGATAGATATGTATCATTATCTATAGGTTTGCCGATGGATGCAGAATTGGACTCCTGCATTGAGAATGCATCGTATATATTGGAAAAGAGAAGCGGATTTGTAGATTCTGCAGATTATTCCGATCAATATATGAGGAAAAGAGATTTGTATATGTTTGCTGCGGGGTCGGTTTTTTCAAAAAAATTCTGTGGTGATGTATTCGATGTATCATCAGGAGGAAAGCATCCGGTATATAAATACGGGAAACCGGTCTTTATAGGAGTATAGTTCATGAAAGAGTACTTGAGAGAATATGATGTAGAATTGGAAACGATCGGACCATTGTTCATCGGCTCAGGATACGAACTGAATAAAAAAGAATACTTGTTTGGAAATGATGAAATTAAGGTAATGGACATCCCGCGTCTTTTTTCTTTTTTTGAAAAAAAAGGTCTTCGGAACCGGTTTGAATCGTTCTTTTTGGATGATGTTAGGAAAGATCTTTTTCGATTTTTAAGAGAAAACAGCATTCGTATAGATGATGTGTCTGATTGTATAAAATATAGGATAAGGCAGTCAGATACTTCGCTGGAGCGTGGAAAACCGGCAGCAGTAATGGAATTTGTAAAGGATCCATATGGACTTCCTTATATCCCCGGAAGTTCCATAAAGGGTATGCTCAGAACGATTCTCTTGGCATCAGAGATTGCCTTACATGACAATCAATATGTGGCCAACAAAGAGAAAATTCGAGATTCTCTTTATCGAGGAGGCAATCGGAACACATTATTGAGGAAAGAAGTAAAAGATATTGAAGCGACAGCGTTTCATAAGTTAGGAAGAAATAAGGAAAAAAAAGACGATTCTGTCAACGATGTGCTGTCTGGATTAGTTATAAGTGATTCGCAGCCGCTTAATCTTGACGACCTGGTTCTTTGTCAGCGGGTGGAGTATCATGTGGATGGAGAAGAGAAACATTTGAATCTTTTAAGAGAATGCATCAAACCGGGCACGAAAATTCATTTCAAAATGACCATTGATTCTTTGATTTGCCCGTATGGTAAAGAAGATATTATCAACGCTATAAGGTTTTTTAACAAGAATTATAATGAGATGTTTCGCGACGTCTTTCCGAAGTTCACGCCAGGAAAAACGGATTCTGTCTATTTGGGAGGCGGAACAGGTTTTGTATCAAAAACAGTGATATATCCGTTGTTTGGGAAGCGAAATGGGATTGATGTGACAGTGAATGTTTTCGGTGCGACAAAAGTGCCAAGAAACCATAAGCATAATTTGGATAGGCAGATCGGGGTTTCACCACATATACTTAAAATGACATATTATTATGGAAAAATGTTTCATATGGGCGAATGCAGATGGCGGTTTTGTTGATGGATTTTGCCGCGATGCCTAAAAATACGGGCTTTACAACGATTTTTGGGCATCCGGCGTTTATCTCTATAGGCTGTTTGCAGTTTTGCCACGCAAATCGATATCTGAACCACGATTTTATCAGGGAATCAGAGGATGGGAATTTAGAAATAGATTCTCCGAAAGGAGATGGAAACGGTATCCTCACGGACGAAAGAAGTTTTTGCAAATTTAGGAATAGATTCTCCGAAAGGAGATGGAAACCTGTGTCGCTTTGTCAAGTTTTACGGATTCTGATTTAGGAATAGATTCTCCGAAAGGAGATGGAAACGATACTGTTCAAAATGTTTCATAACAAGTCCCTCGCAAAATTTAGGAATAGATTCTCCGAAAGGAGATGGAAACATAAACCACTTCACCGAGTAGCGCATATGTTGCTATTTAGGAATAGATTCTCTGAAAGGAGATGGAAACGGAAAATAGCGGCGTCTTGAACTTGCGGTTGCCGATTTAGGAATAGATTCTCCGAAAGGAGATGGAAACACGAAAGCACCGTAATCGCTGTATGCCATAATTAAATTTAGGAATAGATTCTCCGAAAGGAGATGGAAACCAATTCAGTGCTTCCTCCTTCACTACCTTCTCTATTTAGGAATAGATTCTCCGAAAGGAGATGGACGTTTTTTAAATTGCAAATCATGGTAGACCCATATAATCTGAGGTTATAATATGAGTGTGGTATATATTACAGAAAATGGTGCAATGTTAACTGCTGAGAATAATCGTATCAATATAAAATATAAGAATGGTTTGCTGGAATCGTTGCCCGTAGAAACTGTAGAGTGCATTATCTTGTTGGGAAAGGGGCAACTATCTACACAGTGTATGGAAACATGTATGACAAAGGGAATACATGTTTCCTTTTTCTCTAAGGGGGGACGATATTTTGGAAGACTAATGTCTACGGGTCATGTAAAAGCTGAATTGCAACGGAAGCAGGCAGCACTATATGAATCACAATTTGCTATAGACTTGAGTCGAAAAATTATTAATGCAAAAATAGCAAATCAGATTACTGTTTTGAGAAGATATGCAAAGAGTAGGTCAATTTGTGTGGACGAAGAAATCTTTAATATGCAAAATAGTAGAAAAAAAGTTATGCAGGTAAGTACAATATCTGAAATAATGGGATATGAAGGAAGTGCGGCAAGATCCTATTTTGAGGGGTTAAGTTATTGTATTGAATCAGAATTTAGATTTAAAGGACGTTCAAAACGACCGCCAAGGGATGAATTTAATTCTCTAATCAGTTTAGGATATTCTATTTTGATGAATGATTTATATGCAGAGATTGAAAACCATGGATTGAACCCATTTTTTGGATTTTTACATCGTGATGCAGAGCATCACCCAACATTGGCGAGTGATTTAATGGAAGAATGGCGGGCGGTTTTGGTTGACTCTCTTGCGATGAGTTTGATTAACGGACATGAACTGCACAAAGACGATTTCATATTTGAGGACGATAATGCGGGATGTTTTTTGACAAAACAATGCTTGATAAAATATGTTAGAAAACTGGATGAGAAGATGAAAACGAAAACGAGATATCTTAATCAGGTTGATTTCCCCGTAAATTTTAGGAATGCAATCGCATATCAGATTTCTTCGCTTGTTCGCTCAATCGAATGCGTGGACGCTTCCTTGTATAATCCAATTCAAATCAGGTGAAATAATGGAACGAGAAGATTATTTCTTTGGAGAGGGACAAACATCAGATTCCAAAAAAATTTATGCTTTGGTGATTTACGATATTGTAGACAATCGAAAGAGAACGAAGTTTGCAAAAATTTTGGAGGGGTATGGAAACAGAATCCAAAAATCTGGATTTGAAGTAAAAATATCGACTCGAAAATTTGAAAAACTTTTGAATGAAATTCCAAAATTTTGTAGTTCAATGGACACAATAAGAGTATATAGAATTTCAGGGCAGAACCTCGTTTATAAATGGGGAAAAGATGATAGCAAGACCCAAGATGATTTAATCATATTATAGGAGAATGAGAATGGGAAAGACAATTTTGTTTTCGGCGGTAGGCGGTACAGATCCGATTTCATTGAATAATTTGCATGATGGATCGCTTTTACATATTTGCAGATGGTATAAGCCGGATGAAGTGTATCTTTATATGTCAAAGGAGATGCTGGAATTCCAAAACCAGGATGATCGATATCGATATTGTATTAATAAATTGGCAGAGAGTCAAAACAGAGAAATAGTAATTCATGAAATCGAACGCCCTGAATTGGTTAATGTCCAGGATTTTAATTATTTCTATGATGATTTTAAAGAGTGTTTGTCAGAAATAATTAGAAATGCAGGGGATGCTGAGATATTGGTAAATATTTCATCCGGGACTCCTGCGATAAAGAGCGGACTGTTGGTTCTAATTACACTTGGAGAATTATACTGTAAGACAGTTCAGGTTATAACTCCGACCAAGAGTCTAAACGAACATAGTCATAAAGAATATGATGTAGAAATGTTATGGGAATTGAACGAGGATAATCTTCCCGATTCAGAGAATCGATGTAAGATTGTCTATTGCCCAAGCCTTTCAAATATAAAGCAAACAGAAATAATTAAACAATTAGTCCGTGAATATGATTATAAAGCTGCTTTGTCCGCAGCGGAACTTTTGCCGGAAGAAGCTACAAAGTCTTACTTAGCATTGTTAAAGATTGCTTGTGCAAGACTGCAATTGGATAATCGAGATTTGAATGCGCAGGTAAATCAATACCAAATGAGCGGATTCCCTGTTAAGGGCGATGATGCAAGAAAATATTTTGAATATGCACTGGCTTTGGATATTAAGCGGCGTCGTGGTGAATATGGGGATTTTGTTCGAGCACTTTCGCCTATTTTAGCAGATCTGTTTGAAATGGTTTTGTATAAGGAATGTGGGATAAATATCCGAAAATATGTTGAAGTAAAGAACAGAGTTCCAAGATGGAGCCCCAGTCTGCTGTGTGGGACGGAGGTTGAAAGCATTCTGATCAGCTCGTTTAGCAGTTTTGATTATAAGGCAGTGTCATCCATTCATATTCTTAAGATTATTGAAAACAAATGTCATAATGAAAAAGTAATAAATATTGTAGAATCGCTTCGACAAGTCGAGCAGGAAGTAAGAAATATAGCGGCACATGAGGTTGTATCTGTTACAGAGAAAATGATTAAAGATACGACTGGATATTCTTCGCAACAGGTTATGAATCTTGTGAAAGAAGCGTTCAAGTATACAAATTTGAATATTCGTTCCGAATATTGGGATGCATATGATGATATGAATGATTTTATTATTAGTAGAATTTAAAGAAAAAATGCATGACATAAAAGAACTGCATATTCGGGAATGTATAGCGGTAAGGAATTCACATAAATGATGTGCTTGTAAAGCCTTTGATCGATAATTCTTTTTTATGTATATGCAAAATATTCTGAAATAGTAATCGCCTCTGTTATTGAGACGACATTATTCATCGCCCCCTGAACAGCCAGTATTTTCTCTCAAAATGATCGAAAATTTACTGAAGAAAACAAAAATATGATTTATTTCTGTTGCTATTTGACAAATAAACGCATAGAATGATCATGGGGAAGAACTTTTGGTGATTGGATTTTACACTCTGCACACCTTTTTCGGTGTGGGGAGTTTTAGAGCTGACCATATAAGGGGGTGGAAAATAATGTATAGACGAAAGGTAAATGGCTGGCTTAAGCATCTGGATTTTATCGTGCTTGACATCCTATGTCTGGATCTATCCTTTATATTGGGATACTACATCCGACACGGCAGATTCTTTACAATATCGGACAGAGTCTACATAAATATGTGTTTTGTGCTGGTATTGGTAGACCTTGTCGTAGCATCCTCTTTCAATTCATTTCATCATGTGTTAAAGAGAGGTATCTATGCTGAGTTTGTTAAGATGCTGCAGCATCTCAGTATTGTTCTTGGTGTTACGGTATTTTACCTTTTTGCGGTACACCATGCAGCGATCATTTCCCGATTGAACATTCTCTATATGATTCTGATCGATATCGTTTTGGCATACATCGTGCGCTTATTGTGGAAAGAGAAACTGAAAAATAAACCGGTTTCCCAAAGAAGCAGCTCCCTTGTCATCCTTACGGGTCTTGAAAATGTAAGTGAGATCATTAACCGTGTTGCCAGAAACGAATATGGAAACCGCTTTATTTCAGCCGTTGTGGTATTTGACGGAACCGGCAAAACACAGTCTGTCTACGATGCCATAACAGCAAATGGCGGCAGTGTACTGCCGGAGAGCAAAAGTTTTGCCATAGGACTTCAGGTTGTGGCAGATAAGGATTCGCTCATTGAATATCTGCTTACAAACTGGGTGGATGAGATAATGCTGGACATTCCGGAATCCCTTGAAGGGCAGGAGGATATCGTGGATGCCATCATTGATATGGGCATCACCGTTCATGTGCGCGTTCCCGAGATGACTAAAACCAAAGGGCGTCATCAGACCATCGAGAGGATCGGAGAGTATAATGTTATCACCAACAGCATCGGGGACGCGTCCGCGTATGCACTGACGTTTAAACGGTTGATGGATATCTTCGGAGGAATTGTGGGTTCGGTTATAACCGTTTTTCTTGCGGTCATTGTTGGTCCCATCATATACATCCATTCTCCCGGTCCGATATTTTTCAAGCAAAAACGCGTAGGAAAGAATGGCCGAATGTTCTATATGTATAAATTCAGGTCCATGTACCCGGATGCGGAGAAACGGAAAAAGGAACTTATGGCACAGAACCGTATCAAGGATGGTTATATGTTCAAACTTGATTACGACCCGCGAATCATAGGCTGCTATAAGGACGAAAACGGCAGGATCCATAAGGGGATAGGGAATTTCATCCGTGACATGTCGATCGATGAATTTCCTCAGTTCTTCAATGTATTAAAGGGTGAAATGTCACTGGTGGGAACCAGACCGCCGACTCTTGATGAGTGGAAACGTTATAAACCCGAACATCGCGCCAGAATGTCTACGAAACCGGGCATAACCGGCTTGTGGCAGGTAAGCGGCAGGTCCAAGATAACCGATTTTGATCAGGTGGTGGCTCTCGACAAACAGTATATCGAGAACTGGCGCCAGGGATTGGATATAAAGATACTGTTTAAGACGATATGGGTGGTGATCGAACGAAAGGGAGCAATGTAAGTTCCTGACTCGCCGTGAAAGCAGGCACCTGTGATTTTTCATTCCGTCGCCGGAATGAGTTCAGGGTGTCTGCTTTTTTTGTGTTATAGGCAAATGTCTCCTTGTGGTGACCAGCGGCGGCGCTTAAAGCCCGGAAGAGCGGACGTTGTTCCGTACCTCATGATTCTGTGATGACGGGGAAATGGGAGCCGTACAGATAACACAGAACATGGCCCGGCACATAAAGGATAAGGAAAGGTTAAGGAAATGGAGTACGATCACGGTAAAGGCAGAAAAACACACAGGACCGGTAAGCCCGTAACCATATTTGCGGGAATCATAGTGCTTGCGGCAGTGGTTTCTTCCGCATGGCTTTATAACGAATACAAGCTGAGAAAGGCAGTGGAAGCGGCGAATGAAAAGAATGCGGCGTATACAGCCGGTACCCCGGAGCGTATCCCAACGGAGGAGATGAACGATCGGCTGAAGACGGCAGGGATGACCGTGGATGAAAACGGAAATGTAGGCCTTGAAGGCCTTGACATGGATCGCCTGATCAATAAGGTGCGATCCGATGGAGTGCTGACCGGGGGAGGAGTCCCGGATATAAAGTGTAAAAAGGCAGAGGATGGAAAACTCATCTATACGGTGAACGGACAGGAGACCGCGGAAAGACCGCAGCTTTTCGGGGAGAAGGAACTCTTTTATAACGGAGTGCACTACAAGAGAAATACAGCGGTGAAAGCCTGGCTGTTCCTCGGCGTAGATAACAAGGGCTCCTTACAGATCGACAGAGACATCAGTGAAATCGGTCTCTCTGACGGAATCTTTCTTGTTGCAGAAAATACGGCGAAGAATCGGGTACATATCATCCAGATTCCCCGTGATACCATGACCGTCATTACCGTGACGGATAAAAATTCAGATCCCGTTGGCACGGCGGTTGACCATCTGACCAGGGCATGGATGTATGGGGATAACCACGAAAAATCAGGGAAATACGCTATGGACGCGGTTTCCGGAGTTCTGGGCGGCTTAAAGATCGATGGCTACATGGCAGGCTCCATTGATATCATCAATAAGCTTAACAATTACGTGGGCGGCGTGGAAGTTACCATCGAGGATGATGATCTGGAGGCTGCGGATCCCGCGTTTGTAAAGGGAGCCACTGTGCTTCTGAAGGGCGATCAGGCGGAAAAGTTTGTGAGAAGAAGAGATATCACGGTGGATTTTACGGCCATGACCCGTATGTCAAGACATCGTCAGTATGTCATGGCCTTTGATCACAAGATTACGAAGCTTGCGAAAAGAGACTCCGATGTAATCCCGGGAATGTTTTCGCTCATAGAAGACAATATCGTGACGAACATGAAAAAAGGCACCTATCTTAAGATCGCCATGGATGCCGTGCTGAGCGGAGAACCTTTAAGCGATAAGGATTTTTCCAACTTGGAAGGTGAGAATCTGGTAAATCATGAAGAAGAAAAAGATGAATTCTGGCCGGATTATGAGCAGGTGGATCAGCTGGTATTGGATACTTTCTTCAGACAAATGTGACATGAAAGACAATTTTTTGGCACCGAATATATGAAAAGTAGTGTAGTAGAATGTTATTTTCACAATAATTATTGTAAAAATACACGATAAGATGTAAAATAGCTAAAAATAAAGGGTACTGTGAGTAGGGATATGTACTGCGGAAGTACCTTGGTGCATGATTTTTAAGGAGGCATATACCTATGAGAAAAAAACTTATGGTAATGGCACTTATCGCAGGACTCGCACTCTGCAGTTCCACAGCTGCATTTGCTGCGGGATCTAGCACAAACAACAGAGGTTATGAGGACAACTCGTCGGACGACGACTCCGGCAATCCACCTGCCAGCGCCACAAACACAGAAGTAATTACAGCTACACCATTTAATCTTTCGGAGAATGTCACACAGACTAAGTACATAGAGAATGGCGTAGAGGTGACAGTAACTGTCGTTGGTAATGACGGGACAACCCTTAATCAGTCGGAGTCCATCCGCAACGGCACACAGCATGTTATGCTCAGAACCACAACGGGAGGCGCCAATGTTGGACCGAACGGAGAAGTTATCTGCAAGAATTCGATCTGCGTTATCACGGAGAACGGTGTTTCTCAGGGATTCTTCGTCAATCCGGAAACCGGTCTTCCGTTAGCGACAGGCGCAGATGCAACCTACTGGGCATACGATGCAAACGGTAACCTTGTTCTTCACTACGTAAATGCAGAGGGGTACTTCTACACAGGAACTCACGTGATCAACGGACAGACAGTCACATTCAACAGCGAGGGCGTGATGTTAGGTTAAGAATTCCATATCCTACCTGCTCAAGAGGTTACATACAAACGCACAAATTTTATCAGGATCATGGATCGGAAAGGCAGCAGACCGGGTCTACTGCCTTTCGTACTTTCATAATAGTATAATGTGCGCAAGGGATTTTCCGGCGTAAGGCATCAGGAAAAGCCGCCGCCGGTGGAACCCTTGCAAAATTATGTTTTGATGCAGTTTTCGGAGCCTGCAGACCTGTATCCAAACATAATCCGGAAGACACCTGCATCTTCGCTTTTGGTCAGATACAGGGCCGGGATCACAGAAAAGGAGAATCGAGATGTTCGACATACACTCCCACATCATCTACCATATCGATGACGGCTCCCGGGATATGGAGGAATCGGTAGAACTTATCCGTTCTGCCGTCAGGCAGGGGGCGACCGATATCATAGCGACACCCCACTATTATCCTGAATGTCCAGGCGATCCTGTTCGAATAAAGGAAAAGCTTTCCAATATTGAGAAAGCAGTAAAGAAAGCCGGGATTTCAGTCAGATTATATGCCGGTAATGAAGTCCTGTATTTTGACAGTATGGCGGAACGCCTGAAAAACGGGGAGATACTTACTCTTGCGGGCAGCAGATATACCCTTATCGAGTTTTATCCCCTGGAAAGCTATAAAACCATTCTGAAATGCGTTCGCAACATTAGAAACGCAGGATACCTTCCCGTCATAGCGCATGCAGAAAGATTCAGGGGGCTGAGAGAAAACGGTCTTGACGAGATCATCGGCCTCGGGGCATACATACAGCTTTCTACCGAACCCATCGGCAGAAAAGGACTTTCCGCAGTCTTTGACGGAGAAACCAGGTTTGTGAGGAAGGCTCTGAAACGAAAAGAAGTTCATTTTCTGGGTACGGATATGCACCGTGCGGACACGAGACCTCCGGTGATAACGGATGCTCTGAAATGGATTTCCGATAACCTTGACAAGGATTATGCGAATGCGATCCTTTCCGGGAATGCCATGAAGATGACGGAAGATAACGAGATCGATCGATAGACAATCTTTCATGCCCCTTACACCCTGACAATTGTGAGGAACCTATGCCAGATACTAATAACAATAACAATTTATTTCCACCAGACAACTTATTTACCATCAATACTCTGGACGACGATCAAGATGATGAGATTGATTTCGGTCAGATATTTTTTGAGCTGAAGAAAAGGGTTCTGATTCTTATCCTGGCGCTGGTGCTGGGAGGCGGAATCGGATATTCGATTTCCAGGTTCGTGCTGACGCCAACTTATACCAGCACTTCCATTATCTATGTTATGACGAAGGAAACCACCATTACGTCCCTGACGGACCTTCAGATCGGTTCCCAGCTTACCGCTGATTATAAGGTTCTGGTCACCTCCAGAACCGTCATGGAAAATGCCATTAAGAAACTGAATATCCAGGACATGAATTATCTTGATCTGAGACGTAAGATCACTCTTGAGAATCCACAGAATACCCGTGTTTTAAATATCTCGGTGCTGGATACGGATCCAACCAGAGCGAAGCTGCTTACGGATGCGGTTTCGGAATGTGCTTCCGACTATATCGCGGACATCATGGAACAGGATCCGCCGAAGATTATCGAATATGGTGAGATTCCGCTCCAGAAGACAGGTCCTCAGAGCGGGAGAAATGCCGTGATCATGGCGGCGGTATTCTTCATGATCACGGCCGGATTCATCGTTATTTCAACCATGGCAAATGACACCATAAGAACGGAGGATGATATCGAGAATTACTTCAAGCTTCCGGTTCTTGCGGCAATCCCGGAAAGGGACCCGGAGGCGGCCAGGAAGGCGGAACAATATAATTATGCTTACAGAAAAAAACAAAAGTAAGGATCTTTCGTTAATGACCATCAATAAAAAAACGGTAAATTTGAAACTGGCTCCGGATGACGATTTCCGATTCAGTGAAGCCATGAGAACTTTAAGAACCAACCTGTTGTTCTCCGGATCGAAGGTTAAGAATATTCTTATTACATCCACTTCACCAAACGAAGGAAAAACCACAACATCCTTTGAGCTTGCCAGAGTTTTCGCAGAGTCGGGAAAACATACGCTGTATCTTGACTGCGATATCCGAAAATCAGAGTTTGCTGCTGTGCACCGGGTCAGGGGGGAGATTGTGGGACTATCCCAGATGCTTACGGGACAGGTGGCACTGGAAGACGGGTTTTATAACGATCCCAAGATGCCGAATCTGGATATGATCTTTGCAGGTCCCTATTCACCGAATCCCACAGAGCTTTTTGAAGATGAGATGTGCGAAAAATTGTTCCGGTTCATTAAAGAACTGAACTACGACATTGTGATCATGGACACTGCCCCCATCGGAACCGTTATCGATGCAGCGATCCTTACACGTTATGCGGACGGAGCGGCGCTTGTGGTAGAAGCGGATGTAACCACAAGACGTCTTTTCCGGAAATCGAAGGAACAGCTTGACCGTACGGGCGTCCGATTTCTGGGAGTTATTCTTAACAAGGTCAATATGACAAAGAGCGGTTATTACAACAGTTACTACAGCTACCATAAGTACGGAAAGAAATACTCAAAGTACGGATATGGTTATGGGGAGTACAGCAAGCCGAAGGCATAAGTTTTTGGACAGAAGTATTCCGATAGAAGCTCTGAAACAAGAGAGATTGAATGTGGATATATTGGAAAAGTGTGAATTTTCGTTGTTGGACAGCGGCCCGTAAGGCTGGAAGTGGAGAACGATGAATATTGCAGTTGCAGGAACGGGATATGTTGGACTATCATTGGCAGTTCTGTTAAGCCAGAAGAACACAGTTACTGCTGTGGATATTATGCCGGAGAAAATTGATAAGATCAGAAAATGGCAGTCACCAATCCAGGATGAATACATCGAGAAGTATTTTGCAGAGGCTGCGTCCGGGGAGAGAAAACTGCATTTAACGGCTACTGTTGACGGAGCAGCCGCATATGCATCCGCTGACTTTGTGATCATCGCTGCTCCGACGAATTATGATCCTCAGAAGAACTTCTTCGATACCGGCGCGGTAGAATCGGTGATCGAGCTGGTGCTTAAGAGCAGCGACACCGCAGCCATGATCATCAAATCCACAATTCCGGTTGGTTATACGGAAAGCGTCAGGAAGAAGTACAACACAGACAGAATTTTTTTCAGCCCGGAATTCCTGCGTGAATCGAAGGCACTTTATGATAACCTCTACCCATCACGCATTATCGTCGGCGGCGGGGGAGAGAAGGTGGAACAGTTCGCCCAACTGCTGAAGGATGCTGCTCTCAATGAACCGCAAGTGCTGTTGATGGGTGTCACAGAAGCCGAAGCGGTGAAACTTTTTGCGAACACCTATCTTGCCTTGCGTGTCAGCTACTTCAACGAGCTTGACACCTATGCGGAGATGAAAGGATTGAAGACACAGGACATCATCCGCGGTGTAAGCCTTGACCCTCGCATTGGAGATTATTATAACAATCCGAGCTTTGGGTATGGCGGATACTGCCTGCCGAAAGATACAAGACAGCTTCTTGCAAATTATCAGGATGTACCGGAAAATCTCATCCATGCGATTGTTGAGTCGAACAGGACGAGGAAAGACTTTATCGCGGACAGAGTGCTGCAGATTGCCGGCGCGAACAGTTACAGCGAAGCGTACAAAGGTGAGCGGGAAGTTGTCATAGGCGTTTACCGGCTGACGATGAAGAGCAACAGCGATAACTTCCGTCAGAGCAGTATTCAGGGTGTCATGAAGAGGATTAAGGCAAAAGGCGCAACCGTAATTATATATGAGCCTGCGCTGGAAGATGGCAGCAGTTTTTATGGAAGCCAGGTTCTCAACGATATTGCAGAATTCAAGAGACAGAGTCAGGTGATTATCGCGAACCGATATGATTCGGTGCTTGATGACGTAGCCGATAAGATTTATACGAGAGACCTGTTCAAGAGAGATTGACTATACGGTGTGTCTTGAAGATTCTATGTAGACCCAACCCGGAACAGATGAGAAATTTAACAGTAGGAAAGTCAAAGGCCCTTGTGAGATGCAAGTCTCATTTAGGGCACTTTGACATTTTAAATCTACAGAAATAAGGAGAAGCAAATCTGACAACCTGAATTAACCGGTTTATTTATCCGATTAGCGAGGTTTTTTTTGTTGAAAAAAGATTCTGCCATGGTTTTGAATGGTGCAGGTGTTTTGGTGGAGCGGAGACGAAACTATATGGAAAAGAAAATTTGTTTTGCTTCATCCTCCGGTGGTCATTTTGAACAGTTGGTGATGCTGAGACCATTGATGGAGAAATACGATAGCTTTGTGATCACGGAGGAAACTTCATATAAAGCAAACGTCAAAGGACAAAAAATGTATTACCTGAAGCAGGTCAATCGTAAAGAAAAGACCTTCATTCCAAGAATGATTGCGAATACATTCATATCTTTGAGGATTTTTAGAAAAGAGAAGCCAAACGTGGTCATTTCCACCGGTGTTCTTGCCACGATTCCGATGTGTCTGATTGCAAAACTTCACGGAAAGAAGCTCATTTACATAGAGTCCTTTGCTAAAGTGACATCGGCAACTCTTACCGGAAAGCTGTTATACAAGTACGCTGATCAGTTCTATGTTCAGTGGCCGGAGATGAAGAAGATTTTTCCGAAGGCGATCTATCTTGGAGGTATCTACTGATTGGAGGGGAAGATGATCTTTATTACATTGGGATCTCAGAAGTTTCAGTTTAATAGACTCCTCCAGGCCGTGGATGAGTTGATTGAAAAAGGCGTTATTGAGGATGAGGTGTTTGCTCAGACCGGATATAGCGATTATAAGCCGAAATATTTTGAATATAAGCAGTTCCTGGACAGAGAAGAGTTCGATGCACAGGAAGGCAAGTGTGACATTCTGATTACACATGGGGGTACCGGTGCAATCATCGGTGCAGTTAAGAAGGGAAAAAAGGTTATTGCTGTTCCAAGACTTGCAAAGTACGGCGAACACGTTGATGATCATCAGATTCAGCTGATCGAACAGTTCAAAGGACAGAACCTGATCTGTGGACTGAATGATGCAGCGGGACTGGAAGGCGGTTTGAAGTTCGTGAAGGAACATGAATTTGACGCATACCAGAGTAACACGAAGAAGATTATTGACAGTATTGAGAGTTTTATTGAGGGGTAAACTCGGATGGACAATCTGTTAAAGAGTGTGATTCTTACACCGTTTAATATTCTTTATAAAGTAAATAAGGAATTGGAACTGAAGCTGCTCTTCAGATTGAAGTGTGGATATAAGCTCAATCTTAAGTATCCTAACCGAGTGGAATTTGATCAAAGGATATGAAATGGCATATCCGAACAGTGGTGTAGCAATTGAAAAGCCGGAAGCACTGGATAAACTCCTGAAGTATGCAAGGATTCTTTCCGAGGATTTTCTGCATGCCAGAACCGATTTTTTATTGTTGACGGGAAAGTAGTCTTTGGTGAGATCACTATCTCAAACAGTGAAGGTTTCGGCAAGTAGCACCAGAGGAGAGGATGATATGAGCAATGAAGTGATTTATGTAGGATGGATTAATAAAGGCAAGACTGCTGATTGCGGCGAAACGATGAAGAATCAGCTGTGTATTAGCAAACTTGAAACCTTCGGAGTTAAGTGCCTGCAAATGGATTTTAAAAATTGGAGAAAACATCCTTGGGTTTTGATACAGTTAGCATGGAATATGCTTACGAAAAAAAATGCAACACTAATTCTTTCCACTTCTGCAAAAAATGTCTATCCGTTGATGAAACTTATGAAAACGATTGGATGGAGGGGTAACTCCGTTCATTGGGTAATTGGCGGTAATTTTGGGCAAAAAGTTCAAAATAATGATTTTAAAGCTGAGACGGTCAATTATATGAAGCACACATTAGTTGAAAGCAGACTGATGGTAGAGCAGCTTGAAGCGTGTGGCGTGACCGGTGTGAAAGAAGTGCCGAATTTTAAACCAATAGAGTATTATCCAGCGCTGAACGAAAAGTATCCTGCTACCACTAAACCACTTCGGTTAGTTTTTTTAAGTCGAATCATGCCGGAAAAAGGATGCGATTATATTTTTGAAGCTGCTGGAATTTTGAATGAAGAGGGCTTTGCGGATAAGTACATAATTGATTTCTATGGCAAGGTTAAAAATGAATATAAAGATGTTTTTTTTAGAAAAATTAGCATGTTGGAAAATGTTAATTACAAGGGTTTTCTGAATCTTAGGATAAAAGAAGGTTATGATCAATTAGCTGCCTATGATGCAATGTTGTTCCCTACATATTGGATAAGTGAAGGCCTCGCAGGTGTATTCATTGATGCATTCATAGCTGGGGTGCCTATGATTGCTACGGACTGGGCACACAATAAGGCTTTTTTACAAGAAGAGGAAACAGCATTGTTTATTCCTGTGCATGATGTGATGGCACTTAAAAACAAGATTCAGGAATGTATTGAAGGGAAATACGATCTTCAGGAAATGAGTAAGAAATGCCAGAAGGAAGCAGACAGATTCAATGTAGATAATGTTATAACAGAAGGATTGCTAAAAGAAATAGGGGTATTATAAGAGCAATGGGATTGAAATATAAGATTTGATCAATGGGGGTACTAATGGATAAAGTGGGATTAGCGGTATGCTATGACACAAAAAACTTTGGCAGTCAGTTACAGGTTTTAGCCACAGTGAAGATGGTTGAAGAACTGGGATATGATTCAGAAATTATCCGATACAAGAAGAAGCTCACCCCTCGTTTTATTCTGCAAACCATTCCACGATTAATGGATGTATCATTCATAAAAGTCAAGCTGGCAGCAAAGAAAAAGAAAAAGGTTATTAAAAGATATCCTGAGGTATATAAAAATGTGACCATGAGAAATGAACGGTTTGATGGCTTTGTAAAAGAATACTTTACGAATCTTTCGAAACCTTATAATGGGTGGGAAACATTAGTAAAAGAAACAGCAAGGAACTATAATTTATTCCTTTGTGGAAGCGATCAGCTCTGGTTGCCTCACAACCTGGGAAGTCATTTTTATACGCTTGAATTTGCACCTGATAATAAGCCGAAAATTGCATATGCAACAAGTTTTGGTGTTAGTGATATTCCATCTAGATATAGAACAGGTTTTACTAAGTTTTTGAAGAGATTTCAGGCATTGAGTACGAGAGAACTTGCTGGTCAGAAAATCATTAAGGACTTGATAGGGAAAACTACTCAGGTGGTTTGCGATCCAACACTTCTGTTCGATGCCGATGGATGGGGCAAAATGATTCCGGACCGTCGAGTGGTTGAGGAGCCTTATGTATTTTGCTATTTTTTGGGAACAAATGAAGACCATAGAAAGGCCGCAGAGGAATTTAAGAACAAAACCGGTTTGAAGTTAGTGACATGTCCATTTCTGGACAATTTCATTGAAAGGGATCTAAAATTCGGAGATATTCAGATGTTTGACATGGATGCAGCAGATTTTGTCAATTTGATAAGACATGCTGAGTTCATTTTAACAGATTCCTTCCATGGTTCAGTTTTTAGTATTCTTCATCATAAGAGGTTTTTGACATTTAACAGATTTCATGCAGGGGTAAATTCTCGTAACAGTAGAATTGATAGTCTGTGTACATTGTTAGGGTTAAGCAATAGACGATATGACGGAGATGTGATGGCGGTTCAAGGACTAATTGATTATTCGAGAGTGGAGAATAGGGTGAATATTTTGAGAAACGAATCGATTGAATATCTGCGTACCGCATTGGAAACTACTAGAATTGATAAATGAAATGTAGGAGAGAAAAGGTGAATAATTATTCAGATCTGTCGCTATCAGTTAGCAAATCGTATATGCGAAAAGCGAAATTAGAAGTGTTAGAAAGAGCATGGTTTTTTTTAATTCCTACTGCACAGCAACGTGTAAAATGGCTTAGAAAAAAAGGAAAACTGGCTCTTCTTGGTGAGCATGTACATTGGCAGCCAAGAAAATATCCGACAGATGGTAATAGACTAAAAATTCACGATAACGTGGCAATTGCAGCAAATGTAGAATTTACGATGCATGATATTATTCATTGGGTTTTTGATGGAATGGCTGGTAAGCGTGAAAATACGGAATATATAGGGTGTATAGAAGTACATGAAAATGTGTTTATCGGAGCAGGCACAAGAGTTTTGCCTAACGTATCAATAGGACCGAATGCAATTGTTGCAGCAGGCAGTCTTGTAAATCGTGATGTACCGCCGGGAACAATTGTGGGCGGAGTACCAGCCAAGGTAATAGGTTCTTTTGATGATTTTAAACGGACTCGAGATGAGTACACAAAAAAGTATTGTTCATTAAATAAAGCGGAGAAAATCGAAAAAGCATGGCAAGAGTTTGATGAAAAGCATAAAGTCAACTGATATGGCAGTGCAAAAGAATTTTTATTTCGCTTGAACAGAAGCATTGTTTCAGTTGAAAAGGATGTTTTGAAATTATTGAAAAGACGTAAACAATGATAGAGATAGTTAATAAAGATAAGTGCTGTGGATGTACCGCATGTTACAGTATTTGCCCGAAAAAATGTATAGATATGAAACCGGACGAAGAAGGGTTTCTGTATCCCGTGGTAGACACAGATCAGTGTACTGGATGCAATGCTTGTGATAGAGTCTGTCCGATACAAAATATTGGGGGATCTGAGAAGAAAGAAAGCCTCTATGTTGCTGTACAGTATAAGGATGAAAAAAAACGTCAGATAAGTACAGCCGGAGGAGCATTCTCTTGGATTGCGGATTATATTTTACAACAGGGGGGAGTAGTGTCTGCTGTAGGATATGATAATATGATTGTTTGTCATAAACTCTGCGACAATACAAAGGCTCTTTCTGAGTTACGGGGATCAAAATATGTTCAAAGCGACCTAAACGATACTTTTCGCAAGATCAAAGAATTAGTTGCCCAAGGAAAGGTAGTTTTATTTGTTGGAACTCCATGTCAGGTTTATGGCCTAAAAAATGTGGTTGGACATATAGATAATCTTTACACAATAGACTTGTTATGTTTAGGTGTATCGTCTCCTAAATTGTTTGCTGAGTGGATTAAGTACTTAAACAAGAAATATAAGACTCAAGTAACAAACGTTCAGTTTAGAAACAAACATTATGGATATTCAACTCCGAATGTAAGAGTATTCTTTAGCAATGGTAAAGAAATGGATCAAAAGTATGATAGTCGTGTTCATGCAAATCTTTTCTTTAGACATTTAAATGTTAGACCATCTTGCTATGAATGTGTGTTCAGAGAAGTTCCAAGAGTCAGTGATTTTACAATTGGTGACTTTAATGAAATAGCTTCTGTCAATAAAGCAATGGATGACGATAAAGGGACTACGAAACTATGGGCACATACAGATAAAGGGAAGTACTTGCTGAAAGAGATAGAAGGAAGAGCCAACATAAAGGTTATTCAAGAGAATAATACCAATATTGTTGGTGGACCCCAAAAGCAGATAATACGGCCGGTGATGAGAGCGTTTTTTTTCAAAGATTCGATAGATATGGATTATTATTCGCTTGTAACCAAATGGGAACCAAGGAGATTGAAAGGCGAAATTGCTGGAGTAATAAGACCGCTTATTAATAGGTTGCCATTTAAAGCGATGATCTTTAAATATCTGCGCAGAAAAAAGATGCGAAATTACCTAAAAAATGTGTCAGACTTAAACAAGTGAGTGTAAAAAGTGTATATAGATAAGTCATTACAGGTTAAATAAAAATTCATATTTAAAGCCAGATTTCAGTTCGTTGAAAGAGAGATTTTTTGATGATACCTACAGCAGAAGGACGAGTTCGCAGGTTGCGTAAACATAATATATTTGACACGAGAATATCAAGGAAATTTTATTGCAAACCAACTTTTTGGATTTCCTTCTTGATAATATTTAATTGTATATATAAGTCTTTTATACATATCATAGATGCTCCGGAGTCAATTGCATATGTGAGTGATATAGCTTGGATTGCGTTGATGGTAATGCTGTTTAAAGATGAAAGAAGAAGTAACATAAACATAGAAGGCTTGAATTGGATAAAGCGAATTACTGCATTACTATTTATCGAAACATTGATTGGCTATTTTATACATTTGTATAATCCCTTCGTTTTCTTATGGGGCTTTAGAACTTTTTTTAGGTTTTTTATTTTTTTTATAGCGTGTATTAGGTTTGCCAAAGTGGAAACCATTAAAAAAATGGTTAGGTCTTTGGAAATCTTCCTGTATGTCAATTTTGTGGCTTGTGTATTTGAGTACCTTCTTGGATATGGATTTGATTCAGTAACAGGGTTGTATAGCACAGGTAAAACTGTAGCAGGTGGTACAGCGGGACTGAATGTGCTCATGTGTATTGTATGTGCTTACACATTAATAAAGTACGTATATAAAGAAATCAGCCTGTTAAGAATGAGTATTCCCATTTTGTTGTGTTTATTCATGGCAGCAATTGGCGAAATGAAAGCTTTTTATTTTGAATTTATCCTAATTGCATTTTGGTGTGTAATGCTCACCAGATTCACGACAAAAAAAATATTGCTTGTAGTTACGGCAGTTGCTCTTGTGGCTATCGGTTTTGCATTGTACTCCAGATACTTTGGCCATAAGAACACTATCTATTCTATGGCGGCGATGCTTTCATATGCAGGAGCAGACGGCTCAACTTATGGACAACATTTGCTGAATAGAACTACTGCGATTCCATTTATGTTAAATAATTTTTTGACGGATCCTTTCAAAAAAATGTTTGGCTTAGGGTTAGGCTATGCCGATAATGTCAGTACAGATTTTTTATCAAGTGGATTTAATAAACAGTATAGTATATTAGGATATCACTATTTTTTCTCATCACTTGAAATTACCAATATAGGTATCGTTGGATTGGGTCTTTATTATGCATTAGTTGTTTTCATTTTTATTTTTTCGAGAAAAGAAAAAAATAATATACCAACCCGGTATCAGAAGTATTTTGTTCTTACTGAAGTTGTATGTATATTAGTCGTTTTCTTGACTTTCTATAACCAGTCACTGATTTTAGATACAGCTGCTTTTAATATTTACATGCTTATGTCAATACCATTTGTGATTAAACGAGATTGGAACATGGGAAAAAACTGGCTTCATAATAGTTTAATTAAGAAATCTGCGAATCATTGAGTATATAGACATATGCTGAGACACAGAGGGTAAATAAACATAGTAGTTGAGAATGTATGAGGAAAAGCATTTATGAAAGTTTCAGTAATCATACCAATTTATAATGGGAAAAACTTCATTGAAGACTGTTGTTTCCAACTTGCTTCTCAGACATTAAGGGACGATATGGAGTTTATTCTTGTTAATGATGGTTCTACAGATGGATCTGGCGAGATTTGTGATTTAATGAGCGCAAAGTATCATAATTGCAAAGTAGTCCACCAAATAAATAAAGGAGTTTCTGCTGCTCGAAACAGTGGATTAGCGATAGCCACAGGTGAATATATTGGGTTTGTAGACGTTGATGATCAGTTTGATACAGACATGTACGAATGTATGTTAAAGTATGCTGATGCAGAAAAACTGGATATTGTTTCTATGGAACAAGGTAAGATCCATGGACATGAGCTTGTTTATAATGATGTTGATGAATGGATGAATGCCTTTTTCTTGTCGACAATAGGTATGTCGGTATGCAGCAAACTATTTAGAAAGAGTATTATTCCAGACGATTTGTTTCCGGAAGGAAAGAGGATTCATGAGGACTTGTACGCAACGTATATTGCTTTAACACGAGCATGTAAAGTTGGAATTCTTAATGTGAATAAATATCACTATATTCATAGAGAAGGTTCAAGCAGTAGAGTGAAGGTGTTTAGCGAGAAATACTTAGATGCCATAGATATTGCGGATAAAATCTATCAGGATGCAAAAACTCACTTTCCTAACGAAACAGATAGCAATGAAGCGCGTAAGGCTAGAACATATCTGAGGATATCTAAAATTTACTTTTTACGGGGAGCACCAGAGGAATATCGACAGAGAATAAATAAATTGAAAGAGTACTTAAGCGGATTAGATAAGACTAAGCTTAATTTATATTATAAGAAAAATGATCTTATAAGGTATCAGTTGTATCTGAATGCGATGCCAGTATTTCTTATCCTTGTAAAAACGATAGATAGAAAATAAGTGTTAGTATTTAAAAGTGGAGTTTAGTATTTAAAATGAACATCTCTTTAATTACTTTTAGCAGAGCAAAGAATTATGGTGGCATCTTACAAGCTTATGCATTATTTAAGTTCCTTGAAAATGATGGTCATGGTGTACAGTTTATTGATTATATTCCTGAACGCAGCAATATATATAATCCCAAACAATTTGTGAAAAGGAGCACATCACGAAGCCGTCTGTGGGGCAAGAATGCTATTACAAGATTCCTATGGGAAAAATTGTATTTTGATAAAATAAAGAAAGACTATTTGAAATTTTTTTATTTTATTGAAAAAGAGTGTGCATTTTCTACTCGGTATTTTTCATATGATGAATTGGTAGAAAATCCACCAATTTCGGATCTGTATTTGGTAGGAAGTGATCAGGTTTGGAATAGCGATTATACTACTAAAAAACAACTTGATTTACCATTCTACCTTACTTTTACGAAAGCAAAAAAAATATCTTACGCATCCAGTTTTGGTAATGGGATTATACCGGATAGTCACAAGAATAGTGTCAGAGAATACATTTCCGAATTTTCTCACGTATCAGTCAGAGAAGAAAGTGGGAAGTCCATACTTGGAGAATTGGGAATCAGGGCGGAGGTTGTACTGGATCCTACAATGCTGTTTGACCAAGAATTTTGGCTGAAAAAATGCAATAAACCAATTATAGAGGGAACATATTTACTTCTTTATCAGGTACGGTTTGATAAAAAGGTTTATGAAACAGCTAAATATTTTGCCCGAAAGATGGGGATGAAGATTGTAATCCTTTCTATGAATCGTGCGGATATCATAAAATATGGTTCGTCAATCGTTATGACACCAGATGTTGAAGACTGGTTATCGTATATCAAAAATGCATCATTTGTGTATACAGATTCTTTTCATGCAACAGTTTTTTCAATATTGTTCCATGTACCATTTGTTGTGAATTCTGCTTCGAGACAGAAAATGTCATCAAGAATTTCAAATCTCTTAGACCTTATTGAATTGGATAATAGAGAGATGAAAGACTTTGATGTAGAAAAAGGATATTTAAAATTTGGACAAACCATCGATTGGGAAAAAACAGATAGACTAATCCAGATGGAGCGTGAGCGCTCGATCAATTGGCTGAGAAATGCATTGGAAAAATAAACGAGGATAGCAAGAACGCTTGAAACAAGATCATGAGAAAGCAGTATTAGCCGGGGGCTGAAAAGATTGTGAAATTTACTCAACCGTATTGAAAGTAAGACATTGTAATCGTTTAATCAAATCGAGAGGTTAATATCATTTGGATGAGTAGTAGTAAAAAAAATAAGGCTCTATTAACGGGAACAATTACCTATGCAATAGGCAGCTTTGGAACGAAGTTTCTGAACTTCTTGATTGTTCCTCTATATACATACTTTATTCTTCCGGAAGATTTGGGAGACTATGATCTTCTTGTAACAACAGTAAGTTTGATGTCTCCGTTGTTAACAATGAAGATTTCAGATGCTGCATACAGATGGATTATTAAAGAAAAAGGCAATGAGATACCATATATTTCAGCAACATATAAATTATTGCTGAGGAATTGTTTACTATGTTCGCTCGTACTAATAGGAATTAACTTCTTTATTCCGGTATGGCACTGCTATTATTTTATTGCAATTCTGGTTGGAGACAGGATCCTGGAATGTTTGCAGAAGCTGCTTCGAGGACTGAAAAATCAGATACTTTTCGCTTCATCGGGTTTATTTCATACTACAGTATTAGTTGGACTGAATTTCTACAAGGTTTGTATTCTTAAACAAGGTGTTATAGCACTCCTTCAGAGCAATGCGATAAGTCTTTATGCAACAATCGTACTGATCTTGATTCTTGAAAAGCGTTTAAGAAAAGTTGATTTCAAACCAAATTACAAACAGCACCAGATAGACATGCTTCATTATTCGATCCCACTTGTTCCTTCCGCATTAAGCTGGTGGGTTATGGGGGCTTCGGATCGTTACGTAGTTCGAATGTTCATTAATAGTGCCGCTAATGGAATTTATTCTGTGGCACATAAGTTCCCTTCAATTTTACAGGTCATTTTCCAAATGTTTAATAATGCATGGACAGATATGGCGTTAGCTGAATTGGGAAAAAGCGAGCAGTCCGAAGAATATACTAAGAAAGTGTTTCAACAGTTGTACAAATTATCGTTTGGAATGGTCTTTGTATTAATTCCATTAACAAAACTTGCGATGAATGTTATCTTAAGCGACTCCTATAAGGTAGCATCAATTTACACCGGATTTCTTTATCTTGGAACGGTATTTCAAGGCTTTTCTTCATTTAGCAGTATCGGATATCTGCAAGGAAAGAAAACCGGTGGAGCTGCCAAGACGAGTGTGTATGGCGCAGTTGTAAATCTGGGAATCGATTTGATTTGTATTAAATTCATTGGATTATTTGCAGCGGCACTATCCACATTTGTTGGCTTTTTTGTAATGTGGGTTACAAGAATGAAGGATATCAGAGAAGTCTTTCCGATACGAGTTAATTGGAAAGTGTTCGGAGCGTATTTAATCACGGGGATTGTATTAGCAATTGGGGTTATCTGGACCAATAATACGGTTGATATAATTTTGTCATTGATAGCGGGGATGTTTTTCTTTTTGGATAATAGGAATAGTTTAAAACAAGTTTTTCAAATGGTAAAGCGAAGGAAGAAAGTGTAGGAATGAATGATGAATTCTGTTATTGCATCATATGGATGTAATTCAAGAGACAATGATATAAGATATGAGAGCTCTTCTGGCGGAATATTTTCAGTTTTAGCTGAGTATTATCTAAAGAATGGTGGAGTTGTCTACGGAACAGCTATGTCTGAAGATTGTAAGGAAGCTGTTTACAGAAGAGTTGATCAGATAGCGGACTTGTCGTGTCTTAGAGGCTCCAAGTATTTGCAGAGCAAAATAGGGGATACATTCAGACAGGTACTTGATGATCTTCAGTGTGGTGTTCAAGTTATGTTCTCCGGTTGTCCATGTCAGATTAATGGATTGAAGTTATTTCTTGGAAAAGAGTATGAGAATCTCTTCTGTATGGATATTATCTGCCACGGAGTGCCATCGCCGGAATTATGGAAAAGATATGCGGAATATTTTGAAACGAAAAACCATGCCGTTTTAAAAAAAGTGAATTTCAGAAGCAAGAAACATAGCTGGAATGATTTTGGATTGATGCATGACTCCGACATGAAACAATGGTTTTCGCCCAATAAAGAAAATCCTTACATGCAGATGTTCCTAAAGAACTATGTTTTAAGACCATCATGTTATGAATGTGGATCAAAAAGCTACAGAACTGCAGATATTTCGATTGGTGATTTCTGGGGTGTGGAGAATGTACTCCCGGAATTAAATGATTATAAGGGAACATCTCTTGTCTTAATTCGTTCTGAAAAGGGAGCCAATATATTTGAAGGTATAAAAGGGCAGATAATATATGCATCTTGTGAATACGAGCAAGCTGTAAAAAGAAATTCAGCTGAATACCAATCTGCTGTTAGGCCAGTACAGAGGGATGACTTTTTCATAGATATGAGAAAACTATCTTTTGCAAGATTAGAAAGAAAGTATTTGGGGTCGCCAA
Source organism: [Clostridium] aminophilum DSM 10710 (assembly GCF_000711825.1). Classification (GTDB taxonomy): domain Bacteria; phylum Bacillota; class Clostridia; order Lachnospirales; family Lachnospiraceae; genus Clostridium_R; species Clostridium_R aminophilum. The sequence continues at coordinate 22,874 of NZ_JONJ01000009.1, read as the reverse complement.
TAAAACGCAAAGTCAAGAAAATTGCTAAAAGAATAATTGGGGTCATGAATAGTCAAACATTATTTGATTCGATGTAAGTGGTATACCACCATCATCGAAAGTGAGTCTAGCGCAAGTTTCTGCTCTTGCTCTTATAGGAAATTGTGATAATTTTACAAATATAATTCGATTTTTTGCGAATGTTCAAAAGAATAGATAATAACCAAAAATGCACAAGAGCTTTTTATAGCTGGCAGAAAGGGGAATATACAAAACAGATGGAGAAAATTATTTTGATTCTGTTAGTTGCTCATTTGGTGTCTATCATAATTATGGAGTTGGTAATCTATAGTTTTCCGTTTCAAAACCAGAAAGACTGGAAACGTTCACTGACTATCGGTACTCCTGTCAATATTCTTTTCAATTTTCTCTTGTTCTTTATATCGTTTAATGTATTCTTTTCGGATGGTTTGTTTTTGACTATCAAAAATCTGCTTACATTAAAATGTTCTTATCAGGATATTACAAGGCTTTCAACTTCATGTCTTGTTTCGGTAACAATTTCCACCGTAATTTCCGGGGCGGCTTATCAGTATGTAAAAAAGCATTGTGACACAGCTAAAAAATTTAGGTATCGTTCACCTTTGCTGTTTTTATTTATGATAACGCTTATTCCCATTATGATTGGGTATCAACTTTCCAGAACGGGGGCTGACTTTATTTCGATTAATGAAGTATGTCGAAAAACAATAGCAAAACCAAATTTCGGAGATCGTGATGGGGATAATGATGTCAGCTATGTTGTGATAAAAAACGACGGAGAGCTTGCTTTTGATGCGGACAAATTGTTTCTTTCAGCTAATGGGGATGACTTGCGGTATATCCGTGTAAGCGGTGGTAGAATTCATTCCGGTGATACCTATACATGTCTGATGGAAGATGATGAAGGGATGGATATAAAAAAGAAAGGCGGCACCATTGTATATCTTTCAGATGTAGAAGGGAAAATCCTGGATAGTATTGTTGTGCCAGCGTTAGCTCGTGATGAAAGCTATCAGAAGAACAGTGACGGCTGGGCGGTAGTGCGTTTATCAGAGGAAGTTTCTGAACTTCTCGAAGCAGCAGCGCCTGTTTTTTCGGCAGACAGTGGTTTTTACGAATCTGATTTTTATCTTTCACTCAGTGCAGAGGAGGGAGAAACTATCTACTATACCTTGGATTGTAGTGACCCAACGGTGGAATCTGATTGTTATAGCCAACCGATTCATGTATATGACAAAAGCAGTGAGCCCAATATATTCCGTTCGATACAGAATGTTCAGGAAGAGTACAAACAAAAGGAAGAGATTGGGAAAGATCCGGTAGATAAGGCTTTTGTTGTACGTGCCATGGCTGTGGATAAGGAAGGGAATCAAAGTAAGACGATAACCAAGACATTTTGGGTTGATTTAGAAAAGTATAAAGATAAAACAGTAATATCGCTTGTTACAGATCCTAGGAATCTTTTTGATGAGGAAAACGGAATATATGTAAATGGTCAGCAATATGAAGAGTGGTACAATCAATCCCTTGAGGAAGATATGCAGCCTGATGAAAAGGAGATTAAAACAGATGGGCCAATTCCCAACTATATGCAAAGAGGTGAAGAATGGGAAAGGATTGCAAACTTTGAGATTATAAACGATTCAGGAGTAATGTTGAATCAGCCTGTTGGAATTAGAATTCAAGGCGCGTCTACTCGTGCTCGTGGACTAAAGCGTTTTTCCATCTATTCCAGAAAAAAGTATAGTGGCAGTAAATGGTTTGATTCACCTGTCATTAACGATAAACCGAATCATTCTTTCGTGTTAAGAGAAGGCTTTAAGAATGCATTTGTTCCGTCGCTTGTAGAAGACAGGGATGTCGGGATACAGCATGGAATGCCGGTAGAAGTTTTTTTGGATGGCGAATATTGGTACTCCGTTTATTTGCTTGAAAAATACAGTGATTCATATTTTCATGAGTATTACCAGTTAAACTCTGATAATATCCAACTTGTTAAGAATAAAACCGATCCAAATTTACTGCGTATCATTGATGCCGGATATTCAAGTGATGAGGAAGCATATTCACAGATTAATTCTGTAATGGATATACAGAGTTATATAGACTATATCTGTATCAATGCTTATGTGGATAATGAAGATATGTATGAACAGTGGAACTGCCTCACTTGGAAGAGTGGTGTTAAGGAAGATGCGGAATATGGTGATACACGGTGGCGGTGGCTGTTATATGATTTGGATTTGGGGTGGAATTCAAGGTTAAGAGATCATACATCAAATGATATACCTTGGCAGGTTAACACATTTACTCTTGGCCCAGCGATTGGTCGTAAAGCTGATCCTACAATGATAAACCAGCCACTTTACAAAGGGTTACGTAAAAACTCAATCTTTTGCCGAAATTTGGTTCTTACATTTATGGATATCGTTAACACGGATTTTCGAAAAGAACACGTACAGCAAAAGCTGGAAGAATTTGGAAACACAAGTCCGAAGATTACTGATTTTTTCACATATCGCTCTGAATATATAGTTCCTTATATGGCAGAGGAGTTTGAACTGAAGGGTTCACAGGAAACGGTAACGCTTACATCAAACAGGACGGGGAGACCGATTAAGCTAAACACCATACAGCCGGAGATTCAGGACGAATGGTCGGGAACTTATTTTACGGATTATCCGGTTACAGTAATAGCCACAGATGAGGGGTTCGACCATTGGGAAATTACTGCAAATGAAATTACTACGAAGTATTATGATGAAACATTAGATGTACCTATTGTGAAGGGAGGGGTGAAGATTAATGCGATATTCCAGTAGTCCATTGGAACCGTTTTATTTTTTGTATAGGAAACATCGGGGGTTCGGGCGAGTTCTTATCTTATTGATTCTAATTCTTGTCCTGTTCGTTTGTTGGAGAATCGGAAGCTCACATGAATCCCAAAAAGATGCATACCGATATGTCAATGTTCCAATGACTGAGACAGATTTTCAGAGTCAGTTATCTTATCTCCAAATCACTGATTTGGATCAGGTGGTTGAAGGCACAGATATGAAGATAATGAGCTTTGATAACAGCATTGAAAATGTGGAAATAAGTGAGGGAGGAGATTACCTGCTTTCCGGAAAGCTTACAGGGATGATTCATATTGATGCGAAGGAACAGAATGTTCATTTGCTTTTAAACGGTCTGGAACTGGTTTCCAAATCCGGCCCCGCTATTTACTGCGAAAATGCCGATAAGCTCATTATTACCGTGGTTGATGGAACAGAGAATACCATTTCCGATTCCGGTGATTATCGTAAATATGATGATTTGGAATCCTGTATATATTCTGTTTGTGATATGACATTCAATGGAATGGGATCCTTGAAAGTTAACGGTTACTATAAGGATGCGGTTCATTCAAAGGATCTTGTAAAGATATTGGGAGGAAGGTATACACTTAAGTGCAAGCGTACGGCTATTCATGGAAATGATGGGATTCTTGTAAACGATGGTGAGTTTATGATTTCTACTGAAAAGAATGCTTTTAAGACAACGAAGAGTGGAGCGGATGGGCGTGGAAGCCTGATCGTTTCCGGTGGCGAAATGAACATTATAGCCGGCAGATATGCGTTTGTTACAACAAAAGCCAATCTTTATCTCTATGATTGCAAAATTCAGAGTCGTAGCATTGTTGGCACTTATAACATAGGGGGTTTGAGAAAAGTTCAGTTGGGGTGCGTAGATGAGCGTTGAAACAGTTGCGGAGACCGGAAAACAGACCAGAGTTTCTTCGAGCCGCTATGGAAATGTGAAAAGATGGCGTCATGAATATAAGTATTTGATAGACGCAAAGCAGGAAGGCATTTTGCTCGTTAAGGCAATGGGGGTTTTGTCCAGAGACCCGCATGTCCGGGGGGATGGAACTTATCTGATCAGGTCTTTATATTTTGACGATATGAATGATACCTGCCTTGCAGAGAACCTTTCCGGCGCTGATCCCCGATCAAAGTTTAGAATCAGATACTATAATTTCGATACGGAACGTATTGTGCTGGAGAAGAAGATCAAAAGCCACGGAATGTGTATGAAGGAATCCTGCAGTTTAACAAAAGAAGAGTGTTACACCCTGATGCACGGAGGTTTTCCGATCATCTTAGACGATATGTCGGAAGAAAAGAAAAAGTTATTGTCCGAATTGGAAATAAGGGGACTGTTTCCTAAAACTATTGTTACATATGAGAGGGTTCCGTTCATATACAGTGGTGGAAATGTCAGAGTCACATTTGACAGAAAAATCACCTCATCTGAGGATATAGACCTTTTTTTGACAGATAATTACAAACAACGCCCTGTTCTTCCGTGTGGATATTGCGTGCTGGAAGTGAAATGGGACGAGGTCATGCCACTGCATATCAAAGATGCTTTAAGAATCAAGAGGTTGGAGTGGACAGCTTTTAGCAAGTACTATATGTGCAGAAAATTTCATCAATAACAGCGAAAGAGGGTTAGATTATGAATCTCATTGAAACAATCGAAAAAGCATTTCTTGAAGGATATGCAACAAGTGATCTTGATATTACAACCATGTTTCTGTGTGCGGGTTTTACGGCGCTGATTTCACTGTATATTTGCCTGATTTATAAGATGTTTAATAAAAACTCTTTTTTTGACAGAAGCTTTCATTTGGCATTGTTTGGTTTGTCAGTTATTACATCGATGGTCATTTTAACGATTCAGTCAAACATCGTTGTATCACTTGGTATGGTTGGTGCGTTATCTATTGTACGTTTCAGAACTGCCATAAAGAATCCTATGGATCTGGTATTTTTGTTCTGGAGCATTTCCATTGGTATCGTTTGCGGAGCCGGCTATGCCATGATTGCAGTTATAGGATCTATTATTATTACAATAGGCATTATTCTCTTTTCTATTCTTCCTGAGGAAAGAGAAAGTCTTATTTTGGTAGTGAACAGCAGCTCATACAACGAAGAAGAGATAATCAAAGCTGTTGATCAATGTTGTCGGAGTTGGAAGGTCAGAGCGAGAAATGTTGGGCAGACTAACGTCAATCTGGCCATAGAGGTAAAAACAATGCATCCTCACACATTGGTAGAGACTATTTCTGAATTGGAATCTGTTACTTCTACGAGTTTACTTGAACATGATGGTGATGTAACAGCTTAATGCAGGCGTTTAATAGCAAGATTGGAAAGAAAGTATTTGGAATCCCAAATAAAGCAATGTCAAGATAATTGTTAAAAGAATGCAAGACCATTTTGCGGAAAGTAGCAGAATGAAAATGAAAGAACTACCTAAGCTTTATATTAGAAAAGAAGAGTGCTGCGGATGCACATCTTGCTATGCAATTTGCTCAAGGAACGCGATAACAATGAAACCAGACGAAGAAGGATTTCAATATCCTGTGATTGACGGAAATATTTGTGTTCGGTGCTACCAATGTATTAAAGTGTGTCCGATAAAAGCAGCAAAAGAGCAATAAAAAACCAAGGGCGCTTTCACGATTGCGCCGTTGTTGCATGTGGAAGCGTAGATGTGAATGTGATGCTCATTAACGTGGAAAGTCTCTGGAATAATGGAAAGACAAAAGCGATCCTCATATTGTTGCGCATAATGGAGTAGCGGGACATCCCGGTGACAAAGATATGAGGCATATCGCAGATAGAATAATTGATGTTTTAATGTCAGAATAACTCGAAAGGCAGAATGAGTTAATGTTGCAGATAACGGACAACAAGAGTTATAAGATTCAGGTATTAAGAGGGCTTGCAATTTTTGCAGTTGTTTTGATACACAATTCCCCGGCAGGAATAGATCAAGCCTGGATCAGGCCACTGTTAAACTTTTCGGTTGGGACGTTCTTGTTCTTGAGTGGCATGCTTTCCAACGCTGATAGATGGAATCCAATGAAGCGTATAAAGAAGGTGGCTATTCCATATGTGATTTGAACGCTCATTTATGTAATTATCGGGAACATAAAGAGCCCTGCGAATATTCCGGTGTCTTTTTTATATAACTTGATAACTGCAAAAGCAGCCGGAGTGGTTTATTATGTCTTTGTATATTGCGAGTTTATCCTGCTAATCCCGACTATGGATAAGTTGGCAAGGTCAAAATACAAATGCTTAGGGTTTGTGATCTCGCCACTGGAAATAATCATTATGAGACTGTTCCCGCTTATGACCGGCTACGAAGTAAACAAGTATATCGGTTTAATAATGCATGTTTCATGTCTTGGGTGGTTCACCTATTACTACCTTGGGTATATGCTTGGTAATGGATTACTAGAAATCAAACTTCCAACATCAAGAATACTCATCCTGTTGGTTGGTGCTATTGGACTGCAAATAGCAGAAGGCTTATGGTACTTTTCTATGGGAGAGCAGAATTGCGGCACCCAATTAAAGTTGTCAGCTATTTTGACAGGAAGCAAGTTTGTACTACTGGGTTATAGGTACTTAGAAACAGAGAAAACTCCGGCACCGAAAATTCTTCACTTGCTGGGGGATTATTCGTTTGGAATATTCTTCTCACACTTGGCTGTTATGTCTGTTTTGAGACGCTTGCCATATTACAGACAGATCGCCGTGTTTCCGGTTAATTCGGTAGTTGCGATTTACGTAAGTCTATTATGCGTGATTGTCGGAAAGAAGATTCTAGGCAAATACGCAAAGTACCTCGCACTATAATTGTGCTCGGACAGACATGTTCTCGCGAACGCTCAAAGGCTCAAAATTGGTGGATGCGTTTCAGGAGCTGAAAATGCGATTTGGCAGAAACGTGAGAATGTTCCTGACCGTATTTTGCGAACAGGCACGGGCATGAATTCGCAGTTTCGTTGACACAAGTAAAACTCAATGAATTAGCTTTCGCCTTTGTCGCAACAAAACCCCTGATAAAAGAGGGCTGACATGAAAAAAATACGAATCCGGATGATGCGGGTGATTCCGATTATACTTATTATCGTTATTGTACTTGTCACATTCACTTTGAATATTAAAAAATCTTCTTACAGCTCTGCCGAATTATCGGAGAAAAAGGAGAGTACAGAAGATTATGACCGGATGGATTACCTTGATTCGGAAGGGCATATTACGTTTGCCGGAGATAAGGGATATGCGACCGTTATAAAAACAAAAAAAGACGGGCATGTGATTCTGGAACAGTATTTTGATGAAAAGGGAAATCTTACGGTTCTTCCGGCAGGATACGCACAGATATCCCGGCGCTATGAAGGAAAAAGGAATACAGAGGTTGTATATCTTGATGCCCGGGATCAAAGGACTGTTGTCAGAGACGGTTATGATACCGTCCGGAGGACTTACACGGATGCCGGAAAAGCAGACATTGAAACCTATTGGATCGGCGATAGGCAGGTTGAACGGAAGCAGGGATACTGGCAGTATCAGCGTGTCTATGACGAATCCAATCATATCTGTGAGCTTCGATATCTGGACCAGGGTGGAGATTTGATCCGGAACACATCTGGTTATGCCGTCGTACATCGCTCTTATGACGGAGAGGCAACCACCGACATGTACTTCGACGAGAACCTGAATCCGGCCACTTCGGATCTTGACCAGTACGGAAAACGGACGGAAGCATTGGGCGATGTCCAGATTACGACATATCTGGATGAGAAGGGCGAGGCACATAACACGAACCGCGGATATGCGATTGTGAAAAAGGAAGGTGCGAAGACACAGTATTACGATGCCGATGAAAAACCGGTCACCATTGGCCGGAATCAATTCGGGGTCGAACAGGTGAATGGTCAGAGTGTTTACCTGAATGAAAACGGGGAACAGATGATGCGTCTTGATAATGTGCTGAACACAAAACCCTACCTGGTTTTGCTCTTTGGCATTCTGATGACGGTTGTGACTATGGCTGTTAAGGGGAAATGGAAAGCGGTATTTTTGTTTATCTACATTCTTTTCATTCTCTACATGACGATGGCATATCGTGAAACCGGTGATAGTCATGGGGAATTTGAACTGTTACGGTCATATAAAGCATTCTTCTCATCCGCCATGACCCGTCAGAACATACTAAACAATATATGGCTGTTCGTGCCGTTCGGGGCGATACTGGGCAGATTCGAACGGAAGGGGTTATGGATCTGGGCTGTGGTGCTGAGCGCTGCCATCGAGTTGGTGCAGTTGGGAACCGGGATCGGCCTCTTTGAATTCGACGATATTCTGAGCAACAGTATCGGCGCGGTGATTGGATATGGGCTGGCGAGGAGTTTTCGTCGGTTTAGATTCGGCAAAAATAAGAGCACGATAAAAGAGGACGATATGAGGACGATATGATTGTAAATCCTTTGACCGAATAATGGTTTGAGTGATATAATTTTTCCTTGTATATGCAAAATATTCTGAAATAGAATTTGCAGAGTAAAGAATGAACGAACTGCGAGGAAAAGAAATTGGTAAAAAAGGAATATCGATCCCGGGCGTTTTGGCGTATTGCCGCGGTGTGGACGGTTTTGACCATGTCTGCCGTCACGCCGCTCTCCGCTCTTGCAGACGGTCCGGGAGGAAGTTCGTCCTCCGCGTCTGCCGTTTCGGTGGGAAGCGCCGGACCGGGAGCGGAGAGCGGTCAGGGTCCGCTTCCAACGGTCACGGAGGATTATCCGACCATCGAGAGCACCGTTCATGCGGGAGAGGCGGTACCGACCGTGGGCGGAGGAATCGGAACAGGAACGGCTGCTTCGTCGGCAGCAGTATCGTCGAAGATCGCAAAGCCCGAGATTTCGTCCGAGGCCGCTGCGCTCTATGACGTGACCCACGGGCAGTTTCTCTTTGAAAAGAATTCCGGGACACGGTTTTATCCGGCATCCATCACCAAAGTGATGACCGCGCTTTTGGCGGCGGAGAACCTGAATCCCGATCAGACCGTCACGGTTTCCGAGGCTGCGGTTTCCAACCTCGAATCCGGTGCGGTGACGCTGGATGTCAAGGCGGGAGACACCTTCAGGGCGGGGGATGTTCTCTACGGCATGTGGCTGAAGAGTGCGAATGAACTGGCCAATGTGCTGGCGGAGGCGGTTTCCGGCAGTGTCTCTTCCTTTGTCGGGAAGATGAACGCGAGGGCGGCGCAGATCGGTGCCACGGGAACCCATTTTGCCAACACGAACGGATTAAACGATTCAAACCATTACACCACGGCGCATGACTATGCACTGATCACCGCCGAGGCCTTTCGGAATTCCACGGTTCAGAAGGTGGCGTCGTCCCTGCATTACACCTTCCCGGCGACGGGAACCCAGGGATCCCAGTATCTGACCATGGGACACAAGATGCTGAATCCGGCCAGCGCGTATTACTATGAGAACTTTATCGGCGGAAAGACCGGCTATACATCGAAAGCCGGCAACACGCTGACTTCCGTTGCAGAGCAGAACGGAGTCCGTCTGGTTGCCGTAGTTCTGAAGAGTAGCGGCACCCATTATCCGGACACGAGAAAGCTCTTTGACTATGGCTTTGCGGCGGTTCAGAGTTCCGCACAGAACGCTGCGAATTCGTCACAGACGGCGGAGAGCGTCTCACAGGGGCCGGACGCGGGTCAGGTCTCCGGTCCGGGGGCAAACGGATCCTCCGCCGCGAATGCCGGAAGTGTGATTGGAAGCCGCTGGGTTGAGGAGACGTCAGGGGTATGGAAGTTCCTGAAAAAGGATGGAACCTATGCCGCATCCGAGACCCTTCGGATCAAAGATCACTATTACACCTTTGCGGGTGACGGCCGGATGGTGACCGGATGGCAGAACGGGGATGGATACTGGAGATATTACCGCTCGGAAGGTTCCATGCGCACAAATGTGTGGATTCAGTCGAACGGTTTATGGTATTATGTCGGAGAGACCGGCGTGATGCTTACAAACACGGTGACACCGGACGGCTACAGGGTGAACGAGGAAGGCGTCTGGGTGCCGTAAACGGGAACCGGTCACGGTCAAGGTTCTGGTCCTGGTCCTGGGAGACGCCGAAGTATCATGCAGGTATTTATTATGCCCTGCCTTCGAGATCTTTGACCGGTGCCGCCTGAAACGGCCACGCGGAATCAAACGCGATAAATCAGAGAATCCGGTCCGGAACCCTCAGATGAGGGTGTACGGACCGATGCATCAAACATAAGGAGAATGTGAGCAATGAAAGAGCTTGAAAAGACCTACAATCCGGCGGACATTGAGGAACGCCTTTACGAGAAATGGCTCAGAGGAAAATACTTCCACGCGGAAGTGGACAAGAGAAAGAAGCCGTTTTCCATCGTGATGCCGCCGCCGAACATCACCGGTAAGCTGCACATGGGACACGCGCTGGACAACACCATGCAGGATATTCTGATCCGTTATAAGAGAATGCAGGGTTACTCCGCACTCTGGCAGCCGGGAACCGACCACGCTGCGATTGCAACGGAGGTCAAGGTCACCAATAAGCTCAAAGACGAGGGTATCGACAAGCAGGCACTGGGCCGTGAAGGATTCCTCGAGAAGTGCTGGGACTGGAGAAAAGAGTATGGCACCACCATCATTTCCCAGCTTCACAAGCTTGGCTCCTCTGCCGACTGGGACAGAGAGCGCTTCACCATGGATGAGGGCTGCAGCGAGGCGGTAAAGGAAGTCTTTCTGCGTCTCTACGAGAAGGGATACATTTACAAGGGATCCCGTATCATCAACTGGTGCCCGGTCTGCCAGACATCCATCTCTGATGCCGAGGTAGAGCACGAGGATCAGGACGGCTTCTTCTGGCACATCAATTATCCGATCGTGGGCGAGGAAGGCAGATTCGTTGAGATCGCGACAACCCGTCCGGAGACGCTTCTCGGCGATACCGCGGTTGCCGTAAACCCGGAGGATGAGAGATATCAGGATATCATTGGCAAAATGCTGAAGCTTCCGCTGACCGACCGTGAGATTCCGGTGATTGCGGACAGCTATGTTGACAAGGAATTCGGTACCGGCTGCGTAAAGATCACACCGGCACACGACCCCAACGACTTCGAAGTCGGAAAGAGACACAATCTCGCGGAGATCTGCATCCTGACCGATGACGCGAAGATCTCCGTTCCGGGCAAATATTTCGGCATGGACCGCTACGAGGCGAGAAAAGCCATGGTCGAGGACCTGAAGGAAATGGGCCTTCTGGTTAAGGTGGTTCCGCACGCACACAACGTCGGAACCCATGACCGCTGCCATACGACCGTAGAGCCGATGGTAAAGCCGCAGTGGTTCGTCAAGATGGACGAGATGGCAAAGCCGGCGATCGAGGCGATCAAGACCGGAAAGCTCCGTTTTGTTCCGGAGAGTTATGGAAAGACCTATCTCCACTGGCTGGAGAACATCAAGGACTGGTGCATTTCCCGTCAGCTCTGGTGGGGACACCGGATTCCGGCTTATTACTGCGAGGACTGCGGTGAGATGGTGGTTTCCCGTGAGGAGCCGACCGTTTGCCCGAAGTGCGGAAAGAAACATTTCCGCCAGGATGAGGATACCCTCGATACCTGGTTCTCCTCCGCGCTCTGGCCGTTCTCCACACTCGGCTGGCCGCAGAAGACCGAGGAACTCGAGTACTTCTATCCGACGGATGTTCTGGTAACCGGTTACGATATCATTTTCTTCTGGGTTATCCGAATGGTATTCTCCGGTATCGAGCAGACCGGAAAGGTTCCGTTCCACACCGTTCTGATTCATGGCCTTGTCCGCGACAGTCAGGGACGGAAGATGAGTAAATCTCTTGGCAACGGTATCGATCCGCTGGATGTCATCGAGAAATACGGCGCGGATGCGCTTCGTATGACGCTGATGACCGGAAACGCGCCGGGCAACGACATGCGTTTCTATTGGGAGAGAGTGGAGGCGAGCCGCAACTTTGCCAACAAGGTATGGAACGCGTCCCGCTTCATCATGATGAACATCGAGAAGGCCGGCGAGAAGGAAGTTTCGCTGGCGGACCTGACAATGGCAGACCGCTGGATCCTCTCCAAGATGAACACGCTGACAAAGGACGTTACCGAGAATCTCGACAAGTACGAACTCGGTATCGCGCTGCAGAAGGTTCAGGATTTCATCTGGGAAGAGTTCTGCGACTGGTACATCGAGATGGTGAAGCCGCGTCTCTACGATGACAGCGATGAGACCAAGGCAGCGGCGATCTGGACGCTGAAGACTGTCCTGATCAACGGCTTAAAACTTCTTCATCCGTTTATGCCGTTCATCACCGAGGAGATCTTCGACAATCTTCAGGAAGAAGAGGAGACCATCATGGTTTCCAGCTGGCCGGTATACCGCGATGAGTGGCACTTCGGAGAAGAGGAAAATGCGACTGAGATGATCAAGGAAGCGGTTCGCAGTATCCGTAACGTCCGCACATCCATGAACGTTGCGCCGAGCCGTAAGGCAAAGGTTTACGTTGTGTCCCAGGATGAGAAGGTTCTGGAGGTATTTGAGCGGAGCCGCGCGTTCTTTGCCACACTCGGATATGCGTCCGAAGTTGTGACACAGAAGGACAAGAACGGAATCGAGAGCGACGCCGTGTCCGCGGTTACACCGCAGGCGACGATGTACATTCCGTTTGCGGAACTCGTGGATATCGAGAAAGAGATTGAGCGTCTGGAAACGGAAAAGAAGAAACTCCAGGGCGAGCTGACACGTTCGACCAAGATGCTTTCCAACGAGAAGTTCCTGGCGAAGGCACCGGAAGAGAAGGTTGCCGAAGAAAAGGCAAAACTTGCGAACTATGAGCAGATGATGGCGCAGGTGGAAGAGCGCCTTGCATCGCTGAAAAAATAAGATCCGGCAGAAAATAAAACCGGAATAAAACAAAAAATGACCTTGTGTACCGGAGTTGATGGTGCACAAGGTCTTTCTTGTTTTATAGGATCATATCCATTCTTTCGCTCTTCTATTAATGTTCCACAGGATTCTGAAGTACCCGGATTCCTTTGGTGATGAATTCCTCGGTGAGACTGCTCATCTCGGTCGGAGATTCCTGCATTCCGTCCTTGATCCAGTATTCGACAAGGCCAATGCAGCCGGAAACAATGTAGGAAGAGAACGCTTTCAAGATTCCGTTACCGGTATAATCCGTCGAATAGCGGTCCGAAAGCCATTTGCGGAGCGCCCGGTCGCGGATGATGTCCTTCATACGGTTCTCAAAATTGATGTTTCCGTTTTCACCAATCATGACGGAGATGAGATCGCTGTTGCGCTTGATAAACGGATACAGCTCATTAAAAAGAAGAGACGGTTTTTCCGACAGCTCCAGAGCACTGTGCTGTTCGAGGATCTGATCAAATTCTTCGGCAAAATCGTCCTCAATTTTTTCTGCCAGATCGTAAACATCCTTATAATGAAGATAGAAGGTGCCCCGGTTGATGTCTGCCATCTCGGAGATCTCGCGGACGGTGATATCCTGCAGTTTTTTGGTGCGCATCAGCTGAATGAGACATTCCCGCAGCGCTTTTCTGGTTTTGCGGATTCTTCGGTCTAAGTTTTTTTCGTCCATATTGGCACCCCTTGCGAATTATTTTATAAACAATAGACATTTATATAACATTGTGTTGAATAAACGTACTAATGATGGATAGTGTTTATTGCATTTCTCCAACATCATTTGTATAATGCATTATAGTTTAAAAATCGACAGATGTCAATTATCGTGACGGATGATGGAAAAGATATTTATGTCGTTATTTTATTTATCGTCCGGTATGGTACAATAATTAAATAAAATGTGTTTTTGTGCATGTTTTGTAACGCAGTGCCGATAAAATATAAAGAAAAGTTTGATATACGGAGGAAAGATTATGAAAACAGGGCCTGAAAACATGTTTCGAACGGTGCTGATGGCATCGATGATCAGTATGGCGTTTCCGTGTGCCTCCGCATATGCGGCGACCTGGGAGAATACCGGAAGCGGCTGGACGTATGTCAATGAGGCGGGAGAACGCCTGACCGGCTGGCAGCAGGACGGCGGACAGTGGTTTTACCTCGATGAAAACGGCCTGATGAAGACCGGCTGGATCCGCGATGAGGGGAAATGGTACCTTTTGGACAGCTCCGGCGCGATGATGACCGGGACGGTGGAAGATGAGGAGACGGAATATCTGTTTTCCGACTCGGGCGATCTCACCAGCGCAGCCAGAAAGAAAAATGAAGGCGGCGGGACTTTTCCCGTCGGATTTTACACCGAGACACAGCAGGAATTTGCCGACAGCCTGAATGAAGCCAAACAGGATGACGGCGAGGATCGCGACAAGACGTCGGACCGGGACGATGATTCCCCGTTCGATTACGATAAAGATAAGGCATTTGTGATCGATGCGGTTTTGCAGAGAACCGCCGAACACCGGTTGGAAGCGGCGCTTGCGAACGGTTATCTCAACAACGCGGTTACCGGAGAGGGAACCATTGACGATTATTATGCCGCCAATCTTCCGAAATGGAAGAGCAGACGTCATATGGAGATCTATATCAGCAACACGTATGACGCATCGACGGCATTTGACCGCCTGATGGCGCGTCACAATGAGACAAAGAAAAAACGGACCGACCGGGCTGTTTATTATTCGAGAGCAGGCATCGCTGCTGCGGAGAAAAACGGCAGAAAGTACTTTATGATTGAATTGTCCCGATAAGAAACCGGGATAGAAGAGAAGGTTTGAAAGTTAGCTTTCAGACATGGATTGCGGTTTGGACAGACGGGGAATAAAGCCTGTCTGAGCCCGGAGGATGAGAACTATGAACAGGAATCGGACTATCATGACAAGAACGCTGGCCGCAGGGATCGCTGCGCTGATGATCGCCGGGAATACGCTTCTTCCGGCGTTTGCCGCAGAACCGCAGGTCCAGGTCGATGAGACGCTCTATGTCAATGCGGATTTTTACGGGAGAGCTACATCGACCAATGTGGTGAAAAGCGTCGGAATGAACGGTCTGACGTCCTTTACCGATTACGGAAAATACACGGATGTCATCAATATGACCAACACGTCGGAGCCGGAGAGGGAAGACGGAAAACTCAGCTGGACCGTTCCGGAGGGCACGAGCCGTTTTTACTATGAGGGGAAAATGGACCGGAATACGGTGGAACTTCCCTGGAATTTTGATATCAGTTACAAGCTGAACGGTGTGGAAACCGCAGCGGAGAAGTTAAAGGGCGCATCGGGATTGATCGAGATTCACATCAAGGCGACGCCGAACGACCGGGCGAATGTTTATTACCGGAATAACATGCTTCTGACCGTTGCAGTTCCGGTGGATATGGATAAATGCTACAGCGTCGATGCGCCGGGCTCCCAGAATCAGAGCGTCGGAAGCTACACCGGCATCATGTTTATGGCACTTCCCGGTGAAGAAGGCGACTATACCGTCCGCCTCGGAACCGACAACTTTACCAGTACCGGCATCATTATGGCCATGGTTCCGGGAACACTGTCCGATCTCGGCAAAATCAAGGATCTGAACGAGGCGAAGAACACCTGGCGGGAAAACGGCAATAAGATGTACGACAGCATGACGAAGCTGATTCAGTCCATGGAAGCGATGAAGGGCGATGTGGCGATTGCCCGGGACGGCATCGGCAATCTTCAGGCCGCGCAGAACAGCTTCAGCGGAAACCGCGTTCAGATGGAAAACCTCAGCACGGAAGCCGTAAACGGACTCCGCACGCTGACTGATCAGACCGCGGCGATGATTCCGTATATTCAGATTACCCAGCAGGCGGTTACGGACATCAATCAGGATGTTGACACCATGTATGTGACGCTCAAGGGAATGCAGGGAGAACTGGATGATCTGGACGGATCACTGCGGTCCCTGAGAAGCGCACTTCGGACGGCGTCCGGTTCCGGAAGCGCGACGGAGCGCGATAAAGCGAAGGAAAAAGCACTTGAGATCAAGAAAAAACTTTCCGCGCTTCATGAGAGACAGCGTCAGAATCTGGATCAGGCGAGATCGAATATCAGTGACAGCCTGATCAATATTGACAAGATCAATGCCGCCGAGGCAAAGCGGCAGGCTGAGATTGCGGCACAGAATCCGGAGATCGCGGCTGCCGTCAAAAAGTCGCTGGAGGACAGCGTGAATCTTGCCGCAAAGAATAAATACGCGGGAGAAGCTCTGACACGGATCGGCGAAGCCGCGGATCAGATCACGGCGGCTTCCCCGGGACAGCTCCCGCCGCCGCTGAATGCCGAGGTGAAGGCCGAGGCGCAGCATCAGGCCGAAGTTCTCGGACAACAGCTGGAAGAGTACGCGAAGATCATCCGGAGAACCTCGGAGAGTACTGCAAAGAACGGTTATTCGAACACGGCGAGCAAGGTCTTCCAGGATGCGGAGGATGTTCTGGATGTGGCCGACGGTGTCGATGATTCCGTCATCCAGCTTCTCAACAACATGGATAAGCTTCTGTCGGATATGGACAGCATCGCGGACAAGAGCGCGGACAGTGTTACCGATCTGCGCGGCGTGATGGATGAGCTGAATGATCTCTGCGGCAATGTCGAGACGCTGATTGATACGATGGATTCCTACGTTCCGTCGCTTCAGAACGGCCTTTCGGATTCAGAGACTTTGATGAACGATCTGACAGACGAGATGAGTGCGTCCTATAATCTCCTGAATCTGGTCAATGAGACGGCAAAGTCCGCCGGCCCGAATCTGGATGCGGGAGCACAGAAGGAACTGAAGGCGCTTCGCGGAACGCTCACACAGACGCTGAATGTCATCGATCATCTGAAAGATGTGCGGGAGGCGGCCGACCTGATGAAGCAGACGGTCGATAACGAGCTGGATAAGATGGAAAATGAGCATAATTTCCTGAATATCGATCCGGATGCGGAGATGGTATCCTTCACCTCTGAGCAGAATCCGGCGCCGCACAGCCTGCAGATCATTCTTCGAACGGATGAGATTGATGACAATACGGTTCCGACCGATATCACCGACAACGATGCGGATGTGGACAAGGGCAATGCCTGGAGCCGTATCGTCAACATTTTTATAAAGATCTTTGAGGCGATCCGCGATTTCTTTTCAAAGTAACGGAAAAAGCCCCGGATCACTACAGTATATTGCGGAAGAGAGTGCTTCATGAGTATTTTAGAAAAACTGCATCGGAAAAGGCAGGATGCGGAGAGAAGCGGAAATGACGGCAAAGATGCGCCGAAGAAAAACGCACTGGCGTATTTCATCGTCGACCATAATCACGTGATCTCCAAAATCGTGGCCGTCTTTGTGATCTTCTTTCTGATCTGCATTCCGTTTGTCGGCATCAACTATGACCTGACGTCGTACCTTCCGGAGTCCAGTGAATCCAAACAGGCGATCGACAAGATGGAGGCAACGTTCGGATATCCCGGAACCGCGCGCATCATGATCAAGGATGTCACGCTGTATGAGGCAAAGCAGTACAAGAGCCTCATGGAGAAGGTGGACGGTGTCGATCAGATCGTGTGGTGCGATATGACCACGCCGATCTATTCGTCGCCGGATTTCATCGACTACACCAAAATCGATGAGTATTACAAAGACGGAAATGCGGTGATGGATCTCACTTTCAAAAAAGGAGACAATGACGATTCCACCAAACAGGCGATCAACCGTCTGACGGAGATTCTGGGCGACCGCGGTTACGTGACCGGACCTTCGCCCACACAGAAGCTGATTTCGGAAAATGTACAGCAGCAGATGAAATTCATTCTTCTGTTTGCGGGAGCCGTCATTTTCCTGATTCTGCTGTTCACGACCACCTCCTGGTTTCAGCCGATCCTGTTTCTCACGGTTATGCTGTGCGCGATCATCCTGAACAAGGGAAGCAACATTATTCTCGGAGAGATCTCCTTTGTCACCAACAACATTCAGGACGTCATGCAGCTGGCGACTTCCATGGACTATTCGGTATTCCTGCTGAATGCCTATGAGCGCGAGCGCGCGAGAGGCCTGGACAATGAGACCGCCCTGAAGATCGGTCTCGGCAACACGATCAACACGGTTCTCGCCAGCTCGATGACAACCTTCTTCGGTTTCCTCGCGCTTGTCACGATGAAATTCCACATGGGTTTCGACCTTGGTATCGTCCTCGCGAAGAGTATCATCTGCTCGCTGCTGATGGTTATCTTCCTGATGCCGGCTCTTCTTCTCCGGTGGAACGACCGTCTTGACCGGACGGAGCATAAGCCGTTTCTGCCGGATTTCCATAAGTTTTCGATCCGTGTGAACCGTTTAAGCCCGTACATTCTCGCAACTCTCCTGATCTTCGCGCTTCCGGCGTATTTTGCCCAGAGCATGAATGACTTCAAGTTCGGCGTGTCGGCGCTTGCGTCCGGAAAACGGACGGCAATTTATCAGGAAACGAGGGAGATCGAGGAAAAATTCGGCAAATCGAACCTGTTCGTCTGCATTTTCCCGAACGATTCACCCGCGACGGAGAAAGCGATCATCGATGAGATTGAGGCGATGCCGGACTGCAAAAAGGTCATGGGCATAGCATCCTATCTTCCGGACGGCGTTCCGGAGCAGATTCTGCCGGGCAAGATCACGGAGTTGTTCCACAAGGACGGATGGACGAGAATTCTGGTCTATCTGAAGACGAAGGAAGAGAGTGAGCTTGCGTTTAAAGACAGCAATGAGGTTCAGAGCGTTATCCGGAAATATTATCCGGAGGAAGGCTTTGTCGCCGGTATGACGCCGACCAACATTGATCTGAAACAGATTCTGTCGGAGGATTACACCAACGCGAACAATCTGGCGATCTTCTGCATTTTCCTGGTTGTGGCCATTACCTATAAGTCGCTGGTCATCCCCATTGTGACGATGATCCCGATCATGATCGCGATCTACATGAATATGTCCTTCCCGTATATTGCGGGAGAGGAAATGATCTACATCGCATACGCTGTTGTCAGCTGTATTCAGCTCGGATCCTGCATTGACTATGCGATATCGTCCATGGAAAACTATGAGCTGATCCGGAAGACGGAGCCGGACAAGAAGATTGCGGCGCAGAAGATGACGCAGATGAGTTTCCCGTCGATTCTGACGTCGGGCATGATTCTGTCACTCTGCGGTTATTCCATCAATCAGTTGTCCTCGATTCCTGTTATCAGTGAGGTCGGCCATCTGGTCGGAAGAGGCGCGTTCTTTGCGGTGATTGCGGTTACCTGCGCAATGCCGGTACTTCTGAAACTGTTTGATATGTTCCTCACCGCCGATGCGAGGACAAGACACCGGATCATGAAGGAAAAGGCGATGCAGTTTGGCGCGAGATTCCACGGGAAAGAACGAAAGTGACCGGTAAGCGGTGGATGAATACCGAAAAAGAATGCAGATAAAAGAATATAGATAAAAGAATATTGTCAAAGGAATACAGACAAATGAAAATATGGGCAATCCGTTCCGGACGGCGGCAAAAATTGTGCCGGTCCGGCGGATTGCCATGTGCGGCGGGTTCCGGACCGGTTTCGGAATCCGCCGTTTTTTCGTATGATCGGGAAGGATATAAGACAGGGGAGGGGGGACGGAAAATTATGGTACCCATCTTTTGACAAATCATATATAATAAACCCTGTATGCAACGTGGCGAAACTCGATTCGCGGGGTTTTGCCCGTTATCGCGGCAGTTTCGTAAGACTGCTGATGGGGGAGGCAGATTATGTTCGATTATCATCATGTAACTATGGCAGAAGCAGAGGAACATATCAATTCCATTCCGCGTTTTACAAAAGAAAAACACAGTATGGAAGAACTGCGGGGCATGCTTTCGATGCTTCACGCGGAGCCGGACGGCAGAAAAGTCATCCATGTGGCCGGGACAAACGGAAAAGGTTCGGTCTGCGCGTTTTTGGGCTCGATCTATCGGGAAGCGGGGCTAAGCACGGCGGTGTTTACATCACCCCATCTGGTAAAGATAAACGAGCGTTTCTCTTTTGACGGGAAAATGGTCTCGGATGAAATGTTTCTCCGCGCTTATGCGGAAGTATTGGCGGCGGAGGAGCCGATCCGGCAGAAATACCGCACGATTCCGAGTTATTTTGAATATCTGTTTCTGATGTTTTGCGTGATGTGCCGGGAGATTCCGACGGACCGCATTGTTCTGGAGACGGGACTCGGCGGAAGGCTCGACGCGACAAACTGTCTCAAAAAGCCGCATTTGACCGCTATCACGTCGATCAGTCTGGATCATATGCAGTTTCTCGGCGACACGGTAGCAAAGATCGCGGCAGAAAAAGCCGGAATTATCTGTGACGGCGTTCCGGTAGTCTATGATGACACGGATCCGGATGCCTCCCGCGTAATGGCGAAGGCGGCCGGAGAGCATCATGCGGATGCGTATCCGGTCGGGACCGGTTCCTTCCGGGATCTTCATTTTGAAGACGGAATGCTCCGGATAAACGCGAAACTCATCGCCGGCGGTGAGCAGAACCTGAAAGTGCCGTTTGCGGCGCCATATCAGGCGGTGAATGCCATGATCGCGATGCGGATCGCTGAGCTCGACGGGATTCGTCCGGATACGGCTGCGGCGGGAATATACAGGATGAAGTGGCCGGCCAGAATGGAGCGCATCGCTCCGGAGATCTATCTGGACGGTGGCCACAATGAAGGCGGCATCCGTGCTTTTGCCGGAGCGGCGAAGGAGATCGCACAGTCCAGACCGGACGGTACGGAGAACGGTACCGGTGCGGTACGGGTTCTCTTTGCGGTGGCTTCCGACAAGGAATACGAGAAGATGCTCGGGATCATCCGTGACCGGCTTCAGCCCGACAAGGTTTATCTGACTGTGATGCAGTCGATGCGTACGCTCTCGGAAGATGAACTGCGGAAGGCCGCAGAGGACACGCTTTCTTCGTATGAAGTCTTTCCGTCGGTTCCGGAGGCGCTTCGGCGTGCAGCCGGGGAGAAGAAGCCGGGAGATCTGCTTTTTATCTGCGGATCCCTTTATCTGGCGGGAGAAATTAAAGGAATATTGAAATAAGAGGTAAATCTATGGCAGGAAACAGAGACGAAAAACTCATCGATTTTGAGGAGGAGCTGAGCAGCTTTCAGCCGAGTCTGGATGTCAGCGGTGTCGGTGACGCGATCGTGAAACAGGATCTCACCGATATGACGGATATTCTGATGGAACTGATGAAACAGGCGAAGGATTGAGAGGGCAGCATGATCCATTCAAAACAAATCCGGGCTGCGGCAAACAGTCTGTACAATGAGGGCCTTCGCCGTGCAAAGCGCCGCGATCTGACCGGAGCGGCGTACTGCCTGAAGCATTGTCTCAATATCTGCAAAAATCACTCCGATGCCCGGGATCTTCTCGGACTGATCTATTATGAGATGGGGGAGATTTCGGAGGCTCTGGTTCAGTGGGTCATTGCGGCCAATCTGGATGCGAAGGATACCCGCGCTGCGGCGTATATTGAGACAATTCAGGAGCATCAGAGAGAACTGGAAGAGGCAGGAGAACAGATCCGGGCTTATAATTCCGCACTTATGCAGGCGCAGTCCGGCAATGTCGACCTGGCGATTCTCCAGCTGTCCGGCGTTGTGGAGAGTTATCCCCGTTTCGTGAAGGCACAGCTTCTTCTCGCCCTTCTCTGTATTGAGACGGGAAGTTACGTAAAGGCGGGAAGACCGCTTCTGAAGGTTCTGAAAATCGATCGGGAAAACCCGAAAGCCAACCGCTACATGGCGATTGTAAAGTCAAAGACCGGAAAGACGGAGCTGGAACACAAGCGGTTCCGCAGTACGCTTTCCCACCGGAGAATGACGGATGATGACGTCATAATTCCGACCAGTTACAAAGAGAATACGGGATGGCAGTCGATTCTCAACATCGGTGCCGGTCTTCTTCTCGGAGCGGCGGCGGTCTTCTTCCTGATTATGCCGGCGAGAACCCGGTATCTGAACAGTCACCACGCACAGGAGATTTTCGGCTTCAACGAGCAGCTGAATCAGAAAAATGAGGAGATTGCAAGTCTGAAGACCAATCTTTCCGAGGCAGAGACTGCGAAAAAAAGCAGCGACGATCAGCTCAATGATCTGATGAACAACAGCGACAGCGTGCTGGCGCAGTATTCGACGATGATTCAGATTGAGAATTATCTCCGTCAGGGCAATATGTCCGCGGCGGCGGCACTCTATCCGAAATTCCGGCCGGATGCCTTTACCGATGAGACGGTGAAGGGCATCGGTATGGCGCTGAAAAATGAGATCGAGACGAACGGCTATCAGACTCTGGAAGACACAGCGTATTCCGAATGGGCGGCTGGACGTTTTGCAAGCGCGCTGGATCTGTATAACACCTGTCTTCAGATCCGCCCGTCGAACCCGAAGGTAATCCTCTACATGGCATCGATCAGCAAGGCGATGAACAACAGAGAGGACGCGATCAAATATTATTCGCAGATTATCGCGAACTTTACGGATTCCGAGCAGGCGGCGACCGCGAGAACACAGCTTGCGGAACTCTCGCCGGAGGCCGCACAGGCGGCAGCGAACCAGGCGGATGCAAACCGCAAGGCCGCAGCGGCGGCAGCGGCAACGGAAGCCGCGCAGGAGGGCGAATCCCCATCTCAGCCGGCAGAGGTTAATGAGAACTGAAAAATTACAAAAAAAGGAAGGATCTCCGGGATTGGCAATGTCATTAAGTTAGTATTGTATCCCGAGGCTGAAACTTTAAAGAGGGTGCTGAAATTGTTCCGGCATCCTCTTTTTCCATGTCTTTTTCCACGACAAATAGACGGATGCAAATCCGTCTGATAAATACGTGTATAATCTATGGATTTATGCTACTCTATAAAGGAAACCTTTAAAGATTCTTGCGGATTGGTATCTTTCCCGGTGCCGGTCA
>NZ_JONJ01000008.1 GCF_000711825.1 [Clostridium] aminophilum DSM 10710 | reverse complement strand
AACTGTTATCCCCCGGTACAGGGCAGGTTACCCACGTGTTACTCACCCGTCCGCCACTAAAATTACAAAATTCCATCCGAAAACTTCCTTCTGTAATTTCCGTTCGACTTGCATGTGTTAGGCACGCCGCCAGCGTTCATCCTGAGCCAGGATCGAACTCTCTCGTTAAAAGTTTGATCCGGTTTAGACTTAAGCTTGGCTTATTCTTAACCGTTATTACTGTTTAAGGTTTTGTTCTTGAAAATCTCTCGAACTTAAGGCCTCTACCTTATCGGCCTTTGTTCTTGGAATTTTCAGGGTTTTATATACTGTTCAGTTTTCAATGTTCCGATCTCCGAAGAGATCACGCAGAAGGAGGGATTTGAACCCTCGCGCCGTTACTAGCGACCTACTCCCTTTCCAGGGGAGCCCCTTCAACCACTTGGGTACTTCTGCAGTGCTTGAATCGATTGGAATATTCGATTATATAAAGCGGAGAGAGTGGGATTCGAACCCACGCGCCCTTTCGGACAAACGGTTTTCAAGACCGCCTCGTTATGACCGCTTCGATATCTCTCCAAACGTGCTTTGCCATTATACAAGGCAGTGAACCTTTTGTCAAGGACTTTTTCAAGTTCCTCAGGCGTCAGAGCTCACACTCTTTTCACTTCCGTCCTGCAGCCCCCGGGCCGTTTGGCCTGTGGTTTTCAGCGACGTCCCTTATATTATCACTGTCGTTTCCTCGTGTCAACGACTATTTTGATTTTTTTGCAGAATATTTTGCAATTGTTTTCACAACCACAACAATTTGTGTATGAGTGTTCCTCATCCCTATATCTTGTTCATCCCGCAGGATTCTGCCTGATGACACATTACTCCGCCTTCTTATTCTACGGCGCGCAGAAATGCCTCAGCGATCATCAGATCCTCCGGTGTGGTTACTTTTATATTCCGGTACGCGCCTTCTGTCAGATGGCATTTTACACCCAATACCCGTTCCATGACCATCGCATCATCCGTCACGCCTGCCTGGAGAGCCGGATCGGCATATATGCCGTCATACGCGTTTTTGATCTGCGAAAAGAAAAAGGTCTGGGGCGTCTGAATCATCCAGCAGGCACTTCGGTCCGGCGTACTGACCGCCTCATATGCCCCGTCGTTCATTTTCCGCGCAATTTTTATGGTATCTTTCGACGGCATGGCTGCAATGGATGTCCCGTAAGCCTGCACATCCGATATGGTTCTCCGGATGATCTCCGCATCTGCAAACGGACGGGCACCGTCGTGGATCGCGGCGACGTCATTTTCTCCGTATCCCAGTTCTTTCAGTGCGCAAAGTCCGCGGTAGACCGAGTCATACCTCTCTTTTCCGCCGGACGTCACCCGGCGGACGCGGTCAAATCCATAGTCTGACACCATTTTATGGCAGTATTCGATGTCACTTTCTCCGGTCACAAGAATGATGTCATCCACTCCGGCTGCGGTAAAATGCTGCAGCGAATACCAGATCAGCGGTTTGCCACCGACCGTCATAAACTGTTTCTTTACCGCGGAATGCATCCGGCTCCCGTTTCCGGCCGCCAGAACAATTGCTCCTGTCTTCATGCTTACGCCTCCGTAATGATCGTTGCCTCTTTCTTACCCGAGTCAAATCGCCGTTTTCTTATGCCAGTCTGTCGCTGACGTCGTTCTATCCACTTTCTCCGGGTCCCCATCGCCGTTTTTTATATCGTTCCGTCGCTGACATCATTCAATCTACTTCACCCGGGCTCCATCGCCGTTTTTTTACCGCTCTGTCGCTGACGCCATTCAATCTGCCTCACCGGTACCGTGTGCTGTCACGGAAAAGAGCAGGCTGCCCTCATGTATGGAACAGTCCGCCCTTTCTTTTTGACTTTGGCCTCGTAATTCTCAGCGTTCGCCGAGTTTCAGGTTCGGAATCGCGTTCAGATCCCAGCCTGCACGGACACCGTTGATATATTCATAGTAACCTGCCGCGCCGATCATGGCAGCATTGTCGGTGCAGAGAATCGGAGACGGGCGGTAGAACCGGATATGATTCTTCCGGCAGGCCTCTTCCATCCCCGCCCGAAGCGCAGAGTTGCTGGCAACTCCGCCGGCGATGGCGAGCTGATCGTAATGATATTCTTTGCATGCGGCGATGGCACGGCTGACAAGGGCCTCAACCACCGCATTCTGGAAGGAAGCCGCAAGATCCGGCACGCAGATTTCCTCTCCGGTCATCTTTGCGCGGTTGATATCATTCAGCACCGCGCTCTTGAGTCCGCTGAAACTGAAATCATACGGGTTTTCACCGACTTTCGCCCGCGGAAACTCGTATGCGTGCGGATTCCCATCTTTGGCCGCCTTGTCGACTTTCGGACCGCCCGGATAACCGAGTCCGACCGCGCGGGCCACTTTATCGAACGCTTCTCCCGCCGCGTCATCTCTGGTCCGGCCGATGATCTCGAACTCGCCGTAATCTTTGACAATCACAAGATGGGTATGGCCGCCGGAAATGATCTCGCACACAAACGGCGGCTCCAGCTCTTTGTTTTCGATAAAATTGGCCGACACATGGCCTTCAATGTGATGCACCGGCACAAGCGGCTTTTTCGCCGCCCAGGCAATGGCTTTCGCTGCTGCGACGCCGACCAGAAGCGCGCCAACCAGACCCGGACCGTATGTCACGGCAACCGCCGTGATCTGATCCAGCGTCATGTGAGCCTCTTCCAGCGCCTCTTCCACAACCTGATTTACCTTTTCAATATGTTTTCTCGAAGCAATCTCCGGCACAACGCCTCCGAACTGCGTGTGCAGGGCGATCTGCGAGGAGATAATATTCGAAAGAACTTCTCTTCCGTTCTTTACGACAGCCGCTGCGGTCTCGTCGCAGGAGCTCTCGATCGCAAGAATGTATACATCCTCATCAACACTGTGTTTTCTCATGATCTTCCGTATCCTCTTCTTCAAAGTCGATGGTCTTTATCCATCCGTCGCGCGCAGTCTTTGCATTCGGGAAAATCTCCTTGATTTCATCCGCATATTCTTCCGGATGAATGAGAGACGGACTGTAATGCGTCAGCCACATTTCCGCCGGCTGCGCCATTTTCGCCAGATTCGCCGCCTCCTGCATAGTCATATGTTTCTTTTCCCGGGCGCTCTGCGCCTTTTCTTTTTCGCCGTACATTCCCTCGCAGATAAAGAGATCCGCTCCCTCGGCGTATTCGGCGATCACCGGGACCGGACGGGTGTCCGTACAGTAGGTAACGTGAATTCCCTTGCGGTCCGGCCCCATGACCATATCCGGTGTGTAGGTCTTATCCCCGTCGGTCATCGTCTGTCCCTTCTGCAGCGGATTCCAGAATTTCAGCGGGATATCCAGCGCCTTCGCGCGTTCGGCATCGAATCTTCCCTTTCTCAGGATCCGGATGGAATACCCGTAGCAGATCACGTTATGATTAACGCGAAACGCATCGATCTCATAAGGACCGATGGAAAAATGTTCCCGTTGTTCATTTAATTCGATGTATTTGATCTTAAACGGCAATTCCGGCGTGATCACGCGAAGTGCGCTGACCACTCGCTCCAGCCCGCGGGGTCCGATCATGGTCAGCGGTTCGGTCCGGTCACTGTTTGCCATCGAGAGCAAAAAGCCCGGAAGACCGCTGATGTGATCCGCGTGATAATGCGTGAACAGAATGACATCCACCGATTTCGGTGTCCATCCCCGCTTGCGCATTGCAATCTGGGTTCCCTCGCCGCAATCGATCAGAAGGCTGCTGCCGTTGCACCGGCAGACAAGGGATGTCAGCCAGCGATACGGAAGCGGCATCATTCCGCCCGTTCCGAGCAGACAAAGATCTAACATATCTATTTCTCCAATTCTATTCGTGTTTCCACATGATGAGCGCATCCTCCGCCGGATGCGTGTAATAATTTTTCCGGACGCCCTCGGTCTGAAAACCGTATTTCCCGTACAGACCTTTCGCCGGCTCATTTCCCGCACGCACTTCGAGCGTGATATCCTTCACACCGCGATCTTTCGCGTATTCGAGCATGGTGACGAGAAGCTTTTCTCCGAGTCCCTGACCGCGGTATTCCGGAAGGACACCGACACGGTCCAGCTCTCCTTCTCCCGCGATCTCGCGGTAATTGAGATAGCCGATGATCTGCGGTGCCGGGTCTTCCCCCGTGAAGTCACGGGTTCGTCCGGCCGCCGTAAGATCCGTATCCCGTGCCTGCAATACCCAGAGGGTATCGAGACTGCTCTCCAGAATACTCCGAAGCGTCGCATCGCTCCAGGGCTCCGTGAAACAGGTTTTCTCCAAAGCCGAAACAGAGGGCAGATCCTCTGCCCTCATCCTGCGGATTTCATACGACATTCCGTCGCGATTCTCATTCATCCTGACTGTCCTTTCCCGGAAAATCAAGCGTCGGTTCCATCTGGATTGCGGACAACAATACCGGCTGCAAGCTGATCCATAACGCCGAGTTTTTCCGCAACGTCACGCTCACGCTCTGCCTGGGATTTGCGGAGATAATCCGGCGCAAAATCCGCAGCGGATACGGTTTTTCCTTCCAGAAGGAGTTTTTCACCCAATGCAGCCACGGATGCGGCCCTCTGACGGTTGGACGGTGCCGCCGCAAAGATATACGGAACCTTTACCGTTTCCTCGATCAGCCCGCGGTTTGCATCCGCGCCGTCTCCAAAGAAAACGACTCTCTTTCCTTCCGCCGATTCATTCAGCTCCGCGATCAGGTCTTTTACGCTGATCAGGCACTGTTTTTTCAGCACGCGGAAACTGTCGCGATACTCATAGATTCCGGTGTATACATTTCCTCTTCGGGCATCCAGCATCGGGCAGAGTATGCCCTCCGCGCCGAAGAGTCCGTATGCCATCGCATCCATCGTCGGAACGTGGATAAGCGGTTTTCGGATCACCAGACCGATGCCTTTCGCCGTTGCCGCGCCGATCCGGAGTCCGGTAAATGAACCCGGTCCTGCCGCGACCGCGATACCGTCTAACTCGCCGGCCTCCATTTCCAGAAGTCCCAGCATCTGGTCAATCATCGGCAAAATCGTCTGCGAATGTGTTTTTTTCTGATTCAGTGTGTACTCCGCCGCCATTTCTCCGTCGATACTTACAGCAACCGACGCGGTCAGCGAAGAGCACTCAATCCCAAGAACTTTCATACTGCTTTATTCTTCCTCACTTATCGTAATTTTCCGGTAGTCGAACCCTTTTTCCAGATCTTTCTCGATCGTCACGCGGTGAAGATGCTCCGGAAGAATCTCCCGGACCTGATCCGCCCATTCGATCAGGCAGACTCCATCGCCGAAGAAATAATCGTCATAGCCGATCTCCTCCATCTCATCCGGGTCCTCGATACGATACACATCAAAATGGTAGAGCGGGATTCTTCCGTCATGGTATTCCTGGACAATGGTGAAGGTCGGGCTGTTGACCGGCTCGGTGATGCCGATTCCTGCCGCAAATCCCTGCGTGAAAACGGTTTTTCCGACGCCGAGATCCCCGTCCAGTGTCCACACATCGCCGGCATGTGCCTCTTCTCCCAGTTTTTTTCCAAGTTCATAGGTCTCTTCCGGGCTGTTTGTCTCGATAATCTTCATATATTATTCCTCTGCCTGCTTCTCAGCGTACGCGGATCGATGAGATCAGGCCGCGTACCGCCGGGGACACTCTCTGAAACCGCTCTTCTTCCATCTCGCCGGTCAGAACCGCAAATTCGCCGGAGAGCTCCGGAACTTCGATCACTTTCACCGATCCGAACGCAGCTCTCACACCGTCGATATCTTCGGTCGGATCGCCCGAAACACGGATAAAATAGCGGAATTTTTCCGTCTCGAAACTCTTCAGCGGGAATTTTCCTTCCTTCCAGCCAAACGGAACATTTTCCGTCAAATGTCCTGCGATATCCACGAGATCGCTGACGACCGCATTGGCCGTCGGAAGTTTTCCGGCGCCGGAACCGTAGAACATGATCTTTCCGACGGTCTTTCCGTCTACCATAACTCCGTTGTAGACGTCATTTACCCCGAACAGCGGGTTCCCGGAATCCAACATCACCGGGCAGACAAAAACGCAGGCTCTTCCTTTTTCGATATGGCTAATTCCCACAAGTTTTACGGAGAAGCCGAGCTTCTTCGCATAGAGAAAATCCTCCGCCGTGATATGCGTGATTCCCTCCACGTGGAGATCCTCGAATTTTACTTCCTTTCCGGTTGCAAGAGCCGTCAGAATGGCGATCTTTCGGCCGGTGTCATGGCCTTCCACATCCGCTTCCGGATTCTTTTCGGCATAGCCGAGCTCCTGAGCGGTCCGAAGTGCCCGGGCAAAGTCCTGCCCCTCGCGGCTCATTTTCGTCAGAATGTAGTTGGTCGTTCCGTTCAGAATGCCGCTGATCTCCTGAATCGTCTCACCCTTCAGCGAGGTGGTGAGCGGACGGATCAGCGGAATTCCGCCGCCGACCGCCGCCTCAAAGAGATAGTTCACATGATGTTCGCGGGCAATCGCGAGAAGCTCGGTTCCCTTCGCGTCTACGACCGCCTTGTTGGAGGAAACGACATGTTTTCCGGCCTCCAGGCAGCGCTTCGTAAATTCAAACGCCGGATGAACGCCGCCCATGGTCTCGACAACGATCTGAACCTCCGGATCTTTGAGAATCACTTCAATGTCATGAACGATCCGGTCGCCGTAGGGACTGTCCGGAAATTCCCGAAGATCCAGAATATATTTCACGCCGATTTCCTGCCCGGTCGCCTGAAGAATGCCCTCTCTGTTGATGTCAAGTACTTCCGCCACACCGGATCCGATCGTGCCAAAGCCCATTACCGCCGCCTGAATCATGGGAAAACCTCCTTTTCAAATACGACAAAATCCCGCGCGCCATCGCCCGGGACTTGTCACTTATAAAATACTGCTGATATGCGTTCCGCCATAATTCAAGAAGAACCATGTTTTCACGCATTTTGTCTCATTATCGATTGATCCACTTCAGATATTCACTGATGAACAGATCCAGATCACCGTCCAACACGGCCGAAATATTTCCAGTCTCGGCATTGGTGCGGAGATCCTTTACCATCTGGTACGGCTGCATAACATACGAGCGGATCTGGCTTCCGAAGTTGATGTCCGTTACCTCGCCGCGGATGTCGGAAAGCTTGTCTTCATTTTCCTGCTGCTTCAGCATCAGGAGTTTTGCTTTCAGCATCTGCATCGCCTTGTCCTTGTTCTGGAACTGGGAACGCTCATTCTGACAGGTGACAACGATACCGGTCGGGAAATGTGTGATTCGGATCGCGGACGATGTCTTGTTGATATGCTGACCGCCGGCACCGGATGAACGATAGGTGTCGATACGGATATCCTCCGGGCGAACCTCGATGTCGATATCCTCCTCGATGTCCGGCATGACATCGCAGGAAACGAAAGAGGTCTGTCTCTTCGCATTCGCGTTGAACGGGGAAATGCGGACGAGACGGTGCACGCCTTTCTCGGACTTCATGAAGCCGTAGGCGTTTTCACCGTTGATCTGCATGGTGACAGACTTAAGACCCGCCTCATCGCCGTCCAGAGAATCCAGAATGTCGACGGAGAAACCTCGTTTTTCCGCCCATCTCTGGTACATACGGAACAGCATGGAACACCAGTCCATCGCCTCTGTACCGCCGGCACCGGCATTCAGCTTCACGATCGCATTCTCATGATCGTACTCGCCGGTGAGCAGCGTGGACAGTCGAACAGATTCGATGGTCGATGTATAGTCATCGAGCATCTCACGGATCTCATCCAGAAGGGACGGATCATCTTCCTCCGCGCCCATGTCGATCATCAGCTCGATGTCCTCATGCTGCTGTTCCAGCTTTGCATATGTATCAACGGAGTCTTTCAGGCTCTTGTTCTCGCGAACATATTTCGCAGATTTCTCCGGATCATCCCAGAACCCCGGCTCCTCCATCATTTTGTCAAGCTCCGCGATTCTCTTCTTCTTAACATCCAGATTCAGGGAATCTTTTACCTCTGCAAGCGTGCTGTCGTATGATCCGAGGGTAGACTTAAATCCATCCAGTACAACGGGATCAAGCATTCGCGCTGCCTCCTTTCTCCTGAGACGCAGCCATCGCTGCGTTCTGCAGTGCCTCCGGCGACGGTTTCTCGCCTCTTGCGATGCTCTCAAAAATCGCTTTTCCGTGGCACTGTTTAAACTTCTTGCCGCTGCCGCACGGGCACAGGTCGTTCGGATAGATCTTTCTCGCTTTTCTCTTGACCGGTGTGTGCATCGTCTCACCGTCACGGTTGGTTCCAGTGATCTTCGCAGCCTGTTCTCTCTCTACTTTCTGTTCTACACGGATGTGCATCAGAACACGGACAGTGTCCTCGCGAACCGCTGCCATCATGTTGTCAAACATATCATAGCCGGCCATCTTGTATTCAACAAGCGGGTCTCTCTGTCCGTATGCCTGAAGGCCGATACCTTCCCGCAGCTGATCCATGTCGTCGATGTGGTCCATCCACTTTGCGTCGATGACCTTCAGCAGAACAACTCTCTCCACCTCGCGCAGACGGTCGACCGGATTGAACTCGGTCTCCTTCTCCTCGTAAAGGCGGGTTGCCTGCTCTTTGAGCATGTGCTTGAGCTCTTCGCGGGTCATATTCTGCTGATCCTCTGTGAGACGGATCGGCGGAAGCGGAATGATCGGCAACAGCAGGGTGGACAGCTCGGTGAGATTCCAGTCCTCCGGGCCCTGCTCGTCGGAAATGGACATGTCGACCGCATTTTCCACCACGCCGTTGATCATGCTCATGACAACGTCGCGCATGTTGTCGCCGTTCAGAACCTTGCGGCGCTCCGCATAGATCGCTTCACGCTGCTCATTCATAACCTCATCGTACTTGAGGAGGTTCTCACGGATTCCGTAGTTGTTGGTCTCGATCTTCTTCTGCGCGTTCTCGATGGCCTTGGACAGCATCTTGTGCTGGATCTGCTCGCCTTCCGGCACACCCATGGCGGTGAACATACTCATCAGCTTCTCGGAGCCGAACAGTCTCATCAGGTCATCTTCCAGGGAGAGGTAGAAAATGGACTCACCCGGGTCGCCCTGACGTCCCGCACGTCCGCGGAGCTGGTTATCGATACGTCTGGATTCATGTCTCTCGGTACCGATGATCTTCAGACCGCCGAGTTTCAGCGACTCGTCGTCCAGCTTGATGTCAGTTCCTCGGCCGGCCATGTTGGTCGCAATGGTAACCGCGCCGTGGATTCCGGCATCGGCAACGATCTGCGCCTCCAGCTCATGATACTTCGCATTCAGAACTTTATGGGCAATGCCTCTCTTCTTCAGCATTCTGGAGAGAAGCTCGGATGTCTCGATGGTGATGGTGCCGACCAGCACCGGCTGACCGGTCTCGTGGGTGCGGACAACATCGTCGACAACCGCCTCAAATTTCTCTTTCTTGGACTTGTATACCGCATCCTCGTGGTCAATACGCTGTACCGGACGGTTGGTCGGGATCTGGATAACGTCCATGCCGTAAATGTTGCGGAACTCTTTTTCCTCGGTCTGCGCCGTACCGGTCATACCGCCCTTCTTGTCGAACTTGTTGAAGAAGTTCTGGAAGGTGATGGTTGCCAGCGTCTTGGACTCACGGCGGACCTTAACGTGCTCTTTCGCCTCGATCGCCTGATGGAGACCGTCGCTGTAACGGCGTCCCGGCATGATACGTCCGGTGAATTCGTCGACAATCAGGATCTCATCGTCTTTTACCACGTAGTCCTTGTCGCGCTCCATGAGGTAGTTTGCGCGCAGCGCCAGAATCATGTTGTGCTCGATCTCAAGGTTTTCCGGATCGGCAAGGTTATTGATATGGAAATACTGCTCCACCTTGTGCACACCCTGTTCGGTCAGGTTTGCAACCTTGTCTTTTTCATTGATGATGAAGTCACCGGTCTCGGTGATCTCCTCACCCATGATGGCCGCCATCTTGGAGAACTCCGCAGATTCCTCACCTCTCTGAAGGGTGCGGGCAAATGCGTCGCATACCTCATAGAGCTTGGTGGACTTTCCGCTCTGTCCGGAAATGATAAGCGGGGTTCTCGCCTCATCGATCAGAACCGAATCGACCTCATCGATGATGCAGTAATGGAGATCTCTCAGAACAAGCTGCTCCTTGTAGATCGCCATATTGTCTCTCAGATAATCAAATCCGAGCTCGTTGTTCGTCACGTAGGTGATGTCACAGTTATAAGCCGCCCGTCTCTCCTCCGGCTTCATCTCATTCAGAACGACGCCGACGGTCAGGCCCAGCCACTGATGGATCTGTCCCATCCACTCCGCATCACGCTTCGCCAGGTAATCGTTGACCGTTACGATGAAGACGCCTTTTCCTTCCAGCGCGTTCAGGTACGCCGGACAGGTGGATACCAGCGTCTTTCCTTCACCGGTTCTCATCTCCGCGATACGGCCCTGATGAAGAACCATACCACCGATCAGCTGTACCGGGAAATGCTCCATTCCGACCGAACGCTTTGCGGCTTCTCTGACCGTGGCAAATGCTTCCGGAAGAATATCATCCAATGTCTCGCCCTGCGCCAGTCTCTCTTTAAACTTTGGAGTCTGCGCTTTCAGTTCGTCGTCGGACATCGCCTGCATGGTCGGCTGCAGATCAAGGATCTGCCGGATGACCGGCTGGATCAGCTTCAGCTCACGCTCGCTGTGTGTTCCAAACAGTTTTTCTACCAGATTCATATTTTTATCCTCCAGGCTCTGGCACGGGCCAGATTTATCCGGGCTCGTATCGGAGCCGCCAAGTATCGTTTCATGGATCCCATTCCGACTTCTCCTGCCGGTTCCGCAGACAGACACTCCTGCCTGTCGGAACCGATCAACGTCTGAACTTCTCCATTCAAACGGTATTCCCGCAATCAACAGAAACGCACACGTTTCCAATATAGTGACAGTTACACAATCTTAGTAATTTTAGCACTCGAAGCCGCGGTAATCAATGGATTCATAAAAAGTTTACATATATGCGGTCTTTTCCGGTACCGATGCGGACGCGCGCGGGTAACGCAACCACCGCCATTTCGTCAAGAGTTTTTTTTTCTCCGGCATCATTTTCTGCAAAATGTACAAAATCCACGATGCGTTTCAGAGTTATCCACTTTATCCACAGTATAGAACGCATTTTCGGTGGATAACCATCCTTTTCCCCAAATCGCGTATTTACAACATTTTTGACTTATGCACAAAGTTATCCACTTTATCCACACTTTTGTTACGCACCGCCCCCCTTTTGTGGAGGGAATACTCATTTCTAAAAATTTTGTGAATTTCTCATAAACTTCCGTTTATTGTGCTTATAAACGTGATCTCCCCTTGACAAATCCCATCTTTTTTACCTTGCACCGCGAAAGAAAAAAGTGCCGCAAATCCTTATTTTTACAGTGTTTCCGCTGTAACGACAGTCGAGTTTGTTCAATAATATTAAGTTTTTTGACAATTTACATTTTCTATTGTCTTTTTTCTATAAATGTGATAAACTACAGATACCAAACGAAGCGGAACCGGAAGGGATTCCCGATCCGTCCTCGTTAAAGATGATTAAATGATGTGAATCACATCATAAAGTAAAGGAGCGATGTCTATGCGTTATACCATCACCGGAAAAAACATCAATGTCACACCTGGACTCAGAGCTGATGTAATCAAAAAGATCGGCAAGCTCGAAAAGTATTTCAACGAAGACACTGAGGCAGTCGTTACCTTAAGTGTTGAGAAAGATCGCCAGAAGATCGAGGTTACCATCCCGGTTAAGGGAACCATCATCCGTGCCGAGCAGGTCAGCGATGATATGTATGTTTCCATCGATCTTGTAGAAGAGATCATTGAGCGCCAGCTCAAGAGATATAAATCGAAGATCGTCGATAAGAAGCAGTCCGCAGTTTCCTTCTCCGACCTGTACATCAATGAAGAGGAGACCAGCGAGGAAGAAGTTCACATCGAGAAGATGAAGAAATTCGCGATCAAGCCGATGGACCCAGAGGAGGCATGTGTACAGATGGAGCTTCTCGGACACAACTTCTTCGTATTCCTGAATGCGGACACAGACGAGGTAAATGTCGTATATAAGAGAAAGAACGGCTCCTACGGACTGATCGAGCCGGAACTCGCATAAGACATCCAGATTGACAATCCATCATAATGATATGACCGCGTAAGCGGAAAGGGACAGCCGCACCGACACAAGTTGGTGTGGCTGTCCCTTTTGGTATGACTGTCCCTTTTTATAATGCCGCAGATCCTTTTTCTGAAATCCGAAAATGTGCCGCGCACCGGTTGATGGAACAACGGATGCGACAGCACATTGATTATAAATCCATTTATTCTTACACAATTATATCATTCCGCCGTCAGGCGGCTGCCCTCCCCGGATGAGCAGCCGCTTCCGCCGTTTTTCCGGATCACTCAGTCCTCTTTGGCCCAGCCATAGGCATACTTGACCGCTTTATTCCACATACGGATCTTTTCCGAGCACACATCTTCGGTGATCTCCGGCTCGAAGGTCCGGTCAATGCTCCAGTTGCGGACCACATCGTCCATGCTCTTCCAGTATCCGACCGCAAGACCGGCAAGATAGGAAGCGCCGAGCGCCGTGGTCTCCACGCACTGCGGACGATTGACCGGAACACGAATGAGATCTGCCTGCATCTGCATCAGAAGGTTGTTCAGGGATGCACCGCCGTCCACTTTCAGTGCTTTGAGGTCGATGCCGGAATCCTGCTTCATCGCCTGAAGAACATCATTGACCTGGAAGGCCAGAGATTCCAATGTCGCGCGGATGATATGGTATTTGTTGACACCGCGGGTGATGCCGACGATGGTTCCTCTCGCGTACTGATCCCAGTGCGGCGCGCCAAGTCCGGTAAATGCCGGGACAACATAGCAGCCGTTGGTATCATTTACCTTCTTTGCCATGTACTCCGAATCCGCAGAGGACTCAATCAGGTGCATTTCATCTCTGAGCCACTGGATGGCCGCGCCGGCAATGAAGATGGATCCTTCCAGCGCATAGGTGACTTTGCCGTCGATGCCCCACGCGATGGTCGTAACCAGACCATTCTTCGAGAATACCGGCTTCTCTCCGGTATTCATCAGAAGGAAACCGCCGGTTCCGTAGGTGGATTTCGCCTCGCCCGGCTTAAAGCAGGTCTGTCCGAACAATGCCGCCTGCTGGTCTCCCGCCGCGCCGGCGATCGGAATCTCTCCCCCGAGCACGCTCGGATCGGTCATGCCGTAAACGCAGCTGGACGGCTTGACTTCCGGAAGCATACATTTCGGAATACCCAGAAGTTTTAAGATCTCATCGTCCCACTCCAGAGTGTTGATATTGAACAGCATAGTACGGCTCGCATTGGAGTAATCCGTCACATGAACTTTCCCCTTGGTCAGTTTCCAGATCAGCCAGGTCTCGACCGTTCCGAAGAGGAGTTCTCCCCGCTCCGCGCTCTCCCGCGCCCCCGGCACATTGTCCAGAATCCATTTGAGTTTTGTGCCGGAAAAGTACGCGTCGATGACAAGTCCGGTCTTCTCCCGGATCATGTCTGTCAATCCCTGCGCCTTCAGCTGATCGCAGTATTCAGCGGTTCGGCGGCACTGCCATACGATGGCACGACAGATCGGCTCGCCGGTCTCTTTTTCCCACACGATCGTCGTCTCACGCTGATTGGTAATGCCGATGCCTGCGATCTCGTCCGCATTGATCCCGACTTTCGCCATTGCCTGGACACAGACACCGAGCATCGTGGACCAGATCGCGTTCGCATTGTGCTCAACCCAGCCCGGCTTCGGGAAATGCTGCTGAAATTCCTGCTGCGCGACGCTGACCATCTCGCCTCGCTTGTTGAAAATGATACAGCGGTTGCTTGTCGTTCCGGCGTCAAGCGCCATGATGTACTCACCTTTTGCCATTTCGTTTTCCCCCTGAAGTGTATTTTTCCCTTCTTTTATTGTATCCGAATCCCCCGGATGTTCACCGGTAAAATCCAGACTATATTTGCGCAGGAAACAAGCCAAAATTCGTGTAATACCTCGCTAAGTGCTCTGCGCAAAAGTCCGCTCCGCGAAGCCGCGGAACGGACTCATTTTCTCATATCCGTATCCGCCTTACGCTCCGAAGACAAGGTTCGGAATCAGCAGTGTCAGCGGCGGGAAGTAGGTAACAATCAGCAGCGCCACGATCAGTGCCGCGATAAACGGCAGAGCTTCTTTGACGAAATCCGGAATCGGACAGTCGATGATGCTGCAGACCGTAAACATCATCGATCCGAACGGCGGCGTCAGACCGCCGATCATAATATTGACAATAATAATCAGGCCGAAATGAACCAGATCGACGCCCATGGTGCGGACAACCGGAATCAGGAGCGGAGCCAGAATGATCATGGCCGCGCCGCCCTCCATAAACATGCCGACCACCAGAAGGATGGCGTTAATAATCAGGAGCATTGCATACTTGTTGGTGGTCACACCGAGAAGGGCCTTGGAGATCATGCCCGGAATGCCCTGCCATGTCATGTACTGGCCGAAGACATTGGCCGCGACAATGATCAGAACAACGCCAGCAGTACCTTCAACGGTTTCTTGAAGAATCGGGGCTATGTGAGCCGGCTTCAGCTCGCGGTAGATGAACGCACCGACTACGATACAGTAGAGAACCGCGATCGCGCCGCACTCCGACGGAGTGAAGATACCGATTCGCATACCGCCGATAATGCCGATGGGGAAGAAGATCGCCCAGATGGAGTCAAGGGCCTGTTTTCCCATCTCCAGCGGAGAAGCGATTTTGTCCCGGGTTGGCATATATCCTCTCTTTTTGGAGATGAAGTGAACCACCACCATCAGACAGAGAGCCATGAAGATGCCCGGGATATAACCGGCCATAAACATTTTTCCGACGGATACATTTGCGATCAGCGCATAGATGATCAGGTTGATGCCCGGCGGGATGACCGGCGTGACGGCAGAGGACGCCGCCGTGATCGCAGCGGAAAATCCACGGTCGTAACCGCGGCGCTCCATCTCCGGAACAAGCATTTTTGCCTCCATCGCCGCGTCTGCGTTCGCAGAACCGGAGACGCCGCCCATCAGCATGGACAGAAGGACATTTACCTGCGCCAGTGCACCCGGCATGTGACCGGTCAGCACATCGGCAAAAGCCATCAGTTTATTGGAAATACCGGCATAGTTCATAATGGATCCGGCCATAACGAAGAACGGAATCGCCAGAAGGGAAAATGACTGCGCGCTGGTGATAAATTTCTGAAGAATGAGATACGCCGGCGAGCCGGTGTTCATGAAACCGAAATAGACCATGGTTGCGCCGAACAGAGCGTACGCGATCGGAATTCCGGTAAAGTACAGGAGCAATACGATAAAAAGAGGTGCGAATCCCATACTTACGCCTCCTTTCCTGTGCGGCGGAACATGTTGACAAGATGCATCAGCGAATAGACCGTTGTCAGTCCGAATCCGACAATCAGAGAAGAGCTGACCCACGCGCTCGACACGGCAAGTACCGATGTCGCGATGGTGTAAGTGCGCTGAACATAGATGACCGCAAGATACAGAATATACGCATTGATCAGAAGAAGAATGCACTGAACGATCAGCTTGACCGCTCTGGATGCCGCGGCCGGAAGCTTGTTGACCAGAAGGTCGATACCGAGCTGCGCGCCGTTGCGGTAGGCTCCGGCTGCCCCGACGAACACGCTCCATACGAAACATGTCGTTGCGACTTCCTCGCTCCAGTAGATACCGGAGTTCAGGAAATACCGGAAGAAGACATTTAACAGAACGAGGCTTGTCGTCACGACGATCAGGATCGCCGCGATAAACTCCTCGGGATTTTCGCGAATAAATTTTTTCATACCCGTTTTTCTCCACACATTTGGTGCTTAATACTGAAATTGCTGCCGGGACAAAACACACTTTGCAGGTTTCTCCCGTTATCGCGTCAGCTGCCACAGCCCGTCCCGAAACGGTCTTTGGCCCGTTGTACGCGCATAAAGATGGGGAGGAGGGGATGCCTCCTCCCCCGTACCGTAACAGTACATACATGGGAATTTTTCACTTTGTATTTTTCAAAATTCCGTGTTGTATTACGTTATAATCCGTTGATTACTTTACGTCCTTGATGTACTCCTGGAACTTGTCATACAGACCCGGAGTTGTGCCCTTCTTGGTCTCCATCTCTTTGTAGATCGGAGCAAGAGTTGCCTTGAATGCATCGACGTCAACATCGTTGAACTCGATACCGTACTTCTCGGAAAGGTTCTTCTTCTGAGCCTCTTCGTTCTCGGATACCTGCTTAACCATGTTCTTTGCGCCTGCATCGAACTCATCCTGAACCAGCTTCTGCAGCGGCTCCGGCATACCGTTGAATACGTTCGGGTTGATGTAAGCACCGCATACGCCGAGGAGATGCTTTGTGAGTGCCATCTTCTTTGCAACTTCTGCGGAACCGTTGGAACCGTATGCATCGATGGTACCCTCAAGACCGTCAACAACACCCTGCTGTACTGCCGCGATGGTGTCAGCAAATCCCATCGGAGTTGCGGTAGCACCCATAGCATTCAGAGTGTTAACATAGAGCTCGGACTTCGGAGTTCTGATCTTCATTCCCTTCAGATCGTCCGGGGTCTTGATCTCCTTGTTGGTCATCATGGAACGGAAACCGAAGATGTAATCCATGTTCAGGATCTTGATTCCCTTCTCCTCTGCCTTCTTGAACATATCCTTTACTTCGTCTGTCTCAAGAAGAGCGCCGAACTGATCATAGGATGTAACCAGCATCGGTCCTGCAAGTACGTTGAAGTCTGCAACGTAATCGCCGAGGTAGGACGGATCCTCTACGGAAATGAAGTTCGCACCGGCAACAACCTGTGCTACGCCATCCTGATATACCGGCAGCTGAGACTGCGGGAAGCACTGGATGTCAACCATTCCGTTGGACTTGTCCTTGATGGAGTCCGCAATTGCCTGCATGTTCTTTGTAAGGGCCTCATCCGGAGCAAATACATGGCTGAGCTTGAGCTCCAGTTTGTAGTTTGCATCTACACCGCTGAGATCAACCGCACCGTCAGCCTTGGACTCTGCTGTGTCCGCCTTGGATTCCTCTGCCTTGGACTCCGCTGCCGCTGCTGTAGTCGCTGCTGCAGTTGTCGTCTGTGCGGAGCTGCCGCCGCATGCTGCGAGGGATGCTGCCATTGCTGCTGTTGCAACAAGGCTTGCTGCCTTTACCATTTTCTTCATTTTTTCTCCTCCTTTATATTCGATCGGGATGCGGTCATTCGCATGTCCCGGGTCGATCCGTTCCGGTGCGCCGCTGTCGGCCGCACGTTTCATGCAATGCGTCTCCGCAATCGGAACCGGCGGACAGCCGATCCGATTACGCATAAAAATAACAGCGGTCCGAAAAAAAGAGCCTTCTCATGCCGGCCTTGTTTTCTGACGCTGCTCTCTGTCTCTGCATCACATATTCGTCTTTTCACGGGCTTATTTTATCATTATTTCCTGTTCAGTTCAAGTAAAACGATTCTTTTTCGGGGCAACTTCACTAATTTCTCTCAAAAAATTCAGGTATCTTTTGGTAAATGCCGTTATTTATTTAACGCAAGCGAAGAATCTCCCGATCCCCTCGTGCCTGTCACAGAAAAAAGCTCCCTATACAGATGCCGTTTTTCCGGTTCTGTTTAGGGAGCCTGTTCTCATCTCTGAAAAAGTCGTTTCCGTTTATCCGAAGATACTCATGCCGTTCGCAACCAGAAGTCCTCCTCCGGTACCGATGACATATCCTAAAAGCGCCATTACAATGCCGACCGGCACAAGAGCGTCATTGTAGGATCCGGCAATAACCGGTGTTGTCGCTGTTCCTCCGATATTTGCCACCGAGGCAACCGCGCAGGTGAAGATATCCAGGCGAAGGAGTTTTGCCATCACAACCATAACCACAACATGGATCGCCATGGTCATAAATCCGGTGAGGATCCAGAGGTGTCCGTTGGTCACGCCGCCGAGGTCTGCTCTGGATGCAATCAGCGCGATAACCGTGTAGAGAAGAATGTTGGAGAGTTCCTCAATTCCTTTCATGCTGCCGAGCGGAGTCACCGCAAGTGCAGTTCCGAGAACCGTTACGAAAAGGACTGTCCATGTCGCTTTATCAAAAAACGGAATCATCGAGTTCAGGTATACGCCGACATACTGAGCCAGCGCGGACACTGCAAATCCCAGACCGAGGAGAAATGCAAGGTTCTGCCACAGGAGCGGATTCTTGTTCGCCTCCGTCGCCTTGCGGAGAGACTCACCAACCTCATCGATCAGATGAGTGTCGGACTTTGTCCAGCGGTTAAAGGCTTCATTTCTCGTCAGCGCCCACAGAAGGAACGGAATGTAAATGTTGCAGCAGATGGTGTCCATGATCAGGGCGTATACCATGTTGCCCTCATCGACATGCAGCGCCGCCTGAATTGCCAGCATGTTGCCGGTTCCGCCCATCCAGCTTCCGCAGAGAGCGCCCAGCGGCCGCCATGCCTCGAGCCCCAGGAAATTATGCATCACCGCATAGCTGACAACAAAACCGATTCCGATGGAAATGCTTGCGCAGAAGAATGCGATCAGCATTCTCGGCCCGAGGCGGACAATCTTTTTCATGTCGCACCGGAGCAGCATCAGGAATACCATCGCATAGAGAACCGGGTTCTTCATGCTGCTGTAAAGGCCGGCCGTGGATTCCAGATCCCACAGCTTAACGGAGCACAAAAGCATGAAGCCTACGTAAATGATGACGACAGGCGGTATGATACCGAAAAACTTCTGTGCGCCCTTGCCCTTGCATAGTTTGGGCAGCATCACGATTATCCCCATGAGAAGGATAAGAATTGAAAAGTAAACAAATCCGTCTTTAATCATACTGTTTCCTCCCAAGTATTTTATACAAAAATTTTACCGTATTAAGAGGATTTTCTCAAGCTATTTCATGAATTATTTTCAATAAAAGGGATTATTTTATCATTAATATTCAACAAGTTTCCGTTTTTCTCTTTATCCGAAGCATCAAAAATCACCGAAAAAGATAAAATGCCGCCCGGCGTCCTATATCAAAGTCCGCAAGCGGACTCCGGCTCCCCCATCCCCTCAATCCTGCAGGGAGCGCCACGGACGATGTGCGACGCCGCTGGTCACCGAAAGGTGACATTTTCCATTTCAGCGGCATGCGCACCCCCGCGGATCGTTTTTTTTCACAGGAAATGCGGAGCACTTTCCTGTGAAATATAAAACGACAGATGCTTCCGGCTTTTTCGTCCAAAAGTATCTGTCGTTCGCTTTCATATTCTTCTGTATTACGGATATGTTTTACTTAATTCAGGAAAGTAACCGCCTTCACCGGTGTCTTGTAATCATAGTTCGAAATCTTGATTCCGGTAGACGCTGTGCTCGCGTGGATAATCCGGCCGCCGCCGATGTAGAGCGCAACGTGGTTGATGTACCCCTTCGATCCGTAGAAGATCAGGTCACCCGGCTGAAGATCCGAGATGGCGATCGTCTTGCCGTTCGCCGCCTGGTCGCGGGAGCTTCTTCCGATGGAGATACCAAAATGCTTGTATACGCTCATAGTAAAACCGGAGCAGTCCGCACCATCGGTCAGACTGGTTCCGCCGTAAACATACGGATTTCCTTCAAACTGTTTTGCGTATGCAACAATCTCCGCTCTTGTACCGGTTGCCTTGCCGGAATCGGTCGGCTTTGCAGCATTGTCCGATGCCTCATCGGTCGTTTCCGATCCGGTTCCAAAAGAACTTCCGCCGGTTCCCGGACCGTTTGCGGTGCCGTTCTCAGCTGAGGTCTTTCCACTGTTCTTTGCGGTGTCGCTGCCGGTCTTCTCCGAATTCGAAGAATCCGGTGTCGTCCCGGACGGAGAAGTCTGGGATGTATTCCCCTTTGCAATCGAATCACACTCATCCGCCTCATCAATCGTGATATACTCGGTTGCCACATATCCGATCACGGAATCGCTGATTTTGACCTTGGTAAATTCATTCTCTTCACCGAGAATCTTATAGGTCTCTCCCCGTTCCACCGAAGTCAGTTTCTCACTGTCAATGGATGCGTCCTTGCGGACATTGAGGACAGCGACATTGACTCTTGCAACCTTCACTGTCCCGTCATCCGCATTCGCCGGAGCGGACGTTCCGGAAGCAGCTGCCGGTTTTTCCGCC
This sequence comes from [Clostridium] aminophilum DSM 10710, assembly GCF_000711825.1. GTDB lineage: Bacteria > Bacillota > Clostridia > Lachnospirales > Lachnospiraceae > Clostridium_R > Clostridium_R aminophilum. Next base: position 151,178 of record NZ_JONJ01000008.1, on the reverse strand, counting down.
TTCCCCGTTTCTTCCTTTATCGCTGTATTCCCGGTGTCTGCGGGCTTCGAGGTCTGCTCTGCCGGAGCTGTCACAGCAGGATTTGAGGTCTGTTCCGCTGCCGGTTTTTCCGTCTCGGCTGTGCCGGCCGGTTTCGACGTCTGTGCATTGCTCTCCGGCTTTTCTGACACTGCAGAGTCCGTATTTGCTTCGGTTTTCGCTTCTGTCTTAAACAGAGACGCCTTCACATATCCGATGATGTCACCGGTCTGAATCTTATACCATTTTCCATCCTCGCCTTCTACGGTCTCAAGGATGTCCGCTTTCATATCGCTATTCATTTTTCCCACAACAGAGCTGCTCGTATTCGCTTCTGCGCGGACATTTACATTATTGCGAACCTGCGGAACCGCTACGCTTCCGACACTCACCGTCGGTGCTGCAGTCTGCAGGGTATTGGTTTCAGTCTGTACGGTCTCCGGAAGAGGCTGCACCTTCTGCGCCGCCGCGGCACTGAAACTTGCCGGCATCAGCGTCAGAATCGCACCTGTCGCCACTACTAATTTCAAGAATTTCTTCATCCAGTCTTTTCCTCCGGTCAAACGTTTCCTGTTCATACTGTCCTTATTATACTACTCATAAGCCTTCACTTACACCGCTTTGTGTCAAATTTGTCTTACGGATTTATTACACAAATGTTATGGCATATTCTCCGGCATACCGATTGGATTCGTTTTATGCCCCATATCCGGAATCGCCGTCTCATGTTACAATAAGATAGATTACCGTTTTCGTTCGGCAAACATTGGTTTTTCAACTTTTCCCAAAAAAATGCCACTGCCTTTTGAATTGCCTTTCGTGCTGACTTTTTGTACTGACTTTTTGTACTGACTTTTTGTACTGACTTTTGTGCCGCAATCCAATGCGTCAGAATGGAGTTTTTTATGACTAAAACCGTACTCATCACCGGAGCATCCCGCGGAATCGGGCGCTCCGCTGCCCTGAAATTCGCCCGTGAAGGATATCAGTGTGTGATCACCTGCATTCGGAGTGCCGACCGTCTTGCGCAGGTACAGTCTGAGATTGAAGCCATGGGCGTTCCGTGCCTCTCCTTTGTCGGCGATATCGGAAATTTCGAGGACTGCGAGCGCCTGTTCGGGGAGATTCACTCCCGGTTCGGTCATATCGACGTTCTAATCAATAATGCCGGCATTGCGTGGATCGGCCTCTTTCAGGATATGACGCCAGCTGAGTGGGACCGGATGATGCACACGAATCTTTACTCGGTCTATAACACCTGCCGGCTCGCCGTTCCCTCCATGGTCTCACAGCATTCGGGACAGATCATCAACGTTTCTTCGGTCTGGGGAATCAGCGGCGCCTCCTGCGAGGTCGCCTACTCCGCAACAAAGGGCGCCGTCAATTCCTTCACTAAGGCACTGGCAAAGGAACTGGCTCCAAGCAACATTCCGGTAAATGCCGTCGCCTTCGGCTGTGTTGACACGGAAATGAACTCCGAACTTCTGGACGGCGATGCGCTTCAGGAGTTGGAGGAGGAAATCCCGGCCGGACGTCTTGCGACTGCGGATGAAGCGGGTGAATTCATATATCATATCGCAACGGCGGGTTCCTATCTGACCGGCCAGATCATTCCCTTCACCGGCGGATGGATTGTATAAGAAGCAAGCAAAAAGGGCCGTCCCGATTCGTGAGGTGACCCCCAAAAGTTAGACTTTTAAGCGTAGCAGTTTTATGGCTGCTACGCTGTTTTTATGCAGCCAAGAGGTTGAGTCTATACTGGACAGGACTCATCCATCCTAGTTTCTCTTTAATTCTTTGTTCGTTGTAATACTTTATATATCGCTCTATTTCAGCTTTCAATTCTTCGTAACTATAATATACTACCCCATAATAGATTTCTTGCTTTAGCAGTCCGAAGAAGTTTTCCATTACCGAATTATCTAAGCAGTTACCTTTTCTGGACATGCTTTGGAAGATGCGTTCTTGTTTTAGCCGATGGGAATAAGCCTTCATCTGGTAAGCCCATCCCTGATCTGAATGGAAGGTCCTACGATAAGGGCAGTCTGATGTGATTTCTATCGCCTGTTCAAGAGCATCCATTACATTCTTGGCAGATGGATGTTTATCTATTCCAAAACTTAGTATTTCTCCATTACACATATCCATAAATGGATCCAGATAGAGCTTGTGCATGGTCATGTGACCTTTTGTATCTACTTCATAGTACTTTAGCTCTGTTGTATCGGTGGTTATTTTCTGGTGCGGTATATGGGTATTAAACCTTCTCTTAATCCTGTTAGGAGCAACGGTTCCTACTTTCCCTTTGTAGGAACTGTATTTTCTGCTCTTACGAGTAAAGGATGTCACCTGGAGTCCTAGCTTCTGCATAATTCGTTGAACCTTCTTTTTGTTGACTTTGTATCCCTGGTTATTTAATTCGCCTACCACTCTACGATAACCATAGTCCTTGTTACTCGCGCGTATAGCAAGAATCGTTTCTTCTAGCACTTTATCTGGATTCTCCCGGTCAAATCTCTTTTGCCAGTACATAAATGTTGCCTTTGGCATACCTGTATATGAGAGAAGGTCTTTTAGTTTGAACTGTCTTCGGAGGCTGTTGATGATTCGCGCCGTTCTCTCATTTTTGCTTCGTCCTCTAAACGCAGCCTCCTCAGTTCTTTTAAAAATGCATTCTCTATTCTTAGCTTCAGCAGCTCATCCTCTAACTCTTTAACATGCTCTGCACTTGTATCAACTGGACTCTCAATAGGCAGAGTAGAAGATTTCTTTTCTGGCTTTTCCAATGTTTTCCTTCGACCTTTCTTGTGAGGTCTCAATGCATCAAGACCTGCTACACGAAAGCGTTTTACCCAGTTAACAATCATGCTTGGATTAGTGATTCCTTCTTGTAGAGCTAAATCCTGATATGAGATTTCACTTGATAAATATAACTCTACAACAGAAAGCTTCTTTTCAAAAGAATATGTTTGGTTCTTACGGGAGCGAATTAGTCCCGCATCTCCGAATTTCTGGTAATTATGGACCCATTCTTCAATTTTGCTTTTGGCGGGGACTCCATAAGTTTTAGAAAGATATCCATAACCACCTTCACCGTTTAAATAGGCTTTGACAACTTTCTTTTTGAATTCAAAAGAATACTTAGACATAAAAATACCGACCTCCCAAAAGTTAGATTTTTGGTCTAACTTTTGGGGGTCGGTACATCGGGGCGACCCTTTTTATATACCCGTTCCGGTGACCGTCCGCAGGTGTGTGGTCCGCTTTCGGTCCGCCGGAATCATTCTTCAATTGATACCGGATTCACAGCACCGGTCTCGATTTGAAATACAGGTTTTCGTATGATGAGGAATCTCCTGCTGCGCAGAATTCCTCTCAGCAACTGAAATTAGTTGTTGTTTGCAGCCATAGCCTCTTTGAGCTTCTGAGTGAGCATCGGAACAACCTTGTTCAGGTCGCCTACGATACCAACATCAGCAACGTCGAAGATCGGAGCTGTATCATCCTTGTTGATTGCGATGATGAGGTCAGACTCCTCCATACCTGCAAGGTGCTGGATTGCACCGGAGATACCGATTGCGAAGTAAACCTGCGGACGAACAGTCTTACCAGTCTGTCCAACCTGAAGATCCTTCGGCTTCCAGCCAGCATCTACTACTGCACGGGAGCAGGAAACAGTTCCGCCGATAACCTCAGCAAGCTCGTCAAGGATCTTGAAGTTCTCCGGAGTACCCATACCACGGCCGCCGGATACCAGGATCTTCGCATCCTGAATATCAACTGCCTCGGATACCTTCTTAACAACTTCCATGATCTGAACATACATGTTGTTCTCTGTGAAGCCCGGGTTGAACTCCTCAACCTCGCACTTGCGGCCGGCTTCCTTCGGAAGCTTCTGCATAACACCCGGACGAACGGTTGCCATCTGCGGACGGAAATCCGGGCAAGCGATGGTTGCGATGGTGTTACCGCCGAATGCCGGACGAGTCATGAGAAGCTGGTTGTGCTTCTGCTCATTCTCTTTGCCCGGGATAGCGTTGATCGGGAAATCACCGATATCGAGCTTTGTGCAGTCTGCGGTAAGACCTGTGTGGATACGTGCGCAAACACGCGGGCCAAGGTCACGGCCGATTGCTGTAGCGCCGATCAGGAAGATCTCCGGCTTGAAGTGATTGATTACTTCAGAAACAGCGTGTGTGTACGGCTCGGTTCTGTACTCTTTGAGTGCCGGATCGTCAACAACGATAACCTTGTCTGCGCCGTACTCTGCGAGCTGATCTGCAAGTCCCTTAACGCCGGAACCTACAACAACAGCTGTAACAGTCTCGCCGAGGTCATTTGCCAGGGATTTGCCCTTTCCAACGAGCTCGAAAGCGATGTTGCTGAGTTTGTTGTCTACCTGCTGTGCGAAGACGAATACGCCTTTATATTCTTTGATATCCATTCTATTCACCACTCTCTTCTATAGTCTGATCAGATAATATGCTTCTGTGCCAGTGTCTCAACGATCTTGTCAGCTGCAGCAGCCGGATCAAGCTCAAACTTCTGTCCAGCGCCCTTTCTAACCTTATCGGAAGCCTTCGCGATCTTTGTCGGAGAGCCTGCAAGTCCGAGGTTGGAATCAAGAACGTCCTTCAGATCTGCTCTGTGCCATACAGTGATGTCCTTCGCATATGCATCGAAGATGCCGCCCGGAGTCATGTATCTCGGCTCGTTAAGCTCTGCGAGAGCTGTTACAAGGCACGGAAGCTGTGCCTTTACAACGTGATATCTGTCGTCGTACTGACGCTCAACAACGATGTACTTCTCTGCCTCGTTAACCTCTACGATCTTCTGAGCGTAGGAGATTACCGGGATCTGAAGGTGCTCGGAGATCTGCGGACCTACCTGAGCGGTATCGCCATCGATTGCCTGACGGCCTGTGATGATCAGATCATATTCAAGGTTTCTCAGTGCACCTGCGATAGTCTGGGATGTTGCCCATGTATCAGCACCGCCGAGAACACGGTCAGTAACAAGGATACCCTCGTCAGCGCCCATTGCCATAGCCTCGCGAAGAACCTCTTCAGCCTTCGGAAGTCCCATGGTTACAACGGTAACGTGTGCGCCGTACTGATCTTTCAGTCTAAGTGCTGCCTCAAGTCCTGCCTTGTCATCCGGGTTCATGATGGCAAGCATTGCGCCTCTGTTAAGAGTGCCATCCGGGTTAAACTTAACTCCGCCTTTGGTATCCGGAACCTGCTTAATGCATACTACAATTTTCACGGTATATTCACTCCTTATTCTTATGATTACATATCATTCGATACGTCGTCTTGTCGCTTGTTTTATCAGTCTTTCAGAATGTTACCGGAGATAACCATTCTCTGAACCTCAGATGTTCCCTCGTAGATCTCGGTGATCTTCGCATCACGCATCATACGCTCAACATCGTACTCCTTCATGTAGCCGTAACCACCGTGGAGCTGTACAGCCTTTGTGGTAACTTCCATAGCGGTCTCTGCTGCGTAAAGCTTTGCCATAGCTGCCTCAACGGAGAATACCTTCTGAGTATCCTTCGCCATAGCTGCTCTGTAAACAAGCATCTGAGCTGCCTTTGTCTTTGTAGCCATGTCAGCAAGCTGGAACTGAGTGTTCTGGAACTGAGCCAGAGTACGTCCGAACTGCTTTCTCTCCTTAACGTACTCGATGGTTCTCTCGAGTGCGCCCTCTGCAAGACCAAGCGCCTGAGAAGCGATACCGATACGTCCGCCGTCCAGTGTGTGCATTGCGATCTTGAATCCCTGTCCAAGAGAGCCAAGGAGGTTCTCCTTCGGAATACGGCAGTCTGTGAAGATCAGCTCGTATGTAGCGGAAGCATGGATACCCATCTTGTTCTCTTTTGTTCCGAATGTGAAGCCCGGAGTTCCCTTCTCAACGATGAATGCGGAGATCTCCTTCATCATTCTTCCATGCTTTTCAACCTTACCGGTAACAGCGATAACAATGTAGATATCAGCCTCTTTACCGTTTGTGATGAAGCACTTGGAACCGTTCAGAACCCACTCATCGCCGTCAAGAACAGCCTTTGTCTGCTGACCCTGAGCATCGGTACCAGCGCCCGGCTCGGTAAGACCGAAAGCACCAAGCTTCTCGCCGGAAGCCAGCGGTCTGAGGAATTTCTGCTTCTGCTCTTCTGTACCGAACTCCCAGATCGGGTCGCCGCACAGAGATGTGTGAGCAGATACGATAACTCCTGTAGTACCGCAAACCTTGGAAAGCTCCTCTACGCACATAGCGTATGTAAGCTCGTCAGCGCCCTGGCCGCCGTACTCCTTCGGGAACGGAATTCCCAGGAATCCGTATTTCTGCATCTTTGCTACTGTCTCTCTCGGGAATTCTTCTGTCTCATCGATTTCCTGAGCGAGCGGTTTTACCTCAGTCTCGGCGAAGTCATGGAATAACTTTCTCGCCATTTCATGCTGTTTGTCCAGTGTAAAATCCATGTTTCTTGTCCTCCATCATAAAATATATACCTTTTAAAGGGCGGCTGTAAAAACCGCCCCAGCGGCCACATTCAGAACTCGCATGCGAGTCCGCAGATCAATACTTGTAGAAACCTTCTCCGGTCTTGCGTCCGAGCTTTCCGCCGCGAACCATCTTTCTCAGAAGCGGTTCCGGACGATACTTCGGATCACCGGTCTCAGCCTGCATTACTTCCATAATAGCAAGTACAACATCCAGACCGATCAGATCGCCGAGTGCCAGCGGGCCCATCGGGTGGTTTGCGCCAAGTTTCATAGCGGTATCGATACCCTCAACAGAAGCGATTCCCTGTGCATAGATACCGATTGCTTCATTGATCATCGGAATCAGGATACGGTTAACAACAAAGCCCGGACCCTCGTTGACCTGTACCGGAGTCTTGCCAATCGCTTCACTGATCTCTACAATCTTATCGACAATTTCCTGCGGAGTATTAAGGCCTGCGATAACTTCAATTAATTTCATTACCGGAGCCGGGTTAAAGAAGTGCATACCGATAACCGGTCTGTCAACGCCCTTGGAAACCGCAGTTACGGAAAGAGAAGATGTGTTAGTCGCAAAAATGGTCTCCGGCTTGCAGATCTTATCCAGTTCCTGGAATGTCTGCTGCTTGATGGCAAGGTTCTCGATTGCAGCTTCTACAACGAGATCCGCATCTCCGCAGATATCCTTCAGTCCGGTCTTGATCTTTGCAATGATCGCATCAGCCTGAGCCTGCTCCATCTTGCCCTTGGAAACCAGCTTCTCCAGGTTCTTCTGAATCTTAGTCTTACCGCCGTCAGCAAATTCCTGCTTGATATCGCAGAGATATACGGTATCGCAGCCTTCATACTGTGCGAATGCCTGTCCGATTCCTGAACCCATAGTTCCAGCACCAATAACAGCAACCTTCATTTTTGAAATCCTCCTACTTAATTAAACCGGATGCTCACGATTATTTGCAGATCGTGATAGGATCCGTAACACACAACTGTCATTTCTGTTAGTTAAATCTGTGTCAATAGATCCGCCAATAACTATAATAATAGAAACAATGTTAATTTGCAAACAATATCTGTAGAAATGTCATAAGAAGAATAAATACCACACATTAGTTATTTGTAAAATTCTTCTCTTTTCTCTTCTCAAGGAATGCGCCCATTCCTTCCTGCTGATCATGTGTCTCGAAGCAGATACCGAATGCTCTCTCCTCAACCAGCTTTCCGCCTTCGATCGGAAGAAGACGTCCTCTGTGGATTGCCTCCTTGGAAGCGCGAACCGCGATCGGAGCGTTTGCCGCGATCTGTTTTGCGATCTTTTTCGCAGCATTCAGAACTTCGCCTACCGGATGCACGCTGTTCACCAGGCCGATGCGATATGCTTCATCAGACTTGATGTTGCGGGCGGTATAGATCATCTGTTTTGCCATGCCTTCGCCGACCATACGGATCAGTCTCTGTGTTCCGCCGAATCCCGGTGTGATTCCGAGGCCGGTCTCCGGCTGACCGAATACCGCATTCTCGGAGCAGATACGGATGTCACAGGAAAGGCAGAGCTCACATCCGCCGCCAAGTGCATATCCGTTTACTGCCGCGATAACCGGAATCGGGAACTTTGCAAGGCTTTCAAACACATTGTTTCCCTTTACGCTGAATTCCATCGCCTCTCTGGAGTTAAGATTCTTCATCTCAGCAATATCCGCGCCGGCAACAAAGGACTTATCGCCCGCGCCGGTTACGATCAGACAGCGAACGCTATTGATATCAACTTTTCTGAGAACATCCCGCAGCTCATCCAGAACCGCAGAGTTCAGAGCATTCAGTACTTCCGGTCTGTTGATTGTGATGATTCCGACCGATTCTTCGACTTCATAAAGAACAAGACTCATTTCCCATTTCTCCTCTTTGTCCTATCGCCATACCATACATGTCGGCTCCGAATCCGATCATACCTCACAAGGTTTACCAAAATTCAGAAACCTACGGATTCTGCCTTGCCGGAACATGCATTCCGCCGTTCCCGGACTGATCCGGATGACAGAACCCCGTCCCGTAAAAATGCTTTACTGTGTTAAAGCCCCATAAAGCAGAAAGGGCAGGTTCCGCGATACTCTGCAGAACCTGCACCGAATTATATTAGTCGCGCTCTACGATTGTAGCGCATCCCATGCCACCGCCGATGCACAGAGTAGCAAGGCCTCTCTTCAGATCCTTAGCTTCCATCTCGTGAAGAAGTGTAACAAGGATACGGCAGCCGGAAGCACCAACCGGATGGCCGATTGCGATTGCACCGCCGTTCGGGTTCAGCTTCTCAAGATCAAAACCGAGCTCCTTGCCTACTGCAACGGACTGTGCAGCAAATGCTTCATTTGCCTCGTATACATCAAGATCAGATACCTTAAGGCCTGTCTTTGCAAGAACTTTCTTTGTTGCAGCAACCGGACCGATACCCATGATGGTCGGGTCAACGCCTGCAAGCGCACCGCCTACCCATGTTGCCATCGGCTTGATTCCGAGCTCTTTTGCCTTCTCCTCGCTCATGACAACAACTGCTGCTGCACCGTCGTTGATACCGGATGCATTTCCAGCAGTGGTAACGCCGTCTGCGTTGATCGGCTTAAGCTTTGCAACAGAATCGTATGTGCAGCCTACGCGGATGCCTTCATCGGTATCTACTACCGTAACAGCGCCCTTCTTGCCCTTAACCTCAACCGGAACGATCTCCTTCTTGAATGCACCTGCAGCCTGAGCAGCCTCAGCCTTGTTCTGGCTCTTTACTGCGAACTCGTCAAGCTCTTCACGTGTGAGGTTCCACTTTGCAGCAACGTTGTCTGCTGTGCGGATCATGTGATAATCGTTAAATGCATCCCAAAGAGCATCCTTGATCATGGTATCTACCAGAACACCATTGTTCATTCTGTAACCGAAACGAGCCTTCATCAGCGCGAACGGTGCAAGAGACATGCTCTCCATACCACCTGCAACGACGATATCAGCATCGCCAGCAAGGATCATGTCTGCTGCCATATTTACACAGTTAAGACCGGAACCGCAAACAACGTTGATGGTAACTGCCGGAACCTCGATCGGAAGTCCAGCCTTCAGTGTTGCCTGTCTTGCAACGTTCTGGCCCTGACCTGCCTGGATTACGCAACCCATAAGAACTTCGTCAACCATCTCCGGTTTTACGCCTGCACGGTTGAGTGCCTCCTTGATAACAACAGCACCAAGTTCTGCTGCCGGTACTGTGCTGAGCGCACCGCCCATCTTACCAACTGCTGTACGGCAAGCGCTTGCAATTACGACTTTCTTTGCCATAGTGTAGAATCCTCCTTAAGATACGTCCGCCGATCCCCTACCGGAATCGACACTTATTCATCATAGCTTCCTCATTATATCGCAATGCATAAAACGTGTCAAAGCATTCGGCAGATTATTATAGTTATTTTACAATTTATTATGTCGGTTTCTTTCCCTGTCTTTGTGTTTAATTGACAATGTTTTTTCACGATGTTACACTTGAACAGGCTATCTATAATAATTTGCCTACTATAATAAAAGAAAGACAAGGTGAACAGAATGGATTTTCAGAAAATGTACCAGGAAAAGCTGGTTTCTGCCGAACAGGCTGCTTCTGTTGTAAAATCCGGTGACTGGGTAGATTACGGATGGACAACCGGAACTCCGGTGGCAGTAGACCGTGAAATTGCAAAGAGACTGCCGGAACTTCACGATGTGAACTTCCGCGGCGGTATCCTCTGCTGGGTACCGGAGATCTTCAAGATCGAGAATCCGGGTGAGCATCTGACCTGGAACTCCTGGCATCTGAGCGGCATCGAGAGAAAGGCGGTCAAGGCAGGCTACGCTTACTATGCTCCGATCCGCTACTGCGAACTCCCGAGATACTACCGTGACGGAAATGTACCGACACCGGATGTCGCCGTATTCCAGGTTGCTCCGATGGATGAGCACGGCTACTTCAACTTCGGTCCGAATGCTTCCCATCTGGCTGCTGTATGCGAGACCGCAAAAAAGGTCATCGTTGAGGTCAACACCAACATGCCGTACTGCTTCGGCGGAACCGAGTCCGAGATTCACATCTCCGACGTCGATATGATCGTGGAAGGCGAAAACCCGGCCATCGCAGAACTCGGAGGTGGCGGAGAGCCGACCGATGTGGACCGCGCAGTGGCAAACCTCATCGTTCCGGAGATTCCGAACGGTGCCTGCCTGCAGCTCGGCATCGGCGGAATGCCGAATACCGTCGGCGCCATGATCGCAGAGTCCGATCTGAAGGACCTCGGCGTTCACACCGAAATGTATGTTGACGCATTTGTCGATATTTACAATGCCGGAAAAATCACCGGTGCCAAAAAGAACATCGACAAGGGCCGTCAGGCTTACGCGTTCGGTGCCGGCACAAAGAAGCTCTATGATTTCCTGGATCACAACCCGGGCTGCATGAGTTCCTGTGTCAACTACACCAACGATCCGTATGTTGTCGCTCAGCTCGACAACTTCATTTCCATCAACAATGCGGTTGACATCGACCTCTTCGGTCAGGTCAACGCCGAGTCGAACGGCTTCCATCAGATCTCCGGAACCGGCGGCCAGCTTGACTTCGTCATGGGCGCGTATATGTCCAAGGGCGGAAAGAGCTTCATCTGCATGTCCTCCACCTTCCAGCCGAAGGGCGGCGAACTGCAGTCCCGTATCCGTCCGACACTGGCAGAAGGCGCGACCGCTACCGATCCGAGAACCGCTACCATGTATGTGGTAACCGAGTACGGCATGGTCAACCTGAAGGGCTGCTCCATGTGGCAGAGAGCCGAGCGTCTCATCAGCATTGCACATCCGCAGTTCCGCGATCAGCTGATCAAGGATGCTGAGAAGATGGGCATCTGGAGAAACTCCAACAAGAGATAATTTTCATCTTAGCGAAAAGCCCCGGGGCTTCGGACATCACCGAAGACCCGGGGCTTTTTCTTTTTTCTTTTTTTCTTATTGTGCGAGCAGCAAGCCATCGGCCACGTTTGCGCGAGACCCCGGCGACTACCACGATAGCATGTGATAACATGACGTAACCCGCGAAGCATATTGCACTTCGTATTTCAATGCTGTCTCCAGCCGATCAGTTCGCCGCGGTCGGCGCGCCGGCATGCTGAACCACTGCATGAGTGGTCGTTTCAGCCGCCGGATGCTGCGCCTGCGCCTCCGCCTCCGTGGTCGCCGCTGCCGTTGACTTATGCTCGCTCTCGGTCGAGTGCGCAGCAGGTGCGGACGCGGTCTCCGCGCCCGGTCCCGGTGCCGTCGGCTCTGCGGACTCACCGGATGCTCCGGACGCATTTTCAGCTGACTCACTCTCAGACGAAGACTCTCCGGTTCCCTTCAGGAACGTCGGAGTATGACCTTTATAGTTGGTTGTATGATCCAGCTTGCGGGAAGACTCTTTTCCGTCTTTGGTCACTACTTTATATACTTCCCAGACACTTCCTGCCGTGCCCTTGGTCGGTGTTCCGGTTGTGATCTCCTGCGGCTCCGCCATCGGAAGATCCTTGACCTTTTTGGACTCAAGAGACCATTTCTCCCCGTCTTCCAGAACCGGCACTCCATAGATGGACACCGTGCAGGTGCGGTCAGAATAGGATGCGCGGATACCGATTGCGTGATCGGAATTGTTGACAAACCGGTAATCCGGTCCGCCCCAGGAAACGGTCGCATCCATACCAGGTGTTACATAGCTCGGTTCAAAGGTATGCGATCTCCGGTAGGTTGTGGTGAGACCTGCGCGGAATACCGCGTTGAAGAGAGTCGAGGAAACCTGGCATACACCGCCTCCGATCTCCTGAACAACCTCACCGTTGTTATACGCGCCTGCCGCGCCGAAGCCCTTTGCCTCGGTCCGCTCGCCGACCGTCGTGTTGAACGAGAATTCCTCACCCGGTCTGAGCACGGTTCCGTCAATAGCCTGCGCAGCCAGTTTGACATTCTTGTTGCGGACTTCATTGGCCGTGGTGTGCGTTGTGAATGTCGCCATGGTCTTATACTTATCCTTGGAGGAAGCGGCCGATCCGGAAACCACCTCTCCGTCCGCCCGGATCTCCGCGGAATAATCGCCGTCCTTCATCGCTTTCGCGAGTTTTTCGGCAATCTTGTCGCTGTTGAACCGGTATCCGTCCTCAAATCCGCCGAATACCCATTTGCCGGTCTCTTTGTCCAGAGAGGCAATGTCTCCGTTCTTCGGCTTGTCTTCCCAGATCACCGCCAGCTGGGAGGCATATTCCCCGGCCAGCTTATTGAACTCCGGAAGTTCCAGTGTGTAGTCCGCTTTCTGTGCGGCAGTCTCCGCACCGCTCTGCATTTCTGCGGTTGCAAGAGCCGCATCGGTCGTGCGGTTGATCCGGATGCCGAGTTTTTCCTCATAGATTTTATCGAGAAGAAGATCGATCTCCTCTCCGATCACATCCGGAACCTCAAACTGCTCCTTCTCCGGCATGATGGTAACATTTGCCAGCGGGTCATCGACCTCAACCTCGTAAACGGTACCCTCCGAATCCGCGCCGGTCTCCTTTTCGGCCTCCGCCTTGCGGGAAATGGTCGGCATCTTGAAGTTGTCCAGATCCGGGTTTGTGTTCAGAACCTTCATGGACCAGCTGTAGGTCTCTTTCAGCTTCTTTCCGGCCGTTTCACGGTCCAGTCCCTTCAGGTTGAGAACCGCATTGTCGCCGCTTCCCTTGATCGCGGAATAATCGACGAGCACATCCACCGCCATCTTTTCTTTGGAAATGGTCTCTTCCGCGCTGGTCTCCGACGTCTCACCGCCTCCGTGCCCTTTGACTGCCGCGATGGCGATGGCCACAATGATGAGGGCCGCCAGAACACCTGCCAGAATGAAAATACCTCTGTCGTTTCTGCGTCCCTTTCTACCGCCGGATCTTCTTCCGGAGCCGCCTCTTGTGCCGCGGTAATACTCACCGGATGTCCTGCGCTCATAATTCCGGGCGGAATGGTTCATTCCGGCCCCGTTTCTTGACGATGACCGTCCCGAAGACCTTGATCCTCTCGCCTCTCCGTTCGAGGTTCTTCTCGTTCCGTTTCCGGCTCTTCCTTCCGATCCTGCATGTCTGTAATTTCTCTCTGATGAATCCCTGCGCTCGCTGTAATTAGACATTATTCTCCCTTAAATCCGCTCCGCATCCGATCCGAATACATTTTCATACGGATCATTTTCCCGGTCGGCGGATTAAACACTACATATTTATAATATCGGGTCTTTTCAGGCCCGTAAGTAAAATAATAATCTTTTTAATCGTCCCGTGCAACCTGTTTTCAGCATGAAATCCATGACAAAAAAATGAACATGCGCAGGGTGAAAACGGTCATTATCCCCAAAAAGGCGAAGCGGCCTTGACTTTGCAATTTCCCCATAATAGAATCACTGCGTGGCTTTCCTAAAACGTTCCACATAATGAGCCACATTTAAGATTTTTTACTGGTTTTTACGTTTTCATAAACATTATTCTGTTTCCGAGGTAGACATGCAGGCAAATATTTTCCGGATTCTCTCCGTTCCGCTGCCCAACGGCGGTCTGAATACCATTATATCCTTCCATGGGTGTCCGCTTCGCTGCTCGTGGTGCAGCCGCCCCGCTCCCGCAAAACCGACTTCTATCCTCTGGGATAATAAGAATTGCCTGTATTGCGGTCTGTGTGAGCAGATGTGTCCGACCGGAGCGATCGAATTCCAGAAAGACCGTTTTGTCTTCGACGCCTCCAAGTGCTGTCTCTGTCTTACCTGCGTTGACAACTGTCCGACGCGCCGTCTCAGCTTTGCCGAAGAGATGATTGATTCCGAAGAGATCCTCGCGATGATCCGCTCCCATCAGGAGGAATACCATCGCGGCGGGGAAATCAGCTTCCAGAATGTCAACACTGACAATCAGGTGCTCTTCACCGTGGAAGTCCTGAAGAAGTGCCGGGAAATGAATCTCCACACTTCTGTCTATACGACCGGTTTCCTTCACTCGCTCCCGTTCACAACGCTTGCGCGGTGGGCTGATTCCGTCTCCATCGATCTCAAACACTACGATGAGAAAAAACACATCCGCTATACCGGTGTGTCCACGCACACCATTCTGGCCAATCTGGACGCGGCCCTGATGATGGATCAGCTCTATGAAGTCCGTATCTCCCTCATCAAGGGTGTCAACGACACGCTGTTTGATGCCAAACAGTTCGGGACGCTTCTGATCGAACACGGGGTCCGGAATGTCTGTCTGGTGGATTTTGTCATGATGAACACGCATCAGTTCACCCTCGAAAATGCCGCCAGCGAATATGCAATCCACGCGAGCGCATCGTTCCAGGACGGCGAAGCCAAAGAGAATAATTCCGATTTTACCGCCGCGCATGTCCGGCTTCTCCGATACGCCGCCTTTCTCCGCGGCTACGGCCTGAATGTCCGGGTCGCCACCCCGCTCCCGAATACAACCACCAAATGTATCGAAGAACTGCAGATCACGCCCCGTCGTGAACACGCATAGACAACCTCGCCGCCGACTGCGCACGCCGTTCATCGGCAGGCAGATATCACTGCGCGGTGACCGGCGGCGGTACACAAAGACCGCAGGCGCCCTTCCGGAATGAAGGGTACCTGCGGTCTTTTATTTGTGCGGCTGACTCGCCAAAGCCCACACCCCGGTGTGGCCCTGGCGACTGCCGCAAAACGCTCGAAACTTGCGAGGCGTATTTCGACCCGTTATATTCGCAGAGAAACCTGGCGGTCATCCCACCGGTTCCGCGTGAATCGTTCTCTTCTCCGTTTCTTCGGATCCTCACGGCATCATCTGAATGAGCACTCCGCCGATCGTCAGCATAAGCGCGCCGCAGGACCGGGTTACGATCTGCGCAAACGGAAGAAGATCCATGCGGTTGGAACTGCTGAGAACGGCGACATTGCCTGAACCGCCCATATTCGTCGTGCACATGCCGGCGGCAATCGCGGATTCGATCGGATAAAATCCCACCATTTTTCCGACGATGGCTGCGGTGAATGTAATCACTGTCTCCACCAGAATAATGATCACCAGATAGAGTGGAGTGATCGTGGAGAGAATGGTCTTCAGATCAATGAGCGTAAAACCGATGCCGGTGAGCGCCGCCGCAGTCCACGCTTTGATCGCAAACTGCCCCCACTCCCGGGCCGCATCCTCAATCTTCTCGCTCAGAAGACCGGTTCCCTTGACAAGAACCACCAGAATGATCATCCAGGCGTAGGTCGGAATGATGGCCACAAACCGATGAAGCACCGCGCCGAGCTGGTAAAATGCCAGTGCAATGAGCAGTCCGGTCAGAAGGTTCTGAAAGGTCGGTTTCATCGGCGGTCTCTCCGGAACCGGTTTTCCGTCATTGACCAGATTGCCTCCGCCGGAAAGCTCCGGATGCTTTTTCCCAAGCCGGTCCGCAAGCGCACCATAGATGATCGCGATGACATTGCCGAGAACTGTCGCCGGAGCAATCCGGGTGAGAATCTGTCCCGCATCCGCGCCGGTCGCCTGCGCATACATCGCCGAGAGCGGAACCGCCCCTGCCGTCATGCCGCCGCTCGTCATCGGAATGCCGATATAGAGCAGACTCTCCAGAAACGAATTGCCGAGAAAGAGCCCCAAAACACATACTGCCGCCATGCCGGCCGCAATGGCGGTCACTGCGGTCGGAAGAATCTTTACCGTCGCCCGGAGAAGAAGCCCCCGGTCAATATTAAAGAGACTTCCCGTGATCAGGGCTGCGATATAAAACACCAGAAATCCCTGACGGTTGACAAACTCATCCATGACGGCCAGCGACGAATCCGGAATCAGACCGCACGCGCGGACCACTGCCGCGCCGAGAATGCAGATGACGGATCCTCCGAGATACGTCCGCACAACCGGAACATGATTTCCGATGTAATTGAACGCCTCGCCGAAAACCATCAGGGCGATCATGCCGCCCACCATTCCCGACGGGAGCGCGCCGGTATACATCGCAGCCACCGTCAGCGCCAGAATGATCAGATAGAGTCTGACCGGAAATCCCGCAATTTCAGCCGGTCCTTTTTCCATACTTTTTCCTCCCGGATCCGGAAAGCGCCCGAAGAACCGGAGTTTCCGTCTGATCCGCCCATGAAGTCCGAATATCTCCTTTCAAACTTCTTTTCTGTGATTTTTCAAGTGTTTAGTAGGTGCCGATCTCATCCGTCGGAAGATTTCCCGTCTTTTCGATCTTTGTGATCTCCACATCATAATCGTAAATGTGTTCTCTGCCCACGTTGTCCTTCGAGTGAACATGAACGGTCACGGTATCACCGACTTTGTGGCCTAACAGCGCACTTCCGATCGGAGAACCGATGGAGACGAGATGCTTGAGCGCATTGGCGCGGATACTGGTCACAATGCGGTAGGTCTCGTCTTCCTCTTCGTCGAGATTGTAGACGGTAACCGTGTCGTTCATGCCGACCTCGTCCGGTTTGGATTCATCTGAGATCACTTTGGCGAATTTCAGAACGTTCTTCAGATATTTGATCCGTCCCTCGTTCTTACCTCTCGCCTGTTTTGCGGCATGATACTCGAAATTCTCGCTCAGATCTCCCTGGGCTCTCGCCTCTTTCACTTCCTGAAGAATCTGCGGACGGACTTCCAGCTCGCGGTGACGGATCTCCGCCTCGATCTTGTCAACATCCGCCTGAATCAGTATTTCTCCCATAATCCAACCTCTTCCATTGATACAACGGGTAGGGAAGATACACTCTCCCCTACCCGATTTATTTATACAGCTAACTCGCCAAAGCCCACACCCCGGTGAGCCCCCGACGACTGCCGCCAAACGCTCGAAACTCGCAGAGCGTGTTGCATCCCGATCTTATTCGATGGTCAGTCCGCGTTCTTCCAGCACCCTGATCACACGGTCAACATGCATATGGCAGATCTCGTCCGTCTCCGCCTCGACCATGACGCGGATCACCGGCTCGGTGCCGCTGGGACGAAGAAGGATTCTTCCGGTGTCGCCGAGAGCCTCGGTCACATTTTCCACTGCCTTCTGCACTTCCGGATCCGCCTGCGCCTCATTTTTGTCCTTCACGCGGACATTTTTCAGAACCTGCGGGTAAATGGTGACTTCCGACGCCATTTTTCCAAGAGTTTCCTTCTTCTCGAGCATCGCCTCCATCACCTTCAGACTTGTCACGATACCGTCGCCGGTGGTCTCATACTTGCTGAAAATGATGTGGCCGGACTGCTCGCCGCCGAGGACATAACCGTTCTTCGACATATTCTCGTAGACATACTTGTCGCCGACCGCCGTCTTCTCATAACGGATGCCTTCGCGGTCCAGCGCCTTGTACAGACCGAAGTTGGACATGACCGTGGTCACAATGGTATTGCCCACGAGCATTCCGTTTTCTTTCATATACTTGCCGCAAACATAGAGGATGCGGTCTCCGTCCACCACTTCGCCGTTCTCATCCACCGCAAGACAGCGGTCCGCATCGCCATCGTAGGCGAAACCGACGTCCATGTGATGTTCCACGACGTATTTCTGCAGTCCTTCGATGTGTGTGGAACCGCAGTCGGTGTTGATGTTGAAGCCGTCCGGCTGATCATTGATCGCATAGGTCTCTGCGCCGAGGGCATCAAACACATTCTTTGCAACCGAGAACGCGCTTCCGTTGGAGCAGTCGAGGGCAACTCGCTTTCCCTTGAAGGAACGGGTTGCCAGAGAGATCAGATATCCGATGTAACGGTTTCTGCCCGCCGCATAGTCGACCGTACGGCCGATGCGGTCGCGCTCCGCCAGCGGGATCTCGCCGGACTCGCCGTCGAGATACGCCTCGATCTTCCCGATCACGGACTCCTCCAGCTTTTCGCCGCTGCCGTTGATCACCTTGATTCCGTTATCGTAGTACGGATTGTGGCTTGCGGAGATCATGATTCCGCAGTCGAACTGTTCGGTGCGGACCACATAGGACACGCTCGGCGTCGTCGTGACATGAAGAAGATATGCGTCCGCGCCGGATGCAGTCAGTCCTGCCACCAGTGCATATTCAAACATATAACTGCTCCGTCTGGTATCCTTGCCGATGACAATGCGGCAAACCTCGCCGCGCGCCTGCTGTCCGTAATACCAGCCGAGAAAACGGCCGACCTGGAAGGCCTTGTCCACGGTCAGTGTGACATTGGCCTCACCCCGAAATCCATCCGTACCAAAATACTTACCCATTTTTTTCTCCTCCGGGATCACACACGGGCAGGATTGATCCGCCCCCGTATCTGATCCGCCAATGAAATTGTGAACGTCCGCGTTCAAACGGATCCTGCCGCTCTGATTTTTCCGAATCTGAGCAGAATATCTTCTGTTATCCCAGCTCTCCGATCTGTTCCAGATAGCGCTTCAGCGCATCCTTCCAGTCCGGAAGCGGTGTAAATCCTTCTCTCACCAGTTTGGATCGGTCAAGACGGCTGTTGAACGGACGCGCTGCCTTGGACAGACCGTACTCCGCCGTGGTAACCGGTGTCACCCGGGTAGCCATGCCGGCCTGACGGTAGATCTCACAGGTGAAATCATACCAGGAAATATATCCGCCCTCATTGGTCGCGTGATAATAGCCGTACTTTTCCGTCTCTGCCATATCCACCAGAAGTCGGGAGAGATCAAGGGTGTAGGTCGGTGTTCCGATCTGATCGTTGACAACGCGGACCTCGTCATGAGTCTTTCCGACATTCAGCATGGTCTTAATGAAATTCTTGCCGTTCAGGCCGAATACCCATGCGATTCGGACGATGAAATAGCGCTCCAGCGTCTGGCTCACGGCGAGCTCTCCGCCAAGCTTGGACTTTCCGTATTCGTTGAGCGGTGCGTAATCTCTGCAGTCCGGATCCCACGGCTCGGTGCCCTGGCCGTTGAATACATAGTCGGTGGAAATGTAGATCATCTTGCTTCCGGTCTTCTTTGCCGCCTCAGCGATGTTCTTTGTGCCGTCCACATTGATGGCCTGAACCTTCGCCTTCTTGTCCTCATCCTCTGCGAGATCCACGGCGGTCCATGCCGCACAGTGAACAATCACATCCGGCTTCACATCCGCAATGGCCTTCTCCACCGCCGCGCGGTCCGTAATATCCACCGGCACATACGGCATCTTCGTCACCGCGCTGCCATCCGCGATCCCGGAGTATTCCGGCGCAATGTCGCTTCCAACGCCCTCGTATCCTCTTGAAGCAAGTTCATTCATTACATCGTGGCCGAGCTGGCCGCCGACTCCCGTCACAAAAAACTTCATGTCATTTCCTCATTTCCAAATCTTAATATCCGAATTCGCCGTCCACGGTCTCATCGTTCTGAACCCAGTCTTTTTCCACGTCCACAACGCGGTACTGGTCCTTGGAATCGCGAATATACACTTTTTCAATGCCGGCATTGATGATCATGCGCTTGCACATGCTGCAGCTGTTTGACTCACGGATATACTCGCCTGTTTTCGCATCTTTTCCGCAGAGATAGAGCGCCGCGCCCAGCATGCGATTTCGCGGTGCGGAGATAATCGCATTCGCCTCGGCATGAACACTCCGGCAGATCTCATAGCGCTGTCCGCGGGGGACATGCAGTTTTTCGCGCATACAGGTTCCGATATCCGTGCAGTTGGCCCTGCCGCGCGGCGCACCGACATATCCGGTCGAGACAACTTCATCCTCGTTCACAATCACGGCGCCGTAAAGCCTTCTGAGGCAGGTTCCTCTCTGCAGAACCATCTCGGCAAGATCCAGATAATAGTTGATCTTGTCGCGTCGCTGCGTAGCTTCCATCGTTTTTCCTCCGTATCTTCACCGGTCATTCTCAGCCGGTGCGGTTTTCACATCCAATCGGATTCTTTCTTATCTCAGCTTATCTTATGCTCATCGCACGGACGTTCAAAGCGGATGTCCGGATGTTGCCCCGGTGTTTTCCGGAACATCCTCTGTCCGTCACACCGATTCCGAATTCATCTGCGCAAGCTTTTCCGCCTGATCCGCTGCGATCAGGCTGTCCAGAATCTCATCCAGATCACCGTTCATAAACTGATCGATCTTGTAAATGGTTTTCTTGATCCGGTGATCCGTGATTCTTCCCTGCGGGAAATTGTAGGTGCGGATCTTCTCCGAGCGGTCTCCCGTTCCGATCTGGCTGCGGCGGTTCGCCGCCTCCTCGCTCTGCTTTTTCTGCAGTTCCAGATCATAGAGTTTGGAGCGCAGAAGCGCAAATGCCTTCGCGCGGTTCTGAATCTGTGACTTCTCCGTCTGGCTGTAGATCACGATTCCGGTCGGGAAATGCGTCAGTCTGACCGCGGAATCCGTGGTATTGACACACTGTCCGCCGTTTCCGGATGCTCGCATCACGTCGATCCGGATATCCTTCTCGTCGATTCTGACATCGACTTCCTCCGCCTCCGGCATGATTGCCACCGTCGCGGTGGATGTGTGAATCCGTCCGCCGGACTCGGTCACCGGAACGCGCTGCACGCGGTGCACGCCGCTCTCATAGCGCAGGCGGGAATAGGCGCCCTTACCCCGGATCATGAAATCCACTTCTTTAAAGCCGCCAAGTCCGTTCTCGCTGAGGTTCACCATCTCGGATTTCCATCCGCGGCTGTCCGCATAATGGATATACATGCGGTAGAGTTCCGCGGCAAACAGCGCCGCCTCATCGCCGCCGGCGCCGGCACGGATCTCTACGATGACATTTCTCTCGTCGTTCGGGTCCTTCGGCAAAAGCAGGATCTTCAGTTCTCCGGCAAGTCTCTCCGTGCGCTCTCTGGCGTCGGAAAGTTCCTCCTTCGCCATCTCACGCATCTCTTCGTCTTTTTCTTCCTCAAGGATCTGAAGGCTCGCCGCCTCATCCTCACAGGCCTGTCTGTATTCCCGGTAAGTATCCACGATCGGTGCCAGATCGGCCTGATCCTTCATCAGTTTCTGAAACCGCTGCGGATCCATGGCTGCATCCGGGCTGGAGATCAGTTTCATCAGCTCTTCGTAACGCTTTACGAGATCGTCCAGTCTGTCAAACATCCATTTCCTCCTCAATATCATCCTTCCGCGTTCCCATCGATGCTGCGGCTGTCTTCACAGGTACAGCCGCTCCACAGACGGCACAGTCTTCCACCGACCGGACGCCGGAATTTTCCTCTTCATCGCAGTTTTCTCAGGATCTGTCCCCCTGATTTCCTGCGAAATTAACTATACTCTGCGGTCACGACACGGTCAAGTCCGCCAAGGTCTTTCAGCACTCGGATGTCGGAATATCCGGCCTTCTCCAGAAGTCCGGACACGCTTTCCGCCTGATCGAAGCCGATCTCATAATACACTCTTCCGCCGCGCTCCAGACAGCCTGCGGCTTTTTCCGCGAGAATCCGGTAAAACCGGAGTCCGTCCGCATCACCGTCCAGCGCGATCCTCGGCTCGTGGTCTCTCACCTCGGGCATCAGCGTCTCACAGTCTGCCGTCGGAATATACGGCGGATTGCTGACAATCACGCGGTATTTTTCGCCGTCCGGTACCGCGCCGAAGAGGTCCCCCTCCCGGAGAATGAATTCCCGTTCTTCCGTCGCTCCGCCTGCGGAGAGATTTGCCTTTCCTCCATTTTTGGAGAAAAGCCCCGTGAGATGCATCTCCAGCGGATCGGCCGCGATATTCCGCACCCGGCTCGTCAGTATTCCCTTCTGTACGGAAAGGATCTTCTTCGCGTTTGTCCGCGCGATGTTCAGCGCGTCTCTCGAGATATCCACCGCCTCGACCTTCCGGTATTTCCCGTGGTACGCAAGGCTGATGGCAATGCAGCCGGATCCGGTACAGAGATCCAGAATGCCGGCATCGGGATCCGGCACATCCGCGAGAACCGCTTCCACCAGCGTCTCGGTGTCCGGTCTCGGACAGAGCACATGCTCATTGACCGCAAATTCCAGTCCCATAAACCAGGTACTGCCCAGAATCTGCTGAAGTGGAATCCGCTCCGCGCGTTTTTTCAGGTTCTCCCGGTACGTGCTGCCGCATTTTGCCAAAAGTTCGCCCCGCACCGGCCGGTCCGCATCCAGATAAAAATGTGTCCGGCTGACGCCGAACGCCGCGGACAGGAGTTCAAACGCATCATGATCCGCGTCCGGAACCCCGGCTGCTTCCAGAATCGCGATTCCGTCATTCAGAATCTCTCTCCAGACCGGTCCGTTTTCTTCTCGTTTCAGGATCAAAGCCGTATATCTCCTTCCTGCTCTGTCGGACCGCTCTCTTTTTCGTCCGCTTCACTCTTCCACGGTCCGTCCGCCGCATCCGTCACGCGGATCTCCGGCCGGGAAATATTCTCCGGGATCACCGTGTCCGGAAAATTTTCACGGAGATATGCTCTCCAGTCGAAGACCGCCTCGGTCGCCGCGATCGCAACCTCGATCATGGAATCATCCGGTTCCGTCGTGGTCAGCGCCTGCATGCAGAGTCCCGGCTTTGCAATGATATCGGAAAGCTTTGAACTGCTTCGTCCCGCGGCCTGCAGAACCTCATAGGAGATTCCGGCGATGACCGGCACCAGCACGATCCGGCTGATGATCCGCGCGGCGATCCCGTCCACCCGGACCACCATGAACACCAGAATGCTGATCATCATGACAATCAGAAGAAAACTTGTGCCGCAGCGCTTGTGTTCCTTGGAGCTTGCGCGGACATTTTCCACGGTCAGCGGAAGCCCGTGTTCGATGCAGTTGATGCATTTGTGTTCACCGCCATGGTACATGAAGGTCCGCCGGATATCTTCCATACGGGAGACCAGTTTTATATACGTCACAAAGATCAGAACGCGGAGCAGTCCCTCCAGAAATGCGATCAGGGTTTCCGACTCCGTCATCTTCCGGAACACGCCGGCAAGGAGGAGCGGAAGCACCATAAAGATCCCGATCGCCGCCGCAAAGGAGAATACCATGACTGCCGCCATGATGATCTTTTCCAGTTTCTCGCCGAAGACGCGGTCCAGAAACTGTTCAAACCGGGACGGTTCTTCTTCCCCTTCCTCTTCTTCCATTCCATAGACCTCTGCCGAAAAATTGAGCGCTCTCGTGCCGACAATCATGGAGTCCGCGAACCGGAAAACGCCGCGGACAAACGGCAGCCGGAGAAGTTTCGACTTCTCCGTCATCGAATGATACGTATCCTTTCTCACTTCGATCCCGCCGTCACTCCGGCGGGCCGCAACGGCGAACGTGTTCCGGTTCATCATCATGATGCCCTCGAGAACCGCCTGTCCTCCGATTCCTGAATATTTCATATCCTTACTTTCCCCCTCTTCTTTCCGTCATGCTTCTTTCGAAGTCCCCCCATGGCTGAAAAGATAAGCGAACGAGCCGAAACACGCTTCACGAGTTTCACTCGTTATCATGGCAGTCGCCAATTCCTCGCGGCAATCGCCAATTCCTCGCGAAGCGTTTTGTTTCATAGGGAATTTCGGAGAAATTCCTATGAAACAAAAACAGGGGGCCGAGTTCTGAGAACTCAACCCCCCGGCAATTCTTTTGATTATGCGTTCTTGATTCCGTACTTACGGTTGAATGCATCGATACGTCCACGGATGGAAGATGCCTTCTGCTGTCCGGTATAGAACGGATGGCACTTGGAGCAGATCTCGACGTGGATCTCCGGCTTTGTGGAACCTACGGTAAACTCGTTGCCGCAGTTGCATACTACCTTAGCCTGCTGATACTCTGGATGGATTCCTTCTCTCATTTCTTTCACCTCATTTTGAAAATATGTGCGATTTCCGACCGCCTAAGTCGTTGTTGTCAGGTCCTGCACATCCTTTTCCGTAAGACAACTCACGCAGATATCAGGCCCGCTGATGTCAGCTCAGTACAACAGCTCGAATAGTATATCATGGCAAATGCCAAAATGCAAGCGTTTTAGAACATTCTCCTGCGCCTTGTCAGCGCCACAAATTCCGGATTGTTTTTGGTGTGCGCGAACAGATCCAGAATCTTCTCCACCGAGTCTTCCGGTCTCGTCGAATTGGTCGCGCGGTGGATGATGTCGGATGCCTCCTGCTCTCCCGGAGTGAGAAGCAGATCGTCTCTTCTCGTTCCGGTCGCCAGAATGTCGATAGCCGGGAAAATGCGCTTTTCCGAGAGTTTCCGGTTCAGCACGATCTCCATGTTTCCGGTTCCCTTGAACTCCTCGTACACCACATCGTCCATACGGCTTCCGGTATCGATCAGCGCGGTCGCCAGAATCGTGAGACTTCCGCCCTCGCGGATATTTCTCGCTGCGCCGAAGAACCGCTTCGGCATATAGAGCGCCGCCGGATCCAGACCGCCCGAAAGGGTTCTTCCGCTCGGCGGTACCGTCTGGTTGTATGCCCTGGTCAGTCTCGTGATACTGTCGAGAAGAATCATGACATCGCGGCCGTGTTCCACCAGTCTTCTCGCTCTCTCGATTACCATCTCGGATACGCGCCGGTGATTGTCCGCCTGCTCATCGAAGGTGGAATAGATTACCTCCACCTGAGAGCCGGTCACCGACTCCTTCATATCGGTAACTTCCTCCGGCCGCTCATCGATCAGAAGAATGATCAGATGCATTTCCGGATACTGCTCGGTCACGCTCTTGGCCACCTGCTTCAGAAGGGTGGTTTTTCCGGCCTTCGGCGGAGACACGATCATACCTCTCTGCCCCTTTCCGATGGGGCTTAAGAGATCCATCACGCGCAGCGCCACGGAGTTCTCTTCGTCCGGGCGTTCCAGACGGATGCGCTCATTCGGGAAGATCGGCGTCAGGTCGGCAAACTTCGGTCTTCTGGCCAATGTCGCCGCCGGGTAGCCGTTGACATCATTGATATAGAGCAGTGCGCCGAACTTCTCGGTCGCGCTCTTTACCCGCTTTCTTCCGCGGATCATATCACCGGTCCGGAGTCCGAAGCGTCGGATCTGGGACGGTGCCACGTACACATCATCTTCGCCCGGCAGAAAGTTTTCGCATCGAATGAATCCAAAGCCCTCCTGCATGACTTCCAGAATGCCGTGCGCCTCCACGCCGCTGTCCAGTTCGTTGAAATCCGGCGCTTTGTTCTCCTGCATGCGGCCCGCTCCGGAACTCTCCATTGTGCGGTTATCGTTCATGCGGTTTTCCGGTGTTCTCTGCTCCGTCATGCGCGCTTCACCTGCGCGGTTGTCCGGACGGTTTTCTACGCGATTATCCAGACGGTTCTCCGCGCGGTTATCCATGCGGCTCTCCGGGCGGTTATCCAGACGGTTCTCCACGCGGTTGTCCATGCGGTTCTCCACGCGGTTGTCCATGCGGTTCTCCGGATTTCCCGGCTCGGCGGTACGAATCTCCGCCGTTCTCCGCTCTGCCGGCGCATCCGTCTCATTCCGGGCCGCCGGAGTCCGGTTCTCATAGCTCCGCTCTGTCCGTTCATTTCTCGAATTGCGCACGATCCGGGTATTTCGGTTCGGCGCGTTTTTCCCATCCGGTCTTACCCTGCCGTTCTCTCCCGTCTTCACACGGTTCGTCACGGTGCGCGAGCCGCCGGTTCTCGGCGCATATTCCCGCCGTTCCGGGCGTCTTGCGGCCGGAACATTCTCCCGGGAATCCGGTTCATTTCCCTTCTGCGCCGCGTCACCCCGGCCTCTGTTCACCGCGCGCTCTCTCTCCGGTACCGGCTCCGATGCGCCGTTTCCGGCCGGTGCCGCCGGAACACGCTTCGGTGCGCGCTCTGCGGTCTTCGGCACAGATTCCGTTTTTCCTGCGGCCAAAGCGCCGTCCGCCGTCAGCTTCTCGATCAATTCCGCCTTGCGGAGTCCGCTGGTGCCGGCAATTCCCCGGTCCTTCGCCAGTTTTCTCAATTCGATCACGGAAAGATCTTTCAGTTTTTCATCCATTCTCCGTACTCCTGTTTCTGAGCCGCCGTCGGGCGGCATGTTCCGTCACTGAATCATTATCTTTATTGTCTTAAATATCTGATTTTCCGCCCGATCATCCGCATCTCTCCCCGAATCCCGCGGCGATTGCCGGGACTTATCAAACAGGGCACTTACACCGTCACAGCGGTTCTCTCTGCCCCAAAAGGGATTTTTATGAAACGATGCCGGATTTGGTTTTAGAAAACATAAAATCATCTGATTGTGTCAGATTCATCGAAAAGATATAAAGAAAGCAAATCCGCCGGGCCCGGAAACTCCCGGACATGCGGATTCCATGGTACGCACCGGGCTCAAATCCTCATGCCTCCGCATGCCATTCACCAATGCGGTACTGCCGCCAGGTGAAATATATGCCGCCGGGTGCTCCACCAGTAAGAATTCATATGTTCTATTATATTCATTCCTTTCTCAATGTAAAGAAGTGAACTGTGATTTTTTTTGCAATATTGTTTCATTTCGATTACAATTATAGGAGTATGCGGCTTTAAATCCGCAGAGTGTTTTGTTATTTGTTTTTTTATCAGGAGTGCGCAATGGGTGCGATCGAAAATGACTGGCTGGAACCGCTGAAACCGGAGTTTTCCAAGCCATACTACAAAAATCTTTACTATACCGTCAAAAAAGCATACGAGACCGGAGCCGTATACCCGGCGGCCGGCGACATTTTCAACGCCTTCGAGTTCACCCCGCTTTCGAGCGTAAAAGTGGTGATTCTGGGGCAGGATCCGTATCACGAGCCGGGACAGGCGCACGGACTCTCATTTTCGGTCAAGCCGAATATCCAGATTCCGCCGTCTCTCGTCAACATTTACCAGGAACTTCACGATGATCTCGGATGCGATATTCCGAACAACGGTTATCTCAAAAAATGGGCGGACCAGGGTGTCCTTCTTCTGAACACGGTTCTCACCGTGCAGGCGCACCGCGCCAATTCCCACAAAAACATCGGCTGGGAAACCTTCACCGACGCGGCGATCCGTGTTTTGAACGAGGTGGACCGTCCGATGGTCTTCCTTCTGTGGGGACGTCCCGCTCAGGCGAAAAAGGCCATGCTGACAAATCCGAATCATCTGATCATCGAGTCACCTCATCCGTCCCCGCTGTCCGCCTACCGCGGTTTCTTTGGAAGCCGCCCGTTCAGCCGGGCCAATGATTTCCTGAAATCACACGGAATCGAGCCGATCGACTGGCAGATTGAGAACATCTGAAATAACCGCAAGGAGAATCCGTTCCTATGATGATTGAAATGTTAAAAGTCCTTCTCCTCGGCATTGTCGAGGGTTTTACCGAATGGCTCCCCATCAGCAGCACCGGACATATGATTCTTGTGGATGACCTGATCCGGCTCAATGTCAGCGCGCCTTTCCGGGAACTGTTCATGGTTGTCATTCAGCTCGGCGCAATCCTGGCCGTCTGTGTGATCTATTTTCACCGGCTGAATCCGTTCTCACCGAAGAAAACGAAAAAGCAGAAAGGTCTGACCTTACAGCTGTGGATCAAGATCATCTGTGCCTGTGCGCCGGCGGCCATCGTCGGTGTCTTTCTCGACGAGATTCTGGATCAGCTGATGAACGGTTTCGTCGTCGCTTCCATGCTGCTCCTGTACGGCGTCTTTTTCCTTCTTCTCGAAAAACGCAATGAAGACGCCGAATTTCCGATCGACCGGATCAGCCGCATGCCTCTGACGACCGCCATGCTGATCGGCTGCTCCCAGATTCTTGCCATGATTCCGGGCACCTCCCGTTCCGGCGCTACGATCCTCTGCGCCATGCTTCTCGGCTGTTCGAGAGAACTCTCCGCGGAATTTTCCTTCTTTCTCGGCATTCCGATCATGTTCGGTGCCAGCGGTCTGAAGATTCTGAAGTTTTTCCTCAAGGGAAATATGTTCTCCGGCGCGGAGTTCCTGTATCTGATTGTCGGCATGTTTGTCGCGTTCATCGTTTCGGTCCTCTCGATCCGTTTCCTGATGCGCTACATCAAAAATCATGATTTCCGCTTCTTCGGATACTACCGGATCGTGCTCGGCGTCATTGTTCTCGTATACTCGGGAATCACCGCCCTGATCGCCTGATCCGGGATGCAGGATATGTTTCCGAAACATCCCGCGAAGTGTAACCGGTCAAACCGAATTGACAGCTCCGATACGGGCGCAGATTGAGCTGTCCCGTATCCGGTCTTCGAGGATAACATATGGATATGAACTTATTTGATTATATGAGTCAGAAGACGATGGAAAATGATGCCCCGCTGGCGTCCCGCATGCGGCCGCAGATCCTCGACGAAGTCGTCGGTCAGCAGCACATCATCGGTCCGGGGAAGCTCCTCTACCGCGCCATCAAGGCGGACAAACTCGGGTCCCTCATCTTCTACGGCCCGCCCGGCACCGGGAAAACGACGCTCGCGCAGGTCATCGCTCACACAACAAAATCCCGGTTTGAGCAGATCAATGCCACCACCGCCGGAAAAAAGGACATGGAAGAGGTGGTCCGACGGGCAAAGGATGAACTGGGAATGTACCAGAAACGCACCATTCTCTTCATCGACGAGATCCACCGCTTCAACAAGGGCCAGCAGGATTACCTTCTCCCTTATGTGGAGGACGGAACCATCACGCTGATCGGCGCAACCACGGAGAATCCATACTTTGAAGTCAACGGCGCTCTCTTATCCCGCTCGCGGATCTTTGAGCTGAAACCGCTAAAAAAAGAGGACATCGTCACCCTCCTGAAACGGGCTGTCACGAACGCCGAAAAGGGAATGGGAAGCTACGGAGCAGTCCTTGCGGACGATGCCGCGGATTTTCTCGCCGATATGGCCGGCGGAGACGCCCGGGCCGCGCTGAACGCATTGGAACTAGGCGTGCTCACCACGGAAAAGAGCGGTGACGGCCAGATTCACATCACACTCGAAGTCGCGGAACAGTGTATTCAGAAGCGGGCGGTCCGCTACGACAAAAACGGCGACAGCCACTATGACACCATCTCCGCCTTCATCAAGAGCATGCGCGGATCGGATCCGGATGCGGCAATCTACTATCTCGCCCGGATGCTCTATGCCGGAGAAGACATCAAATTCATCGCCCGCCGCATGATGATCTGCGCCGCCGAGGATGTGGGGCTTGCGGATCCGAATGCCCTGAACATCGCTGTCTCCGCCTCTCTCGCGGCGGAACGGGTCGGGCTTCCGGAATCCAATCTGATCCTCGCGGAAGCGGCTGCCTATATCGCATCCGCGCCAAAGAGCAATTCGACCACCAATGCGATCTTCGCGGCACAGAACGCGGTGGCAAAGGGGAAACTCGGTCCGATCCCGCCTCATCTTCAGGACGCGCATTACAAGAGTTCCGGAAAACTCGGGCACGGTATCGGATACAAATACGCCCACGATTACCCGAACCACTATGTCACGCAGCAGTATCTTCCGGACGACCTGGTCGGCACAGTCTTCTATGAGCCCTCCGGAAACGGATATGAAAAGAAGATCGCCGAATGGATGGACTTCATCCGGACAGCGGATTCTTCCCGCGCCGATGGCGAAAACGCTTTGGAAGCCGAAAATAAAGAGTGACGGAATCCTTCCGGAAGCTTGTCCCAAAAAAGTGGGGAAACATTTTTTTCCTTCGGAAAAACCGGAGAATGTTCCCCTGACATACGCAAAAATCCCTTCCGCTCTCTGTGAAAACAGGAAGCAGAAGGGATTTTTTCAAATCTGCCATTTTTACATTTGCAGCGCGTCCGACATTACAGCACATCCGAGAAATGCGGGCGCAGCTTTTTAAAGCTCCGAAGTCCGAAGATCATCAGGAGCAGCGTCACCGCCCAGAAGTACACCGTCATCGTCGGGCGCTCCCAGAACCAGTGTCCAGTGAGCATGGAATCGCGGTATCCCGCCGCGATGTAGTAGAACGGATTCATTTTAAAGAACGTTCCGATCCACTCGTGACGGCTGGTAAAGATGGCCTCGTCGTACATGATCGGCGTAAGCCACATCCCGAAGGCAAGGCAAATCGACACGATCTGAGACATGTCCTTAAAGAACACCTGAATGCTCGAGGTGAAATATACGAGCGCCAGCGTGAACATGGACAGCGCAAAGGCATAGTAGAGCACCTGGATCCACGATGCCATCGGCATTCTCCCGTCAAAGAGGTAGAGACCGAACATAATCGCCATAAAGCACAGGTGAACCATGAAACAGCTGACCAGCTTGATCACCGGAAGAAGCTCGACCTGAAAGACGACCTTCTTGACCAGATAGTTGTATTCCTGCAGTGTCCCGGTACCCATATTCAGCGACTCGCTGAAATAGAACCAGGGGATCATGCCCGGCGTCAGCCAGATGACATAGGATGCATTCGGCACCGGCGGGGCATTTTTCATTCCGTGTTCTCCGAAGATGAAGGCATAGATCGCGATGGTGACGAGCGGCTGGACAAACATCCAGACAATGCCGAAATAGGAACCGACAAACCGCTTGCGGAAATCCGCCTTTGCAAGCTCGGCGACCATCTTCCTGTTCTCCCAGAGATCCCGGAAAAGCTTAAAAAGTGAAATCATATGGTATCCTTCGATCAGATGTTGAATTTAAAGGTATCTTTCAGACCGGCCCATTTCTGATCTTTGTCGCTGAGGTTGAGCGGGGTTCCGTCATCCAGCGCATATCCCTCTGCGGATGCGGTGCCCTTGTATTCGCCGGTCAAATGCGGCCACTGAATGTTGATCTCCGGATCATTCCATGCAAGACCGGACTCATCTCCCTGATGCCAGAAATCCGTTACCTTATAGCAGAATTCCGCCACATCGGAGAGAACGAGAAAACCGTGGGCAAAACCTTCCGAGATGTAGAACTGCTTCTTATTCTCCGCGGTCAGTTCCACGCCGTACCACTGGCCGTAGGTCTTGCTTCCCTGACGGAGATCCACCGCAACGTCAAAAACGCTTCCGCGGATCACGCGGACAAGCTTTCCCTGCGGATACTCCTTCTGGAAGTGAAGGCCTCTCAGAACGCCCTTAGTGGACATGCTCTGATTATCCTGAACGAACACCATGTCAAGGCCCGCCTCGTGCATATCATTCTGATTGTATGTCTCCATGAAATAACCGCGGTCATCTCCGTGAACCGTCGGTTCAATCACGTAAAGTCCCTCGATCGGGCACCTGGTTACTTTAATCTGTCCCATTTTCATATCCTCCAATCATTTGGTTTTGTCCCAAACCTGTTTTCCGGTGCAAAACCATTGCACATTTTAGCATCATCGGCCGTCGACTTCAAGCCCGGGCTTTGTCTCCGCACTTTCCGCATTTTTCATACTTTCCGCATTTCCCCCGCGGTTCTCTCCGCATTCTGATGCCGACGTCCGGGAAAACGCCTCCGGTTTTTCCTCCGCCTTCTCCTGCTCATTCCGATCCATGGCGATCTCCTGAATGAGACTTCTAAGCTTTGCCTCCAACTGGGACTGGTGCACCGTCATACGGAACAGCTGAACAATCAGAAGGAAAATGATCAGCAGATAGATAAAGTTGACCGGCGCCATCGTCCCGACAATCCCCGACAGAAACGTCGGGACCTGCGGAAAAATGCTGAAGATCAGCAGAATCGCAACAAAACAGATCCAGAACAGCGAATCTTCGATCTGAAGAGACGACTGCCGGATCTTTCTGACAATGCAGAACGCCGTAACGCATGAAATCAATACCAGAATGATTCGAAGTGTTGCCGTCATAATCCCTTACACCTTTCTTCTGCGGAAACTCTGGATCAGCAGGATGGACACCAGCATCCGGAACATATACCGTGCCGAACGGATCGGTGTGAGGTAGCT
This sequence comes from [Clostridium] aminophilum DSM 10710, assembly GCF_000711825.1. Taxonomy (GTDB): domain Bacteria; phylum Bacillota; class Clostridia; order Lachnospirales; family Lachnospiraceae; genus Clostridium_R; species Clostridium_R aminophilum. The sequence continues at coordinate 118,879 of NZ_JONJ01000008.1, read as the reverse complement.
CACCCCGCCCTGCCGTTCATCCATCACCACCGGGACCTCCGCAACTCTCGCTCCGCACCGGATCAGATAGGACACCGTATCCGGCTCCGGCCCGTAGTTCAGCCCCTTCGCAAACTCGCAGATCATCTTCCGGTTGAAAAGCCTCATTCCGCTGGTGGGATCTTTGATCCGCATCCCCGTCGTGAGGCGGATCGCAAGCTCGATCAGATTCGATCCGAACATCCGCATGGTCCGCGGCTTTTCCGCGTCCACAAAGCGCGACCCGATGACGATATCATATCCCTCATCCATCTTTTTCCGCATGGATTCAATGAATTCCGGCCGGTGCTGACCGTCTCCGTCGATCTGGATCGCATAACGGTATCCGTGCTTCTCCGCATACCGGAGACCGGCCTGAAACCCGCCGGCCAGTCCCAGATTCACCGGCAGATCGAGGAGGTGAAAATGATTTCTCCGGCAGATCTCCGCCGTGTCATCCTGTGATCCGTCATTGACCACGATGTAATCATAGTCCGGACACACCTCCGTCAGATGCCGGACCACTTTTTCAATGTTGTCGGCCTCATTGTAGGCCGGTATCACTATCAGCAGATCAGACATAGCTCCCCCAGTTACTCTTTCCAATAATTCCGGTTCATGGTAAGCGCCATGACCGCCTTTTCCGGCAGCGCCCGGTATGCTTTCCCGAGACGATAGCCGAGATATTTGAACCCGCTCTGCAGCACAAGCTCCGGCAGAAGTCCCGCATGGCCGCTGTGAATCAGCCAGTCTGCGGTCTTCTTCACCATTTTCACGCCTTCTCCTTCCGACGGCACGCCGCCGAAGATTTCCGGGTGGTCCGCCTGTGACACACCGAGATCAAAGTTCCGGTGAAGCTGCTGCATACATGTATAGTTGTGAGAATGGATCACGCGGGCATCTGCCGCATAGGCGATGCGGTATCCCGCCTTCACGGCTCCCGCCGCAAAGATCATATCCTCGTTAAAGATCGTTTTTTGTGTAAAACCGCCGAGTTTCTCCCAGAGGTCTCTTCGGTAGACCGCACAGACATTGGAACAGAAATACGTCTTGATCCCCAGTTCCGGAAGGTCTTTTTCCGATTTGATCCGGCTCTCCTCCGGATAATTGAAGCTTCTGGTGTAGCGCTCGATCACACGGCAGTCCTTCGCCGGAAGCTGACGGCCGTATGCGGCCGCAATGTCCGGTTCCTGCGTCAGTGCCCGGAGGAGATGCTCCGTGAGTTCCCGGTCCGCCGGGATGGCGTCATGTGTCATGCAAAGAACGGCATCCGCACTGCTGTACCGGATTCCTGCCGACCGGGTCGCGCCGTGGTCGAATTCTTCCGGTCTCAGGTGATGCACCTCCAGCATCGCTTCCGATACGCCGGCGGCATCCAGAACCTTCGCGATCCGCTCTTCGTCCCAGAATTCCTCTCCGGTATTCATCACGATGATCCGGTGAAGCGGGCATTTCTGCGCAAGCAGCCGCCGGATCAGCTCATAAAACGTATCATCCGGCTTGTAGGTCGGAATTACGGCATCGATCGTCATTTCATTTATACTCATTTCCTGCTTTTTTGTAGAGTTTCATGAGAAAGAGCGCAATGGACTCCGGCCAGAATTTCCGGAACATCGCCTCTTCCTCCCTGTTTCTTCCGTCATCCTGCATGGAGCGGAATGTCGCTGCGCCGTCATGCACGCGGTAGGCAAGCAACGGCTTTTCGGTGATCACGAACCGTCCTGCTGCCGATGACAGATCGACGAGATTGTCCCAGTCGAGGGCAAATTTCATCTCGGACGGGAACATTTTCCGGTCTCCGATCAGCGCCTTGTTGTATGTGCAGGTCGGACAGCAGATGGAATTGCCGAAGACAAGACCGGACAGTTTCAGCCAGGTGCGGTCGGAGATCAGCTGCAGGCGAAGCGGAAGGCGAAGAATCTTCTTCACCAGCCAGACTGCGTTGAACGTGTCGTCCACCGCTTTCCCGTTCTTCATCTTTATCGTCATATAATCGCTGGCGAAAAGGGAAAGATCCGGATATTTTCCGTATGCGCGGATCAGTTCCTCCGTATAGGTTCTGCGGTAGATGTCATCCTGGTGCGCGATGGTCACCAGCGTTCCGCCCGATTTTTCCCAGGCATACTGCCAGTCTTCGCGGATTCCCGGCTCTCCGTCACGGACGCAGAGGGAAATGCCGTATTTCTCCGCAATCCGGCGGATATAATCGCTGGGCGTCGCCGTACAGATGATAATCTCACTCCGGACCGTCTGTCCCGTCAGGGAACGGATACACTGTTCCAGATACGGCGAATCTCCGTATGCACATACGGCAAATGTATGAAGCACTCTGTCCATGACTGACCTCCCTTTTCTGTGTCTTCTGCTGCTTCTGTTAACAAAGTCCGCAAGCGGACATACTCTGTGATATTCTACCACAGATACAGAGGATAGTCACTTTGAACTGTCCTCCCGGATGCCGGAAGATAATGGAATGTTTTTTTCCGTCAGATTCCGCGTTCCGTTTTAATGTGACTTCCGTCCCTGTCTTTCGTGACATGGATCTGCTGCGGAATACTCTCCATCAGTTCTTCACGGTGGCTGATGACGCCGACCAGCTTATTCTTCCCGGAAAGATTGATCAGGATGTCCATCGCATTCTCAATCGAATTCCGGTCCAGCGTTCCGAATCCCTCGTCGATAAAGAGCGCGTCCATCTGAACACCGCCGCTGCTCATCGACACGGTATCGGAGAGGCCGAGTGCCAGACTCAGCGATGCTTTAAAGCTCTCGCCACCGGAGAGACTCCCCACCGGACGATCATGTCCCGTAAAGTTATCATGAACCCCCAGATCGAGGAAGGTATTGCTTTTCTTTCCGAGCTTATCCTGACGGAACAGTTCAAACTGCCCGTCACTCATCGGGCGGAGCCGGCGGTTTGCCGCCGCAATGATTCCGTCGAAGCCGGCGGCCTGAATAAACTGCTCCAGTGTGATCTTTCCGTTTCCGGTCGTTCCCCTGACCAGATTGTATAATCTCACACAGATGTCATTCTCTTTTTTCGCCTTCTCCAGTTCCGGCGCCTGTGCTTCCATTCTCTCCAGTTTTTCCTGATTGTTCTGCAGTCGGTTCGCAATCTCATTCACGGCACTGCGACTTGCCGCCGCGGCACTTTCCTGCCGGATGCACCTCTCGTTCAGCGCCTCCACATCGATGAGGACTTTTCCCCGGGCACGTTCTTCCGCATCCGCCAGCTGCTGCCGGTTGACGTGAACATCCTGCCGGTAGTCCTCGATCTCCTGATCCGCTGCGGAGATCTCGTCCTCTGTCCGGACAAATTCCAGCAGTTCATCCACCGACAAAAATCCGTTCTTCCGGATCGCCTCGTCCAGTTTCTCTCCTCTTTCTTTTTCCTCTCTCCGTTCCTTTTCCCGATTCTCTTCGATCGTTCGGAGAGACGCCTTCTCCGCGGCGAGATGCTCGTCCGCCGTCTTCGTCTCCTGACCGGCCGCCTCCAACCGGCTTCGGATCGCCGTCTCCTTCTCCTGCGCGGCCCGGAGCTTTGCCTCCGCCGCCTCCCAGGTCTCAAAGCTCAGATCCTCCAGCGTCCGGTACTCCGCCTGTCGGGCAACCAGTTCCCGCTCTGTCTCCTGCTTTGTCTCCGCGAAAAGCTTCTTATCCCTTTCGAGTGCCTCTGTTTCTTCGTTTTGGGCCTGGTCCAGATCGTTTTCCGCCTTTTTGAGCGCGGCACGGTCTCTTGTCAGCCGGGACTGTTCTTTCTGATTTTCCTGTATCTTTTCCGCCAGAAGAGTCTCCGCCTGCCCGATCTCTCTCCGGAGTTCCTCCGGTCCGCCGGTACGGTTTTCCATCCCGATGACCGGATTCTCCAGACACCGAAGCATATCGCTCCGGAGCTGCTCCTCATACTGTTCGAGTGCGGAATTGGACGCTTCTGCCGCGGCATTGGCGGCATTTTTCTTCTCCTGACAGCGTTCCTCCTCGCGCTTCCGCTTCCTGAATTCCTCCTCGGTAACGGCTTTCTCCGGCATTACAGCCGGATCCGGATGGTGTGTGGACCCGCAGACCGGACATTTTTTTCCTTCCTCCAGTGTCTGCGCCAGAATTCCCGCCCGGCATGAGTCCAGAATCTTCTCCGCCTCGATCCGCTTCTGATTTGCCGCTTCAAATTCCGCAAACGCTCTGGAAAATGCGTCCTGCTTCTCTTTCCGGACTTTCTGTTTTAACTCCCAGGCCGGAATTTTACAGTCCAGAATCTCCCGGATGTCCGTGCAAAGACTCCGGAGTTTTTCTTCCTCTCCCTCTGCCTTTGCAAGTTTTTCCGGAGTTTCTCTGAGTTTCTTCTGTCTGTCCTGAAGAGCGCTGATTTTCTCCTTCAGCGCATTATCCCGGTCACTCAGATCCTTCTCTGTACCGGCAAATCCGGCCGCTTTTTTCTTCAGTTCCGCGATTTCTCCGGCCAGCGCATCTCTTCTCTGATAATTTTTCTCCTCATCCCGAATCTTCTCTGCCTGTTTTTGGAGCCGGTCCGCATCCGGCCGCTCTCTCTCCGCCGCTTCCAACGCTCGCTTCGCGTCCTCCGCTCGTTCCGATGCCGCTTTTACCGCTTCGGTCTTCTCCTCCGCCTGTCGTTCCAGCCGCTGAACCGAAGCTTCCTTCTCCTTCCAGGACAGATAGAACTGGTTGCATTCCCGGGATGCCAGCTTTTGTCTTGTAAGAACCGTCTCTTTTCGATCGATTTCTTCTTTTCTTCCGGCCAGTTCCGCTTCTTTCTTCTTCAGTTCCTCACATCTGCGCAGATCCCTGTTATTGTCCTCCGCGGTCGCGAGCTCCACCCGGCTGGCATTGAGAAGCTGATCCGCTTCCTTCTGCTTTTCGTCCGCGTCCTGTTTTCTTTCCCGATCCGACTCGATCAGCTGTTTCAGAAGTCCCGTCATCTCGTCCAGATTCCACACGCTTCCGGATTTCTCAGCCCGTTCCTGAAGAAGCGCCAGTTCCTCCGCCCGACCGTCTTCCGGATCGGCTTTCACGTCGTGAAAATACTGGACAATGCTGTCCTCGATCTTCGTCTTCTTTCTTCCGCTTTCATCCTGCCGTTCTTTCAGCTTATACTCCATGCTGTTGTAACCGCTTGTCCGGAAAATCGTCCGGAGAATCCTCGTCCGGTCGTCAGTCTTTGCGTTCAGAAGAGACCAGAATTCCCCCTGTGCGATCATCGCGATCTGCTTAAACTGATCCTTGTCGATATGAAGGAGCCCGCGCACAATCCCCGGATCGCTTTTTAATCCATCGACATTCCGGCTCCCCTCCACGGTGCTTCCGTCCGGATAATAGAAGGTCACCTTCTCCGGTTCTTCCGTGATTTTCCCGTTTCGATTGATCCGCTCATAGGACGGCTCGCGGCGGATATGATATTCCTTTCCCTGGTGCGAAAAATAGAATTCCACATAACTCTTCACATCCTCTTTTGCGTACTCGCTTCGCAGGTTTTTGACACCACGGTAAGAACCGCTGGTATCCCCATACAGCGCATAGATGATCGCGTCAAAAATTGTGGTTTTTCCGGCTCCGGTGTCCCCGGAGATCAGAAACAGACCTTTCTCCTCAAAGTTCGTAAAATCGATCGGCGGCATTTCGCCCGCATAGGGCCCGAATGCGCTCATAATCAGCTTAATCGGCTTCATGCAATACACCTGCCTCTCTTGCGACTGTCCGCATCATATCCATTTCCGCGGCGCTGATCTCCCTGTCGTTGTACATCTGGCGGTAGAAATCCCGGATCAGATCTTCGAAAGACCGGTTTTCCGCGATCTGCGAGATGTCAACCTGTTCGATCTCCCTTGTATGCGAGTTGTCATAATCAATCTTTACCGTGTGGGGATAGATCTGCTGAAAGATTCCCATCGCATCGGTGACAAACTCTTCGTCCGTCAGTGTCACATAGAGGTAATCGTCCGGATCGGTCACATTTTCCTTCTTCAGAAGGTCGTTTCTCGTCCCTTTGATATGGCGCAGATCGCGAAGCGGCTTTAACGGAATGCATTCCACGGTCACACCGCTCCGGGAATCGACCGTGATAACCGGAACCGACTTTTCGTTGTTCACTTCACTCAGAGAGTATTTTAACGGCGAACCGGAATAACGCACCTCGGCCCTCCCCACCTGCTGCGGCGAGTGAATATGCCCGAGAGCGACATAGTCAAATGCGTCAAACAGGTCAAAACCGATCCGCTCCACAAGGCCTACGCTCTGCGTTCCCATGCCTTCCGAGCCGCCCAGTACCGGATCGTTCCCTTTCCCCGCGACAAACTGATGTGCGATGAGTACATTCTTTTTCGTCCGGTCAATGTCAGCGTCCGCGAGAATCGTCCTCACAGCGTCCTCGTAATTCTCGATCTTTGCCTCCGGATAATAATGCCTTACCTGCGATGCTTTTACAAACGGGAGAAGGTAAATGTTCACCTCCGTGTCACCGTCATTCAGAACATATTTCCGGAGATGGCCGTCAAACACCGAATAGATAAATACCCTGTTCTTCTCAAACAGTGTGCTTCCAAAGTTCAGCCGGTCGTCGGAGTCATGGTTACCGCTGATCATGTACGTTTTCACGCCCTGAGAGGACAGTTCACTCAGAAACCGGTCCAGAAGTCTTGTCGCGGCCTCGCTGGGAATCGATTTGTCATAGACATCCCCAGCGATCAGAACGGCGTCAATTTTCTCTTTCTCCACCAGTTTCCGGATCTGATCAAGGATATATTTCTGATCCTCTGTCAGGTCAAAATCCCCGAGGGACTTCCCGAGATGAAGGTCCCCCAAATGAAGCAGTTTCATTCTGTCATGTCCTCCCTGTCAGTTATAGTTCTTTGTGTTTTTCCGGTTTTCACGCCTTAACACCATTGTATTCCACTTTGCAGAAATTATCATTTTTAATTTTTTCGGTCACAACAAACAACGAGCCGGGGTCCATAATCGCATGAGACCCTGACTCGTTGACTGTCGCAAAACATATTATAAATTATCTGAAATCCATCCGCAGGACAAACCATTTCCGATCATCGCTTCATCCGGATATCGGCCGCATTTTTGTGCGCCATCAGCCCCTCCCCGTTCGCCATCCGGGAAACGAGGGGAGCAACCGCCATCATTGCCTCCCGGTTATACCGCTGGAAGGAGCAGACCTTCAGGAAAGTACCGACCCACACGCCGCCGGTATAGCGGGACGCGCGCATCGTCGGAAGAGAGTGATTCGTTCCGGACGCGTAATCGCCAAAGACTTCTCCGGTTTCCTGTCCGATGAAGAGAGATCCGAAATTCGTCAGCATCGCCTCCGCCGGTTCAAGATCCTCTTCTCTTACGCAGATCTCCAGGTGTTCCGGCGCAATCTCATCAGAGATCGTACACGCCTCCTCGAGCGACTCCGCCAGAATCACTTCTCCGTAGGTGTGCCAGGAGTCCGCCGCTATATCCGCCGTGGACAGTGCTTTCAGCTGCCGCTCCACGGCTGCCATCACATCCTCGCCGAGTTTTCGGCTCGTCGTCACAAGAATCCCCTTCGCAAGGCGGTCGTGCTCGGACTGCGCCAGCATATCTGCGGCAAGGATCTCCGGATCGGCGGATTCATCCGCAATCGCAAGCACTTCCGAGGGGCCTGCAACAAAGTCAATGCCGACCTGGCCGAAGCACTGGCGCTTCGCCTCCGCAACATACTGATTGCCCGGTCCGACAATCTTGTCCACCGCCTTCACCTGATCCGTTCCGTAGGCGAGAGCCGCGATCGCCTGAACGCCGCCGATCGCATAGATCTCATCCGCGCCGGCGATATCCATCGCCGCGAGCGTCCGGTAATCGATCTCCGTCGTTCCCTTAACGGTCGGTGAAACGGCTACCACCCGCCGGACACCGGCAACCTTCGCCGGGACAACCAGCATCAGCGCAGTGGAAAACAGCGGATAAGAACCGCCCGGAACATAACATCCACAGGAAGCAAGCGGAATGACGCGGTGACCGAGACGGGCTCCGGGAATGACGGAGACGCCGTCAAGCGGCTTCACGCAGTCCAACTGCGCTTTCGCGAATTCCCGGATATTTTTCGCTGCCGCCTCGAGATCCGAGATCTCTTCCGGCGTCATTTTCGCGCGAGCGGCATCAATCTCTTCCCGGGAAACCCGAAACAGTTCACGGGTGTTGCCGTCAAACTTCGTATTGCAGGCGCGGACCGCCTCATCTCCGTTCTTTCGGACTCCGGCGATGATCGCCGCTACGTCCGCGACTTTCTTCTCGGTCTCTTCCTCCGGTCGTACCGCCGGCTTCTTCAGATATTCCATGTCTGCTCCCTTTCGATTCCTGCTATTCCATTCATTATACACGTATCCCGATCGCTAAAAGACAGCCGCGGAACATTTCCGGCAGTCCGATCTGCGTCTGATCGCCGGTGAAAACCGCAGTATCCGGCCTCACCTTCCGCTTTTCTCTTTTGCTTTATCATGTTAACGTGCTAATCTGTTGTCGTATGTCTGATAGGATACATCATGGATACGCTTTTCGCAAGCGTTTTTTGTCACCGGAACCGGCCGTCGGTCGTGATCTGCGATCTCACTTTGCCATCCGGTAAATCGCCAGAATGTCATCATAGTCCAGCGTCTTAAAGCTTCCGATGCTTCTCGTGTGATCGTAGGAACACTCATCCGCAAGCTTTGTAAGCTCTTCATCGGTCGGCTCGTGTCCGAGAAGCTCGGTAATGGTCAGCGGCATGCCAAGGCTCCGGAAAAATTCATTGGTTCTCTGAATTCCCTCGTCCGCAGCTTTCTCATCATCTGTCTCCGCGATGCCGTACACCTTGCGGGCAAACTCCGCAAAACGCGGCAGATTCTGAGATTTCACGTATCTCGCCCAGGAAGCCCAGACTGCGGAGAGCGTCGCTCCGTGCGTGGAATCGTAGAGTGCGGAGATCGCCATGCCCAGCTGATGGCACGCCCAGTCTCCCTCGCGCGCGGTGTCTCCCTTCGCTCCGATACCGGTGAGACCGACATGCGATACGCTGCCGCACCACATGATCTCGCTCATCGCCTCGTAGTTCCTCGGATCCTTCACGCCGATCGGACCGTATTTGATAATGTCACGGAACAGTCCCTCCGCGATCTCATCGGTCAGGTGATTGCCAAGAATCTTCGCAAAATAGCGCTCGGACGTGTGCATGAAAATGTCCGCGGCGCCGGCGCCGATCTGCCATACCGGAAGCGTCATCGTCAAATCCGGGTTCATGATCGTGAAGCGGCAGCGGAACGAATCGCTGTTGATTCCCCTCTTGGTCGGCGGTGTCTTGTCGTCCTTTGTAAGAACGGTGGAATTGCTGGTCTCGGAACCTGCTGCCGAAATGGTCAGGATGCTTCCGAGCGGAGCTGCCTTATCCAGCGGAGCCTTTTTGCTCCAGAAATCCCATACATCATGTTCCGGAGCCGCGAGAACGAGCGCCACTGCCTTTGCGGTATCGATCACGCTTCCGCCGCCGACCGCCAGAACAAAGTCCGCTTTGAATTCCACGGCCGCCTTTGCGATTTCACGCGCTTTGGAGAGAAGCGGATTCGGCACAACGCCGCCGCAGGAGAGCACTTCCAGCCCTTCCCCTTTCAGGTTCTCTTCCACACGTCCGATCAGACCGCTCTTCACTGCGGATTTTCCGCCGTAGATGAGAACGACACGGTTTCCGCCGTACTTTTTCACCAGTCCCGCTGTCTGAAGTTCCGTATCCTGTCCGAACACAATCTCAGTCGGTGCATAATAAACAAATTTCTGCATTTCTCACGCCTCCTGTTTCTTTTCTCTGATCGGAAATGATCCAACCACTGTTCTTTCCGCAACACTATAATTATACAATATTATGCCGAACATATGCGCTGTACTCCATGCGTTCATCGTCCGGCAGATTCCGTTCGTCCCGGAATTCTTCCGTTCATCCCGGAATTCTACCGGCAGAAAGACAGATACACCTGCGCAAACCAGACCACAGTCAGGATTCCGCCGGAAAGAAGAAGCGTGATCCCATTCTGCATCCGCTCACTCATCCGGATCCGGATAAAGGACGGCACCATGATCAGCCACAGCGGGAACAGGAGCGGCAGATAATACCGGCCCTGCACTCCGTCAATATAAGTATTTCCCGGTGTCGTAAACGCGATGTACATCGACGTCCAGATCAGCACGGCAGTCCCGGCAATCAGAAGAAACATCCAGAGTCGGGATTTCCGGTTGAACAGACCGGCCGGCGTCATTTTGACAGCCTCCCGGTTCCCGGTCAGGATCATCCAGAGGCTTCCGGCATAGAAGATCCATGGAAATGCCGCCGGAAGCGGATGTCCGAGCTGTCCCAGCGATTCCTCGCCGAGGACATAGGCCGGAAGCGTGCGGATCATATTCTGCGCAAGGATCAGCGCATAGGAAAGCGGCTGTCCGAAGATGTAGGCCATCTGTCCCTTCTCGCTGGTCTCCACGCCTCTCGTATCGCCCACATCCCGCGGTGCAAATACCACCGGAAGGACAAAGGATGCCATAAGCAGAACCGTTGCCAGAACAAAACCTGCGCGCATGATTCTCCGCTCCCTTTCGCTCCGGAACCGCTCCTTCGGAATCAGAAGTCCCATGAGAAGAAGCGGGGCGTAAACGGCCTTGATCCGGCAGCCCCAGGCAAAGACCAGCAGCATTTCCGCATACCGGAGCCAGGTCATCTTCTGCTCCGGGTCCGCCCAGACGCGAAGAAGCATCGCAAAGAACAGGCAGAGAAAAGCGGTGACTGTCGGATCGTAGGAGTAGACACCGGCCAGAAAAAGCGGCTCGGGCATCAGTCCCAGAAATGCCAGAATCGGCTTTCCCACCGGCGTGATCCGGATGGCAAGTGCCATCACCAGAATATAGACATAGAGATTTCCGAGGCGCCCCAACCGGAACAGCGCCGAAAACGGCAGCTTCAGGATCTCTCCGATCTTCAGAAACAGCCCCTCGCCGGCATAGCCGGTGACCGTCGTCCAGTTGAGGTCCGTGCTCCAGTGGTGCTCTCCGCCGACGGTCCGGGCATTCGTGTCCAGATAGTCTTCGAGCATGTTCTGCTCATCGCGGCTTCCGGGCTGATTATACGGCCAGGTGTCCATCCCGGTGATAAACTCGTTCATCACCGCCTGCGTCACATCCACCGGCTGACGGTAATTGGCAAGCCAGAATGCCTGACGAAAATGTACCTCTTCGTCCCAGCCGATCTTGTTGGCCGGAAGCGAGACCGAGAGCAGTGTGCCCAGAAGAAGTGCCGTCACGAGAAATCCGGTCTCCATCCGTCCGAAGAACAGGTTCCGCGCAAAAACTGCGCCCGCAAGAAGGAGAAGCACACTCCAGCAGAACGCCAGCCGGTACGGATTGATGCCGGTGTTCACTTCCGTTCGGAAGCCGGTCATCTCCAGTGTCATATCACGGAAATTCATGTGGGAAAGCCCGGCCTCGTCGAGACCGTCCCGGGTCACGGTGATTTCCGCCCAGTCTGCATTTCCGTTTACCGGAATATGGGATTCCGGCAGAACCGACATATTCCGGTCGATCCGTTCCACCGCTTCCTTTTCCCGGGTCTCCCCATAGAGGTTCTTCGTCCCGATCCGCACGGACGCGTTCATCAGGCCATCATAGCGATAAGAGTAGACAAAGTCGGAAATATAGCTTCCGTCCAGCGGGATGCGAATCGTTCCGCTCTCCCCCGATAGACCGATGACTCCGTCCCTCCGGTCAAAGCCGCCGGAGAGTTCTGCCGCCGCTGGATCAATTGCGGCGCCGGTTCCATGAACTGCTGCCGCCCGGATCGCCGGGAGCCGGAAACCATACTCCGCCCCCAGTCCGAGCAGAAATACCAGAAGAAGAACTGCCGGTATTTTCACCCATATCGGAAAAATTTTGATTCTATGTACGATTGCGTTCATTCCATCTCTCTTCGCCCGACTCCCCGATGTTTCAGGATCCGGTCGTAATCTTCAATGTAATCGACTTCCGCCCAGAAGTTTCCCTTGACGTCTGTGACGTGAATGCTGTCTTCCTCCGTCATGCTGTAGACAACATTTTCCCACCAGACACCGTGTTCCTGACGGGCGATCATCTCTTCCATCCGGTCCACGAAATGCGGCATGAAGTCTTTGGCAAAAAGGCCGAGCCCGATATACTCTCCCGTGATGTCATCGCCCTCGAGTTCTTTCCCGTATTTCAGCAGCCTTCCCTGCGGATAATAGAATTTGTAATCCGCCGTTTCTTTCCGGCTTCCGTCCGCAAACATCACCGGGCGCTTCTTCTCTGCCAGAAGGAGATCCAGGAGTGTCTCGTCCAGGTAGACGTCGCCGTTCATGATCAGCATGTCATCGCCCTGAAGGAAGTCCTTCGCAAACCAGGCGGACGCAATACTGTTCGTCACATCATAAAACGGGTTGACGTAGAATTTTACGCCGGTTCCCTCCAGGACATCCCGGATCGCCTGCTGATTGTATCCCAGCGCCAGCGCGATCTCCGTCACGCCCTTGGACTTCAAAAGATCCACCGTATAGCGGATCAGCGGGATTCCGCCGATATCGACGGTACATTTCGGTTTTCCGGATAAATATCTTGAAATCCGGGTTCCGCGGCCTGCCGCGAGAATAAATGCTTTCACAGGATTCCCCTCCTCATCAGATCGCGGAATGCCCCGATCAGTCTGTCATTGTCTTCGGTCGTCAGATACCCGATATGGCCGACACGGAACATATAATCCGCGAGATCGCCGCCGCTCGGGCAGATCCAGATTCCGTACTCGTCCTTCAGCACCGAGAAAATCTCCGTCGCCTTTACCGGCGTTCCGTCGGCTCTTGTTCCGGTCGGATGAAGCGAAGTCACCGCATTGCTCGGACATTTCGTCAGAACCTCCAGCGGAAGATCTTTGATTTTCTCCCGGAAATCGGCAGCCAGATCCCGGACCCGGGCCCTCTCTTTTTCCACGCCTTCCTCAAAAATCTTTTCCAGACGGCGGTGAAGCTGGATCAAAATGGCGACGGCCGGAGTAAACGGCGTCTGGCCGCGCTCTCCGTTTTTCAGATAATCCTTCACGTCGAAGTAAAGGGATTCCGTCTCATGCTCCATCGCGCGGCGGATCGCCCGCGGTCCCATCATGAGAAGGGAAATGCCCGGCGGCAGCGCCAGTGCCTTCTGGGAGCCGGTGAGAACCAGATCCACGCCCCACTGCTCCATCTGCATCTCATCCGCGATAAAACTGCTGACGGCGTCCACCACCAGAATCAGCCCCTGTTCTCTGCAGAAACGTCCGATCATCTCCACGTCGTAGAGAACTCCGGTGCTCGTCTCGCCGGCATTGACCAGAAGACCCGTATATCCCTTTCCGGCAAAAGCGGCAAGGTCGTCTTCCGTCACGCCGCAGCCGAACTCCGGCCGGATCTCATCGTGCGGAATCTTGTGAATATCGCAGATCTTTGCAAAACGGGCGCCAAAACTTCCTCCGTTGATGACGATCAGCTTATCCTGCGGTCCAAACAGATTCATGACCGCGCATTCCATGGCGGCGGATCCGGAACCGGTCAAAAAGACCACGCGGCTGTCCGCCGGCGCATTGGCAAGTTTCAGGAGCCATTCTTCGTTTTCCTTCATCAGCGCGGAAAATTCCGGCGTGCGGAAATACGGCACATCCTCCCGCCCGATCTCACGGATTTCCGGATCGGACTGAACGGGGCCGACAGTGAAATTTATCATAACGGTTTCCTCCTTCGAAGATAAAAGATACCCGACAGGATCATAAAGAAGCCGGCGAGCAGTATCATCAGCAGAAGATACGACACCGCGCCGCCGAAGATTCCGGCCGCGCGGACTGCCGGATTCGAAACCAGAACCGCAAAAACCGCCGCCAGCACATAGCCGGCAAAGATGCACGACTTCCGGTTCATGATCACAAGCGTGTAATAAAAGAGATTGATATACGCGTTGCACGCGCCGCCGAGAATGATGACGATCAGGGCGCTGCGGCAGTCTGCCAGCATGTATCCGAGTTTCGGATACAGAAGCGACAGCACCGGAATGCCCAGGAACCACGCTCCGCCCACGGCAAGGACGGTAAGGCCGGCAATGATCATCGCCAGTTTCTGAACTGTCTTCCGGAAGTCCTCCGGGCGGTCCGCATTCCAGGCATCCGACATTTTCGTCACGAAAGGACGAATGACGAATCCCGCCACGAGGTTGATGACATTCGTCGGCATGAAGATTGCCGTAAACACCGCCTGATAGCGATCCGCCATGTTGGCGTCAATCGCGTATTTCGCCGCGGAAAACACGTAAAAGTCCAGAATCGCCGAGAGAAACAGGACCAGATTCTCCCGAAACAGCGAGAACACCTTTCCAGGCCGCACGTCCCACGTCACCTTGCCGATCCGGCCGATGACCGAGCCGTCAAGAAGGACCACGCCGGCCGCCTGGGCGAGAACCGCCGCCGCACAGGCCCCCGTCAGTCCCGCGGGCCCGGATTGCCGCAATGCGAGAAGCGTTCCGAGAAACACGCTCACCGACAGAATGGTTCGAAATGTATTGGACTTTCCGGTCAGATAGAGCCGCCCGTCCCGCTGAAACTCTGCTTCATACACATCCGCAAATCCGTCGATCACCTTATAGAGTACCATCAGCATGATCACGGCGCATTTGTGAACGGTGTAGGTCCCTGCGCCCGCCAGCACATAGAACAGACCGAAAAGAGCCGCGCCGCTGCAGGTAAGGATCCGGAGGCGAAGATATTCTCCGAAGCTGTACCGGTGCAGGATGTCCGTAATGTGAAACGGCCGCATTCCGAAGTACGCAGCCATAAACATATGCTGTCCGAAGGTGGAAAAAGCGAACGCAAAGATTCCGCCCTCGTCTTCACCGGAGATCGCCACAACCGCAATGGTGAGCGCCATGGACGCAAAGGCGTAGATAAAGCTTCCGAGCATATTCCAGGTCATGTTTCTGCGGTCAAGATCCTGATCGGAGCCGATGAGGAGGTTTGCCAGCGCGCTCATACGCTTCCTCCGCCGGTTGCATCAAATCCGCCGGTCCGTTGCTGCTCTCTGCCCGCTTCCGGCAGCCCTGTGCCGGACGTGCGCCCTTCTTCCGTATCCCCATGGTGTTCCGCTTTTGGGATCTCCGGTCCCGCCCCGACGGTCCCGTCGGAGAATATCAGCCGGTACGGCGTGTGCGTCTTCCGCTTGTCCTCCGGCGGCATCACCATGTAATCGCCATACTGAAACCGCAGCATCGCGTCGATATTCGCCGGAAAATCCAGTTCCCGTCCTTCAAACGGGATCTTCTTCAGTGGGTAAAGGTTCTCTTTGTCGATGGTGTTCCAGTACGGATTGGTATCCGCGAGAAATGCCATCTTCTTCGTCTTCTTCCCCTCATAGCAGCGGCATTCCGCCTCGCACCGCTTCCGGAGATATTCCGGCGACATATTCGCCGCCAGCATCAGACGGTACACCGCGCCGCAGACCGCATAGATCAGCTTTGCCTTCAGACCGCTCTGCGCCAGTGTCGGCCGCGGAATCCGGCGAAGAATCATAAGTTTACTGAAAAACCATGCGGTCCACGCCTGCTTTTTGCGGGCAAACTCCCCGTCCGGGACATTGTCGAGCGGATACAGATCCAGGAAGATGCCGAACGGACAATGGACGCCCTTCATGACTTCCTCCTCAAAGACGGTTCCGCGTTTGCAGAGTCTTGCCGTCATCAGCGGATATTCTTCGCTGGTCTTCGCGTTCAGCATATAGTAGCGGTCACCGTAGTCTTTCTTCACGATACGGCAAAGTTTCTCATAGTCTTTTCTCGGCATCGCCAGATCGATGTCATCATCCCACGGAATAAAACCGCCGTGGCGGATTGCTCCGATTCCGGTTCCCGCAATGCCGTAGTATTCCAGATGATGTTCCCGGCAGATCACAAGAAAATCGTCCAGAATGGATAAAATCTCTCCCTGTATCTTTTCCAGTGTCTCCGGTGTGTAAAATGTTCCCATATTCATCTCCCGGGCTCAGGCACAGGCCGGATCGCTCCGGTCTCGTATCTGAACCGTCATATAATTTTAAACATCTGCGCTCAAGCGCAAACTGCATCTTTATCCATCAGATCAGTTTCATAAACGCGCCGAGATTGCCGCGTTTCCCGTTGCTTGCCCGGTGCGAAAAGAGCGCGTCTCCATTCTCGCAGGTGCAGATATCGGTCAATGCGACATGCTCCGGCAGAACTCCCGCTTCTTCCAGCACGATCCGGTTGGCCTGCCAGAGGTCGAGCAGGGATTTCCCCGGAACTTCTCTTCCGTTCCGGACTTCCGGGCTCAGCACCTCATTCTCCCGTCCCGGAAATGCCGCCCGGAACTGCACGGCCACATCGTCGCCCACCTCATAGCATTCATGACAGATAGACGGGCCGATGGCGCAGATCAGGTCCTTCGGATCCGTACCGTAGAGCGACATCATTTTTTCAACGGTCACCTTTCCCATGCGGTTCACGGTTCCGCGCCAGCCGGAGTGGGACAGACCGATGGCGCGGTGCACCGGGTCCACAAAAAAGAGCGGAACACAGTCCGCAAAAAAAGCGCCGAGGACAAGCCCCGGGACGTTGGTCACCAGACCGTCCACGTCCTCATAATCGCGTTCGCGGACAAGTCCTTTTCCCGCATCATCCCCGGTCACGCGGCGGACATTCGTCGTGTGCGTCTGATCCGTCAGCACAAAATGCTCTACATCACTCTCCATCACGCGGGCAATCCGCCGATAGTTCTCCTGTACGGCTGCTTCGTCATCGCCCCGAAGAAAACTGAGGTTCAGGGAGCGGAACATTCCTCCGCTCACGCCGCCGTCTCTCGTGGTAAAAAGATGACGGACCATTCCCGTTTTTTCCAGATTCGGAAAGGTCAGGTACGGAAAAACGGTTCCGTCCGGATTCATCGCCTGATTCAGCCGGAGAACTTCGTCTTCTCCGTGTCGATGTAACTTCATATCAAAACTCCTGTATTTCTGTCTTCTTCATCCGGAATCACGCCGGAATCCCATCTACCATCTTATCACCTTTCGGTTCTTCTTTCATCCTTCCTGATGTCGGTCACGTCTGTGCCTCACCATCATAAAGATCACCACCGGTGCACCGAAGATCGCGGTCACCGTGCTGATGTTCAGTTCCATCGGCGAGAGCGCCATCCTTGCGATCAGATCGCACAGCGCCATAAAAACCGCTCCGGCCAGAAAGCATCCCGGAATGACGATCAGCGGCTTCGCAGTCCCGAAGGCCGCCCGCACAAGGAACGGCACCGCGATCCCGACAAAGGAAATCGGTCCGGCAAAAGCCGTCACCGCCGCGGAAAGGAGACTCGAAATCAGGATCAGCGCCGCGCGGAAAAGCCGGACGTTGACCCCCATACTCTGCGCATACGCCTCACCGAGCTGATATGCCCCCATGGGTTTCGACAAAAAAAAAGCCACCAGAAACGCGGCCGCAATGATGCAGCCCGCCGTCCGTACATCCTCCCATGCCATCCCGGAAAAGCTTCCCATCGACCAGTTCCGGAGATTTGCCACCTGGGAATCTTCCGCAAATGTCACGAGAAAATCCGTGATCGCCGAGCAAATATATCCGATCATGATTCCGGCGACGAGAAGCGCCGCCATATTCCGGATCCGCTGTGAAAGCAGAAGGATCATCGACGTTGCGCCAAGAGCACCGAAAAATGCCGTCAGTACCAGCATTCCGGAAGATGAGGTATGGAATCTGGTGACAACCGTGATCATCACAACCGCAACCGCCATTTTGGCTCCGGACGAGATCCCGAGAATAAACGGTCCGGCGATGGGATTGGCAAAAAATGTCTGAAGCAGAAAACCCGAGACCGCCAGAGCACCGCCCAGAATGAGTGCCATCAGAATGCGCGGAAGCCGAATCTTCATCAGAATCGCTCTCCCGGTCTCGAGTGAAGGATCCTCTTTTCCCGCAAGAATTTCAAGGGCATCCCGCATCGGGATCCGCTGGCTTCCCATGGAAAGATTCAGGAGAAACACAGCAAAAAGCAATACCGCCAAAGCCGAAAACACCAGCGTATACCGCCGGAACCGGCGTTCTCTCTCACTCACGCTTTTCTCCTTTCCCGGATATTCCGATTTCATCGACTGTGATTCCTTTTAAAAATCCCCTGTGGTTCCTTTTAAAAATCTTCTGTAATTCCTTTAAAAATCTTCTGTGATTCCTTCTAAGCAAACCTCTTACGAAAGCTTCTTCAGGAACAGCATATCACTCTCATCACCGCCCGAAAGAATCGTGTGAACATCTTTCATAAACCGTGCAATCTGATCCGTCGCCTGATAGAAATACCCGTCTGCGCAGTAAACCCGTCCTTCTTTGACCGCTTTAAAATCCCCAAAGAGCGGATTCTTTTCGGTAAGCTCCCTGAGCGATGCGGGTGCATCTTCAATCGTCGCGTTGTAAATCAGATAATCCGCATCCTTCGCCCCGGAATAAAATTCTTCCATCGACAGATGCACCGATCCCATATGATTTCCCGGATTCGGATTCTTCAGATTCTCAAATGCATAGGTTCCGCCGGCAAGCCGGATCATCTCCGCCGAATAGTCTTCCGCGCTGCGCACCACGGCCTCTCCGAGCGAATTGATATAGAAGATTCCCACCGTCTTTCCAGACGGTTTCTTCCT
Organism: [Clostridium] aminophilum DSM 10710; assembly: GCF_000711825.1. GTDB lineage: Bacteria > Bacillota > Clostridia > Lachnospirales > Lachnospiraceae > Clostridium_R > Clostridium_R aminophilum. The sequence continues at coordinate 100,145 of NZ_JONJ01000008.1, read as the reverse complement.
TCCCAGATCCTCCAGCAGTGCCGTCTGACTGGCGAAAAATGTCTCCGCCTCCGCCTCTTTTCCGAGAAGCGCACCGTAGACCTTGATCCATTCGGTTCGGCCAAGCGGATGGTCTTCATAACTTGACCGGTCGAGGAACACCGGAATGCCGAGCGATTCCAGTTTTTCCCGGATTTCCGGCACGTGCAGAATCATGGTTGACTCGACCGCCAGTCTGCATCCGTCTGCCAGCAGCTGTTCGAAATCCGGCGCGCTGTATTTTCCCGCAAACCGGATGGTACCGTCTTCCATCGCCTTCTTTGCGTTCTCAACATACCATCCCTCCGCCCGCGTTCCGCTGAACGCGATACGGTCTAACGCGTCCAGACGGTCAAAGAGCGACATGGCCGCCGTCGCCGCAAGGTAGATCCGGTCCACCGGTTTTTTCAGGACAATGGTTCCGGCCGAAAGAGAATCCGGTCTTTTCCCTCCTTCCGGAATCAGAACGGCATTCACGCCATTCCGGATGAGAATATTGGTATACTCCGCCCCGGCCGCATCCTGGTAATACAAAATCCGGAATCCTCTTGCGTATTTTCGCTCCGCCTCCCGAAGAAAGGTGAGTCCCCGGATCTCCGGAACCGCAGTCTCATCCCACGTTCCGTTTTCTTCCCCGGCACGTTCGGCCGTCTCTGAACTCTCCGCATTTTCCCCGTCGCTTTGCGCACTTCCTGCGCCATCGGTCGCCGCCTTTCCGGCGGTTTTGTCCGAGGTATTCTCCGTCGTCTGTTCCTTCGCCGGAACAGTCACCATCCCGGAATCGCTTTTTCCGCATCCTGCAGTCATCGTCACCGCAAGTCCCAGCATAACAGCGGTCCTGCGGAGCCATTTATTCCATCTCATTTTGACATCCCTTGACCATCGGGCAGGCTGACGCCTGCCCGTTTCTTCTTCTCTCCCGCGCGTGCGCATTCCTGCGGAACGTTTTTCCGCTCAACGACATATACATCCTCGCGGAGCTTTTTTTCATTCAGCGGCGTGTATATCCTCGCGGATTGTTTTTTCCACTCAGCGGCATGTACATCCTCGCAGAGCTTTTTTCATTCAGCGGCGTGCGCATCCTCGCGGAGCTTTTTTCATTCAGCGGCGTGCGCATCCTCGCGAAGCATTTTTTGTGATATGGGGAATTTCGAAGAAATATCCTATACCACAAAAAAGCTCCCATCCATTCCCGGACAGGAGCTGAATTTATACGAATTATACCGTAGGCGGAATCATGCTGTAAAGTCCCGCCAATGATTTCCGTCAGTCATTCCCGCGATAGAACAGGCGGTTGACCGCGCTGAAAATGCCGCGGAAGGAGGACCGGGTAATGTTGGAGCTGATACCGACGCCGTATGTCGCCTCACCGGTCTCCTGGTTGAGGAGGTGAATGTAGGATGCCGCCTGCGCCTCGGATCCCATGGTCAGTGCATGTTCAGAATAATCCAGCACCCGGATCCGGATGCCGAGACTTTTCTCCAGCGCTCTCTGAACGGCGTCGACCGGTCCGTTTCCTCTGCCCTCTACTTTTTTTTCACGGCCGTGGTCGGTGTAGATGAGCTGTGCGACGGTCTGAAACGCGCCGCCTTCGAATTCCTGATCAACGATCTGACATTTCCGGAAATGCAGCGGTTCCTTGCACTCGATGTACTCTTTCTTGAATTCCTCCATAATCTGTTCCGGAGAAACCTCACCCTGTTTTTCGGCGATTGCCTGAATGTAGTCGGCAAATTCCTTGTGCATTCCCTTCGGAAGGTGGAAGCCGTAATAGGTGTCCATGACGAAGGCTACGCCGCCCTTGCCGGACTGGCTGTTGATGCGGACGATCGGTTCATACTCTCTCCCGATATCCGCCGGATCGATCGGAAGGTACGGCACCTCCCAGATGCCGTCTTCTCTCTCCGAAAGCGCCGCAACCCCCTTGCTGATGGCATCCTGATGAGATCCGGAAAATGCGGTAAATACGAGTTTTCCTGCATACGGGTGTCTCGGATCCACCGCCATCTTGGTGCAGCGCTCGCACACCTCGACGATCTTCTTGATATCGCTGATCTCCAGCTTCGGGTCAATTCCCTGAGAGAACATATTGTATGCAAGATTCAGAATGTCGACATTTCCGGTTCTCTCACCGTTTCCGAGAAGGGTTCCCTCCACGCGCTCGGCCCCGGCAAGCATTGCCAGCTCCGCCGCCGCGATGCCCGTTCCCCGGTCATTGTGCGGATGAATGGAAAGGATGATGCTCTCACGGTTGTTCAGGTTCTTATTCATCCATTCAATCTGGTCCGCATAGACGTTCGGAGTGTTCATCTCCACCGTTGCCGGAAGGTTAATGATCACCTTGTTCTCCGGTGTCGCCCCCCACTCGGCGACAACCGCATCGCAGACCTCTTTCGCATAATCGAGTTCAGTTCCGGTAAAGCTCTCCGGAGAATACTCCAGAATCACCTTTCCGCTGTACGTGTCCATATAGCGCTGTACCATCTTTACACCGTCGATTGCAATCTTCTTGATCTCTTCTTTGGAATCATGGAAGACAACATCTCTCTGAAGGGTAGATGTGGAATTATAGATGTGAACGATTGCTTTCGGAATTCCCTGAATCGCCTCAAATGTTCTCTTGATCAGATGATCCCGGCACTGGGTGAGCACCTGAACCGTGACATCATCCGGGATCATTTTCCGCTCCACCAGCTGACGAAGGAAGTCGAACTCAATCTGGGACGCAGCCGGAAATCCGATCTCGATCTCCTTGAACCCCATTTTCACCAGCATGTTGAACATTTCAACCTTTTCTTCCACAACCATTGGCTCAACGAGCGCCTGATTGCCGTCGCGCAGATCCACGCTGACCCAGACCGGAGCTTTCTCGATTTCCTTATTCGGCCACTCCCTCTCCGGAAAATTGACGACCGGAACGCGCTTGTACTTCTTGTAATTCATCATGCTGATTTACCCCCTGCAAATTTCCCTTTCGATAACTTCCTGTGTGGAGCCATATTCGAGAACGGCTTGTTCGTGCATGTCTCTGATGACTTATTTTCATATTATACACGAACAAAAGTATACATACAATTGATATGTTTCACATCCGCATCGTTTTTTTTCCTCCACGATCAAGGAGACATACCGGATTGTCGGTCTGAGCCGACAGTCAAAGCCGCAATTTTTTTACTATGCCGTACTTTTACATCACTTTTTGTTTCTAAAGTTATAGAGAGTCTAATGCAAAGGAATTGCTATGTCAATTATTTCTGATATTCTATTTTAATATAACCTGTAATAATATCGAATCGATACAGCCCGCAGTCTGCAGATCAAAGTCCGCAAGCGGACTTCGGCTCCCCCATCGTCCCATTGTCCCATCACCTCTATCACCTCTATCCCCGCAATCCTGCGGGACGTGCCATGAACTTTGCGCGACGCCGCTGGTCTCCGGAAGGTATCATCTTCGTTGGCGGAACACTTTCCAAAAAAACAAAAAGGCATACCCCCGAAAGGATATGCCTTTTCTATCAATGTACGCTGCCCGTCGGCAGCATTTATTCGATCGTTAAGCGATTAGCCTACAACCTTATTGACGTTGAGCTTAACGCCCGGGCCCATGGTAGAGGTCAGGGTAATGCTCTTGAAGTAAGCGCCCTTAAGTGTAGCCGGCTTAGCTCTCAGCAGTGCATTGATCAGTGCCTGGAAGTTGTCTGCGAGCTGCTCCTGTGCGAAGGAAGCCTTACCTACGGTTACGTGGAAGATGTTGCTCTTGTCAAGCTTGTACTCAACCTTACCAGCTTTGATGTCGGCTACAGCCTTCTCTACATCCATGGTAACGGTGCCAGCCTTCGGAGACGGCATAAGGCCCTTCGGTCCGAGAACCTTACCAAGACGTCCTACAACGCCCATCATGTTCGGTGTAGCTACAACTACATCGAAATCAAGCCATCCCTCGTTCTGGATCTTCGGTACGAGCTCCTCAGCGCCAACGTAATCTGCGCCAGCTGCCTGAGCTGCATCTGCCTGCGGTCCCTTAGCAAATACAAGGATACGAACCTTCTTACCTGTTCCGTGCGGAAGAACTACCGCACCACGAACCTGCTGATCCGCATGACGGGAATCGCAGCCGGTTCTGATGTGAAGCTCTACGGTCTCGTCGAACTTTGCAGAAGCAGCCTTCTTGACGAGATCGATTGCATCGTTAAGGTCGTACTGGATAGAGCGGTCTACTAATTTAGCAGCCTCGTTATATCTTTTTCCTGTCTTCATTATTGAATAACCTCCTGTGGTTATGTCGGGAATGCCCTCCCACTCATATGAAACGCTTCGAAATGCCCTGTCTGAGCGACATTTCTGCATGCCATTATATTGTCAGATTCAGTAATTACTCGGCAACAGTAACTCCCATGCTTCTTGCTGTACCAGCGATCATGGACATAGCAGCCTCGATAGAAGCAGCGTTCAGATCCGGCATCTTTGTCTCCGCGATCTTTCTCAGATCTTCCTTGGAGAGCTCAGCAACCTTTGTCTTGTTCGGCTCACCGGAAGCCTTCTGGAGCTTGCATGCCTTCTTGATCAGAACAGCAGCCGGCGGAGTCTTTGTGATAAAGCTGAAGCTTCTGTCTGCATAAACAGTGATAACAACCGGGATGATCAGGTCGCCCTTATCCGCTGTCTTTGCGTTAAATTCCTTTGTGAACTGTACGATGTTTACACCGTGCTGTCCGAGAGCCGGACCTACCGGCGGAGCCGGGGTTGCCTTTCCAGCCGGGATCTGTAATTTGATATATCCGGTAACTTTCTTTGCCATTTTTAGAGACCTCCTCTAATTAGTCTGTCTTCAATTCCACATCGTCAAAACCAACCTCAACCAGTGTAGAACGGTTGAAGAGCTCAACGTTGATGGTCAGAGTCTTCTTTTCCGAGTCGACGGATTCAACAATACCTGTTCCCTGATTTTTCCAGGAACCGTTGATGATCGCAACTTCATCGCCCTTATGGAATGAAGATTCATACTCAGTCTGTTTCTCCATTCTCATCATATTGGCAACTTCCGCCTCGGTCAGTGCAACCGGCTTGCTGTCCGGTCCTACGAAACCGGTGACTCCTCGGGTGTTACGTACTACATACCAGACGTCATTCCATTTATCATCTCTTACCATCTTAATGAGTACATAACCTGGGAGAATCTTGCGGGACAGCTCTTTCTGCTTTCCGTTCTTGTCAACCTTATCCCCGATAACGGACTGGGTTGGCTCCCAGACATCAAGGATCTGATCTTCAAGATGACGGTTCACTCTCGTCTTCTCGATATCGGCCTTAACCTTGTTCTCATATCCGGAGTAGGTATGTACAACATACCATTTTCCTTCCGGAGTCATATTTTCATCTGCCATATTCTTCTACCTTTCAGATCGCAAAATGCAGTGCCCATACGATCAGCGTATCGAGTCCTGCGATGATAAGTCCCAGTGCGATTGATGCTGCAACAACGGAGCTTGTCTCCGATACCACAGTATCTCTGTCCGGCCAGATGATCTTATTGAACTCAGCTTTCAGGCCATCCCAGTAACTCTTTTTCTTTGGTTTGCTGGTATTTCCTGTGTCACCCATCATCGACCTCCAAAGTGTTCGAACAATCGTCCTTCTGTTTCGAAGTTCCGATTATCTCGTCTCTTTGTGATTTGTGTGCTTCTTGCAGAATTTGCAGTACTTCTTTGTTTCCATTCTGTCCGGATGAGTCTTCTTATCCTTGGTCAGATTGTAGTTGCGCTGCTTGCATTCGGTGCATGCCAGAGTAATCTTTGTGCGCACGACTTCCACCTCCATTTTGTGTTTTCAGCTCGTTCTTTTTTTTGGCGTAATGGTCTTCTCCTCAATCGTGGGAGCAGTCGTCACTGCGAAACTATGATGGGAAGAAGATCCTCATTGATAGCCGTCCAAGGGTTGGAGAAAACGGCTACAGGATCACGGCATCGGGCGGCAGAGCCGCGGTTTGTCCGATTTTTCGCACAAAAAAAAAACTTTGGTTCTTCCATAGCTTTCTAACTATAGCACAGACACATAGGTTCGTCAACAAAAAAGCTTCTCGCTAAAATGCCCAAATTTCGCCGCTTTCCGTGCCTTTTCCTGTGTCATTTCGGTCATTTCCCGTTCTGTCTCGTCTGAACCCAGTAAGCCCCCATGGACTGTCCCGGTTTCTTCGTGACGTCATCGCTCAGATATGTCCCGAGACCGACCGCCTCCGGTTCCCATTTTTCCGCCTCTTCCTCGCTCTCAAACTCCACCTCGGCATACATGAATTCGGTCTCCATGCCCGGATCGACAAGATTGACTTCCAGATGATGCCCGTCCGGGAGAAGATAGGTCCTGCGGATCTTCGCAATCAGCGGAAGACCGATCAGATCCCGGATCTGATCGAAATGTTCCCGTTCGATCTCAAACTCGATCTCTTTCCGAGCCAGCCGGCCGGAGGATTTAAAGCAGAGAACAAAGGCATCCTTCACCGAAATCTCCGGAGAATTGCTGACGGTGACATTTTCCTCCCGGATCCGCACCGTCGGTTCGGTGGTGACATATCCCTGATTCTGCTGTTCTTCCTTGATCAGCGGAAAATCCTGTTCCGGCCAACCGGCAACCATCCATTTCCGTTCAATCTCCATATGACTGTGATTTCCCATGTCCGTCCTCTCTTCTGTCTATAAATACGGTCCTTTCCCGGCGGGTTCTGTCCTTCCGGCAGGTTCTGCCCTTCCGGCGAATTCTGCTCTTCCGGCGGGTTCTGCCCTTCCGGCGGATTCTGCCCTTCCGGCGGATTCTGCCCATTTAGTGCATTCCGTGCGAAGTTTCAGCAGAATGCTGCCACGACGTCCCCGGCTATGCAGTCCTCAGTCAACATGAATCTTCTTCATGCTGTCCGAAACCCAGGCGTCGATCAATTCCTGCATGAGAACGACCTCCATCGGCGGCACATCGTCGTCATCCATCATGGAAAAGGCGTCCATCCAGCGGTTCATCGCGGAAAGCCCGGTGGAGAGCAGTGTCGCCGCCCCAAGGCCCCGCTCCCGGAACAGTAAAAGGAAGGTAACCATCCGCCGGAGATGTGACTCTCTCATCGCCTGATCCCATTCTTCCGCGCTCATCACTTCCGCGTCATCCGGGAGTGTCAGCGGATCAACCGCCGTCATCGCTGCCGCCGTCCCGATGACCTGTGCGATACGCGGATCGTCCCCGGCCTCTTTGCGTACCATGTCCATCATCTTGTTTTCCCAGTCTTCCGTCTCTTCCGCATCAAACGGTAGTCTGCCCGTCTCCTGATAAATGTCCAGAAGAATCCGGATCAGATTCGGAATGGTGAGGATCTTTCTGCGGAAAATGAGGTCTGCCGCGGACGCGCGAAGCACGCCGCCGTGTTCTGCCATGGATCTGCGGATTTCCTCCTTTGCCTCTTTCGCCTGTGCGGAGAGTTCCGGTTCCGCTTCCGGATTCTGATTGTGTTCGTTCATATAATAATATCCCGTCCTGTCTGTTCAATATGCGTTTTCCATGCACATTGTATCAGACAGAACGGGATATCACAATTATTTCCCCTGCGTATGTACCGTCGCGGAATACGGACCGTGCGCCGCCGGTGTTTCTTCGGCCGTGCCGGAGCTGCTCCGGACGGTCTCGGGCCGCTCATTTCCTTCCGCCGCCATCGGCAGAGAACGGGAGTCATATGCGGTCACCGTCTTCGTCACGGTTTTCGCCTGCACCGAGGCAGTCACCTGAAACAGCCGGAGAAATGCAAGAAGTCCCAGAAGGATCAGAAAAATCCGCAGAAACACACCCGCTTTCCGGCGGCTGAAAAAGATTCGGCAGACATTCGTCAGCAGAAAGAACGAAAGGATCACCGAAAGCGTACTGAGCTTCCAGCTTCCGGGCGGAAGAGCCGGAATGTTCATCCGGTAGGGGAGCGCTGCAATCAGAACGATTACCGCCGCCAGCGCGCCGGACAGCAAGATATCGCCCCGCGTGATTTTTCCCTTTTCCCGCATTTTTCCTCCTTTCTGCTTTCAGACCGTTTCTGCCATGGACCGGTTCCTTTCCGGATCCGGTCATATCACTTTGGTTTTATATTATGGTCCATCTTTCTTTCCATGTTCATCTGTTTTCACAGGATCACAGAATCTATCTTCTTTCATTGGCACATTTCCGCGTGCATCGAAAGAATAACACACGTTAGGGATGCAAGTCTTTACTGTCCACTTTCAAAATCATTACCATTTCCCTTAAAGAGTAAGAAAGATGTAAGTGAGGCTTCTTCCGATCCGAAGTTACCGCATCCACCGGAAGCCGGGGCGGTGCTGCTCCCCCCGGAGAATGGCAGTATAATCCTGAAAAAACCGGACGCGGAACCCTGATGAGCAGACAGGTTCCGGTCCGGTTTTACTTATCACACTGCACGCCCGCGGGCTTGTCCCTGCATCCGGCAAGGCGCATTCCGCTTCCGTGAAGCTGCTATTACGAAGGCAATATTACAAAGCTGTTTTTCCATTTTCCGTTTTCGGAAACAGCGTTATCGGTCCTCCCGGAAATATGGAAGGCCAAGGCTCTCCGGCGGCTGATTCTCGCGCTTATTCCGCATGGAAGTGATGACGAGAACGACAATCGTGACGACATACGGAAGCATTTTGTAAAGCTCCTTGTATGCAAGATTTGTTCCGGTCGGAATGAACAGATACAGAATGTACAGTCCGCCGAACAGAATGGACGCAAGTACGCCGACATTCGGACGCCAGATGGTAAAGATAACCAGCGCGATCGCAAGCCATCCTCGGTCGCCGAAGGCATCATTGGACCACACGCCGCTCGCATAATCCATAACATAATACAGTCCGCCGAGACCTGCGATCATACAGCCGATGCAGGTTGCAAAGTACTTGTACTTTGTGATGCTGATACCTGCCGCATCCGCCGTCGCCGGATTCTCACCGACCGCGCGGAGATACAGTCCCATGCGGGTATGCTCGATGATCGTGGACGCGGTCAGCGCGATCACGATCGCGAGGTACGCCAGGAAACCGTAGGAAAGAAATATCTGACCGAACCAGCCGGTGGTTTCCGCAACCGGAAGGTGTTTTGCGAACACTGCAGAAGTGTTGGACAGTGCGATCGACGGAACTTCGGATCCGGTCAGTTTGATCAGAGATCCACCGAAAAAGTTTCCGAAACCGACGCCGAAGGTGGTCATCGCAAGACCCGTTACGTTCTGATTCGCGCGAAGCGTTACAGTCAGGAAGCAGTAGAGAAGTCCCATCAGGAACGATCCGAACAGGCAGGACGCCATCGGAATCAGGATAGCAAGAGCCGGATTGAGCGGAGCGCCTGCGCATGACTGCTCGTAAAGGAAGGCGCCGATAACGCCGCAGATACCGCCGACATACATGACTCCCGGAATTCCGAGGTTCAGGTTTCCGGATTTCTCCGTAATCGTCTCGCCGGTACTTCCGTACAGAAGCGGAATGCTCTGTGCGACCGCTCGCGGGATAAAGCTTACCAAATCAAACATTTTCCTTATGCCTCCTTACCGGCACTCGCCGATTTCTCTGATTTACGGAAATGAATCCGGTAATTGATAAAGAACTCGCTTCCGATGATAAAGAACAGGATAATTCCGGTCAGAATATCGCCGAACGACTGGTTCAGGCCGAACACCGTTGCAATCTCCGCCGCTCCTCTGGACATAAAGACCAGAAGAAGAGAGCTGAGGACCATACCGGCCGGGTTGAACTTTGCGAGCCACGCGACCAGAACGGCGGTAAATCCGCGTCCGCCGGCAATGGTTGTCGTGATCGTGTGGTTTGTGGAACCGACCAGAAGAAGTCCGCAGAAGCCGCAGATCGCGCCGGACAAAAGCAGCGTGCGGATGATCGTCCTGCCGACATTGATTCCGATGTAGCGGGCGGTCGCCTCACTGCCGCCGACAACGGAGATCTCATATCCGTGCTTGGAATATTTCATGTAAACCTGCATGATCACCGTCAGAATGGCAACCAGAATAATGTTCAGCAGATACTTTGCGTCGCCGATCTGCGGGAACCATCCGGCCATGCTGTTCTGGTTGATGATTCCGATCTTGCCGGAGCCCTTCGGAACTTCCCAGATGATTACGTAAAATGCGACAATCTGCGTGGCAACGTAGTTCATCATCAGGGTGAACAGTGTCTCATTGGTGCCCCATTTGGCCTTGAAGAAGGCCGGAATGGCTGCCCAGATCGCCCCCGCCGCAATGCTGGTCACGATCATCATAAGAATGAGGACCGGATTCGGAACGCGCTCTCCGAACAGGATCATACAGCTTGCCGCGGCAAGGCCTCCGATCAGGACCTGACCCTCGCCACCGAGGTTCCAGAACTTCATGCGGAACGCCGGTGTGAGCGCCAGTGCGACGCACAGAAGCATCGACGTCTCCTGAAGTAGAATCCACACCTTACGGTTTGAACCGAAGGCGCCTTTGATCATGGTTGCGTATACGGAAACCGGGTTGTCACCGGTCAGAAGTGTTGTCACCAGAGCGCTCACCAGCATTGCCGCGATGATGGCAACGATGCGGATGCCCCACTCCACCCGCATGGGAAGCATGCCTTTCTTTGTGATATAGATCAGGGGGCTTTTTTTCCTGTTATCCATTCTGTTTCTCTCCTCCGAGTTTCGTCATCATCATGCCGACTTCATGTTTGTCGGTCTTTCTTCCATCAACGATTCCGCTGAGTTTTCCGTCGCAGAGAACGACGATCCGGTCGCAGAGTTCCAGAAGCACATCCAGATCCTCGCCGACATAGACAACCGCCACGCCTTTCTGCTTCTGCTCATTGAGCAGGCCGTAAATCATATGAGAAGAGTTGATATCCAGTCCGCGGACCGCATAAGCGGTCAGAAGAACTCTCGGCGAAGAAGCGATCTCACGTCCAACCAGGATCTTCTGAACATTTCCGCCGGAAAGACGGCGTACCGGAACCGAGAGCCCCGGTGCCTTGACTTCCAGTTTTTCCACAACTCTCTGCGCGAGTTTTCTAGGAGTCTTGCGGTCTGTAAAGAAACCGTGTCCCTTCCGGTATGAGCGGAGCATCATATTGTCGGTCAGATCCATGTTGCCGACCAGTCCCATGCCGAGACGATCCTCCGGGACAAAGGAGAGTGCGATTCCCATGGATGCGATATCCAGCGGGTCTTTTCCGATCAGCTCGGCTCTCTCTCCATTTTCATTAATATAGGTAATGTGGCCGTTCTCCACTTTCTGAAGTCCGGCGATGGACTCCAAAAGTTCCTTCTGTCCGCTTCCCGAAATTCCGGCAATACCGAGAATCTCACCGGAGCGGATTTCAAAGGATACATTGTCCACTTTGGTGACGCCGTCCGAAGACTTCACCGTAAGATTCTGGATGAGAATCCGGTTTTCCGGGTTGACCGGCTCCGGGCGCTCAATGTTCAGCGCAACGGTATGGCCCACCATCATATTGGTCATTTCCTGCGCATTGGTGTCTTTGGTCGGCATATCGCCGATGTACTCACCGTGGCGCAGAACCGCAACACGGTCGCTCAGCGCTTCCACCTCATGCATTTTATGGGTGATGATGATGATAGTCTTTCCGTCCGCTCTCATGTTCCGGAGAACCGAGAAGAGCTTATCCGTCTCCTGCGGAGTCAGCACCGCCGTCGGCTCATCGAGGATCAGGATGTTGGCGCCGCGGTAAAGCACTTTTACGATCTCCACCGTCTGTTTCTGGGAAACGGACATATTGTAGATTTTCTGCTTCGGGTCCACATCAAAACCATACGCATCGCAGATCGCCTGAATCTTTTTGGATGCCGCATCGAGGTCGAGACGTCCCGGTTCGTTTAATCCGAGAACAATGTTTTCCGCCGCCGTCAGAACATCCACCAGTTTAAAATGCTGGTGAATCATTCCAATCCCATAGGAAAATGCGTCTTTCGGCGATCCGATCGCCACTTCTTTTCCATTGATAAAAATCTGGCCCTCGTCCGGATAATAGATTCCGGACAGCATATTCATCAGTGTGGTCTTTCCGCTTCCGTTTTCTCCAAGCAGTGCGAGAATCTCGCCCGGATAGATATCCAGATCAACATTGGTGTTCGCATGAATCGTGCCGAATGTTTTGGAAATGCCTCTCATTGAAACAGATGGTTTTCTTGTCTCCACGTCTGTTTTCCTCCTATATTTGCCTGCTGTGTTATCTGTTCCTGCAGGTCTGGACAATGCCCCCGCGGCTCTCCCCGTCGGGCACATTGTCCAAAACTGCAGATGTCATTCCGCATATCGCTCCAGAAGAAAATGAACAAAGTACGCAAGCGAACTTCAACTCCCCTATCCCCTCACTCCGGAAGGGAGCTTGCGGAGCATTTTCCTATGGAACAAGAGAAGGAAGGGGCTGAAAACAGCCCCTTCCGAAAACTCTCAGGTTTTTGATACCGCTTTTACTGTGCTGTATCCAGAAGCTTGATTCCGTCGATCTTCAGATCGAAGTACGGAGCACTGCGGTACTCGGACTCATGGAAGTAACCGTCGGCAATAACTTCTGTATCCCCCTTGAACTCCGGATCCGTGTCTACATCAGCCATGTAGCTGTCGAGATGCTTGCCGTCAACTGTGAACTTGGTAACATCAAATACGTGAAGCTCACCGGACTCCAGCTTCTTAGCCGCCTCGTCAATTGCTTCCTGTGTGCCGTCAGCGGCAACCTTGGTGTTCAGATCGGTGAGAAGAACCGAACCGGTCTTAAGTGTTCCGGTCCAGTCTGCCTCGATCTTGGAACCTTCCATAACCGCCTTGATCGCGTGCTCATAGAACGGTGTCCAGTCGATTCTGGAAGAAACAATGTATGTATTCGGGCATGCATCCAGTGTGCTTCCATTGTAGGAAACATCCGGAACGCCGGCGATCTCGCAGGCTGTCGGAGCGCCCATGGAATCCGCATGCTGGGAGATCAGTACACAGCCGTCATTGATCAGCTTTGTAGCGCCCTCTTTCTCTGCGGTCTCATCGTACCAGGAACCGGTAAATGTAACATCCATGGTTGCGCTCGGAACAACGGAACGCGCGCCGAGGAAGAAGGATGTGTAACCGGAGATAACCTCAGCGTAGGTAAATGCGCCAACGTAACCGATCTTTGCCTGATCTTCCGTAATCTTACCGTCTGCGATCATCTGCTCAAGCTTCTTTCCTGCAGCGACACCTGCAAGATAACGGCCCTCATAGATGGAAGCAAACGCATTGTGGTAGTTTTCTACATTCTCGGTATGAGCCTTGGTTCCGGTTGCATGGCAGAACTGAACCTCCGGGAACTCCTTTGCCGCCTCGATCATGTAATCCTCATGTCCGAAGGAATCTGCAAAGACGATGCTGCAGCCGCTGTCTGCAAGCTCTGCTGCTGCGTTATAGCACTCCTGGCCTTCCGGAATGTTTGTCTTGATCTCGTAAGCTACGCCAAGCTTCTCACATGCTGCCTTTGCTGCATTGATGAAGTTGAGGTCATAGGTGGAGTTCTCGTCGTGAAGGCAGATAAAACCTACCTTAACGTCGCTCTTCGCCTCTGCCTTGGTCTCTGCATTGGACTCTGCCGCTGCTGCGGTAGAACCGGCTGCCGCTGCCGCTGTTGTTGTCTGTGCAGAGCTGCCTCCGCATGCTCCGAGTGCTGCTGTGATCATTGCCATTGCCAGTAAAGCTGCAACTTTCTTCTTCATGATGTCCTCCCTTTTTGAAGATAGAATGTTTTTGATTGTGCAACCCGATCCCGGTCTTATATCAGCCGCCTGGCGTTCTTTTGCCAGAGCAAAGCCCGCAAGCGGACTTCGGCTCCCCGCCACCCTCATTCCTGATGGGATGGAGAAATGTGCCTGCCGCCGGTCACCGCAGGGTGACATCTTCTGTTCAACGGCGTGCGCATCCTCGCGGAGCGTTTTCGTCTCATCGTAAATGTGAAACACTTCCTATGAAACAAAAAAATCGACTGTCCACTCCGATGAGTGTCAGCCGACAAACAAAAGCATAACGGATTCCTATCCGCCGATACTTATTTCTGACGACCGATAGTCATGGCCTTACGGTGCCATGGTAGAGACGTCCGGACCCATATTACCGGACATATATCGTCGTTGCACATGTACACGTTAAAAGAAAAGCGACATTTTGTCAATATGAATTTCTTCCATAGTTATAATTTCCATGATTTGCACTTTTTTTAACAGAATAATGCCCCATATTTACAGCAAAACATCCGGCATCAAACGACGCCGGATGTTGAAAATAATCCTCAAAGACTACTTTGACAGAATGTTTGCTGTAATACCGGTGTTACGCAACCGCCTGGCCGAGTGCCTCGCACTCCGCACCCGCTTCCGCATCCGGTGCCGCATTGCAGATTACCGGTGCAGAGGAGAGGGCAATTCCAAGGCTGTCGCACTCTGCTTTCCAGTTATCCATCCAGATTCCTCCGCCCCAGCCCCAGGAGCCGAAAAGACCGACCTTCTTACCGGCAAGTCTTCCTTTTACTTCATCCCACATCGGCTGGAACTCGGTTTCTTCCAGAACCTCATCTCCCATGGACGGGCAGCCGAATGCAATGCCGTCAAATTCGCCAAGCTTGCTTGCCGAAAACTCTGCGGCCGTAAACTGTGATACAGAAGCACCGGCATTCTTTGCGCCCTGCGCAACATACGCAGCCATCGCCTCCGTATTACCTGTTCCACTCCAGTACACAACTGCAACTTTACTCATTTTTGTCTACCTCCTGTTGCCTTTACATTACTTCTTATATGTCTGAAATACCGTCACATTGGATACGGTATCGGACAATCCTGTAGGATCTTTTCCGGGCTTGCCTGACCTGTTACATCTTTGTTTCATCTTAGTTCCATCTTTGCTCCGTCATTAAGCAACAGCCACCATCTGCATCACGCCAACGCCATGTCTGTAGGCATCCATGCAGGTCCGGAAGCAGTTCATATACGCTTCAAATCCTTTTCTGGCCCGCTCCGCATTGCCGGAATAGGATTTCCAGTATCCGGCACAGGTATAGTTCTTTCCGCTGTTGCGGATAAAACCGAGAACGTCGGTCAACGGATAGCCGAGAAAGACACCGATCTCATGAGGGAAGTTTTCGGATTGGACCAGTCGGATGGTCAGCTGACGGATCATCTCATTCGCATCACAATCCACGCGATACCCCTGTGTTCGAAGAAACGCTCTTGTTTTTTCTCCATTCAGCAGATGAGAAAGCCATTTTCTCCTCCACACATAGATCAGAAAAGAATCGGTCCCGCACTGTTTGACAATTCGCAGGGAAATTCCGCAGGGGTTGAGCTTTTTGTTCCAGCAATCGATCATCCCGCAGACCGTCGCACCGTCCATTCCGGTCACACGGAACAGGTTTGCTGCTTTCAACCCGCACAGTGCCGGTGCGCAATGCTCCACAAGAAGTTTCTCAAAAATGCTGTCCATGTTCTCCCCCGTCCGATTGAGCTTTCTGATGATTAGTTTTATCTTATGTATATTAGTTTTCTCTAACTTCTATTCAAAAAAATTGATGCGCGATGTGCGCATTTAGTTTAACTCTTCCTCACTTTGGTTGCCCTTGACTAACTATATTTTACATAAGCGATGGTTAGTTGTCAATAACTTATTCTTCTGTCATCAGATTAACTTAGACAACAATACGTTCAGGAGACAGGGCCAAAGTCCGCAAGACAACTACGTCTCCCCCATTCCCTCACTCCTCAGGGCTTGCGAACTTTGCGCGCCGCCGCTGTTCACCGGAAGATGACATCATTGTCAGTGAAATACTTAACGACGCATATTTCTCCTTGTGGCTATGCTGCCATAGTGAAACAGCGTGCAAAGGCTGATTCTTCGATCCTAGTGGATTTGCCAATTCAGCGTCGTGCGCTTCCTCGCGGAACGTTTTTGTGTTATTGGGAATTTTGGAGATATTTCCTATAACTCAAAAAGAGCCCCGGGCAAAGCCCGGAGCTCCATTAAGTTCAGTATTGTTATATTCGATGAGGATTACTCAAGGATCTTAACAACTCGGCCAGAACCTACAGTTCTACCACCCTCACGGATAGCGAAACGAAGTCCCTCTTCCATACCTACCGGATGGATCAGATCTACTTCCATCTCTACGTTATCGCCCGGCATGCACATCTCTACGCCCTGCGGGAGCTGGCAGATACCAGTAACGTCAGTTGTTCTGAAGTAGAACTGCGGACGATAGTTGTTGAAGAACGGAGTATGACGGCCACCCTCGTCCTTTGTAAGAACGTAAACCTGAGCGGTGAACTTCTTGTGGCACTTTACAGTACCCGGCTTACAAACGATCTGTCCACGCTCGATCTGGTCACGGTTGATACCACGAAGAAGAGCACCGATGTTATCACCAGCCTGAGCCTCGTCAAGAGTCTTACGGAACATCTCGATACCTGTGCAGACAGACTTCTCAGTCTCCTCAGAGATACCTACGATCTCAACTTCATCGTTTACGTGAAGTGTTCCACGCTCTACACGGCCTGTAGCAACAGTACCACGACCTGTGATTGTGAATACGTCCTCAACCGGCATAAGGAACGGCTTATCTGTCTCACGCTCCGGCTCCGGAATGTAGGAGTCAACGGAATCCATGAGCTCCATGATCTTGTCAGCCCACTCGCACTTCGGATCCTCAAGAGCCTTCAGAGCGGAACCACGAATTACCGGAATGTCATCACCCGGGAAGTCGTACTCGGAAAGAAGATCTCTGATCTCCATCTCTACGAGGTCAAGAAGCTCCTCATCGTCTACCATGTCGCACTTGTTCATGAATACAACGATAGCCGGAACACCTACCTGACGAGCAAGAAGGATGTGCTCACGAGTCTGAGCCATAACACCATCTGTAGCAGCAACTACGAGGATTGCGCCATCCATCTGTGCAGCACCGGTGATCATGTTCTTAACGTAGTCAGCATGTCCAGGGCAGTCAACGTGAGCGTAGTGACGCTTCTCTGTCTCGTACTCAACGTGTGCGGAGTTGATGGTGATTCCACGCTCTCTCTCCTCCGGTGCCTTATCGATCTGATCGAACGGAACGGCCGGATCTACACCAAGTCTCTCAGCCAGAACAGCTGTGATAGCTGCTGTCAGAGTTGTTTTACCATGGTCAACGTGGCCGATGGTACCAATGTTACAATGCGGTTTTGTTCTTTCAAAGTGCTGCTTTGCCATTGTTATAATCCTCCTAAGATTATGATGTTTAAATCTTTTGTGTACAGCATTCGACAATACAATCATGTAGATTTTATCATCGAATGCTGATTTTATCAAGTCTTTTAGCGTCTTTTCTATTACTTAGCCGCTTTATCAGACAGAACCTTATCCTGAACATTCTTCGGAACCGGCTCATAGTTGTTGAAGAACATGGAGTAGTTACCACGTCCCTGTGTTCTGGAACGAAGGTCGGTTGCATAACCGGACATCTCAGCCAGCGGAACGTAAGCCTTTACCATCTTACCGCCGCCGATATCTTCCATACCCTCGATACGACCACGTCTGGAGTTGATATCACCGATAACGTCGCCCATGTACTCTTCCGGCATGGTAACGTCAACCTTCATGATCGGCTCAAGGAGAACCGGAGCTGCCTTCTGCATAGCCTGCTTGAAGGCCATGGAACCGGCAATGTGGAATGCCATCTCGGAAGAATCGACCTCGTGGTAGGAACCATCGTATACGTTTGCGTGAACACCGAGAACCGGGAATCCGCCAAGGATACCAGCACCGGCAGCCTCACGTACACCATCCTCGACAGCCGGGATGTACTCCTTCGGAATAGCACCGCCGACAACGGTGGACTCGAACTTGAAGGTTTCTTCTGCGTTCGCATCCATCGGCTCGAACTTCATCTTAACGTGACCGTACTGACCCTTACCACCGGACTGCTTAGCATACTTAACTTCAACCTCAGCCGGCTTTGTGAAGGTCTCTTTGTAAGCTACCTGCGGTGCGCCTACATTAGCCTCTACGTTGAACTCACGAAGCAGACGGTCAACGATGATCTCCAGGTGAAGCTCACCCATACCGGAGATGATGGTCTGGCCTGTCTCTGTATCGGTTCTTACACGGAAGGTCGGATCCTCTTCAGCAAGCTTCTGAAGAGCATCGGTCATCTTGCCCTGAGAAACCTTGGTCTTCGGCTCGATCGCGATGGAGATAACCGGCTCCGGGAACTCCATGGACTCAAGGATAACCGGATGCTGCTCGTCACAAATGGTATCACCTGTTGTGGAGTTCTTGAAACCTACCGCAGCAGCGATATCGCCGGAGAATACCTCGTCGATTTCGTTTCTCTTGTTTGCGTGCATCTGAAGGATACGTCCAACACGCTCCTTCTTGTCCTTTGTCGCGTTCAGAACGTAGGAACCGGACTTGCAGACGCCGGAGTAAACTCTGAAGTAAGCAAGCTTACCTACAAACGGGTCCGTCATGATCTTGAATACAAGAGCGGCGAACGGCTCCTCATCGGAAGACTTTCTTACGATGTCATTGCCGTCAAGGTCTGTACCTGTGATGTCCGGAACGTCTGTCGGAGCCGGCATGAAGTCAAGAACTGCATCCAGAAGCTTCTGAACACCCTTGTTTCTGTATGCGGTACCGCACAGACACGGAATTGCCTCATTTGCGATAGTACCCTTACGAAGAGCAGCCTTCAGCTCCTCCTCGCTCGGCTCATCACCGTCGAGGTATCTCATCATCAGCTCGTCGTCGAGCTCGCAGATCTTCTCAACCATCTCGGTTCTGTAGAGCTCTGCGTCATCCTTCAGATCATCCGGAATGTCAAGGATATCGATGTTATCGCCCTTGTCATCTCTGTAATAATATGCCTTCATCTCGAACAGGTCGATGATACCCTCGAAGGTATCCTCAGCACCGATCGGGATCTGAGTCATGATGGTGTTCTTGCCGAGACGATCGTGGATAGTCTGTACAGAATGGAAGAAATCTGCGCCGACTACATCCATCTTGTTGATGAATGCGATTCTCGGTACGTGGTATGTGTCAGCCTGACGCCAAACGTTCTCAGACTGCGGCTCTACACCACTCTTAGCATCGAATACGCCGACAGCGCCGTCGAGTACTCGAAGGGAACGCTCAACCTCTACAGTGAAGTCTACGTGTCCAGGAGTATCGATGATGTTGATTCTGTATTCCGGAGCACCCTCGATCTTCTTGTGGAACTTCTCGTGTGTCCAGTGGCAGGTGGTAGCTGCGGATGTGATTGTGATACCACGCTCCTGCTCCTGAGCCATCCAGTCCATGGTAGCAGTACCCTCGTGGGTATCACCGATCTTGTAGTTTACACCTGTGTAGTACAGAATACGCTCTGTCAGTGTTGTTTTACCAGCATCGATATGAGCCATGATTCCGATGTTTCTGGTTCTCTCCAGCGGATATTCTCTTACAGCCAAAGCTTATTCCTCCTATCAGAATCTGTAATGAGCAAATGCCTTGTTAGCCTCTGCCATCTTATGCATATCTTCTTTTCTCTTTACAGATGCGCCGGTGTTGTTAGCAGCATCCATAAGCTCTCTTGCAAGACGCTCTTCCTGAGTCTTCTCGCCTCTCTTGCGGGAATACTCAGTGATCCAGCGAAGTGCCAGAGTCTGTCTTCTCTCCGGCTTAACCTCGATCGGAACCTGATATGTAGCTCCGCCGATACGTCTTGCCTTTACCTCGAGAACCGGCATGATGTTGTTCATAGCCTCTTCGAATACTTCTACGGCTTCCTTACCGGTCTCAGCAGCGATACGGTCAAATGCACCGTATACGATCTTCTGAGCAACGCCCTTCTTACCATCAAGCATGATGTTGTTGATCAGCTTGGTAACTACCTTGTTCTGGTACATCGGGTCTGCTAATACATCTCTTTTAAAATTACGTTTTTTACGTGGCACGTTACTTCCCTCCTTAATATCTGCTTCGCAGCACGCGGCTTCGTCGAAGCTTTTTCATTAGATCTCAGGTACTCACCCGTCACCTGGGCGTTCGTGTCCGAATCTATGATTCCTGCAACCCACAGGTCAATATCAAAATCCGGTACAACAAATCCCTACAATGATTTGTGATTACTTCTTAGCCTTCGGTCTCTTTGCTCCGTACTTGGAACGAGCCTGTTTTCTGTCTGCTACGCCTGCAGTATCAAGAGTTCCTCTGATGATGTGGTATCTGGTACCCGGAAGGTCCTTTACACGTCCACCTCTGATCAGAACAACGCTGTGCTCCTGAAGGTTATGTCCCTCACCCGGGATGTAGCTTGTTACCTCAACTCCGTTGGAGAGACGTACTCTCGCGATCTTTCTAAGAGCAGAGTTCGGCTTCTTCGGTGTTGCAGTCTTAACAGCTGTGCAAACACCTCTCTTCTGCGGTGAAGAAACGTCCGTTGCTTTCTTCTGCAGAGAGTTGTATCCTCTATGCAGCGCCGGAGCGGTCGGTTTCTTCACAGATGTCTTTCTACCTTTTCTTACTAACTGGTTAAATGTAGGCATCCCTTTCACCTCCTGTGATATTGTCTGTGGTTGCTTTTTGATAAATTTGCGCGCACTTATGCCTTTAGTGGCGCACCATAAGATTATATACACATAAAAAAAGGGTGTCAAGAAAAACATGATAAATATTTTTCCGACACCCATGCCTCTGTTTTTTATTGAATTTACACGTTTTTCCGCTCTTTTCGGAAATTATTTTCCGTAGAACTTATTCACACCGGCGACCAGACCGTCCGCGATCTTTTCGAGTGACTTTTCGCTGTGATCCGATGCCGTGTCACCGAGTTCAATGTCCATGCTCGGAACCGTGGAGTAGGAAGTCTGCGTCAGGTCGTTGTCGATTTTTTCATTCGACCAGATCTTAACGCCTTTTTCGCGAAGGCCTTCGATCAGCGCCTTACCGAGTTTCTCATGCTCCTGCCAGTGTGAAGCCACCGGCTCCATCTTCCGGTAATTTCCTTCCGGAACTCCCATGTAAAACGCGCCCTTGTCACTCGCAGTCGAATCCCAGTGAAGTGCAATGTGACAGTCTGCCGCGTTGTTCGCCAGAACCGTTCTTGCAATATTATCCAGCTGGACATCATCGCTTTCGCGGATCATCAGTACATCGTATCCCTCCGCAAGCAGTTTCTTTTTCAGAATCTTTGCGGTCGCCAGCGTAACCTTCGCTTCCGACGTGCCGTCCTGGAATGTGGTTCCGGCAGAGATCGCCTTCGAACTGACCGCTCCGGCCGCATTGGTTCCGGTCACAAGTTTCGCCGATCCGTCCGGATGGCTTAAAGTCTTCACCTTTTCTCCGCCGGATGTTCCGTGGCCTGCATTGACACAGATCACTTTTCCCTTCCGGTTGGCAGAAGCTTTATAGAGAACCGCCTTTCCTGAGTTGATCTTGGAATTCGCCGCATATTTCCAGGAGGGATCCAGACCGATCTCGCCTTCCTTCCGCGCAGACTTGCCGCCTTCTGCCGCGGTGTCCGCGGCGGTTGTCTGCTCCGCCTTCCCGGCCGTCTCCGATGCTGCCGTTTTTTCCGCTGCCTCGGCTGTCTCTGCCTCACTTGTCTCTCCGGCGGATTTCGCCGCTTCTTCGGTAGCTTTTGCCGTCTGTTTTGCTTCAATCTCCGCCGCCGGTCCCTTCGCCTCCGCCGCTTCCGATCGGGACGCGCAGCCGGAAAGTGCAAGTCCTGCTGTCACCATGGTGACAGCGGCAAACCGCAATGCCTGTTCCATTCTCTTTTTCATCTGTTTTCTCTCCATAATATATAGAACAAAGTCCGCCGGCGGTCACCGTTAGGTGACAGCTTCCTTACAGCGGCGTGCGCATCCTCGCGGAGCGTTTTTATTTCAAAGGGAATTTCGGAGAAATTTCCTTTGAAATAAAAAATCCCGCGGTTCCGCCTTGCGGCAGCCCCCGCGGGATCATCTTCACAACAGGAATGTGCCCTCCAAAGGCTTTGTTCTGTCTGAAAATCAGTCGTTCATGTGATCGTCTTCGTTCATAACGGTAACGGCAGCTTCGTCGATGACATCATTTTCCGGTGTCTCTCCGAAGTACTGACCCTGAGCCAGTTCGTCCGCATCGTCCATGAGAAGAGTCTCATCCACTTCCGGCTTGTCCGTGCTCAGGTGAATGGAGCGATAACGCTTCATACCGGTACCTGCCGGGATCAGCTTACCGATGATAACATTTTCCTTCAGGCCGACAAGGTTATCGGTCTTGCCGTAGATCGCGGCCTCGGTCAGGATCTTTGTCGTCTCCTGGAAGGAAGCGGCGGACATGAAGGAATCGGTTGCCAGAGATGCCTTGGTGATTCCGAGGATGATCGGAGTACCTTCCATCGGCTTCTTACCCTCGGCAAGGAGTCTCTCATTGGTCTCCTCGAAGTCCAGACGGTCCACATTCTGGCCCGGAAGAATACCGGAATCACCGGCATCATCCAGATGGATCTTCTTCAGCATCTGATGAACGATCATCTCAATATGCTTATCGTTGATATCTACACCCTGGAGTCCGTAAACTCTCTGAACTTCCTGGATGAGATAGTCCTGCGTTGCCTCAACGCCGGAGATTCTCAGAAGATCGTGCGGGTTGACGGAACCTTCGTTCAGCTTCGCGCCGTGCTCGATCGTCTGACCGTCCGCAACCAGAAGCTTGGATGTGTAGGACGGAATGTAAGTCTTGGACTCACCGGTTGTATTGTTGGAGACGATAACTTCACGCTTCTTCTTGGTCTCCTTGATGGTAACCACACCGTCGATCTCAGAGAGAAGAGCAAGACCTTTCGGCTTACGGGACTCGAAAAGCTCCTCAACTCGCGGAAGACCCTGTGTGATATCGTTACCTGCGACACCGCCGGCATGGAATGTTCTCATGGTCAGCTGTGTACCCGGCTCACCGATAGACTGAGCAGCGATGATTCCGACTGCCTCACCGACACGTACCGGCTGTCCGGATGCCATGTTCGCACCGTAGCACTTTGCGCATACACCGTGGTGGCTTCTGCAGGAGAGGACGGTACGGATCTTGACGGAATCTCTGCCGGTCTTCTTCAGCGCGGCCATCACCTTCTCGGTTCTTGCCGGTGTGATCATCTGGTTCTTGCCGACAATCAGCTGGTTGGTATCCGGATCATAGATATCCTCTGCGCTGAAACGGCCGTTGATTCTCTTGTCCAGAGACTCGATTACCGCATCGCCGTCGTGATATGCCTTAACTTCCATGAACGGAATCTTTCCGGTTCCGGCACAGCAGTCGTCCTCACGAACGATGAGATCCTGGGTTACGTCAACCATTCGTCTGGTCAGGTAACCGGAGTCGGCGGTACGGAGCGCGGTATCGGAAAGTCCCTTGCGGGCACCGTGCGCGGAAATGAAGTATTCCAGTACGTCCAGACCCTCACGGAAGTTGGACTTGATCGGAAGTTCGATGGTGTGTCCGGTTGTATCCGCCATCAGGCCTCGCATTCCGGCAAGCTGTTTGATCTGCTTATCGGAACCACGGGCTCCGGAGTGAGCCATCATCTTAATGTTGTTGTACGGGTCCATGCCGTCCAGAAGAACCTTGGTCAGGTGCTTATCGGCTTCTTCCCATACTTTGACTACGTCTTTGTAACGCTCTTCCTCGGTGGAAAGACCCTGGCGGTGCAGTTTTGCAATCTCGTCAACCTTGGCCTGAGCCTCGGCAAGAATGTCTTTCTTCTCGCTCGGAGCGGAAATATCTGCTACGGAAATGGTCATCGCAGCTCTCGTGGAGATGTGGTAACCCATTGCCTTGATATCATCCAGTGTGATCGCGGTCTGAATCGCGCCGTGAACGTTGATGACGCGCTGAAGGATATCCTTCAGCTCTCCCTTTCTGACAAGGGTGTCAACTTCCAGCTTGAGCTCATTGCCCGGGATGGTTCTGTCGACAAAACCAAGGTCCTGCGGGATGATCTCATTGAAGCGGAAACGTCCTACCGTGGACTCAACCATGCCGCTGACAGTTCTGCCGTCCGGCATTGTCTTGGTCATTCTGACCTTGACTCTGGTCTGATAGGTTACCAGGCCGTTCTCATATGCAAGAAGAGCCTCGTTGACGCTCTTGAAGCACATGCCTTCGCCCTTGGATCCCGGTCTCTCCTGTGTCAGGTAGTAGATACCGAGTACCATATCCTGAGACGGAACTGCTACCGGGCCACCATCCGACGGCTTCAGAAGGTTGTTCGGGGACAGAAGCATGAAGCGGCACTCTGCCTGCGCCTCCACGGTCAGCGGCAGATGCACAGCCATCTGGTCTCCGTCGAAGTCCGCGTTGAACGCGGTACAAGCCAGCGGATGAAGACGGATCGCATGTCCCTCTACCAGAATCGGCTCAAACGCCTGAATTCCGAGACGGTGCAGTGTAGGAGCACGGTTCAGCATAACCGGGTGATCCTTGATTACGTCTTCGAGTACGTCCCAAACTTCCGGATCGTACTTTTCGACCATCTTCTTCGCATTCTTGATGTTGTTCGCAGTACCGTTCTGAACAAGCTCCTTCATAACGAACGGCTTGAAGAGCTCTACCGCCATCTCCTTCGGGAGACCGCACTGGTAGATCTTCATTTCCGGTCCTACGACGATAACGGAACGTCCGGAATAGTCAACTCGTTTACCGAGAAGGTTCTGACGGAAACGTCCCTGCTTACCTTTCAGCATGTCGGAAAGGGACTTCAGCGCACGGTTGCCCGGTCCTGTTACCGGTCTGCCGCGTCTGCCGTTATCGATAAGAGCATCGACAGCCTCCTGAAGCATACGCTTCTCGTTGCGGACGATGATGTCCGGAGCGCCGAGCTCGATCAGTCTTGCAAGACGGTTGTTTCTGTTGATGATTCTTCTGTACAGATCGTTCAGATCGGAAGTAGCGAAACGTCCGCCGTCCAGCTGTACCATCGGACGGATCTCCGGCGGAATAACCGGAACAACGGTGAGGATCATCCACTCCGGACGGTTGCCGGAGATGCGGAATGCCTCAACTACTTCGAGCTGCTTGATGATTCTCGCACGCTTCTGGCCGGTTGCTGTCTCCAGCTCCGCCTTCAGCTCTACGGAATCCTTCTCAAGATCGATCTCCTTGAGGAGCTTGTAGATCGCCTCGGCGCCCATCTGTGCGTCGAAAGCATCTGCGCCCCAGGTCTCTACCGCTTCACGGTACTCAGCCTCGGAAAGGATATCCTTCTTGTTGAGGCTTGTATTACCGGCATCGAGAACAATGTAGGATGCGAAATAGAGAACTCTCTCGAGCAGTCTTGGGGACAGTCCGAGGATCAGTCCCATACGGCTCGGGATACCCTTAAAGTACCAGATATGGGATACCGGAGCGGCAAGGGTGATGTGGCCCATACGCTCTCTGCGGACGCTGGACTTGGTTACCTCAACGCCGCATCGGTCGCAGACGACGCCCTTATATCTGATCTTCTTATATTTACCGCAGTGGCACTCCCAGTCCTTGGTCGGGCCAAAGATCTTCTCACAGAACAGACCGTCTTTTTCCGGTTTTAAAGTTCTGTAGTTGATGGTCTCCGGCTTGGTGACCTCTCCGTGGGACCACTCAAGGATCCTCTCCGGAGAAGCCAGATTGATCTGCATGGACTCAAAGGTCACTGGCTTGAATGTTGTCTTTGTCTCTGGCATGAACAGAACTCCCTTCCGTTATTCCTCGTCTGAACCTGAAAAATCGTCAGCTACACTGAAATCATCGCCGAATTCGTCATCATTCGTGATTACTTCTGCGCCATCGCTCAGTGTCGGTGCGCCCTCTACGCTCTTCAGTTCTCCGTCTCTGAATTCCTGCTCCTGGTAGCCGAGCTGTCCGAGGGATTCATTTTCCCTCTGATAGCGTCTGCTGTCAGCCTCAAGAACAGAGCGGAATGTCGGTTCCTGCTCGTCGATGTTCTCGGACAGGTCAACCTCCTGGCCATTCTCATCAAGAACCTTGACATCCAGTGCAAGTGCCTGAAGTTCCTTCAGCATTACCTTGAAGGACTCCGGAATACCCGGCTCCGGAATGTTCTCGCCCTTAATGATCGCCTCGTATGTCTTAACACGTCCGACTACGTCATCCGACTTCACGGTCAGGATCTCCTGCAGTGTGTAGGATGCACCGTACGCCTCGAGAGCCCAAACCTCCATCTCTCCGAAACGCTGGCCGCCGAACTGAGCTTTTCCGCCCAGAGGCTGCTGTGTAACGAGGGAGTATGGTCCGGTGGAACGTGCATGGATCTTATCATCTACCAGATGGTGGAGTTTCAGGTAGTTCATGTGTCCGACAGTGGTCGGGTTATCAAAGAACTCACCGGAACGTCCGTCGCGGAGACGGATCTTACCATCACGGCTGATCGGAACACCTCTCCAGAGTGCTCTGTGCGCGAGGTGCTCCTCGTCGCCGAGAACTGCCAGAAGTTCCGGATCACAGTTGTTTTCGTATTTTGCCTTGAAGTCTTCCCAGCTGGAGTTTACGTAATCGTTTGCCAGCTCAAGAAGATCCTGGATCTCTTTCTCGGTTGCGCCGTCAAAGATCGGGGAGGCGATATCCACACCGAGAACCTTTGCAGCAAGGCTCAGGTGGATCTCAAGCACCTGTCCGATATTCATTCGGGACGGAACGCCCAGCGGGTTCAGCACGATATCCAGCGGACGGCCGTTCGGCAGGAACGGCATATCCTCTACCGGAAGGATACGGGATACGCAACCCTTGTTACCGTGACGTCCTGCCATCTTATCGCCGACAGAGATCTTTCTCTTCTGTGCAATGTAGATGCGAACGGACTCATTTACACCCGGCGGAAGTTCATCGCCGTTCTCTCTGGAGAAGATTCTCGCAGAAACGACGATACCGTATGCTCCGTGTGGAACTTTCAGGGATGTATCGCGGACTTCCTTTGCCTTCTCACCGAAGATGGCGCGGAGAAGTCTCTCTTCCGCGGTCAGCTCGGTCTCACCCTTCGGGGTAACCTTACCGACAAGGATGTCTCCGGTACGTACTTCTGCACCGATGCGGATGATTCCGCGCTCGTCAAGCTGCTTGAGAGCGGCATCGCCGACGCCCGGTACGTCTCTGGTAAACTCTTCCGGTCCAAGCTTGGTGTCGCGGCACTCAACGGAGTACTCCTCGATATGAACGGAAGTATATACGTCTTCCTTGATCAGACGCTCACTGATCAGAACCGCGTCCTCGTAGTTGTAACCTTCCCAGGTCATGAATCCGATCAGCGGGTTCTTACCGAGGGAAATCTCGCCGTTGCAGGTGGACGGACCGTCTGCGATGACATCGCCGGCCTCTACGTGCTCGTCCTTGTTGACAATCGGCTTCTGGTTGTAGCAGTTGGACTGGTTGCTGCGCATGAACTTGGTCAGGTGATAGGTATCGATCACACCGTCAGAGTCTCTGCGAATGGTGATGCAGTTGGATGCAGCCATCACAACCGTACCCGCATTCTTTGCGACAACGCAGACGCCGGAATCAACTGCGGCGATCGCGTCAATACCGGTGCTGACTGCACATCTCTCGGTTGTGAGCAGCGGAACGGCCTGACGCTGCATGTTGGATCCCATCAGCGCACGGTTCGCATCGTCGTTCTGAAGGAACGGAATCATGGATGTTGCCACGGAGAATACCATCTTCGGGGATACGTCCATCAGATCCACGCTTCTCTTCGGGAAGGATGCGGTCGCCTCGCGGTAACGTCCGGAAACGTTCTTATTGATGAAATGGCCTTCCTCATCCAGCGGCTCGTTCGCCTGCGCTACGATGAAATCATCCTCTTCATCCGCCGTAAGATAACGAACCTCATCGGTTACGCGCGGGTTCTTCGGATCACTCTTATCCACAACGCGGTACGGAGCCTCGACGAATCCGTATTCATTGACTCTTGCATAGGTTGCAAGAGAGTTGATCAGACCGATGTTCGGACCCTCCGGTGTCTCGATCGGGCACATACGTCCGTAGTGGGTATAGTGTACGTCTCGAACCTCGAATCCCGCACGGTCTCTGGACAGACCGCCCGGACCAAGGGCAGAAAGACGTCTCTTATGTGTAAGCTCGGAAAGCGGGTTGTTCTGATCCATGAACTGGGACAGCTGGGAACTTCCGAAGAACTCCTTCACTGCTGCGGTTACCGGCTTGATGTTGATCAGGCCCTGGATCGAGATATCCTTTGCTTCCTGTGTGGTCATTCTCTCGCGAACAACTCTCTCCATTCGGGAAAGACCGATTCTGTACTGGTTCTGAAGGAGTTCACCTACGGAACGGATACGACGGTTGCCCAGATGGTCGATATCATCGTGCTGACCGATGCCCTCTTCGAGGTGCATGCAGTAGTTGATGGACGCAATGATATCTTCTTTTGTGATGTGCTTCGGAACGAGCTCGTGAAGATTCTCGCGGCACAGTTCCTTTACGGTATCCTGATCCAGCTCTTCCGCCTCGGCCTTGTCGAGGATTGCCTTCAGTGCCGGATAGTAAACCGCCTCTTCCACGCCGACCTCAGCCGGATCGAAGTCAACATAGTTTGCCATGTTGACAGACAGGTTGGAGAGAACTTTGCTGTTCTTCTTCTCACCCGCAATGAATACGAACGGGATGCCCGCATCCTGGATCTTCTGTGCAGTCTCCCGGTCAAGTGCGGTGCCTGCCTCGGCGATGATCTCGCCGGTGGTCTGATCTACCGCATCCTCTGCAAGAGTATGTCCGTCAAGGCGTGTGCGGAAGCTCAGCTTCTTATTAAACTTGTAGCGTCCAACCTTTGCAAGGTCGTAGCGCTTCGGATCGAAGAACATGCCGTCAAACAGGCTGCGCGCGCTGTCCTCGGAAAGCGGCTCGCCCGGGCGTACCTTCTTGTAGAGTTCCAGAAGACCTTCCTTCACATTGGTGGAAGTATCCTTCTCAAAGCTCTTCTCCAGCTTCAGCTCATCGCCGAACAGCTCGAGAATCTCAGCATTGGTTCCGTATCCAAGTGCACGGATCAGAACAGTAACCGGAACTTTTCTGGTTCTGTCGACACGAACCCAGAACACATCGTTCGCGTCGGTCTCATACTCCAGCCATGCACCTCTGTTCGGGATGACAGTACAGGAGTAGAGGTCTTTATTCATCTTGTTATCAGCGGTAATGTCATAATAGATGCCCGGAGAACGTACCAGCTGGCTGACGATAACACGCTCTGCTCCATTGATGACAAAGGAGCCGGTATCCGTCATGATCGGCAGGTCGCCCATGAAGACTTCCTGCTCTTTGAAGGTTCCGTCCGCCAGTAAAAGCCTAACTTTCGCCATAAGCGGAGCTGCGTATGTCGCGTCTCTTTCCTTGCATTCCTCAATGGAATACTTTGTATCGTACTCGCCGCTGCTTTTCTTCTTGAGCGAGAAGCTGACAAATTCCAGACTCATGTTGCCGTTGAAATCCCTGATCGGAGAGATGTCATCAAAAGCCTCCCTGAGTCCCTGATCAAGGAACCACTGGTAGGAGTTCTTCTGGACATCGATAAGATTCGGGATATCAAGAACTTCCTTGTGTCTGGCAAATGTCATTCTTTGGCCCTTGCCGGATTTGACCGGATGCATTCTGCATTTTTCCATTCGACGTTTCACCCCTGTATTCTTTCTTATGCATGTACGCTTCGCGCCTTACAGCACGAAGAGCCTTTCGGCTTTGTGAGGTACCGAATCCCTTTTAAAAGCGGACTCTTCTGTTGTTTCTCCCCGGGCTGTTAGGCCCACGAATCCACAATAGTGCACATTCCATAATATCATCTGAATGTCAATACGTCAACGTATAATAAGGAACAAAATTGCCGAAAATGCCGCCGATTCCGCCGTTGTATCTTGCTAATTTGCCCTTCAAATGCTATAATACCTTTCTGTATGAGCATCTGCGGAAGCTGAAGCGGGTCATATGTGGGATTCCTTAGGCCGCGGAGCATTTCAACCGGAGGTATAAGATAATATGAGCACACTGACCATCGTTCTGCTGGTCATCCTCATCATCCTGATCGTCGGTCTTGTGGTTCTGTACTTTATGGGTAATAAAGCGCAGAAGAATCAGGCGCAGTCGCAGGAGATGCTGGAGGCAGCGAAGCAGCCCGCAACTATTCTGGTAATTGACAAAAAGAGACTCAAGATCACAGAGTCCGGACTTCCGAAGCAGGTGATCGACCAGGTTCCGTGGTACTCCAAACGCATGAAGCTCCCGATTGTCAAGGCAAAGATCGGACCGAGAGTCATGACCATGATCGCGGACGGCAATGTCTTCGAGCAGCTTCCGCTGAAAAAGGAATGCAATGTCATCATCAGCGGACTTTACATCACCGATGTAAAGAGTGTTCGCGGCGGAAGCCTTCTTCCGGTCAAGAAACCGACCGGCTGGCGCGCATGGCTTGCAGAGAAAGCTGCAGGCGCTGCGAACAGAGCTCAGGCCAACAGCAGGAAAAAGTAATCGCGATCCGGTTTTCACCGGCCGCGAATGATATCAAAACCAAAAAGCGGCAGTCGCCAATGCCTCCCTATGGCGTGGGCTTTTGCGGTTCAGCCGCGTAAATACAAAAAGATGCCGTGCATCAGTTGATCAGTCAGCTGATGCACGGCATCTTTTTTCATAGAAAGACATTTTCCGGTCATTCGGTCACACAGTCATACGAACACCGGCCGGGACCGAAACTCCGGAGCATTCCTTTGCCGATTCCGGCAATACGGGGAAGCGCGGTAAAACCGTCTTCCGGTGGATCATCTCATTTTCGCGGAACCGCCGTGATCCGGATCTCGGCGCTGCTTCCCGCGCCGCCGTCGATCTCCAGAAGATATCGGATTCTCACCTCGATCCGATCCTCCCGGATGTCCGTCGCCAGTTCCTTCGTCGTCACGCTGAGCAGCATTTCGCCGTACGGCGTGTAATAGCAGTTCTTCGTGGTCCGGCCCGGAAGAAACTCCATATGCGTTTTCACCGCGCCGCTCCGCATCATATCGACGCGGTCCGCTCCTATCTTCAGAACCACATGGACTTTTTCTCCGCCTTCCTGAATTTCATCGTACGCGAGAAAATGTCCGCTGCTCTTTTCGTAATAGGATCCCTCCGCGGTCACTCCGATCTCGCCGCTGTCCTGTTCCATAAGGTGTCTGCCGGTTACACGGACAAGCACATCTTCTGTCATTATCGTTCGTACCTCTTCATGGCGCTGTCAATGAGTTTCGAGATCAGAGCCATCTTATCATATCCAGCCGCTTCCGCGATCATCGGATACATACTGATGGCCGTAAAGCCCGGAAGTGTGTTCAGCTCGTTGAACACCACGGTTCCGTCCTCGCACACAAAGAAGTCCACGCGGGCAAGGCCGTAGCCGTCCACTGCACGGAAGATCTTCACCGCAGAATCCATAACCTCCTGCGCCGCATTTCCCGGAAGTTCCGGTCCGACAATGGTTTTGGATTCCGGATTGTTGTACTTTGCATCATAATCATAGTAATCGGCAGCCGCCTGAATCTCGCCCACGCCGAATGCAACCACCGGATCTTTTCCGCCTCCGAAGACCGCGCACTCGATCTCCCGGCCGACGATCGTCTCTTCCACCAGGATCTTGCGGTCATGCTCCGCGGCCAGTTTCAGACCGGACACAAGCATGTCGCGGTTTTCAGCCTTGGTGATGCCGCAGGAGGAACCCTCGTTTGCCGGCTTGATGAAAACCGGATAGCTGAAGCGTCCCTCGATTCTGGCAGTCACGGCATCCATATCCCCCAGTTCATCCTTAAATACCGGCTCATATGCCGCCTGGCGGACCCCTGCGCGGTCAACCACAACCTTGGTATAGAATTTATCCATGGACGCGGAGGACGCGAACACGCCGCAGCCGACATACGGGAGCTTCGCGAGTTCGAAAATGCCCTGAACCGTCCCGTCCTCACCGTAGAGACCGTGCAGAACCGGAATGGCGACATCCACTCTCTTTTTGGAGAAATGTTCTCCGTCCAGGATCACGACAGCCTTTTCCACCGCATCCGGTGCCATAAATGCCTTCTTCGCGGAATTCCTCCAGGTATCCTTCTCAATCTCCCCGACCGAATCCACATAGAGCCATTCACCCGTCTTTGTGATTCCGATCAGAACCGTCTCGAAAAGTTCCGGATCCACATTCCGGATCACGTTGATTGCCGATTTGCAGGAAACCTCATGCTCGGACGACTGTCCGCCGAACAGAACCAGTACTGTCTTTTTCATAACTTCTTTATATCCTTTCCGCGCAGAAAGCGCGATTTCCATTGCCAATACCGCACTAATATAGCACAAAACTTCCGCATATGCACCATTTCCGTGCATATGCGGAAGTTTCCCGATCGGATTATTCTTTTCCTTTCTTCTGCCTCACCGACCCATTGGATCAGTTCTGCGCCACATATCCTCTCATCGCAAAATCGTAATTTTCCAGAGCCTGCTGAAGGTTCGCATCCGCAGTAGCCAGATCGATCTGCGCCGCGAAGAGCTGTGACTGGGCGCTCAGCAGTTCCGACGAAGAAGCCATGCCGAGCGCAAACCGTGTCTGCGCGCTGTTCAGCGCCTGCTGTTTCTCACTGAGCGCCGCCTCTGCCACTTTTCGGGCAGTGCGGTTCTGAACAGCGGTATTATACAGTGTGCTGACTTTTGTCTTGATATTCTCCTTCTGATTCTCGATGGTGCGTTTCATATTCTTGTAATCCACCGATCCCTCGGACATATTGGCAAACATCCGCTGATTGTATTTCAGCGACAGGTTGGCATCCATCGCTTTGGGAATATCCTCCGACGGATTCAGCACATCCACCTTTGCAGGGTCTGCAGCCGGGATATCCTGAATCTCCGGCTGATCATTGTATTTCCACCCGGTTGCCAGACAGAGTTTCTGGCGAAGCTGCTCCGCCGTCGCCTGCGTGGAAGTGATGGACGACTGAAGAGACTGGAGGGAATTCTGCGCTTTCAGAACATCGGTGGATGTCGCCATTCCGAGAGCCTGCTGATGCTGAACCGTCTCACAGGACTTCTGTACCACCGCAAGATTGGCGTTCAGGGAATCCACGGATTTCTTCGTCAGATTATAGGAAGCAAAGAGCGCTTTGGTCTGCGCTTTCAGTCCCAGCTGTTTATTCTGAAGGCTCAGACTTCTCGACTCACTGTCCTCATAAGAGGCCGCCGCCGACTGTTCCGTGGAAAGGGCGCTCTGCTCCAGCATCGCCGCTGCAGCGAGCATCGATGCATAGCCGGATCCGACCGCGCTGAGACCGGAAGATGTCACCCCCATTCCCTTCAGGGTTGTATCATTCATCACCGGCAGCATTCCCGTCAGATCTTCAATCGAAGAGAACATCGCTTCCATGGAGGAAGCGCGGTCCCGCATGGACTCCGCCTGATCGCGTAGATCATTGGCATTGTCCAGTTTTTTCTGCCGGACGGCATTGGCGTCCTCAACGCCTTTATTGCCCTGATATTCCGCCTGATTATTCAGATAATCCGGATTGTATTCCTCCACCAGCATTTCCAGTTCATCATATTCCATGACATTGTCCCGGAGTCTCGCCCAGGTTGCCTCGTCATGCGCAAACTGCGGGCTGGCCGCAAATGCCGCTGCCGGCGTAAGTGCCGACATCGCGGCGGCCAGACAAAGCGCAGCGATCTTTCTTGTTCTGTTCATCCTGTTTCCTCCTGCAATGACTGTTTTGCTTAAAATCGGCCCTCTGCCCGGCGTCAGCCGATGGTGATCAGACCGGCGCGGCCCCACTCATAATCATTCAGCGCCTTGACCAGTGCAAGGGACGCGGAAGTCTTCGCTCCCTCTGCCTGAGCATAGGACATCTGTTCCTGCAGATACTGAGCACGGTTCAGCATACCGAGACTCCATTTTCTCTCCGCTGCAGCCCTTGACGCCTGTGCGGCGGAAAATGCGGTCTGCGCCGCCTCATAAGCCTGCTTCTTTGACAGAATTTCCTGATACAGATTTTCCATCGCCGAGCGAATCTCCTGTTTGGAGTTCTCGACGGTACGGTTTTTGATTCCGCGGGCTCTCGTTCCCTTCGCGGAAGCGGATCTCGTGTCCATCAGCGTATAGTTGGACGCGATCGCCGTGTCCGTATCCGCATTCAGATCGAGATGCGCAATCCGCTCCGGATCCGGCTCCGGTACCGGGGAAAATGTCACCGGTTCATCCGCGCCGTAACCAAGAAGCACCTGGAGCGTCTGCCGCAGTGTCTGAAGTCCGGCATCCAGTTTCTGAACACTGTTTTCCGCCGAAAGCTCACCTTTCGCGGCGGAAAGAACTCCCGAGGTGGCGGCCAGTCCGAGACCATAGCTGTCCTGCGCGCTCTTGTATCCCTGCGCCGCAAGCTCCTGTGCGATCTGCGCGGTCTGCCGGTTCGCCTCGGTCTGCTGATACTGGATCAGCACATCCTCCACACTCTTGGTCAGATTGTTCTTTACCTGCCGGAGCTTTCTCTCATACTGTCCGGACAGGTCTTTGTTGCCGGTTTCGGCCGCCAGTCTCCGGAGCTCTCTCGCCGCGGATTTATATTCCTCATAGAGAAGGCGGTCCGCCTCTTTCACATCCCTCGCATCTTCCATCAGGCTGTCCGCCTCTTCCGCCATCGAATGTGCCGCCGCGCTGTTGATGGCGGAGCTGTTGATGGTCAGAAGCGTGTTCCGGTATGTCTGGTTATACAGTTCAATCCGGTCCGCAATCTCATCAAACTCAACCACCTTGTCCGCGAGCTGTGCCTTCCGCTCCTCCGTCATCTGTTCTTCCGAGACCTCGCCGGACGGACCGGCATAGGCCGCGGTCCCCCCGGAAAGCGTCAGAAGCGCGGCTGCCGCAAATGCGGCATACCGTTTCGCGAATTTATATTTCAACTGCATTCCTCCTGCATTCTGAACTGTTCCGACCAATCTTCCGATCCGTTCATGATCTGTCGTCCGATCCGTGTTCGATCAATCTTCCGGTCCGTCCCTGACCAGTCGTCCGGTCCGTCCCTGACCAGTCTTCCGGTCCATCCCAGATCAATCTTCCGGTCCGTCTTCGATCATTCTTTGATCACGATTCCGATCAGTCGATATCCATTGCATCCACTTTGCTTCTGCGGCTGACCACTGCGTAATAAACCGGAAGCATCAGCAGAGAAAGCACGGTCGAAGCCGTCAGACCGCCGATATTTACCATCGCCAGCCCCTGCATAACCTGTCCGCTTCCGCTGGTGGTCGCCGCCATCGGGATCATGGAGAGAACAGTGGTCATTGTTGTCATCAGAATCGGGCGAAGTCGGGTCGCACCGGCCTCAATCAGTGCCGTTTTCTGATCCATGGTCATCCGGTACTGATTCGCGGTATCCAGATAGAGAATACCGTTGTTTACTACCGTTCCGACCAGCATCAGGAAGCCGAGAAGTGATGTCATGCTGATCGAGATATCAAAGAAGAACAGCGATCCGAACACGCCGATCAGCGAGAACGGGATCGTGGACATAACCATCAGAGAGAATTTCGGAGACTCAAACTGTGCCGCCATAACGACGAAGATCAGGAAGATCGCCGTCAAAATTGCTTTTCCGAGCGATGCAAACTCATCGTTCATCATCTCGGTCTGCAGACTCTGGGCACGGGTGATGCCGTTCCGCATCTTCGGAGCCACGACATCCCGATAAATCTGATCGGAGATCGCGGTCTTTTCCTTTGCCGGAACGTCTCCCGCAAAGGCTCCGCTGATGGTCACCTGATACTGTTTGTTCTTTCTCTGGATGCTTCTCGGACTGTCCTCAAAATAGATATCCGCCACATCCGCCAGTGCCACGGAACCGCCCTTGCTGTTCGGAAGAATGATACTCTGGACGTCTTCGACCGTATCGTATTCATCGTCCGGATACTCCACCCGAACCTCGATATCATCACTATTGACCTTCAGCGTCATCGCCTTGTTTCCGGAAAGCATCATGTTGACCGTGCTTCCGATGGCCGCCGGTGAAAGTCCTTCCGCCTGTGCCTTCAGCGGATCCACATCAATCTTGACTACCGGTGCGGAGTTCTCCAGCGTGGAATGGATCTGGGTGATATCTCCCCTCTCCTTGAGGATCGACACAACCTCGTCCGAAGCGTTCTTCAGCTCATCATACTGAGCGCCCTGCAGCATATACTGAACATCCGACTCGTTGGAGGATCCGCTCATCGAGGTCGAACTGGACATCGTAAGCGTAATCCGGCAGTCCGGATAAGCCGTGAGAACCGGCTTCCATTCATTGATGATCTCTTTTGTCGACCGGCTCCGGTCCTTCTTCAGATATGCCGTAAGCGTTCCGGACGAGCCGCTCTGAACCGACAGACCGGTACTTCCGTAGGAGAGAAGGAAATGATCCACATCCGGATCCTTCTCAATAAAGTCCTCCACCCGGCCGAAGATCTCTCCGGCCTTCTGCATATCGGCGCCCGGCCGGATGCTGATACTGATCTGCACCTCTCCGTCATCGGTTGCCGGCATCAGCTCCGTATGGATCTTGGTCGCAAGGAAAAAGGAGAAGATCAGAAGTGCCACGCTGACCAGCATGACTCTCTTCTTTTTCTGAAGGAAGCCCTCCATAATACCGCGATAGCCGTCCTGCATCCAGATCAGAGCCTTCGACAGCGGCGCCTTCTCGCGCTCTCTCGGCTTATAGAGCACATAGCAGAGCGGAACGATCGTCATCGCCGACAGAAGTGAAGCGAGCATACAGAACACAATGGTGAATCCCAGCGGCTTGAACATCTGGCCGGACAGACCGGAGAGTGTCGCCAGCGGCAGGAATACAACGCAGGTAGTCAGGGTCGATCCGATGATGGACATCAGGACTTTACCGCTTCCGTCCAGCGCCGCCTCATGGAATTTGTCGAATCCCTTCCCTTCCGTTGAACGGAAACAGCTCTCCAGCACAACGATGGAGTTGTCGACCATCATTCCGACGCCGAGAACCAGCGCGCCGAGAGTAACGACGTTCAGAGAAAATCCCATCGTGCTCATCGCGATCAGAGCCACCAGAATCGATACCGGAATCGAGGTTCCGACGATCATGGACGCCTTGATATCGCCAAAGAAGAGCCAGATGATGATCATGGAAATGATGACCGCGGCAACCATTGCCTCCATTACGCTCTTCAGCGAGCTGTTAATACTGTCTGCGCTGTCGTTTACGACAACGATCTGAAGATTCGGATTCTCCGCGGTCAGGCGGTCAATTACCCGGTGTGCCTCTCTGGATACCTGCGCCGCCGAGGAACTGTCGTTCTTCTTCAGTGCCAACGCGATGGTATCCTTCTTGTCATATCGGCCGATACCGGCCGCATCCTTCAGCGTATTCCGGACATTTGCCACATCCTGAAGGTAAATGGTGTTGCCGGAAGATAACGTGATCGGAACATTTTTCAGTTTTTCCGCCGTGTCAAAGGTGGCGCCGGTGGTAACCGAAAGCTTCTGGTCGCCCACCTTCGTCTTTCCGGCCGGGATGGAAAAGTCCGCAGCAGAGATGGCCTGAGCCACCGCAGAAATACTGAGCCGGTACTGGCTCATTTTCTCCGGAATCAGCTCGATCTTCAGATACTGCTCCTGGCCGCCGCTGACATCCACGCTCGCGACGGAACTCAGTTTTTTGAATTCCGGAACGACGGTATTGTCCACATAGTTATAGAGATTCGATTCGGCGTCATTATTAACCGCCAGGGTCATGGACGCCTGCGCGTTCATATCCATCTCAATGATGGAAGGCGTATCCACATCATCGGGAAGCTTGTTTTTGACGCCGTCCATTGCCTTCTTCAGGTCATCATAGGCCTTATCCATATCCGAGCCGTACTCATACTGAAGAAGCAGGAAGGACATATTCGCATTCGAGTACGACGTGATATCCTTTACTCCGTTCAGTGTGCCGAGGGAATCCTCAATCGGCTGCGTAACCAGCGTATTGACGTCCTCCGGGTTGGCTCCGGGATAGGTCGCGTAAACGACCAGCATCGGCATTTCCATCTTCGGAATCAGCTCCATCTTGGATCCCAGAAAGGATGACACACCGAATACAAGAAGGCAGAGGACCACGAGAAATGTCGTGACCGGGCGCCTCAGAACTGATTTTGTAATACCCATTTCCGTGCCCCCTTACTTCGCCTGACCGGCCTGACTGTTCTCTTCCGCAGAACCGATCTCCGGATTTTCGTCCGTCTCCGGTGCTGTATCCGGTTCCGTGATCTGGACTTTCGCACCCTCAAAGAGCTCGGATGTCCAGGTCTGGATCACCCGGGAATTCATATCAATGCCCTCGAGAATCTCCGAGTTTTTGCTGTCATACACGCCAACCGTTACCGGAATCAGGTGAACCGTTGTGTTGTCATCGTCCACCGTGTATACCTGCGCCTGGCCGCCGTTATAATAAATGCAGTCGGTCGGAATCGTCATCACGTTTTCCGCCTTGCTTCCGACAACATAGAGTTTTACCGTTGCGCCGGTTGCGAGGTCGTCCGCACCATCCATGGACGCTTTCACCTTGAACAGTCCCGTCTGGCTGTCCACCATCGAGCTGATCTCGGTGATCTGACCGTAAAACTCTTTTCCCTGTTTCTCAACGCGGATACGGTCACCGACGTTCAGATTTTTCACAATACGGTCTGTGACATTGAAGGAAACGATTTTGGACCCTTCTCCGGAAATGACACAGATCACATTCTGCTGGGATACATTGTCATGCACCTCAACGCTCACGCTTTCCACGCGCCCTGTAATCGGCGCGGTGATATCACTGTATTCCATCTGATTCTTCAGATTCAGCTTTGCCGATTCCAGCTGAAGCGCCGCCGTGCGGGCAGAGGAGCTCGCCTGCTCAAGCTGCTGCTGGGAAATGTCTCCGGCCGCGGCAAGCGCCTGCATTCTGCTGAGATTGGTTGCCGCATCCGAGGCGGCAATCTGCGCACTGTCCCGGCTGATTCTCGCACTGTCAACCATTTTGGTATCAATATGAACCAGCTTCTGACCTTCCTGCACCACATCACCGGCACGAATTGCCACCTCAGTCACTTCACCGGCCGCCTTCGGAATAACCGAAACAGAATCCGCCGGCTCAATCGAACCGGTCAGTCCCGTCTCGACGTAGATGGATCCTGTCGACGGTTTTTCAACCACGACAGCGGGCACTGCCGATGCGACATCGGTTTCGGGTTTCTGCATAAAACGGAATACGATAATTCCGCCAAGCAGCACAGCAGCTGCTGCACCAATGATCAGTTTCTTCTTTTTCATAGAACGTTCTTTCCTCTCCGGCTCTCATCCGCCTGTTTATCAGGGTCCGATTTCTTCATCGGACCTTCTGTTTTGTCATTTGATCCTACGGTCCGTTCTCCGGGATTTTCGCATCCTTTTGAACTTCTGTCTCTCCGGACCTTCTGTATTTTCCGCTGCCGTCCGCCTGATCTCAGTCATCCGGACAGACCTCTCCGATCACGGCCACACCGCTGCGGAGAATCGACAGCATCGCAAGCTGCATAAAATTCTGAAATCGGGAAAATGGCATCTTCCGGAACTTTTCTTCTTTGTATGCCTC
Organism: [Clostridium] aminophilum DSM 10710; assembly: GCF_000711825.1. Lineage (GTDB taxonomy): Bacteria > Bacillota > Clostridia > Lachnospirales > Lachnospiraceae > Clostridium_R > Clostridium_R aminophilum. Next base: position 60,497 of record NZ_JONJ01000008.1, on the reverse strand, counting down.
GTAGAAAGCCCGGAGTTTCCGCTCCATATCGGCGTTTTTCTCACTTTCTTCCACACAGGGAAAAAGTTTCAGCGCCGATTCCGGATTCTCATTCACGAGAATGTGGCCGATAAAATCACGGACCTGCGTATCCTGACAGTGCTCAATGATCATCTGAAAGATGTCGCGGAACATTTCCCATACATCCCCTCCGGTTTTTTTCAGTGATTTCTGTGCCTCCCGCTCGATGGCCCGCTGATAGGACTCCAGAAGATAGTTCAGAAGATCCCATTTGTCTTCAAAATACGTATAAAAACTTCCTCTGGAAATATCCGCATCTTTGACAATGCGGTTGATCGAAACAAGGTCCAGCGTCTGCGCTGCAAATTCACGAAATGCTGCCTGTCTGATCGCCTTCTGTTTTTCCATCGGAAGACGAAAAAACCGTTCTGTCGGCATATCGGTTCCTCCTAACCTTTTGCTCCTGTCTGCCATCCGGGTCCATACCGGATCTATGTCCGCATCGGTGCCACTTCTGCCTCGAACCGGCAGGGATCACCGAAAGACTCGTATCTCCATGGCTCCCGTTTAGTGACAATCTGTCACCCATTATAGTGACACCCTGTCACCTTGCCAACGCAGTTCACCTTTGTTTATGGTTTTTTTATCCTTCGACTGACTTTTGTTTAAAGATAATTTTTTTTCTTTCCCTCAGCGGCGTGCTCATCCCTCACAGCGCTTTTTACCATAGAAAGTGCGGAACTCTTTCCTTTGACAAAAAAACCGGAGCATGCCGCAATGACATGCCCCGGACCGTAATCCGTCGCAGACGGTGTCTCCGTCAGCGTTTTCCCTTTTTTGCCTGCGCCTGCTTCTCTTCCAGCGCCTCCTGATCTCTCAGGTTCTTTAATACCGTGAACTCCTGATTGTCAATATGCTCGCGGATCGCCTTGGACGCCTCCGGAATATTCTTCTCCAAAAGAGTCTTCATGATATGCTCATGTTCTCTGCAGAGCACATCATGTTGCTCTCCGTCCTTGATATACTCCAGACGGTAGCGGTACATCTGCTCCCGAAGGTTGTTCAGGATCTGAACAAGCTTTGCATTTCCGGTGGAATAGTAGATCACATCATGATACGCCTCATCAGACTCCGCGATCTTCAGGGAATCACCGGTGGCAATCGCCTGAACAAATACCTTCTCCGCCTCTTCCAGATCATGGTACTGCTCCGGCGTCATTCTGCGGCAGGCGAGGGTAATCGCGAGATCCTCCAGCGAACGTCTCACCTCGAGAACATCCTGCAGCATCTTGGAGGAAATCTTTGCGACCTCCGCGCCTCTGCGCGGGATCATCAGAACCAGTCCTTCCTGTTCCAACTTGTGGATCGCCTCACGGACCGGAGTACGGCTTACGCCGAGCTGATTCGCCAGCTTGATCTCCATCAGTCGCTCTCCCGGTGCCAGTTCTCCTTTCAGAATCGCCGCGCGAAGTGTCTTGAAGACAACATCTCGGAGCGGCAGATATTCCGTCATGTCAACTTCAAACTTATCTGTCACTTTCGTACCTCTCTTTCTGGTTTTAACGGCGCATACGGCTGTGTAAGATAAATTCTGGCACCGTCCTTCTCTCTTCGGGATTCCTCCCGGAATGTTCGATATGCATTTTCTGCGGCGTCTCCGGACCGGAAAATACCGAATACCGTCGGTCCGCTGCCGCTCATCATCGCCCGGTCCGCCCCGAGCGCCTCCATCTTCTCTGCGATTTCCGCAATCTCCGGATGCGCCGGAACCGTGACCTGTTCGAGAACATTTCCCATACACGGCAAAAGCCCGCCGATACTTCCGGCCTCAATGGCGCGGATCAGTCCATCGATATCCGGCCTGCTCTCCCGGAACCGCTCCGCTCTCTCCGAGTGATCTCCGTCTTCCGGCATAACCGCGTCCAGGTCCTGATATACCTGTTTTGTCGAGACCGGAAAGTCCGGCTTTACCACAAGGATACTGCAGTCCGGCATATCCGGAAGCTTTGTCAGTTCCTCACCGATTCCTTCCGCCAGAACCGTTCCGCGCATCACACAGAACGGAACATCCGCACCGAGGCGCAGCCCCAGCTCACAGAGTTTTTTCTCGTCGAATCCCATCCGGAACAGCCGGTTCACGCCGTACAGAACTGCGGCCGCATCCGTGCTGCCGCCCGCCATTCCCGCAGCCACCGGGAGATATTTCTCAATCCGGATCTCCACACCGGCCGTTTCTTCCATGCCGGTCTCCTGAAACAGGAGTTCTGCCGCGCGGTATGCCAGATTCCTTCGATCCGTCGGCAGAAAGGACAGACTGTTGTGAAGGACGATCCCCGGTGTCTTTTTCCGGGTAACCGTGATCCGGTCATAGATCCGGACCGACTGCATAATCATCCGTACCAGATGATAGCCGTCCTCCCTTGTCCCCGTCACATCCAGTCCGAGGTTGATCTTTCCGTATGCACGCAGACGAAGTGACTGTTCCATAGTGATTCCCTCCGGTCTCAATCGTTCAGGAATTCTCCCGAATCTTACACGATCATAAATATAATATTATTTATGTATACAATATATTTTATATCATGTACAGATAAAAAACAATTTCCTTTTTTACTATATTTCATCCGCTTTTCCGGCGGAATTGCACCGAAATCCCAGTTTTTTCGCAAGCCTCTGCGACGCGGTATTGTCATTTCGGATACGGAGAATCATTCCGCCCAGCTCCATCTCTTCCTCCGCATAGCGGAGAACCGCACGGCAGGCTTCCTCCGCAAAACCCTGTCCACGGTATTCCGGGTAAATGTGATAGCCCAGTTCGCCGGTGCCAATGCCGCAGTCCGGCTTTCCCCCTCCAAAGCCAAGAACATAAATCCGCTCCGGACGTGCCGTCTGCCCTTGTCCCGGCTTCTCCGGGCTCGCTGCCTGCCCTTGTCCTGACGTCTCCGGGCATACTGTCTGCCCATACGCTAACTGCTCCGGACATGCCGCCTGCTGCCATGCAGTGATATCTTCTCCTTCCACGATATCCGTAATCCCGGCTTTCCCGATAATCCGGCCGCTCGCCTTCTCTTCCAGAGCCCAGAGACCGTATTCGGAAAACCGGTACTGATGACGAATATACGCCCTGCGCGTCTCCTCTTCGGCGAAGACGCCGCAGTCCCAGGGGTTTGGTTTCTCCAGAGGGTCGCTGTCCGTAAACTCCCGGATCCTGAGCCGTGGAGTGTCTGCGATGATCCACGGAAGGTGAAGATGCCGCCGTGCCGCTTTTTCCAGAAGTTCTGCAGTCACATCCTCCACGCCCGTCACAAGATAGAGGCAGGCATCCAGCCCGGAAGTATCCCGGTTTTCCCTCCATATACCGACAATGGCTCCCCCTGCTGCTTTCGCGGCAAGGAGAGCCTTGTTCTCGTCGGAAACCGTGACCGGGCAGATTCTCCCGTCCACGGAAACATTTACCGTATATTTCAAGATCAACGTTTCTCCGGTTCCGGATATTCCTGTCCGAAGGTATCCACGGTCATCTTTGCGATCTTCTGGTCCTTCAGCGGACGATCATCAAAATCGGTGCGGGTTCCTGCGATCTTGTCGAGAACCTCGAGGCCGTCCGTCAGCATTCCGAACGCCGCATACTGGCCGTCCAGATAGGAAGCCTCCGCGTGCATAATGAAGAACTGGGAACCGGCGGAATCCGGGTCCATGGTTCTCGCCATCGAGAGAACGCCCTTGGTGTGCCGAAGATCATTCTGGAAACCGTTGTCCCGGAACTCTCCTTTGATCTCATAGCCCGGGCCGCCTGCGCCGGTACCTTCCGGATCGCCGCCCTGGATCATAAATCCTTTGATGACACGATGAAAGATCAGGCCGTCGTAAAAGCCCTTTTTGATCAGGCTGACGAAATTGTTGACCGTGTTCGGTGCAACATCCGGATAAAGCTCCGCTGTCATCACTCCGCCGTCTTCCATCTCAATCGTTACCACCGGGTTCTGCATAGTATTGCCCTCCTTAAATTTCCCGTGCGCATCTGCGCGGAAATTTCCTGTTCCATACATACAGGTTCATTCTACAGCATGCGAAAGATGCGAACAACCTGTTTTTTCGGAAAACCGTCTTAAAATACCGTTGATAAGCACCCTGCCGGTTCGCGCCTTCCGCCGGAAGCCGAATCCGGCATCCTCCGTCCACCGTCCGGACCTGCATCCCATCCGTCCCCGCATTATCCGTGGCAGGTGAGAATGATCACCTGATATTCTGCCGACACGGCGTCCAGAAATTTTCTTGCCCGCTCCTGCTTTTCGTCATCCAGATTGACGAACGGATCATCGAAAATCAGAAACGGCTTTTCGCCCGGATACATCGCGTCCGTCATCGCCATTCGCGAGCACAGACCGATCATGTCACGGATTCCCGCGCTGAAGCAGGCCTCCTCCCGGAGCGCGCCGCATTCCGACACCCGGACACAGAGGGAGGAATCGATCCGGAATGTATCCCCGTCCTCCCCGGTCAGAAGCCGGTAATATTTCCGGAACGAACGGCTGACCGGATCAAGAAAGCGGGCAGAATATCGTTCCGCCGCCTTTTCCAGATACTCTGCGGTTTTTGAGATCACCGCATACCGGCGGGTCAGCTTCTCCAGTTTCTCCGTCTCTTCGATCCGCTCTTCTTCCGCCTCATCCAGGCGGCCAAGTTCTTCCCGAAGCGCCTCGGCCTGTGACTCAAGCCTCCGCTTTTCTGCCAGAATGCGCTCTTCCTCCTCTTCCAGGCGCGCATTTTTCTCGCCCAGTTCTCCGCCGCTCATCACCGGTGCCGATCGGTCTGCCTTCGCAATCCCTTCGTGCTCCGCCTCAAATACTTCCCTCGCGCATCTCGCCTCACGGAAGTCGGATTCCGCACGGTCATAGGCCCGCGTGCGGTCACGCAGATCCGTCAGCTGATTTAGATACGGCTCCGACGGCCGGATTCCGAGCGTGCGGAGATACTCCTCCACCCGGGCCTTCCGCTCCCGTATCTCCTCCCGGCCTTTTCTCGCGCCGGCGTTTCTTGCGGAGAGAATCCGGTATTCCGCCGCATCCTTTCCCATACGCACCAGTGTCTCCGTCCACTGTCCTTCTTCCGGAATCTCCATGTGATGCCGCTGTGCATATTCCGTGAGTTCGGCCGAAATGTCCCCGATGGTCTCTTCATAACCGGAATTGCGGAATTCCTTGTACTGCTTCAGCAGTTCCCGGTAATCCTGTGCCCGGCTCCGGATCTCATAGAGGTCGTCGCTCACACGGTCCGGCGCGTAAGCCATACCGCAGTGATAAAAGAAATCCCGGACTGTTTTCTCCAGTTTCGCCGCATCTTCCCTGGCGGTCCGAACCCGATCGGAGAGTTCCTGAAATTCCTCTTCCGATTCCCGCTCTTCCGCCTGCTGCTTCCGACCGCCGAATGACAGCCCGATCAGCATAAGACCTGCCAGCGCTGCAGCTGCTCCGAATCCCACCCGGGAAATGGAAGCGCCCGCGTCTGTCAGAAGAAACACGGCCGCGCAGCCTGCGGCAAAGATCAGAATTCCGAGGATTCTCCGGATCCGGTTACTTGTTTCCGCTGCGGCTCTCCGCTCACTGCCGCTCCGTCGCCGGAGTTCCTCCCGAAGCGCTTTTCTGGCCGCTTCGCTGCTCTCAATCTCGCTGCGGATTTTCCCAAGCCGCTCCCAGGCGCCAACCGCCGCGCGAATCTCCGCTTCCTCCGGAAGAGCTGCCGTAAAATACGCCGATCCCTCGGCGAGCCGTTTTTCCTCTTCCTCCGTGAGACGGTGTTCCGCAACCCAGTGTTTCATCTTTTCCATCCGGCGCGATTTCTCCACCAGATCGTCCAGTTCCTGTTCCTCCGGAATGCCCGCATGGAACAGCCGGATCAGGCGATTGAATTCTTCGGTCTCCGCCTCGTTCAGATGCTCGGCAAACGACGTCATTTCCGCCCCGGAAAGCGTCCCCGCCTCCCGGATCATCGTCTCAAGCGCCGCATTTGCCGGAATTCCCCCCGCAAACGTTTTCCGAAGACGCTCGGCTTCCTGTGCCGCCCTCTTCTCCGCGCCGAGCAGATCGTCATACCGCTGAAAAAGAAGCATCCGGTCGCTGGATTCGGCCATCTTCGACGCCGTTTCCGCCAGTTCCTTCTGCTGAAGATCGATCTCATCTTTCCGGCGGCGGCACTCTGCAATCCCGCCCGAAAGTTTTTTCAGTGCATCCTCCGCCGAACGCCGTCCGCGCAGAATACCGTCCAGCTCGGCAATGCGTTCCCGGGTCTTCGAGATCGCGCCGGTCTTCCGGTCGGGAGTCAGCCGGTCCTGCTCTTTCTTCAGCCGCTCCTTCACCTCACCGTATCGCTCCATATCCCCGCCGGTCTGCGATTTGTCGCCGATCCGCGCGTGAATCACGGATGTAGAAGACGTCGACACATCCATCTGCGCGGTAAACACGGTTCTGGAAAATGACTCCGCATCGATCCGGAAGATCTCCTCTCCGATCCGGTCCGTGAACACGTCCGTCGGCTTTCCGGTCACTTCATCGAAGACCTGAAACAGATCCTCTTTTTCCCTGCTTCCGAAAATGCGCTCGATCCGGTATGGATGTCCGTCAATCTCAAACGTAAGCGAACCGCCGTACGCGCCGCCCGCGTTCCACGGACGGAAGCGGCGGCGTTCATTGTCCAGCCCGCTCCGCTTCGCACCTCCGCTGAAACCGTAGAACATGATGCGGATAAATGCGGCCAGCGTGCTCTTTCCCCAACCGTTCTCCCGAAGGATCACCGTCATCGGCCGGTCAAAGGTCATGTCTGTTCCGGAGAGTTTTCCGAAGTTCTCAATGTGCAGACTCCGAAGTCTCATAATTCGTCCACCTCCCCGCTGAGTTCACGGATTCCGCATCGAAGGATCTCTGCCTTCTCTTCCTCCGGAATCTCCGCCTGTTCCACAAGCCGCACAAACTCGCCGCGCAGCGAGGTGTCATACCGGAAGCTCTCATAATCGATCTCAATCCCGGTGCGGTCTTCCACCTCAAAATGGAAAAACTCTTTTTCCATGCTGCGGCGGAGAAAGAGAATATTCTTCTCCGCATCCGCCGGAATCTTTCCAACCAGAAGAGCCCGGATCAGGTCTCCTTCGTGGATGATGTTCTCCGCTTTCTGCCGCTCCATCTCCTCACGGATCCGTTTCGCCATCCGGTCGGAATCCGCGCATCCGCTCACATCCACCGGGATCTCCCACAGACAACGTCCCGCAAACGGGATGAAATGCCGCTTCATCCGCAGTGTGTCCTCGTCGATCTCGAGTGTCACAAAACCGTGTTCGCCGCACTCGTCAAAACCGCGGCCCTCAAGACATCCCGGATAACAGAATATCCCCCGGCCGTCCAGCTCGCCTTCCTGATGGGAGTGGATATGCCCGAGCGCCAGATAATCCACTCCCCGCCCGCGAAAAGCGGAGAGGGAAATGGTCTCTGCCTTCGACCGCGCGTGGTACCCTGCCGCCTGTCCGTGCAGCATCACGATGTTGAAACATTCCGGATTCAGCAAAAGCGCCAGACCTTCCCCGACGCGGGGCGTCCCGTCCATCGCCGCCGCGGAAAGCCGGATTCGTCCGTCCGCATCCAGAGAACACGTCTCCCACTCATTTCCGAATACATGGAGATTGTCCGGCAGATCCTCTGTGACGCCAAGGAAATCCGCGCCGGTGTCGTGATTGCCCGGAACATACCAGAATTTCATCTCCGGATGATCTCTCAGGGCACCGAGGACGGTATTGCGTACCGTCGCGGTCACTCTCGCGCTGTCCGTGAGATCACCGGCGATCAGGATATGATCTGTGTGCGCTTTCGCCGCCTCTTCAATCATATCCAGAAATGTCCCGAGGATTTCCTGGCGGCGCACAGCCGCCTCTTCTTTATCAAAATTTGCCGACATCCTCGAGTCCAGATGAATGTCGGCACAGTGAAGAATTCTCAATATATGCCTTCCTTTCTGCGGCATTTCCGTAAGGCCGCTGCCGTCCGGAAAAATGCCTTTCCACCCCGGTCCGCGCATTCGGAACCCGCGGAATCTCCCCGCTTTTTCTCCCGGTTCCGTCCGTCTTGCCGAGGTTCATGGCGTATTATATCATGCATCTGCGGAAATCTTAAACCCGATGCGGTTCATATTTCGTTCATATTTAATTCGAAATTCTTTTACAAAAAGAACACCGTTTCGACATGAACGCTCCCTATAATGAAGTTGTAATCAAAAAGAGATTACGGAAATTGCTTACAAGTTTTTTTCATAATACTGAGCTGATCATAGTTCAGCTCTCCTCCCTTTTCAAATGGCCTCCCACTGCTGGGGAGGCCATTTGTTATATCCCGAACAGTTTTTATTTTCTCTATATGATCCCGGCAAAATCGCCGATATTACTTCTGTGCTATACTGAACATGCAGAAATGCGCACACCGGAATCTGACTTCTCTCGCTGTGCGGAACATAGAAAGGAACTGACATGCCCGGATTTACCACTCATTATATATTCGGTCTGAAATCATACCGGCACCTCGACAGCTGCCGGCTGAAATATCTGATCTCCCGCTACCGCGGTCTCTATCAGCTCGGCCTTCAGGGCCCGGATATGTTCTTCTATTATATCCCCGGGCTCCGGCACCGCGGTTTCAACAACGTCGGCTCGACCATGCATTCCTACCGCACGGGGGATTTCTTCGAGACCTTCATCCGTCACATCGGCTCGACCGACTCCAACACCCGTCAGGGTCAGGCCATCGCCTACCTCGCCGGCCTTCTGAGTCACTACGCGGCTGATTCCATCTGCCATCCGTATATCTATGCTCTGTCGGATCACTGTGTGGAACACCCGAACGCCGCTTCCTACGGCCGTCACGCCGAACTGGAAAATGACATCGACGCCATCCTTCTGTGGCATTATAAAAAGAAAAAACCGTCGGAATTCAGCCAGACGGCGACGATCCTTCTGAACGGACAGGAGATCCAGTTTATCAGCCGGTTTCTGTCGGAATGCATCAATTCCGTCTACTACCCGGTGACGGTGCACTCGACCTTCCGCGTCACGCCGGCGATGGTGCACCGCTCGATCATTGCCATGAAGATCGGCACCCGGACACTCTCCGACTCCAAAGGACACAAACGCCTCGGCCTCGCGGTTCTCGAATCGCTGGTCATGCGCCGTCCGGTGGCATCCGCGAAAATGGTGACAGACGGCGTCGTCGACTACCACGGATGTCTCAACACCGCCCATGAGCCGTGGATCAACCCCTGGGATCCGTCTCTGATATCCACGGAATCCTTCCCCGATCTTTTCGGGAAGACCATCGAAAAAACCGACGGAATCTTCCGGATGCTGAATCACAGCATTGAATGCCCGATCTCGCTCCAGCGTCAGAATCTGGAAGAACTTCTGACTGTCATCGGCAGCAATTCCTATCACTCCGGCCTTCCGACCGGACACGAGATGGTTGAAACAAAACTACCGGTATAGCTGCCGAAAAACGACGGCTGCGATGAATGGAAGGCCGCAATGAATGCAACGAATTCCTGCCGGAGCATGCGTATCAGAAAACGCAGGCTCAGCGGGCTGTCTCATGACACAAAAAGGCGGCAGAGAAACCGTACCCAAACGGTTCCTCTGCCGCTTTCTTTCGCAGTTTCTTACTGCGCCTTTGTCTCCGTCTCTGATTCTGTCTCGTCCGCTTCCTCTTCCTCCGCTTCGGAGCTGCTCTCCGTCTCCTCGGCCGCTGCGGAGGTCTTCGCCGCAGCCGCCTCTTCGGCCGCATGCTTCTTCAGCACTTCGAGCGCTGCCTTGGTATCCGGAAGCTTGAAATCCTCTCCGGCCGGATACTCGCAGTCAAGATACCAGGTATCCCGGTCATCCTTGGTGCTGTCCGGCATGATCCCGAGCGATACGCCGTAATCCTTCCAGAGACCGCCGTAGGAATTCTCATCCGACATGGCAATCTTGCCATCCTGCGTTGCGACAATATCGTTGAACATCTTCAGCGCATCTTCCGCATAGCGTCCCAGGTCCTCGGCGGAGAACTTATCATCAACCGCCCAGAGAAGCATGATCTCCTTGGTCTCCTGATTCAGATAAATACTGAACTTGACACTGTTCGGATACTCTGTTTTATCATCAAAGATCGAATGAGCGTCGTCTGCGACCTGCTCCCAGTCAATCTCAACATTCTCCGGCGCACCGTCCTCCGGATTGCCCGTCACGGCAACGGTCTGGTGATCGGCATTGACAATATTACTCTTTGTACATCCGCCCAGCATCGCAAGGGATGTCAGAACGACTGCTGCGGACAGTAACGGCTTTTTCATTCGGTAACCTCCAAAATGCATTCCTGCAAAAACTATTCGGTATTATATACTATCCGCACTTTGGTTGTCAGCAGATTACGAAAAAGTTCAAGAAATCTTCATACATACGGTTATTTCTTCTCCGGATCCGATCCGGAGATCAGTTCTCCGTCCATACCGAAATCTTCATCCAGAAAACCGTCCTCCGGATTTTCCGGTGCTTCTCTTTTCAAGGTGTCTGTCTGCCGATCCGCCGCGTGGGTTCCGACGGCGTTCTTCTCCCCGCGGCTTCTCCGGCGGCGGCCGACCATTTCCGCAAACTCTTCCTCACTGACGCCCATTTCTCTGAGACGTGCACGGCGCCGTTCAAGCCTTTCATTCTCTCTGCGCTTTTGGGCGCTATAAGTAAAAAAAGCAATTACCGTCAGAATCGCAAGTCCGGCCACGGCGGCGATGGCGATAATTCCCGGAACGGACAGGTTCCGGACCGCGTCCCCGATCCCGGCGAAGAAACTGCCGATTCCTTTTGCCGCTCTGAGAAAAATGTTTTCACCCGATTCCGTTTTTGTCCCGTGTGTTCCTTTCGTCCCGGCCGAAACCGTCTCCTTTGTCCGGAGAGACTCGGCCGTCACATAGGCACCGCCGGTGACGCGGTCGCGATAACTGTACCGGATGTAAGCCGCCGCGCCGTCCGGCGCGGAAGCCGGCATATCCTCTCCCGTGAGAACGGTTCGTTCAAGGTCCGTCACACTCAGATTCTTCGGAACCGTCATCACCGCTTCTTCCACAGAAAGATCCGCCGCATCATACGTGCTGTCCCCCAGCGTCACATTGCCGGATGCCTGCGAGATCGCAGTCTCCTGCTCCGCAACCGGAACGTTGTCAAACCGGTTGAATCCGAATTCCAGAAGATTGATCGTATCGGTGTAATGGGTCTTCTGCCGGGATTTCATTGTAACCGCGATGAGTCTGCGGCCCTCTTTCTCGGCATAGGTGACCAGGGTCTGTCCCGCAATCGACGTGTATCCGGTCTTTCCGGCCACCGCGAAAGGATAATAGTTCTCACTGTTCGGATCCTCCGTGATCAGGAGTTTGTGCTCCATTTTCACGTTGATTCCGTTCGGATTGTTTTTCGTCGGCGTGGTGATCTTATGGGAACGGGTGCTTCCGATCTCCAGAAGCCGCTCGTTCCGGTACGCCGCCATGCCGATGAGTGCCATATCATAGCAGCTGGTCAGCTGAGTATCGTCATTCAATCCCGACGGGTTCGCAAAATGGCTGTCACTGCATCCGAGCTCCGCCACCTTGTCGTTCATCATCCGGACAAATTCCTCGCGGGTCCCGCCCACATACTCGGCCAGCGCATTCGCCGACTGATTCGAGGACGCCAGAAGCAGCAGATAGAGCGCGTCACGCACCGAGAGGGAATCGCCCTCGTCGAGTCCGTATTTGTTGCCGCTGCCGGCTTCCGTATTGTATATCGCATCATGCGAATACGGAATCATCTGATCCAGATTATCGACATGCTCCAGCACAACCAGTGCCGTCAGGATCTTGGTGATCGAGGCCGGCGCTTTCTGCTGATGCATGTTCTGTCCGAACAGCACGCAGCCGGAGTCCACATCGACCACAACGCCCGCCTCCGAGAAGATCCCCGTGTCGGACGGCCATGCCTGCGAATCCTCTGTCACTTCCAGTGCCGCCGTCTCCGCCGCCTGTGCCGCAATCGACGCAACCGCCGCGGAGGCTTCCTCCCCGGTTCCCGCCGTTGCCGCGGCCTGTGCCGCGATCGAGGCAACCCGGGCCGACTGTGCCTGCTGCGGAGACGTTCCGTACAGCGCCTTCGTCGCAGCCTCCGCCGTTTCGGAGGAAGAACGCGCCTCACTTCCGTTTTGCGCTGCCGCGGATGCCGCTCCGGTCTCCGGAGCAGCAAAAACAGCGGCAGGAGTCGCTGACACTGTCAGAATTCCTGCTGCCGAGAGAATCCACAGATATCGTTTCCAGTGAAATAGATTTGACTTCAAAATCAGCTGTCCTCTTTCTCGTCCATATTCATTGTGTCATGCACAATGTAGATCGGGCGATCCTTCAGCTCGCTGAACAGGATCGCGATGTACTCTCCGATGATGCCCACCACAAAAAACAGCATGGCAAACATGAAACAGAGTGCAACAACGATCGTTGCGTATCCGTTCGGCGTTCCGTTCACCACATGACTCCAGATCGTGTAGACCATCAGGATCAGTCCCAGAAAGCCCACAAACAGGCCGGAGTATGTGCCGAGACGGAGCGGCAGATCGGAAAAACACAGAATAGTGTTGATGGAAAACCGGAACAAACGCCGGATACTGTATTTGCTGTGTCCGGCCACGCGAGGCTTCGCCTCGTATGTCAGAACCTCCCGGCGAAAGCCGATATTCTGCACATAACCGCGCAGAAAACGCACCTTTTCCCGATAATTCTTCCGGAGAATCTCCGCCGGTTTTTGCGTGACCGCGAAGAAATCGGAGGCATTTTCCATCAGTTTTACATCCGATATATGATTGATCAGACGGTAAAATGCCGTCGATGTGACATTTTTGATCAAACCGGCCGAGCGGTTTTCCGTCCGGACCATGGTGATCACTTCCACGCCGTCGTCAAATCGGCGGATGATCTCCCGCGCCGCCTCCGGCGGGTGCTGAAGATCCGCGTCCATACAGAGGATGCCGTCGCCGTCTGCCATGTCAATGCCGGCGATCATCGCCGCCTCATGGCCGAAATTCCGGGAAAAATTGATCACCTTGATCTTCGGATTTTCGCCGGCAAACCGGCGCAGGATCTCCGGTGACCGGTCGGCGCTTCCGTCATTGACAAAGATCAGCTCATAATCCCAGGCGAGATCCTCAAAGACCGGCACCGCTGTCCGGGCAAATTCTTCCAGTGCCGCCTCTTCGTTATAAACCGAGACAACGATCGACAGCAGTTTTGTCTTGTTCTCCATCATTTTACTCCCAGAACGTAAAGTCGGAATGTTCCGGCACACGCTTTTCCTCCGGCGGCAGTTTCCTGTAGTCCCCGTACAGCTGCCGGAGCATCGGCTCATAGCCGGCCGCCACCGAGAGGACGGTGTCCTCAAACGGCACGTCCACCGACTCCCGGAACCAGGAGCTCTCCGCCGTGCAGTACATCCAGTCCGGCGCGTAATTGGTAAAGTACAGGTGTCTTGTCTTTTTCCGGAAATTCCAGAAAGACGCCGCTCTTCTCTGCAGTCCAAAGATCATCTTCATCGGGATCCGCTTTCCGATCCCGGCAAGAATCTTTACTCTTATGCGGTCTGCCGCAGAGTATTTGGAATAATCCAGCTCCCGGCGGTGTCCCATCGCAAGACCGTAGACGATCTTCTGGGACAGTCTGGACAGCCTGTCCAGAACGGGATTGTCCGGAATCCGGTCCATCGTGAAAATATCGATCCAGAGGTGGTTGAGTTTCCCCTCATAAAACCGCATTTCTTCATTGTCCGGATAACGGCGGCTGTTTTGATAGATGAGGCGCGCAGTGAAGTCGTAGAATGCCGTCCCGCCGCGAAAATCCTCGGGCCGGAGGAGGTCGATCCCCTCCGGAAGTTCATCTTTTGCGATCCGCAGAAACCGCTCGTAATCTCTCCTTGGCATCGCGATATCCACGTCATCGTCCCATGGAATAAACCCCTTATGGCGTATCGCGCCGAGAAGCGTCCCCGCGTCGAGAAAATACCGGATCCGGTATTTCCGGCAGATCCGGTCAATCTCCTTCAGCATCTTCAGGTTGGCGGCGTGCACCTCCGTCAGATCAAACTTCTGCTGCATTTTTCTCTCCTCCGAGATCAGGCCCAGGCCGGTTTTCTCCGTACCCGGATCTGATCCGTCAATGAAGTTTGAAAATGTACGTTCAAACTTTGTCTCTCCGGCTCAGGCAGCCAATTCAGGCTGCCTGTCTGAGCGGCCCTCCGAACTGGAAAGGTCTGAAAAGTCACCTTCCGGCTTTTGGGGCATTCAGGCTTTGACCGCGTCCCGCAGAACCTGAGCCATATAATCAATCTTCTCATCGGTCATGCCCGGATATACGCCGACCCAGAAGGTGTCGCGCATGATGCGGTCTGTCGTCTCCAGCGAGCCGACAACGCGGTAGCCCTCCCCGCTCTTTCTCATCTCGTCGAAACACGGATGCTTGATGAGATTTCCGGCAAACAGCATTCTGGTCTGAACGCCGTGCGCTTCCACATACGGAACGATCCTGTTGCGGTCCACGCCTTCCCGGCATGTGATCAGGAAACCGAACCAGTCCGGATCGGAGTGCTCACAGGCTTCCGGAAGGATGTAATAGTCCTCCAGGCCCTTCAGAGCGGCTCTGAGTCTCGCATGGTTGTGCCGTCTGCGGTCCGCAAAACCCGGCATCTTCTCCAGCTGTGCACAGCCGACCGCCGCCTGCATATCGGTTGCCTTCAGATTGTATCCAAAATGAGAGTACACATACTTGTGATCGTATCCGGCCGGCAGTTCGCCGTACTGTCCGTCAAACCGGTGATGGCAGGTGTCATCCTGTCCCGGCGGACATACACAGTCCCGTCCCCAGTCACGGAAGGATTTCGCGATGCGCGCCAGCAGCGGATTGTCCGTATAGACGGCTCCGCCCTCCCCCATGGTCATGTGGTGCGGCGGGTAGAAGCTCGATGTGCCGATGTCGCCAATCGTGCCGGTGTATTTCATCTCGCCGTCAATCTCATAGCGGCTGCACAGCGCGTCGCAGTTGTCCTCAACCAGCCACAGTCCGTGCTTTGTACAGAAATCTTTTACCGCCTTCAGGTCGAACGGATTGCCGAGAGTGTGCGCGATCATGACCGCTTTGGTCTTTTCGGACAGCGCCTCCTCCAGTCTGGTGACGTCAATGTTGTACTGCGGAATGGTGACATCCACGAATACCGGCACCGCGCCGTACTGAATCATCGGGGTTACGGTAGTCGGGAAGCCGGCAGCGACGGTGATGACCTCATCTCCGCGCTTGACACGGCGGTCGCCGAGCAGCGGGCTGGTCAGCGTCATAAAGGCGAGAAGGTTGGCGGAGGAACCGGAATTCACAAGTGCCGCATAGCGCACACCGAGAAGATCCGCGAGTCCCTTCTCGAACTGATCGGTCCAGTGTCCGCTGGTCAGCCAGAACTCCAGCGCGCTGTCCACGAGATTTACCATCTCATCGCCGTCATAGACGCGGGACGCATACGGAATCCGGTCACCTTCCTGAAAATCTTTCTTCTGATTGTGGTATTTATCGCAATAATCGCGCACGAGATCCAGAATCTCTTTTCGCGCTCTCTCCTGATCGGTCATATATATGCTCCTTTTTCAATATCGCGGTCCAGCGGACCTTACGCGCCGGGCGCTGTTTCTGTCTATTCAAAAAACGCGAGAATCTGACGGTCGGTCACGCCTCGCATATCGCTTCCGGCCCGGTCTTCCTTCGCCCACTCCACGGTCATGGCTACGGCCTGATCAATGTGGGTCTTCGGACTCCATCCAAAGGTCTTCTTTGCTTTCGAACAGTCCAGTTTGAGGAAGTTCGCCTCGTGCGGGCCGCCAACATAGCGGTTTTCCCAATGCATCTCCTCGCCCCAGTACTTGCAGAACAGATCGGCAATCTCGCCGGTGGTCACGCAGTCGCAGTCATCCGGTCCGACATTGTAACAGCCGGCCAGGGACGGATCTAGCTCCTGTCGCATCGCCGCCGTAAGATAGAGAAACAGCGGCTCCAACACATGCTGATAGGGCCTTGTCGAATACGGATTGCGGACAATGATGGCCTCTTTCTTTTCCGCCGCGCGGATGCAGTCCGGAATAATGCGGTCCGGAGCATAGTCTCCGCCGCCGATGACATTGCCGGCACGGCAGGTGGAAATGGTGAGGTCACGGGTTCCGTCACTGAAAAATGATCTCCGGTACGACGCCGTCACCAGCTCGGAACAGGACTTGCTGTTCGAGTACGGATCATAGCCGTCCAGCCGCTCATTTTCGCGGTAGCCGTACTCCCACTCCCGGTTCAGATACACCTTATCGGTGGTAACGTTGACAAAGGAACGCACCGACGGTGTCTGCCGGATGCTTTCGAGAATATTGACCGTTCCCATCACATTGGTCTCATAGGTGTATACCGGCGCCTGATAGGATTCCCGGACGATTGGCTGTGCCGCAAGATGAAACACGATCTCCGGCTGCGCCGCCTGCATTTCCCGCATCAGATGCTCCAGATCCCGGACATCGCCGGTCACCGAGTGCATCTCCTTCTCAAGTCCGAGTTTTGCGAACAGGGACGGATCGGTCGGCGGATTCAGGGAATATCCGGTCACATCCGCGCCGGCCAGAATCAGAATGCGGGAAAGCCAGGATCCCTTGAATCCGGTGTGTCCGGTGAGAAATACCTTTTTCCCTTTATAAAAATCAAATAATTCGCTCATATTCACTCCCAGATCTTCCACGGAGCATTGCCGGTGTCCCACATCTCCTGAAGCTGTCTGTGGTCACGCTGCGTATCCATGCATTTCCAGAAACCGGAGTGCTGGAATACCATCAGTTCGCCGTCTTTTGCCAGATGCTCCAGCGGCTCCTTCTCGAAGGAAGTCGAATCTCCTTCAATGTAATCAAAGACTTCCGGATTCATGACCATGAATCCGCCGTTGACGATCTTGCCGTCGTTGTCATTCTTCTCGCGGAATTCGCTGATATGACCGTCATCCTTCACCACCATGACGCCGAAACGCTGTCCGATATTCACGCCGGTGATGGTTGCGATCCGGCCGTGCTTTTTGTGGAACTCCACGAGCGCCTTCAGATCGACGTTGCTGACGCCGTCGCCGTAGGTCAGAAGGAACGGCTCATTGCCGATGTACTCCTGAATGCGCTTGATCCTTCCGCCGGTCATGGTGTTGAGACCGGTGTCGACCAGTGTCACCTTCCACGGCTCCGCATGCTTGCGGTGAACTTCCATGGAATTGTTCGCCAGGTCAAAGGTGACGTCGGACGTATGCAGGAAATAGTCTGCGAAATACTCCTTAACCACGTACTGCTTGTAACCCAGACAGATGACAAAGTCATTGTATCCGAACTGGGAATAATATTTCATGATATGCCAGAGGATCGGCTGCTCGCCGATCTCCACCATTGGTTTTGGTTTGAGGTAACTCTCTTCGCTGATTCGCGTTCCGAATCCGCCTGCAAGAATAACAACTTTCATTTGGTTCCTCCGAAAAAAGTACATAGATAATCTAATAATAAGCAGTTTGAAGCCCCGCTTCAAGCGCTTTATTGCAAATGCCGGTCCGGCGGCGATGGTGCTTTCTTATCTTCCTCAACGGAAAATGTTCAGCCGGTTTGCCTCCAGAATCCGCAGCGCCTCCCGGACTTTTGCCCCGGAATGCTGAAACTGCGCCGCGAGAACCTCGTCGGGTTCGTTCCGGTAATTTAATCCGACCTTCCGGGCGCGTTCCAGATACGCCTTCCGGTACGGCGCGGTCTCCAGCTCCTTATAGGTGGTCCAGAGACTTCCGGCACCAAAGACGAGGATCGCCATCGTCAGAAGAAACGCGTGCACGCCGCTGCGGCGGATCCGCGCCGCCATCGCGAAAGTCAGCACAATACCGATGACGCCCATCTTATACTGCAGCGCATACCGGGAGGACATGCCGTAATCCGGATTCATGAAAATCCAGCGGGACACGAGGATCAGCAGATGATTGAGGCCTCCGGACAGCACCATAATCAGCGGAAAAATGGTGTCGGCTGTGATCTTCATTTTCCAGTTCAGCCAGACTGCAGCCAGATATGCCAGAATCACCAGCCCGCCCAGAGCATAGACCATCCGCATGTGATTCTCGCTCCGGTTCATGAACCCGGTCACCTGATTCAGGCCGATCACATCGGAGGCAAATGCCTTCAGCAGAAACTGCACAAAGAACGACGGCGTCTCTTTCGCCACATCGAGCAGCGCCCGGTCCGTCGCGCCGCGGTGCTCATACACCGCGAAATGATTGCTCCAGAGATAGAGCGCAAGGCTTCCCACCGCCGCCGCCGCCGACAAAAACCACGCAAAAAAACGGTTCCGGCGGGTATGTCCCGTCTCTCTGGCATAGGTCTTTTTCCGGATCTCCCGGAACATCAGCCCGAGATATGTCAGGACTAAAATGACGGAATATCCGCCGCAGTAGGGCCCCGCGACCAGAGTATCCAACACGAGGGGGATCAGACAGAGAAGAAAGACATCCTTCCCGCTCACCTCGCCGCGGGACGCCGCGATCCGGTCGATCAGCACGAAGTGTCCGATAAAGCCGGAGATGGAAAGAAAGCAGACCCAGCCGGTTCCGTTCGTGATCATTTCCCACTGATTCAGCCCGAAATACAGAACCGACAGGAATACCCAGAGGATCCACATCGCGAAGCCGCCCTGCCGCTGCATATAGCGGGCCATGGCAAAGCCTCCGAGTCCCAGGGAGAGAACCCCCAGAGAAATGTCGAAGAGTGTGCTGTATCCGAAGAACTTCACGTTGACGATCCGCGCGAGATATGTCACGGGCACGCGGGTCAGAATGTCCGGAACCAGAAATTTATCCGGGTTCATCACATCCGGCAGATACGAGAGGATCAGCCGGACGTAGTCCGTATATGCCACATCCAGGCAGGCGGTTCTGACGTAATAAAAGCAGAATACCAGTCCCGCCAGCACCGGGATGAGATATGCAAGCTGTTTTTTTGTCATACGTCCGCATTCTCCTGTTCCGCCGCAAACCGGAAAGAAGTCTCCGTTGTCACCACATCCCCCGCCTTCACATACGAATTGCGGTATTTCGCGAACTTCGGCTCATTCACTACGTTCGGGAAGTATTGTGTCTCAAAGCAGGCGCCGGCGTGCGGCAGGTAAATCGAGAGATTCTTTCCCGGAAGCCTGGTTTTCAGCGTGTTCGCCGTGTAGAACTGCAGTCCCGGCAGATCCGTGGAAACCGTCATCCGGATTCCTGTCTTCGGGCTGAACATCTCCGCCACCGGAACCGGATTTCCCGCTTCCGTCTCCAGAATATAGTTGTGATCGTATCCTCCGCCGATCCGCAGCGCATCGTACGGAGTGTCAATATCCCGGCCAATGGGCTTCGGCATCCGGAAATCCATCGGCGTGTTGGCCACGCGCCGGATCTCACCGGTGGGGATCATATCCGGTCCCGTCGGCGTGTAGTAATGCGATACGATCTGCACTTCCTGATCCAGCACCGATCCGCTGTTATGACCGGAGAGATTGAAATAGCTGTGATTGGTAAAATTCACGATGGTATCCTCATCGGATACGGCCTCATAATGAATGGTCAGCGTATTCTCCTGATCGAGGGTATAGGTCACCGTCACGTCGAGATTTCCCGGAAACCCCTGTTCCATCGTGATCATCCGGGTGGTAAAGGATACTGCCGCCAGTGCCTCCGAGCTCTTATACTCTGCATGATAGAACATGGTTCCGGCACGCAGGCTTCC
The DNA here is from genome assembly GCF_000711825.1 of [Clostridium] aminophilum DSM 10710. Classification (GTDB taxonomy): domain Bacteria; phylum Bacillota; class Clostridia; order Lachnospirales; family Lachnospiraceae; genus Clostridium_R; species Clostridium_R aminophilum. The sequence goes on along the minus strand of NZ_JONJ01000008.1, from coordinate 40,641 downwards.
GCTGTGAAGATTGTTTTCGCCGTCATTTTTCTCCAGCTCATATACCTTCCCGTCAATGGTCACCTTTGCGCCGCCGATCCGGTTCGCGTTCCTCCCGACAAAACAGCCTATCGAGCCGGAATTCCGGATATATCCCTCCACGTCATCGTATCCGAGCACGACGTCCACCGGATTCCCGTCCCGGTCCGGAACAATCACGCGGACAAGAACCGCGCCGTAATCCGAGACGGACACCTCCATCCCGTGATCATTTTTCATGGTGTACAAATGCGCCATGTGACCGTCTTCCATGAGTCCGAAGGTCTCCTTAATGATCTCCATTCACATCCTCCTGTCCGTTCTGCTCTCTGTCCCCCGCGGTCCGGGCGTCATCCGGAGATCCGTCCGGATCACGTCCGCATTTCCGTTCAGCGGATCCCGTCTCCGATAATCGAAGAGAACCGTGATTCTGTCCACCGGGGTTTCCTCTTTATCCACATTTTCGTTTTTTTCATCCACGTTCCGGGAAAAACCGCCGTTTTTCACCGCCTCATTCAGCAGACGGACGACATACGGGTCCGTAAATGTCTCCGCATGGGTCATATGCTCCATCTGTCTGGAATCATACGCCTCATAACCTCGGAGGCGGCGCTCCGCTTCCGGAAGCGATGCCTCCCGGCGGAAGAACGCCCGCACACCGTCTTTTTCCTCCGCAGAGAGCGCTTCCCCCGCCCATTCCGGGCGGCGGCGGCTGTTCTCCCGGAGATAGAGATCCAGAAGAAAGAGCTCATCATACCGCTCTTTCTTATCCGGATCCCAGTTTTTCACAAATTCTCTCAGAATATCAATCCGCTGGATCCGCGAAAACGCCCGGCCGGTCAGATGATTCTCCCGGTAAAATTCCGAGAGCGCACGGAAGAAGTCGTACGGACTCCCCTTCGCGTCCGCCAGAAGACGCACGCTCGTGCTGAACTGGAAGCTGTTGTAATAAACTTCCGTCATCGCCTCTACGCCGCGCAGTTCGAGTATGTCCTCGTACGAAAGCCAGTTGGTCCGAAGCACTTCATAGGGCGCCTCCGGACTGCAGACGATGCCGTATTTGTCCGCGTCCCGGCACAGTGCGGAACCTTTCAGCAGCTTCAGAAAACCAAGCTGAAGCTGATCCGGCTTCATGCGGAAGATCTCGTCAAACGAATGGCGGAAACTGGCGAGATCTTCATACGGAAGCCCCGCGATCAGATCCAGATGGCAGTGGATATTGCCCGCCCGGTGAATCCGGTCCACATTGCGGTGCAGAATCCCAAGATCCATCACCCGGTCGATCGCCCGGATCGTATCCGGATTCACCGACTGAACCCCGATCTCCAGCTGAACCGCTCCCGACCGGAGTCCCGCGAGAACATCCATCTCATCCTCCCGCAGAAGATCCGCGCCGATCTCAAAATGAAAATTGGTTATCCCGTTGTCATGCTCCGCGATGTACTTCCAGATGGCCATGGCGTGCGCATGATTGCAGTTGAACGTGCGGTCCACGAATTTGACCTGCGGCACTTTCCGGTCTAAAAAGAACTGAAGTTCCGGAAGGACTTTCGAAAGGCTCCGAAACCTTGTCCGCTCGCTCACGGAGGAGAGGCAGTAGCTGCAGGAAAACGGGCAGCCCCTGCTCGTCTCATAATAGATGATCCGGTTTTCAAAGGCCCAGTCTCCGTTCCGCTGCAGAGTGTTTCTCAAATCATCCGGTTCTGCCATGTCCTGCGATTTCTCTGCATCCTGCGTTTTCTCCGCGTCCTGCGGTACCCCGCCGTAATTCAGTTCCGGGCAGTACACAAACGGAAGGTCATCCATCGCCACCGGCACCGCCGGTGCGTTCCGGTGAATCCTTCCGGTCTCATCGCGGAAAACCAGTCCCGGAATTCCGGACAGATCCTTCTCTCCCCGCAGGCAGGCAGCGATCAGTCCGTGAAAGCTCCGTTCGCCTTCCCCGACCATCACGCCGGTGCATTCCGGAAACTGTTTTAGAAATGATTCCGCTTCATAGGTCACATCCGGACCTCCCGCCCAGACCGGAACCTCCGGCAGAATCCGCCGGATATCGCGGATCAGACCGGAAACCATATTCCGATTCCAGATATAACAGGAAAAGCAGATGACGTCCGGCCGCTTCCGGTAGATATCTTCCAGAATGTCTTCCTTCCGCATGTTGATCGTGTACTCTCCGATCAGCGTCTCCACCGGCAGATCCCCTGTCATTTCCCGGAGGTACAAAACTGCCAGATTGGCATGGATATATTTGGCGTTGACCGCCGCCAGAAGCACTCTCATGCCTCAAAGAATTCCTCTTCCAGCATCAGGCATACCGCGTGATACACCGGAAGGTGAAGCTCCTGAATCTTATAGGTCTCCTGCTCCGGGACGACCACCGCTTCATCGCAGAGCGGCAGCATTTTCCCGCCGTCTCTTCCGAGAAGACCGATGACCTTCATGCCCAGCGCCTTTGCCATGACCGCCGCGCTGATCACATTGCCGGAGTTGCCGGAAGTGGAGATTCCGAGAAAGACATCGCCCGCCTTTCCGTATCCGCAGACCTGCTGCGCAAACCCGAGACTGCCGTCCACATCATTCAGAAATGCGGTGGTGAGCGCCGGGTGACCGTCAAGCGCAATGGTCGGCAGGCCCATCTGGATCCGGTCCGCCAGCTTTTCGCCGATCTCCGGTGAGACTTCGCAGAGCGACTTCCGGAGCGCATCCGGCACCGGACGTTTCTTCACAAATCCTTTCATGAGCTCGCCGGTGATGTGCTCGGCGTCCGACGCGCTTCCGCCGTTGCCGCCGATCAGCAGCTTTCCGCCATTCCGATAGGAATCCCGCAGGATCTCATACATTCCCCGCACATGATCCTTCTGCCCTTCCAGCACCGGATACCGCTCAATCAAATGATCCAGATATGCTTCCACTGTCATTGTCTTTCGTTCCTCCTGTTTTCGTCTTCCTTCGGCGCTTTTTTTACGAGATTCGCGTCAAAGGCCTGAAGATTTGCCTCTGCCTTTTCCGGTGAGACATGTTCCTTCACACGTTTCATCAGGCAGTTTCCGTTCTCAAAAATCAGATCATCCAGACATCCGGACCGGATCAGTCCGCGAAGGATCATCAGATTCCATTCCTCCTCATCGGAGGAAAAATATTCCCGTTCCGCAAAGACGTAGTCGGTCTTCGCATAATCCATATATTCTTCAAAACTCTCCGGGGTAAGGACCAGATCGACATTCCCCCACGGTTTTGTGATATCCTTGTACGCCTGCATCACACACGGGAACTGAAGCACAAACGGATGCTCGCCGAACGCGATGCAGCGGGCGGACGGATCCTCCGCCAGGATGTACCAGATGTTCTCGCTTCCGCGGCTCTTCATCCGTTCAAATTCTTCGCTGAGCTGGTTTTCCCGTCCCTTGTTCAGGAGTTTTACCGGTGTGAGTCCTTCCCGCATACTCCAGTTGGTCGTCACGGTCACCAGTGCCGCAAACAGAAGCATGGGAAATACCGCCATCCGGATCTGCGAGATCAGTCCCGTGCCGACCAGCTTGCGGAGGGCGACGCTGGCCCAGAAAATGATCATGCTGCAGAGCAGCATATAGTAATTTCCGTCAATCTGGTACAGCATGCACAGACTGATCATGCTGCACAGAAGCACCGGCCAGAAGATCACGTGATACGCGCGATGCAGAAGCTTCGTCCGCATTCCCGGAAATCTCCGGTGCGGTTTCCGGAACAGCCCGGAAAAAAGAATGATCACAAGGAACATGACCGGCAGCGCCGTCGCCCAGGCGATCGCCACGTGGTTCATGTCTTTTCCGTGCGGATAGATCAGGATATGAAATAAGCGGCGCAGAAGCACGATCCACGCCGGATCTGACTGATACGACTCCGGCAGCGCCGTCACCTTGAACGGATATTTCAGTTCAAAACCGAGTTTTGCAAAAATCGATGTGAACACACTGGTCACCGGCATTCCCGTGATCAGCCAGGTCCGCATCCAGATTCCAATCAGCGTCGCCGCCGGAAGAAGGAGGGCCGCCCATTCTCTCTTTTTTGCCCGCAGATCCATTTTCCCGGTCAGAATCAGAAAGACGCCCATCATGCCCATCATCGCGGTGGAGAACACCAGCGCGGAAGGCTTGAGCGACAGCGAGAGAAGAAACGCTGCTCCCGTCATCAGAAGCCAGAACGCATCCATCCGTTTTCTCCGCGGGCGCAGATATTTCCGTTCCGGACTCAGCCCTTCTCTCTTCGTCTCATACCCGCTCGAAAGATACCGGAAGAAGAACCCGATCATCAGGAGCTGTACATACCAGGTGATGATATCCGGCTTTCCGGCAAGGCTCATATTCGTGATCGCCGGCGTCGCCGCCGTAAACAGCGCCGCTGCGACCGCCATACGGACGCCGGCAAGCTTTTTTGCGATCCTCACCGTCTCCTGAAGGCCGGCGGCCAGAAACCACAGACTGATGCACAGATGATAGCTGTGACTGGCAAGACCGCTGAGCGGAAGCATCAGCGTCTCAAAACCCTTCGAGTAGACATAGACCATGCCCACCAGCCCCGGATTCTGATAAATGCTTCCGTTCACGAGAAGCACGTACTGAGACCGCATTCCGTACCAGAGTGTGTCATAGTCCAGCGCGATATTGATCCGGGCAGCCTGCAGCATGAGTATCCACAGGCAGAAGAGAAATTCCGGTCGGGGCAGATATTCCCTGCGAAGGCGGTGCTTCATTTCCCTTTTTTCCGGACCGGAGTCCCCTTTTCCGAACATCGCCGCAAAGTCCTTCCGCTGAAAAAAAGCGGCAAACACGCCGAGGGCAACGGCCGCGCCCCGAAGAACCGGAAGATATGCGACATTCGCCGCCGAGAGAATGCAGAACAGCGTGATGATCGCCGAAATACCGAACACAAGGTCCACGCCGGCCTGTTCCGGCCGGAATCCCGCGTCTTCCGAACCGTTCCGGACCCGCCGCCGGATCAGACGTCCGATCAGGATCATATCCGCAAAATACAGCCCCGACAGCAGCACCGGAAGAAGCACAACATGAAGGTAGAGCCAGATCAGAGAAATCGCCCCAACCGCGAGCAGGAATTTCCTCTTCTCCCGGAACCGTACCGCCGCCAGCGTGTACGCTGCGGCGAGAACGAGGAGCTGACCGATCTCCGAGAAGACAGCCGGCGTGCGGATCACCGCTGCCGCAATGCCGTCCGGCCCGTAGAGCGCAAATGAAGGGAGCGCAATTCCGAGAAATGCGGTCAGAAACAGCACTGCTCCCGTCAGTTTTTGCTTTTCCATCATAGCTCCCTTCTGTGTGATTGCCGTCGTATAGGTCTTTTGCCGGTGGTCATCTTTGCGGAATGTGTCGTTCCGTCAGAGTCCGCATCCCGCCGGGGCAGAATCCAGCCGTATCAGAATCCCGTCCGGGGCAGTCCCCCCTGGTCAGTGCCCCGCCGTGACTGAACCCCGCCCGGGTCAGCTTCCCGCCCGGGTCAGAATCCAGTCCGCGGCTTCCATCAGATTCTCCGCGTAATAATCGTATTTCCCGCTCTTTGGCGTGCCGTCCGGGCACAGCCCTTCCGTTTCCGCATCCTTTGCCCGGAGTTCCGCTCCATAGCCGGTTCCGACCAGAACCGAGCGGACGCCGAAGCGGTGTCCGGCCTCCGTGTCGATCAGCTTGTCGCCGATCATAAACGATCCCGTCTTATCAATCGCCGGCATCCGTCTGCGGTATTCCGCATACTCCTCCGCCGTGATGGTAACCGGAACCGCATACGGGTCAAATGAGATTCCGTCCGCCCCGCCGCGCACCGGCCAGCGTCCCATTGCAAGATCGTACTCCGCCTGCTCAAACATACCGGTTTCGGGCTTGCGGCAATGGCAGTCCTTCCGATACGCCCCGATCCCGTGCTCCGGGTGATGCGGGCAGTAGTAAAACGCGTCGATCGCCGCGCCTTCTTTTTCGAGAATCCCGTTAAAATACCGGTGAAACGCCGACACATCGGCTTCCGGATAATATCCTCTTCCGACGCCGGCCTGATTGGTCACCGCCACGAGGAGGAAGCCTGCTTCCTTCAGACGCCGGAGCGCCTGTTCCGTCCCCGGAATGATCCGGAGATCTTCCGGTCTGTGGAGGTAATTCACCTCTTCATTCAGCGTTCCGTCGCGATCCAGAAAGATCACGCCCGCGCCGTGCTGCATTTTGTCCAAGAGTCGTCCTTCCTGTGCCGAAAATCCGGCTCACCATATCACTTTTCCGTCTGCCGCATCGCGTCCGAAACGCGCATAGTCCTCCGGAACGCCGATGTCGATGAAATACCCTTTTTCCACGTATCCGCCGAGTTTCCGGCCTTCCTTCATCCAGAGCGGAATCATCTCATTCTCCAGAGAGACCTTTCCATCCGGAATGGCGTCGATCCGCTCCTTCGTAATGCAGTAGACGCCGCCGTTGATGGTACCGCGCCGCTCCTCGCCGCTCTTTTCATTGAACCCGGTAAGAATTCCGTCCGTCAGCACCGCCTCGCCGTAGCGGCGGATATCCGGCACCTCGCGCAGAACCAGTGCCATATCCAGATCCTGCTCTTCCGCGCAGGCAAAACACCGGGAATAATCCATCGCATAGAAGGTATCCGCATTCAGAACGAGAACCCGGTCAAAATCCGGATCCATCGCCTTGGCCGCATTTTTGATCGCGCCGGCCGTTCCGAGAAGTTCTTTCTCGTACGCATACCGCGCTTTCACGCCGAATTTCGAGCCGTCGCCGAAATACTCCTCAATCATCTCCCCGAGATAACCGACCGCAAAGGTGATCTCCCGGATTCCCTGTGACGCCAGCGCATGCACAAGGTACTCCGCGAACGGCTTTCCGTTCACGTCCGCCATCGGCTTCGGCCGGTCCGCCACAACGCTGCGGAGTCTCGTGCCGAGTCCGCCGGCCAACAGAATTGCTTTCATGTAATTATGCCTCTTCCTGCTTTATCTTCAAAATTCCCCGGCGCATCCCGCACGCCGGGCTTCGGCTTCTCCATCCCATCATTCCTGAGGGGATCTCTCAGACGTTGCGCTCGTACGCATCTGTGTTCATCTATCCGGTGAATGTCACGCTTTCGGCGTTTTTGCGCCGGCGATGCGAAAATCTTCCTCGATCACGCTCCAGGCCGCCTCCGTGGAGAAATTCTTCTTCACATAGTCCTGTGTGCCCTGCGCCATGCGTGCAAGAGCCTCCGGATCCTGATAGAGTTTTACGACCGCGTCCGCAAATGCCGCCGGATCGTCTTCCACGCGGAGAACCGTCTCCACCTCCGGAATTCCCTCCGCGCCGACCGATGTCGTGATGATCGGCATACCGTTATAGAGTGCCTCAACCACCTTGCCCTTGACGCCCGCACCGTACCGGAGCGGAACCACATCAATCCGGGTGGTCTCATAGAGTTCCCCGAGACGTTCCTCCGAGACAAATCCCTCGACTATGACGCCGTTCTCCGGATCATGAAGTGCCTTGATCTCATCGGTCGCCTTGGAGCCGACAATATGGAATTTCACCTCCGGAAGCGCCTCGTGAATCTCCGGCCATACATGGTCCATAAACCACAGAACCGCATCGGCATTCGGCGGATGCGCAAAGCCTCCGACAAACAGGAGACCTTCCCTCTTTTCGAAGTCGAGGTTCAGTTTCTCCTTGAATTCGTCATAGACATACGCGGTGATCGCCCTCGCCGGAATCTCCGGATCCTGCGCATGGATCGCGTCGATCTCGACCTGCGACGGATAATAGCTGATCGCAACCTTGTGCATCAGCGTAAATTCCACCGATTTCCAGTATTCGGACTCCGTTCTCTTCTTCACGTCACCCGAGAGCTCATACTCCCGGTAGAGACGCATAAAATGAAGGTCATGCCCGTAGAAGATCATGGAAATGTTCGTGTGTTCCGCGATAAAGTCCACATATTTTGTCGCGATGTGCGGACGGTTGAGATACGCGACCGCAATGTCGTTCTGGTGTTTCTCCAGCCAGTCCCAGATACCGGTCTCATACTCCGCTCCGTAGAGCACCTCGATTCCCATCTGCTCAAGCGCGGTCGTGTACGGCTCCTCGTGCAGGAAGTTGTCGCCCAGGAATTTTACCTGATAGCCTTCCTGAAGGAACATTTTTAAATACTGGAACGTCGTCTTCGAACCGGCGTCACGGTCATAGGTCGGCACATAGTGGTCAACCACAAGGATCATCGGCTTGCCCATGCTGCGCTCACGCGCGCGGAACGGATCCGGATTCCCGGTGTTTTCACACTGATGCGCGAAGACATCCTTCCACTTTTCTTTCAGTTTCCGGCTGTTCTCCACCTGATAGCGCTTGAGTCCCGTACCGTTGACATCGGTTCCGTTCGATACGCCCTCAAAGTGAATGACCTTGGAAAGCGGCTGATAGACCACCCGTTTTCCATGACGTCTGACCTCAAACGCCAGATCGGAATCCTCACAGTACGCCGGCGCAAACCGGTCGTCAAAACCGCCGATTTCCTTCCAGAGCGCGGTTGAGAGAAGAATAGCCGCGCCGGAGATATAGTCAACGTCCTTGACGTAATTGTACTCGGGCTTATCCGGATTATCGAGACGGCCGTAGTTCCAGCCGGAACCGTCGCTCCAGATGATGCCGCCGGCTTCCTGCAGCCGGCCGTCCGGATAGACGAGTTTTGAACCCACCATGCCGATGCTGTCATCCGACTCGATGAGATGCACAAGACTCGAAAGCCATCCCTCCGTCACCTGGGTGTCGTTGTTCAGGAACATCACATATTTTCCGCGGGCTGACTTCGCCGCATTGTTGCAGTTGCGAAGGAATCCCTGGTTCGTGGCATTCCGGCAGATCACCACATTGTCCACAAACTCCGTAAGATGCTCCGTCGCATCCTTCGACACGTCGTCCGCGATGATCACCTCATACGTCACATCCGTAGTATGTTCCAGAATGGACTGCAGACAGAGGTAGGTGTAATGGATCTGATTGTATACCGGAATCACGATGGAAACCGTCGGATTCTCATAATACGGCAGCCGGATCTTTCCGTATGTGCGGTACTCCGCGCCGATCTCAAAATCTCCTTTGACGAGGTTTTTACCCTCTTCCGTTGTGAGAAGACGGATTCCCTCCGCCGGATTCAGAATTCCGCGCTTGATGTAGCCGAGGCGCTTTCTGCCTGCCGATCCCTGGGGATACAGGCGGTTGAACGCTTTTCCGAGTTTTCTCTTCCCCTTGAAGATCAGCGCTTCGTGGCGGTTCAGATATGTCAGCGTCTTCGCCATCTCCCCGTTTTCATGGCGGAGCGCATCGATGATGGCGGTCAGATTCGTCACATGGTTGTTGGTGAGTCTCTGCACCTCGCGGACCTTCTTCAGCTCCGTGTCCTTGGCGGAAAGCTCCGCCTTCAGCTGCTCCACCCGCTCTTTCAGCTCGTCGCGCTCATGATGGACCTGCGCCAGATCGCGGATGGTCCGGGTCGGAACAATGTATTTTTCCTGCAGGTCGTACTGATCTGCGCTGTGAACGTGCGCCTGGAAGCCGCGCTCCATCTTCCGGTAGAGATCCAGCAGTTCCGGTTCAGTGCGGACAAACTCCGGAAAATGTCCCAGAAATTCTTCCTCGGTCATGCCGCTGAAAAAGCCCTGCAGCATCTGCTTACAGTAGGATAAAATGCGGTATTTCACAAATCCGGCCGGAACCGGGAAAAGGAACACCCACTCATAGTCCAGCGCGTACATGCCGTCCTTTGTGCGGATCATATTCGCAAAGAGCGCATCGATATTGGACGCCGCCCACGATTCATCTGCCAGCAGTGCCTCCAGTTCCTCCCGCGTGCGGTGCGGATTCTCTTTTCCTTCCGCATTGGTGCGCTCAAACGGATCAAACAGCTCTCCGGAAGCGCCGAACACGTTCAGAAACGAATCGGTCAGCCGGAACGGTCCTGTCTTCTCCGGTGCCACGCGGAAGATGTCCGCCGCATAGGACCGGATGATGTCGAACACTGCGGAGAGATCGCCCTGCGCATCCGCTCCGTCGGCATTTCCCTCACCGAGCGCATTTCCGATTTTCTCTGTGATGATCTCCGAGAGAGTCTCTCCTTCCAAATACGGGAAGCGGGCACTCATGCCATCCGCAATGATTTCCGGCTTCGCATAGTGAAGCTCCGCATTCTGCTCCGAGAGCAGGCGGTATTTCTCCGCAAACGATGTGATGTGATCTCTTCCCTCCGGGCAGAGGGCGGTCTTTACGACATTCCGCTCCGGGCGCTCATAGATCTCTGTCTTGATCTGATATGCCGCCTCACGGGTACTGTTATACTTGATATAGGCCGGAAGCTCACGGTCCGACGCGGCATTCACCGGAGATTCACCGGCCCGCGTCTTCTGCCACACGGCGAGATAGGAATTGGCAAAATCCGGGAATTTGCCGTCTTCCACGGTCTTCTCAAACTCCGCGCCGACATTCATCGGAAGATACTCCGGATAATCATAGATCATCCGCGTCCCGGCAAGATCGCCCTGCTTCGGCAGATAGCGGTCGGAGAAGATTTCCACGGCAAAGCGCCAGTCCGGCATCGGATAATAGAAGGCCGCATCTGGAAGAGTCGCTGTCATCTGTTCCTTTGTGAAGGAGATATTTTCTCTCTCTGCTCCGGCCAGAACCTTTAAGCCGTACGTATTCTCTGCCGCCGCAATCAGAAGGCCGCCGTCTTTCACCAGACGCTTCGCCTGCTCCAGCAGTGCCCTTGCGTCCGTTTTCCGTACCGCATCTTCCTCCCGGTGGTTTCCGTTCCGACGGTTCTCATCCCCGCTGTTCCCGTTCCGGTTGTTCCCGTTCCGGCTGTTCTCATCCCCGCTGTTCTCATTCCGGCTGTCTTTCATCCCGGCAAGCGCATCGAATGCCTCCGGTCCCAGCGCGACAACGCAGTCATAGACCGCGCCCTCTTCGATCCGATCGGTAAAGGTGACATGATCCAGCTCACCGTATCGAAACTCTGCCGCTTTCCGGGACGCGTTCTCCGCAGAAAGCACGGTCAGATGCCCCGCCTTCTTTGCCAGAAGTCCCGTCACAGCGCCATAATCCGCGCCGAGCTGCAGAATTTCCGCGCCCTCCCGCACGTCAATCCACTCCAGAAGATTTTCTCTCAGCGGCGCAAATGCGCGGAGATAAGCCAGATTCCGGTTCTCCCGCAGAATCCGTTCCGTATCGCCGTGATATCTCTTAAGAATCGCCAGGACTTCCTCCCCGAAGTCCCTGATCTTCGTTCCGTTCATGTTGTTTTCCTTATTCCTTCCCCAGTTCCGCAATCGCTTCCTGCAGATGATCTTCCGTGGTCTTCGTGGCCGCGGTCTGAGAATCCATGTCATACAGACCGACCGTGTTCTTATTGGAAATGACCGTCATGCTGATCACGTCATACAGCCGGTGATAGACCACATGCTCTCCCTGCTCGAATCCGGTGCAGCTCATGGAGAGGAGGTACTCACCGCCCTGAAGATTCATCTTCTGGCGGAATTCCACGACGTAGACATCACCCTTCTTCACCGGCTTGATATCCGTCCCCTCGTACATGGTATTGGTTCCGGTCAGATCCGTGCCCTTCTTGTCCTTGATCGTATAGGTAAAGATCGGTGCGGCAATATCCGCATGGAACTTGATAATCTCACGGATGGTGAACGTTTCCCCCTTCAGGAGAAGGTTCGTGACATTGCCTCTCTGATCGAGAAGACCGAGGTCAATGAACTCGGCGCGGCCGTCTCCGTACTCTTCGCGGTTTCCGTTGATCACCATCTGGTCCAGCATCTTTTTGTTCGCGCCGCCAGCGGCACCCTCTCCGTGGGCGAGTGCTCCGGACTTCTCGGCAACGACTTCCTTCTCTCCGGAATAGTCGTTCATCTCCAGCTCTTCTCTCAGCTGATCCATCTGGCCGGCAAGAATCTTTTTGTACAGATCCACCATTTTCCCGGCGCTTCCCTGTGCGACGAAGTCGCCCTTGTTCAGCACGACAACCTTGTCGCAGTATTTGATGATCGAACCCATATCATGCGTAACCATCACGATGGTGGTACCGTTCTTGCGGATCTCCTCCATACGGCGGTAGCATTTTGCCTGGAAGAAGACGTCTCCGACCGACAGCGCCTCGTCGACGATCAGAATCTCCGGATCGACATTGATGGCGAGCGCAAATGCCAGCCGGACGAACATACCGCTGGAATAGGTCTTGACCGGCTGATAGACGAAATCGCCGATCTCGGCAAAATCAAGGATATCCTGGAGTTTTTCATCCATCTCTTTTTTGGTGTATCCCATCATCGTGCCGTTCATGTAGATATTCTCAATCCCGGTATAATCCTGATTGAATCCCGCTCCGAGTTCCAGAAGCGCGGAAATCTTTCCGTTTACCTGCGCCGTTCCGGATGTCGGGGTGAGCACTCCGGTAATGATCTTCAGAATCGTGGATTTTCCCGATCCGTTGGTTCCGATAATGCCGACGGTCTCTCCCTTTTTTACCTCAAAGGAAATATCGTTCAGCGCATAGAAATCTTTGTGATAGCTCTTGTGAGTCGGATTCATCGACTCCTTCAGACGATCGATCGGCTTGTTATAGAGCTTGTATATTTTAACAACGTTCTTTACTTCGATTGCGTTCTCCGGTGACATGTTACCCTCCGAACATAGTTTGCCACATTAACCTCGACAGTATAGCATATCACACCGTTAAAAAACAGTCAAAAAACCGCCGAAAGACCGTGAAAACCCTTGAAACAGAATCAAGCCGGACAGGTCAGAATCCAATCCCCCGTCCGGCTCTCTCATCCGTAAATCTTTTCAATTCCCGTCTCGTCCGTCCCTTCCGCCTCCTGAACCGAATCGGATCCGGAACTTTCTCCGGGAAACTTTCATCCGGCAGTTCACCGCTCCGCCGTTCAGCCTCACTCGTAGTTCATCACAAGGAACATCGGCTTCACCATGACCACTTCATCGTGCTCTTTCTGGGACACTTCCACGGTATAATTCAGCTTTCGAAGATCTTCCTTCTCCACCGCCAATGCCTCTGCCGCCGAGGATGCTCTTCCCTCGCGGACCACACGGATCATGCGCTCTAAGACAACCGGATGCGCGTACTGCGCCGGAACCGGAAATGTATCCCGGCCGTCCGACTCCTCATCCACGATCTTAGCCATCGCCTGAAGTGCCGACTCCCAGTCTTCCTGTGCCGCCTTCCTGTTATTGCGGCCGGTCGGCAGAATTCTCGAAGAAATCACCGCAAAGATCGTCGCAATGCCAAAAAGCACGAAATAAACGGCTCCGCCCATTCCATGAACGATGGAATATACGCCGAACAGGGCCGCAGCGGCGGCGAGTCCGAACACGACCATGGCAGCCAGGCGATAGGTCGGACTGATATGGTCAATGATGCGTTTCTGTTTCGCGGCATGTGCCAGCTGTGTATACTGGACCGGGTGTCTGCGGAGCGCGTGTTCGGCGGCGGTGAGATCCCGCACTGCCGCGTTCTGTTCCGGAGAGAGTTTGTCCAGATATCTGGCGCGTTCCTTCGCCTCCGCCTCTCTCAGTTTCCGCTCCGCTTCTTCGCTGTGAAGGCGGATATCCGGATGCGAGGTCTTCAGCTGCGCGAGAAACAGATCGACTTCGTCCTCAAATTTAAAACTGCACTGATGCTCTTCCCCCGAACGGGTCTGAACCACAAGATAAGCGATGGACCCAAACACTCCCTTTCCGGTAAAGCCTCCCTTACTCATGGCGACACGTTTAAAGCAGCGGCTGATGTCTCTGTATCGGATGTAGCACCGGCGTTCCAGAAAGAGACTGCCGATATAAAGTGCCTTCTCCCCGAGTCCGCACGGACCGATCCGAAGGCATTTGCGGGCATCTTCCTTCAGAATGTCATCCCTCAGTTGTGATGTGCCGATACATACCGGTTTTAAAATCATATTCACTCCCCCTGAAACCATCTGTTTTTTCCGGCTTCTTCCGTATCTTCATCTCCGGAAAAGCCGGAGGCAATCCCATGACACGGCGGGGCAAAACACACGAAACACATTTTTCGGTTTTCGCCCGCGCAAACGCTGTGAATCCGCCCTGCGGATGACACACAGTATCACGGCAGCCGCCAAAGCCCGTGCGCACATGAGCTTCGGCCCGTTGCCCGTGTATGTCAAGGGCGGATGAAGAAAACTCCGTCCGCCCTGTCGGTTCTCTGTCAGAGAACGATGTTTGTTTGTAAAACTGTAGCTTTCTGTGATCGGATTTTAACCGTCATCCGGTGCGAGATGGCGAATCCTGCGCAGTGATCATGCGGCAGTTTTCGTTCCTCCGAACTGTCTGTGCTTTGCAGACGCCTTCATGAACAGTCCCAGGAATACGGCAGCAACCACAATTCCGAACGGATATGCAAAGGACGCATTGTTCTTAAAGAACGGAATCAGGCCAAGGCACTCCGGAGCCATGCTGAAGTATGTTGCGGATACTGCGGACATAAAGGTTGCCGGAACCGCAGTGATCCAGAAATTCTTCTTCTCGGAAGCCAGATACATGGATGCAGACCAGAGAACAAGCATGGCCAGTGTCTGGTTGGTCCAGGAGAAATATCTCCAGATAACCTGGTAAGAGAAGAGTCCGAAGGAGTTTCCGAATCCGAGGAATGCGCCGCAGCCGAGCAGCGGAACGCAGAGCTTCAGTCGGTTGACATAGGAACCCTGATCCAGGCCCATCCAGTCGGCAAGAGTCAGTCTTGCGGAACGGAATGCGGTATCACCGGAAGTAATCGGACATGCGATAACGCCGAGCATGGCAAGGATAACACCGAGAGAGCCCATGGTCTTTACGCAGACATCATAGATTGCTGCAGACTGTCCTGCGCCGAGAGCTTCGGAAAGTCCGGTATTCAGTCCATCGGTGACCGCATAGATCGAACATCCTGCCGCCGCCCATACAAGTGCGATGACACCCTCTGCCACCATGGCACCGTAGAATACAAAATGACCCTGTCTCTCTGACTTCAGGCATCTTGCCATCAGCGGAGACTGTGTGGAATGGAAGCCGGAGATTGCGCCGCAGGCTACGGTAATGAACATGAAGGACCATACCGGTGTGCCTGCCGGATGCATGCTGTAGAAGTTTGTCCAGATCTCCGGTGTGTGGAATCCGTTCATCGGCATTCCGATTGCAACGCCGACTGCCATCACGATCAGGCAGATACCGAACAGCGGATAAATCTTACCGATGATCTTATCAATGGAGATAAAGGTTGCGATGAAATAGTACGCAAGAATGATGGCAAGCCATACCGCGGTATTCGCAAACGGTCCTGTCACACCCTTTTCGCCGAGAAGCTTAACCAGAAGTCCTGCCGGTCCTACTGCAAATACCGTACCTACCATGACCAGAAGAACAACGGAGAATACTCTCATGACTGCCTTCATCCTGTCGCCGAGATATTTACCGGTAACTTCGGCGATGGATGCGCCGTTATTTCTCTCACTGAGCATACCGGAGAAATAATCGTGAACGGCACCGGCAAAGATCGTACCAAAGGTGATCCAGAGAAATACGATCGGGCCCCAAAGTGCACCCTGAAGTGCGCCGAAGATCGGGCCGAGGCCGGCAATGTTAAGCAGCTGAACCAGGAAAAGCTTCCACTGCGGCATTACAACGTAGTCAACACCGTCATTGATTGCAACGGCCGGTGTCTCACGATCATCCGGTCCGAAGGTGTTATCGACAAGTTTGCCGTAGGTGAAGTATCCGCCAATAAGTAAACATAAACAAATAACAAAGCTTATCATACTATTCCCCTCCTGTAGTATTCGCCCTGTCGACCCTGCACCCCCGGGTCGGCGATTGCCTGTTATTACCTTAATTATATTCCCGGCGAAACCGTTTTCAACTGTATATTCCGTTTTTTTATCATAATTATCATAATAATTCCTGTCTGTCCTCCCAGTTTATCGGAATGCGTGACAATCCCTGTATATCCACGTATATCCTTGCTTTCTCCGTCTTCCGGCAGCGGTTCTTCTGCGCTTTTTTCTTATTACGACAAAATTGTGCGGAATACGTCGTTTTTCGACGCATCCCGCACAATCCTCTGTACGTTATATTCTTATTTTTATGCTTTTATCTGTTGTTTTTTAGTATGTATCGTTATTTTCCAAACAGGCTCCGGAAGTCTTTCAGCTGGGTCCGGCCGATGGGGAGCTGCTCGTCCCTTCCCTTCATGCGGACGCTGTAGCCGTTGTTGTACCCCGGCACCATCTCCTCGAGCCGGTCAAGGTTGATCATATAGCTCTTATGGATGCGGAAAAACCGGTGTCTTGCAAGCTTCTGCTCATAATACCCGAGGGTTTCCTTCTGTTCAAAGGAACCGTTCTTCGTGTGGACCAGGCACTGTCGGTTCTGCGCCTCAATATAGATGATATCCTTCACTTCCACAATTCTGAAACCGGTCCCAAGCGTCAGGAGGATACTGTCCGGTTTTTCCGCCAGAATCTCGTGGCCGCGGTCACCGCCCGCCGTCGTCTCCGTCTCCGCCGCATGGTTTCCGTCCGTGCCCGACGCGGAGGAATTCGCCGAAACCGAAGGATTTCGCCAGTTGCGGACGCGTTCCATGGTCTTGCGGATCCGTTCGAGATCAAACGGTTTCAGAACATAGTCGAGCGCCCCGAGTTCAAACGCTTTTACCGCAAACTCCCGGTATGCCGTCGCAAAGACGATCTTGGTATCCGGCGCCTTGGAGCGGACCATGGACGCGAGGGTGGTCCCGTTTGCCCCATTCAGATTGATATCGACGAAGCAGACGTCAAAATGATCCTCTTCCAGCAGTTTCAGAAATGCGTCCGCAGTCGATGCCTCCTGTATCTCCGCATCCGGCTCACACTGCTGAAGAAGCCAGATCAGCTCGCTTCTTGCCGGTCTCTCATCATCCACTACTGCGATTTTCATTCCGAATCCTCCTCCGTCTTTAGATTATTGGGCAGCACCAGGCGCACTGTTGTTCCGCTCTCTCCGGTCAGAATCTGCATGCCCGCCGCCTTGCCGTAAACAGCCCGAAGCCGTTCCTGCACGTTCAGCATTCCGATGCCGATACTCTTAAAGCTCTCCGTCTCGGCTCCGTGAAGCCGATCCAGAACATACTGCGGAATCCCGGGCCCGTTGTCCTCCACATCGATCAGGGTACTGATCTCTTCCCGGTGAATCCGGATGGATACCCGGCCGACCTCTCGCTGCATGGCGCCGTGATGCACGGCATTTTCCACGATCGGCTGAAGGATCAGATTCGGCACCCGGCAGACACAGTCCTGCGGCTCCGCTTCGATGTCCACGATCAGCCGCTCCTCGAACCGCGCCTTCTCAAGTTCCAGATACGCCTCCACATGCTCCATTTCCTTTTCCAGTGTAACCTTTTTATTGCTGTCCGTCAGCATATTCCGGAAATACGAACTCAGCGACTGGAGAAGTTCTCTCGCGCGGTCCGGCTTTTCCCTGCAGAAACAGGAGATCGTGTTCAGCGCATTGAAGAGAAAATGCGGATTGATCTGGGACTGCAGCGCGCGGTATTCCGCTCTCTGCAGCTCATCCTTCTGGTGCTCCATCTTCGCCAGCTGAAGCTGGGAAGTCAGAAAATGCGCCAGTCCGCCGATGACTTCCTCATCCGCCTTCATGAACTGCACGCCGCGCCGGAACAGCATAACCAGAATATAGCAGTTCGCCTCATCCGGCTGAATCGGTGCGGCCATGATCAGGCTTTTGCCGTAGAGCGGATAAAATGCGTCCTCCGGTACCGGAACATGGCTGATTCTCGTATTCTTATAAGTCTTTGCCGCCATCAGAAGTCTCGGATAGTTGTCCTCATTCAGGGTAATTCCGCCGAACTCCCCGCTTCTGGCAAGAAAACGGAAATCCTTCACGATCGCCGCGCCCTCACAGGCCGGCTCCTCATTCCGGATAATGTTCACAATCTCATCCGCGCTTCCGTCCGCCTCCAGCCCGTTCCGGAGAAACGGTGCGCACTGTTCGGCAATGCGCAGGGCATTGCTGACTTTCGCCGCCGCTTCGAGATCCGACTGCCGCATGGCGGAGTTGAATACGCCGAAGAAAATCATGATCCCGAGCGAATTCATGATCAGCATCGGAATCATCACGGATCGAACGATCTCCACGGCTGTCATACGGTCTTCCACCAGCGCGTAGACCAGAATCAGATGAATCAGACCGGATACAAATGCCGTAAAAAACAAAACGACCGCCCTCATCTGGCTCTTCATTTTCCCGTGGCGGATCATTTCTCCGAGAGCCGCGCCGATGCCCCCCTGAATAAATGTCGCCGCAATGCACGCAAGGGTGCTTGCCCGCTGTGGAAAGACCAGATAGCGGTGGAGTGCCGCGATCAGTGAGGTCAGGATTCCCGCCTCCGGTCCTCCGAGGATGCCGGCGGAAAGGATGCCGATCACACGGGCATTCGGAATCGAACCATTCATCTGAACGCCGATGCAGTCCGAGACGATGCAGAACAGGCCGAAGCAGACGCCGAGCAGAATGCCCCGGACCATGCGAAAGGCGGCCGTACTTTCGCCCTGCGCGGGTTCGCCCTCACTGCGCCGTTCCTCTGCCGGCTCCGCCTTCCTTTTCCCGGAAAAACGTCCCTCAACCAGGCCCCCGTACAGTTCACCGGCAAGAATTCTCCGGAAAACCGGAAGACTCGTCATTCCCTCCGCAATCAGCACGAGGATCGATATATTCATCAGAAGGCTCATGAAAACCTCGTAATCCATTCACCGTCTCCTTCCATCTCATTTCTGGAAATCATTATACTACATAAGCCGCGAACCACGCGAGCATTTACGCTCGAACGTGACGGCGGCGCAAAGTCCGCAAGCGGACTTCGGCTCCCCACCCTCTCGCTCCTGAAAGGGTGCTTGCGAACTGGGCGCGCCGCCGCTGGTCACCGCAAGGTGACATCTGCCGTTCATGCGGTGTGCGCAGTCCCGCAGAGCATTTTTCATTTCACAGGAAATGTGAGGTGCTTTCCTGTATAACGAAAAAGCAGCCCCGCATCCGGTGATGCGAGGCTGCGGATCCGGTCACAGCCTGCCGGAACATATTTCTCCGGCAGGCCATGGCTGCATATCAATCATGTCTGAAAATCATGTCTTAAGGTCTTATCTTACGCCGCAGTCGGTGTGATACCGTTCTTCTTCTGGATTCCCTTCTGAACCACAAAGAGAACAACGGCGATCGCTACGCCGATAAGGTCGGTAACCATACCGGAATCGATCAGCAGGTACGCACCGACGAGAGCCGCTGCACGGAGAACCACATTGACATTTGCATAGAGGAAGCCCTCAACCGCAACCGAGATCAGGAATACGCCGATGATCGCGGTAATCGCTACACGCAGGCCTGTTGCAATCGGGGTATCAAGCAGCAGAAGCTCTGTGTTGTAAACGAACATGTACGGAAGGATAAATCCTGCAAGTGCCAGTTTTACGGATGCCCATCCGGTCTTCATCGGATCGCCGCCGGAGATACCTGCCGCCGCAAACGATGCCAGTGCTACCGGCGGTGTCAGGTTTGCAAACATCGCGAAGTAGAAGCAGAACATGTGGGCTGCGATTGCCGGGATACCGAGCTGTACCAGAGCCGGAGCGGCAACGGTGGAAGTGATGATGTAGGACGGAATGGACGGAAGTCCCATGCCGAGGATCATACAGGTAATCATGGAGAATACCAGAGTGAACAGCAGGCTCTTTCCGCCGATCATAACGATGGCATTTGCCAGGTTCAGTGCAAATCCGGTGATGGAGCATACGCCGACGATACATCCTACGCAGGCGCAGGCAATCGCTACGGATACCGTGGAAGTTGCACTCTTCTGCAGTGCGCCCAGAATGTCGTTCAGGCTCATTCTGGTGTTCTTTCTGAGCTGTGCTACCACGATGGTGCAGATGATGGAGTAGAACGCAGCCATGATAACGGTCTTGCCGGAGAAGAACAGCATGTATACGAGGAAGATGATCGGAATTGCCAGATGTCCGGACTCCTTCATAACCTCGCTGATCTTCGGCAGCTCTTCCTTCGGGGTCGGCTTCATTTTCAGCTTGTCAGCACGCATCTGAATCTGGAACAGAATACCCATGTAATAGATGACAGCCGGGATCGCTGCAGAAATCAGCAGGGAGCTGTACTGGATTCCCAGAGTCTCTGCCATGATAAATGCTGCAGCACCCATTACCGGCGGCATCAGCTGTCCGCCGACAGAACCGGTCGCAACAACCGCACCGGAGAACTCTTTGTCATAACCCTCGCGCTTCATCAGCGGGATGGTGAAGGAACCGGTGGTAACAACAACGGCAACGGCTGCACCGTTGATCATTCCGAGAAGACCGGAAGCGATGATCGCTACCTTTGCCGGGCCGCCCTTGGACCATCCGGCAAGTGCGGTCGCAATGTCATTGAAGAACTTACCCATTCCGCACTTGTTCATGAACTCACCAAAGCAGATGAACAGGAAGATATAGGTAGATGCTACGTTGACGGAAGAACCGAAGATACCCTCGGTGTTGGTGTAAAAGTTACTGAAGATCTTCGGCAGAGTGTATCCTCTGTGGAGGAAGATTCCCGGCACGTTGACCGGAATCATACCTGCTCTGCGTCCCATCAGGGCGTAGAACACGAAGATCAGGGACAGGATCGGAAGAGCCAGTCCGCATACGCGTCTGGTTGCCTCCAGAACCAGCACGGTCAGAATCGCACCGATCATGACGTCGGTCGGATTCACAACACCCGCGCGGTTTACAATGGCCTTGTAGTTGACATACATGTATACGGCGGTCACGATCGAAAGTGCGATCAGAATCCAGTCATACCATGCGATTTTCTTGCGGCTTGCCTTCTTGGTTGCCGGATACATGGCAAATGAAAGCACCAGCATCATTGCCACGTGAATTGCTCTGTGACGCAGTGTCTCCGGTGTGTAGAGACCTGCTGCAAATACCAGATGATAGATCGTGATCACCATGCAGACG
This sequence comes from [Clostridium] aminophilum DSM 10710, assembly GCF_000711825.1. Lineage (GTDB taxonomy): Bacteria > Bacillota > Clostridia > Lachnospirales > Lachnospiraceae > Clostridium_R > Clostridium_R aminophilum. Next base: position 19,562 of record NZ_JONJ01000008.1, on the reverse strand, counting down.
ATCTTGAAAAGCTTATCCATCACCGGGGAGACAAATGTTCTCGTCTTGCTCTCCTTGTCGAACTTTTCGAGAAGTTCCTGCTCATTCACTGCCGGTGCGGTCTCCGCCGCTCCATCCGCAGTCTGGTTCGCGCTCATTTTATTATCGCTCAAACCCTTACCCTCCTTCATGTAGGATCTCCGTCCGGGTCGGTGTCTTCACCGCCGGCGGAGAATTCTGTTTTCATTTTTCACCGACATAGACCGTCACCTTTGCGTGATACGGCATGTCGGAACCTTTGATCCATTCCTTCTCATTCACCTGAATGGACTGCAGCGCCGTATCCGAGCTGAAGAAGTTGAATCGGTCGAATACGCTTCCGATGTTGTCCATATAAACCAGGCCGTCCTCATAGCGGTAGTCCACGTCCATTTCCGCCGGAATGCCCGCTCCGAATCCCGCGACCGAGATCGTCTCCAGAAGAAACGTCCGGTCCTCGCGAACCCGATAGTATTCATTCCACGGAATATGCTCAAAAGAGTGGATCCACCGGAACTCAACGCTGTCCCCCGTCCGGATCGGAATCTGGGCGTAGATCTCGCCGGTCTCCTGATTCTCACAGATGAGAACCTCCTCCGGGAAATATCTCCGGAGCAGGAAAGAGCCCGGAATCAGCGCCAGTCCCAATGCGGTCATCACGGCCGCGAGCATTGCCTGAAGTCTCAGATGTTTATCGAATCTCATATCTCTTCCTTACGGATTGAGCGGTGTCTCGTATCCGTGCTCTTTCCACCATTTTGCCGCGCCGTTGTGCAGCGGAATCTTCAAATCATTGACACCGAAGGTGACGTCAATGTTCTTATCCGCAGTGTTGTGGCTGGCCTTGATGGCAGCAACATCATTGAAAATGCAGTCGAGCATGTCATATACCAGATCATCGGAAAGCTGCGCGTTTGCAACAAGGATGTTGTATACGAATACTGTATCAACCTCCTCATTGTTGCCGTAGGTTCCCACCGGAATGGTAGTCGCCGCGAAGAACGGATACTTCTCAATCAGGCGGTCACGGCCCTCGCCGTTAATCGGAACGATCTTCATATCATAGCTGAATGCCAGCTCTGATACGGTGGAGTTCGGAATACCGGATGTTACGAAGGCCGCATCACACTGGCCGTTCTTCATCTGGTCGATGGCCTCACCGTAGGACAGATAATCGACGTTACTGTCCTCGTAAGTCATTCCGTATGCCTCATAGATCATTCTCGCGTTCAGCTCTACGCCCGAGTTCGGAGCGCCGACGCCGACTCTCTTGCCCTTCAGGTCCTCTACGCTGTTGATTCCGGTTCCCTCAACGGTTACCAGCTGTACATAGTTCGGCCAAAGTCTCATGACCGCGCGAAGATCGTCTTTCTTCTTTCCTTCAAATGCAGCAAAACCTTCATATGCCTGCACAACGGAATCCTGCATGGCAATGGCAAGCTCTGCGTCATCCTGTGTGATCAGGTTGATGTTCTCGACCGATGCGCCGGTCGCCTGAGCACTGGTCTTATATCCTGCGTTGTTCAGAACCTTTGCGATGGCTCCGCCGATCGGATAATAGATACCACTGGTAGGACCGGTCGCTACGGTAACAAACTCACGTGGGCGATCGATTCCGACTTTCGACGGCTTGACATTGGTGTCTTCTGCTGCCGTCTCGTTCGCTGCGGCAGATGATGCTGCGCCGCCGCAGCCTGACATGGAAACCACAGTTGCTGCAAGCAGGACACAGGAAATTGCCGATTTGAACAATTTCTTCATGAATACCCTCCTTATTGCTTCTCAAACCCCTCTTGTTTAAGAAATAACGATTACGGATTAAAGTTTATAAAATTTTTATAAAATACTCAATTATTCTGGGCGAACGGCGAAAAATGATGGGTGAACGACCGTGATACAACCATGAACAGCAGGAATACCTTTTGAAAAAAAGGTCCGGACAGTTTTCCACTGTCCGAACCTTCCATATAGTACGAATAATACGAATATAGTGCGGGAACTGCGGGCCGGAGCCCTTCATCCCGTTCCGGCGTGTCCGTCAGCCGACGGATCCGCGTTCCTGGCCTATCCCGGAATCATCGATCAGAGATTCTTCTCAAGGAAGTCCTTTACGGCTGCACAAGCCTCTTCCTCATCGTCTCCCTCGAAAGAAAGTGTTACGGTGCTTCCTTTGGTTGCGCCGAGAGACATGATGCCGAGAATCTTGGTTGCCTTTACGGTCTTGCCGTCCTTGCTGATCTGGATCAGGCTGCTGAAAGTCTTGCACAGCTTGGTCAGCTCGCCGGCCGGTCTTGCGTGAATTCCGTCGTTGTCCTGAATTACGTAATCAAAAGTTTTCATCGTATTGTCCTTTCATGACTGAAATATTCCTGTATTACATTGTTTTTGTATTACTGTTTTTGCATTACCGTTTTTGTATTGCACTTTTTTCTCTCACAGTTTCCCGTCTCCTGCGGAGCTTCCTTCACCCTTTCGTGAAGAAGTGCCGCCGGGAACAAGGTCCGCAAGCAGACTCCATTCCCCCTCTTTCCCGAGGGGAGATCGCGGGGGTTATGCGCCGCTGATCACCGGAAAATGCAGGCGATCAGTTTACATCCGAATCCATGCTGACCGGCTTTTTCAGAAGGGAGAGAAGAAGCGCGCCGGCCGCCGATCCGATGAGGAGTGCAGCCGCATACATCAGCGGATTGCTGATAACCGCAATTACCCAGAAACCACCGTGCGGAGCCGGGCTTGCACAGCGGCATGCCGCGGAGATCGCACCCGCGATCGCGGATCCCAAAATACAGGACGGAAGAACACGTCCCGGATCTGCCGCCGCATACGGAATCGCACCTTCCGAGATGAAGGAGAGACCCATAATGTAGTTCACAAGTCCTGCCTGGCGATCACGTTTCGTCCAGCGGTTCTTAAAGAATGTAGTGGAGAGGGCAATCACAATCGGCGGAACCATACCACCGACCATAACCGAAGCCATAATGATCTTTCCGGTCTCTCCGGTTGCGATCGCAGCCGTTCCGAATACATACGCCGCCTTGTTGATCGGGCCGCCCATATCGATGGACATCATACCGCCGACAATCGCGCCGAGGATCACAAGATTCGAAGTGCCCATTCCGTTCAGGAAACCGGTGATGCCGGTATTGATTGCTGCCATAACCGGGTTCACGGTTGTCATCATCAGGCTGATCATCAGAATGCCGACCAGCGGATAAATCAGAACCGGCTTGATTCCTTCCAGTGCATCCGGAAGCGCATCACAGGCCTTCTCCAGTCCCTTGGTGAGATATCCTGCCGCAAAACCGGCAAGGAGAGCGCCGAGGAAGCCGGCACTGACGAGCTCAATCACCGGTTCGGCACCGTTTACGCCGACATTGACCTGATCGGCAAGATAGGACCAGGTAAATCCTTCCTTCGCGATTGCGCCGCCGACAAAGCCGACTGCCAGTCCGGGGCGATCCGCAATACTCATGGCGATAAATCCTGCAAGAATCGGAAGCATAAAGCCAAATGCCGCATCACCGCTCTGCTTGAAGAACTTCGCGAGCAGTGTGCCCGAGCCGTAGAATCCTTCTCCGGCATGTGCCACATCCAGAAGGAAGGCGATCGCGATCAGAATACCGCCGCCGACAACGAACGGAAGCATGTGAGATACACCGTTCATCAGATGTTTGTATAAGGTGTGGGCCGCAGATTCCTTCTCCGCAGACACCGCTGCCGTGTCGGACACTGCCTTCTTTCCGGCACTGTATACTGCGGCTTCGTGATTCATGATCTTTCCGATCAGTTCCTCCGGCTTGTTGATTCCGGCGGAAACCGATGTGCTGTAAACCGGCTTTCCGTCAAAGCGGGCCATCTCGACATTCTTGTCTGCCGCAATGATGACGCCCTCCGCGCCGGCGATGTCCTCGGCGGTCAGAAGATTCTTCGCTCCGCCGGAGCCGTTTGTCTCAACTTTGATGGTGTACCCAAGCTTTGCTGCCGCCTTCTCCAGCGCCTCCGCCGCCATATAGGTGTGGGCGATTCCGGTCGGGCATGCGGTAACCGCAACAATCTGAATCTTTCCTGCTGCCGCCTTCGCCTCTTCTTCCTTCTTCTCTTCCGCCTCAAGCTTCTCGTTCTCCGCTTTATCGATCACGGCAAGAAATGCGTCCGCATCCTCTGCCCCGCGAAGCGCATCGCAGAAATCATCATCCATCAGAAGTGTGGACAGACGGGACAGAACCTGAAGGTGAACATTGTCCTCCGTATTTGGTGCCGCGATCAGGAAGATCAGATCGGATTTTTCCCCGTCCGGCGACGCATAATCCACGCCTTCCGGCAGTGTCATCGCCGCAAGTCCCGGCGCCTTCACCGCATCGGTCTTTGCATGCGGGATCGCGATGCCGTCGCCGATCGCGGTCGTGCTCTCTTCTTCTCTTGCCTTAACGGCATTTTTATACTTTTCCGGATCCGCAATATTGCCGCCGGCCACCATCAGTTCGACCATCTGGTCAATGGCGTCGGCCTTTCCGGAAGCACTGCCTCCGATGCGGATGCTCTCTTTTTTCAGAAGATCCGTAATTCTCATCCTTTTACCCCTTCTTTCTACCCTTCTCAGAATGTCTTCAGCAACTCCTCAACCTCTTTTCGGGTTGCCAGTTCCTCGGAAAATGCACTGCTGCTTCCCGCGGAAAGACCCATCCGGAACGCCGTCCGGTAATCCCCCGAAGTCTCGAGATAGCCGGCCAGAAAACCTGCCACCATCGAATCACCTGCGCCGACGGAATTTACCACTTTTCCCTTCGGTGCACCGCTCCGGAGCTCATCTCCCTTTTCCGAGATGAATACCGCACCTTCTCCTGCCATAGAGATCAGCACATTTCTCGCCCCCATCTCCTGCAGCTTCTTCGCGTAAGGAATGACTTCCTCCTGCGTTTTCAGCTCCACGCCGAAGATCTCACCAAGTTCATGGTTGTTCGGCTTGATCAGGAACGGATGGAACTTCAGAACCCTTGTGAGCAGATCTCTGGTCGCATCCACTACGACCGGAATCTTCTTCTCCTGATACCGCGCCAGAATCCGCTCGTACATATCACTCGGCAGCGTGTTCGGGATGCTTCCCGAGATCACCAGGATGTCGTCCCCGTTCATGGCATCCAGTTTTTCAAACAATGCCTCGATCGCCGCTTCCGTGATCTTCGGACCCTGTCCGTTGATCTCCGACTCTTCTTTCGATTTCATCTTGACGTTGATTCTGGAAAATCCTTCTTCCAGCGGGATGAAATCCGGTTTTACGCCGTACTCCGCAAGCCGGCGCTCAATCTCACGTCCGGTGAAACCGGCGGCAAATCCGAGTGCGGTGCTCTCATGTCCCAGATTCTTCAGAACAATCGAGACATTGATTCCCTTTCCTCCCGGAAGAATCTTTTCATAAGAAGTGCGGTTCACTTCCCCGATCCGGAAATCATCCACCCGGATAATGTAATCCAACGACGGATTAAACGTTACTGTGTAAATCAGGGCCACTCACCTCCACTACATTTCTGCACTTTCTGTATTTGTCACTGCTCAGTGTTCCCGTAATCACCGTCGCAAAACCAAACTCGGCAAACTTCACCGAGGAAATGGTTCCCAGCTTGGAGTGATCGCAGAGAACGTAGCGATGATGCGTGTGCTCCATCGCGGTCTTTTTCACCATCGATTCCACAAGATCCGGCGTCGTGTATCCGTGTTTCTCATCCGCACCGTTCGTTCCGAAAAAACCGATTGTGAAATTGTAATCCTCCAGCGCCGCCACTGTCCGGCTGCCGACCAGCGCATCCGTAATGCTCTTGACACGTCCGCCAAGAATGAACACCGTACAGCCCTTTGCCGCAAGCACCGAAGCGTGGCTGATGGAATTCGTCACATAGGTGGCGCTGAGTTCCGTGATCTTCTCCACCAGAAGCTGCGTGGTGGATCCGGCGTCAATGTATACGAAATCATCCGGCCTGATCAGTTTTGCCGCATATGCGGCGATCTGTTCTTTTTCCTCATAGTTCAGGCTCTGCTTTTCCCTCATTGACAGGTCCCGCGTCGAGTATTCCAGTTCCACTGCCGTCGCGCCGCCGTGCACCTTGATCAGACGTCCGATTTTATCCAGTGCAGTCAGATCCCTCCGGACCGTCGATTCCGACACATTCAGCCGCTCTGCCAGTTCCTGAACCGTCGCACTCCTCTCACTGTTTACGATGGCAAGAATCGAGTCATATCTCTCCTCTGTCAGCGTAGTGCTCACCTCCATCACCGTGCCGATCAATCCTCTGCACGTTTTTGATTTTGTATCCTCATGTTATCATCAAAAATAGTCAGATTCAATCAAATGTGTTCAAAAATAGTCACCGAAATTGTGGATGTTTTTTTGTGCATATTCCCTATTATAAATTTTAAAAAAATGCAGTTCGTCCGCGCTTTTCCGGCTGTTCAGACGATTCCCTGCGCGCACATCGCATCGTAGACCCGGCGAAACGCGGCGATATCCGCCCCGGCAATATAATCATTTTTCAGACCGCACTCCTGTACGGTGTCTTCCACCAGCCGGCAGATCTCATACATATGATAACGGAGCTGGTACTCCACCTCTTTTTCACTCCAGCGCAGATGCATGGCATCCTGAGAAAACTCCAGACTCGTCACCACTACACCGCCCGCGTTGCAGGCCTGATACGGGTAAAGCCGCACGCCATGCGCTTTGAGATATTCCACCGCCTCCGGCGTCGCCGGTTCATTCGATCCCGGGCAGACGGCAAACGTTCCATTCTCCGCAAGGAACCTTGCCTGGTCGAGCCCGATCTCATGCGATACCGCGCAGGGAAGCGCAATGTCGCATTTCACCTCCCAGATTCCTTCCGGACCGTCATGGTATTCCGAACCGGGACGCCGTCTTGCGTACTCGCTCATTCTCGCCTTCTCTTCCAGTTTTACCTGCCGAAGAAGATCCGGTTCGATTCCCTCCGGATCATACACCCATCCGTCGGAATCGGATGCGGTGAGCACTTTCATGCCCAGCTCCTCCGCCTTCTGCGCCGCATGGATGGCTACCATACCCGCTCCGGACAGCGTCACAGTCTTTCCTTCCACGCTCTCTCCCGCCATTTTCAGCGCCGCTTCCGCATAATACGGAATTCCGTATCCGATCGCCTCATCGCGAAGATGTGTTCCGCCGAAAGCGCTTCCCTTTCCGACGACCCTGCCGTCGCAGATGTTCGTCAGTTTCCGGATCTGCCCGGTGAGATACCCCATTTCACGGATGCCGGCACCAATATCGCTTGTGAGAATATCCTCATCCGCCCCCAGATACCGGAACAATTCCTTTGCATATGCCTGACTGAAGCGCATGACCTCCCGGTCGGATTTTCCTTTCCACGAAAAATCCGCGCCTCCCTTTGCGCCTCCGGCCGGAAGCCCTGCGAGCGCATTTTTCCAGACCATCTGAAACCCGAGGGCCTTCATCTTGTCCGCATTGACATCCTCCTCAAAACGGATGCCGCCTTTATATGGGCCGAGCGCATTGTTGAACTGCACGCGGTATCCGTGATTGACACGGGTGTTGCCCGCATCGTCGATCCAGGTCACGCGGAATGCATGTTCGCGGTCCGGAAACATCATGCGCTCTAGAATCGCGTCCGCGCGGTATCTCTCTTCTTCTTTCTCTACAACCGGCCGAATGGAAGTCAGAAATTCTCTCACAACCCGCTGATATTCCTTCTGCTCCGGATACTCTTCCGCAATCCGCCCGATAATCTCATCAATATATGCCATAACAACCTCCGTTTTCCGTGTCCGTATATACTGCGTATGAATCCATATTTACTACGTGCGTATTCAACTTTACTACGTACAGCTTCCAATTTGCTATGTACAGATTCATATTTGTTATGTAAGCGATCATTTTCTATCTATGTATTCGTATATATATCGCTTATATATTAGTAAAAAGGGCTTTCTTCTTCCCCTGAAGTGTAATACAACCCTTCCCAATATACAAACGAAGCGGGAACCTGCCGCAGCAGATTCCCGCTCTTCAGACCGGTAACATCTGTTTTCTTTTAATATACTCCCTGTGCAGCCATCGCCTCTGCAACACGGTTGAACGCCGCGATGTTGGCACCGGCAACATAGTTCTCGCCGAGATTATTCTCTTTCGCCGCATCGGCGATGATGTGATAGATATTTCTCATGATATCGCTGAGACGGGAATCAACCTCTTCGAAACTCCAGTAGAGGTGCTCAGAATCCTGTGCCATCTCGAGCTCGGATACGCTGACGCCGCCGGCGTTGCAGGCCTTGGACGGGCAGAGGATAACGCCGTTCTTCTGGAGATACTCGGTTGCCTCCAGTGTGGTCGGCATGTTTGCGCCCTCGCATACCGCATAGGTGCCGTTTGCAACCAGTGCCTTTGCGTCGTCCAGATTGATATCGTTCTGTGTTGCGCACGGAAGAGCGATATCTGTCCTGACTGCCCAGAGCCCCTCGTGACCCTCATGGTACTCTGCGTTCGGTCTCTTAGCCGCATACTCGGTCAGTCTTGCGCGCTTCTCAAGTTTCACTTCCTTCAGAAGATCGAGGTCAATGCCGTCCGGATCGTAAACCCATCCGTTGGAATCGGAGCAGGTAACAACCTTCGCGCCCATCTGCTGAGCCTTCTCGATTGCGAAGATTGCAACATTTCCGGCACCGGAAACCGTGACGGTCTTGCCCTTGATCTCCTGGCCGTGATCCTTCAGGAGCTCATCCACGAAATACATCAGGCCGTAGCCGGTAGCCTCGGTTCTGACCAGAGAACCGCCGAAGGTAAGCCCTTTTCCGGTCAGTGTTCCGTCGAACTGGTCCGTCAGCTTCTTATACATTCCGAAAAGGTATCCGATCTCACGGCCGCCGACACCGATATCTCCGGCCGGCACGTCCATATTCGGGCCGGTGTACTTGAAGAGCTCTCCGACATAGGCCTGACAGAACCGCATGATCTCGCGATCGGATTTCCCCTTCGGGTCGAAATCGGCTCCGCCCTTTGCGCCGCCGATCGGAAGACCGGTCAGTGCGTTCTTATAAACCATCTCGAAGCCGAGGAACTTAATCATGCCCTGTGTTACGGTCGGATGGAAACGAAGTCCGCCCTTGTACGGGCCGAGCGCATTGTTGACCTGAATGCGGTAACCGTGATTGACCTGAACTTCGCCGTGATCATCCGTCCATGTTACCCGGAAAGAATGCTCTCTGTCCGGAACGACCATTCTCTCAAGCATCGCTTCCTGCTGATACTTCTCTTCGTCATTCTCTACGACAGTGCGGACAGACTCCAGAAATTCCTTTACTGCCTGATGATACTCCTTCTGATCCGGATAATAGGAAACTACGTTCTCGTACACATTATCAACATAAGACATGATAATACCCTCCTCTGTACTGCTTCGAAATACCGTCTGCCATTTACGGCATCTGCTTATCGTGATCTGTTTCCTCGAGGTATGGGCAGAGTATAGAACCGGTCAAAATGTATGTCAATATTTTTGATTTATCGCAAATTTATTGATTTATATGCATTATTTTCGTTGTTTTCTTCCAAATTCTATCGGTGTTTTTTGTGAGTTTCGACCGAAAAAACGAAAAGACGAGGTCATTCTGCAGTTCTTTCATTGTGCAAAATGCCTCATCTTTTAGTTGAACAAAAATGAAAATATGGGTATTTTATAATCGTATTTTTATAACTGTTATAATATATTCTTTATGATTAAATTCCCTGAACTCATATCCGGCCTGCCATTTATTCTTCACCCGCGCGGTGATTCTCGATCAGTCTCCGAAATACATAATTGCGGATGTTCGCCTCATCTCCCGGCTGCAGGTTGATAAACCGGAGACCGTATCCCATATGGATCTCATCCGCCTTCTTTCCCCATACGGTTTCGAGAAGGAAGGTCCGGTCTTTTTTGTTGAATTTAAAGCGAAAGCGCACCAGTTCCTTCGGTGCCAGAGTCTCCACCGTCTCGATGTATACGCCGCCTGCGCTGAGATTCCGGATCGTTGCGAAGAAATCTCCGCCCAGCTTCGGATCATCATGATAAAACTGCCACTCAATGTCCACAGACGCGCGGACATCCATCTGACGCTGCTTCGTCTCATTACACTTGATGACATTGCACTCGCCAATCCACGGATACGGGCTGGTCGGATATGCCGGATTTCTCTTGATCAGAACCTCCGACTCCGTCGTGATCAGTCCTTTCTGAACATCATAGAAATCCACCCTTGCCTGAATCCGGGCATCCTGAAAGTGGAAGCCCTCAAAGTATAATGTAATATTCTCCTTGCTGAAACGGACTTCAACGGGGATCTTTACCTCGCCTTCCGGCATATAGACCATGCCCCGGTCACATTCTTTCAGAATCATATCATCACCTGCCATCCTGTTTTATTCTTGTTCATACTATATATAACTTTCTTTATTATACCTTGAAACAGCAAGTATTCTATCACCTTTTCAGTCATAAATCAGGCATTTGACGGTGTTTTTGATGACATCGTTTTTCGTGATTGAATATACAAACCCTATTATTCAAAATTATATTAATTTTTGTCCCTTTTCGCCGATATTTTGTTTGGTGCAGTATCCCTGCTCCCAACGTCAAGCAAAACCTGAATACATGAAAATTGTTGATGCAGTGAAGTGCTGTATCTCCGCTTCCAGCATCAAACCAAAACACGAAAAGAAGTTGAACCACCATGCATAACGAAAACCGAAGCCGGAAAGGCTACACTCTGGTTGAATTGCTTATTGTCATCGCCATCATCGGCGTGATGATCGCCATCTGCGTCCCGATCTTTCGCTCCAGGCTGGAGAAATCCCGCCGTGCGGTCGATCTCGCCAATGCGCGTTCCATCCGGGCCGTCCTGGCAAACATTGTAAATGCCGACGAATTCGACTATCGTGGCGCAAAACACGGTGACAAAAAGGAGATCGGCTTCTGGGTACTGGTGACCCGGGATCCATCTTCGGGACCGAGCAGTGATTATTCCGGGAGAACCGTATACTGCTGCGCAGAAACAGACGTAATTATCGACGGCGAGCCGACGAAAACAGCGGAAGGAACCCGTTTTCACAATCAGGGCGTCGAAGATGCCATGAAAGCCGCCGGCCTGAACCTTGATACCCTTTCTGTCAAGGCTTCAAACACCACCGTCAACGGAATCGGCGGATGGGACTGGTATCTGGTCGAGTACGGCTGGAACGATGTTTCCGAAGAATACGATTTCCGGATCTATTCCGGTTCGAAGAAAGAAAGTGCCAGCTGGGCCAAACATCCAAATCCCACCAACATCGAACTTTATCTGAACCGCCAGAATTCCTGACCGCAGCGTTATCTTCTTTTTTCCAAAAAAAGGCGGCAGTCCGGGCCTCGAAAGCCCGGGCTGCCGCTCTGTTTTATTCACGCAGCTCCGCCCCTTCCTACAGGAGGCCCTGGCGGCTGCCGCAAAAATGCCTGACACGCGCCAAACGCGGTTCGCCTCGTTCTGTATGACGCGTCCATCTTAACCCGCAAAAATCGTATTGTCGAGAAGTTCCTCAATCGGGTACTTATCCTCCACAATGTGCGGCCATACATCCCCGTTCACATGGAAGCGGACAATCCTGCCGTCATCGGTGCGGCAGTCCGTGATCGACTTGTCATCGGTACGGATAAAGGAGATTTTGGTTCCCTTCTTGACCGTTTCCCGATGTGTTTTCTCCGTCTCGAGCGACTCCAGAACATCCAGTTCGATATCCTGTTTCAGCGTCAGCTGGAAATCCTCCCAGGGCTTAAGCGCAAAATATTTGTCATTCGGCTCAAGTCTTCCGTCTTTTCCCGCACGATAGCTTCGCTCCATCTGCATGGAGGACAGCAGTTCCGTGCGGCCGCCCAGAATCATCGCCTCCGGATCGATCATAACCGCGTCATAGACTCCTGCCGTTTCCTGATTAAACTTCATTTCTTCCGTTTTTGAAAGCTTGAGGGAGCTCAGGCTCTGCCAGTCATTTTCCGTAAAGTCATTGCAGTACAGATAATCTCCGTCTTTTGTGTGAAGGTGATAGATGGATTCCCGATAGGAATACGGCTGATACGTTGCCTGTTTTCCGTCATAGTCCACCCTGAGCGTCTCGATGTAGCTGCTGCCATCCGACGGATCATACTGGAATGATACTTTGAGGTCGGCTCCGCCGATGGAATACGTCTTTCCCTCCTCCAGCTCTTCAATATACTGCTCCGGCACTTCAAAGAAACGGGCGTCGATCAGTTCCGGGTAATCTTCCGCCTTCAGTTTGACATAAAACTTTCCGGCCGCATACGGTCCGATATCATATTGATTGAACACAAACTGCAAGCCGTCGCGATCCGCGTACCAGTTCAGATATGCGGTGTCATTCTCCCCTTCATATCCGTCCCCTTTCATCATCTCACGGATCCGGTCCGAAAGTTTTTCGCCGTCACTCATTTTTCCGTCCTGATCAAACAGGCCGTCCGCATTCTCATTCTGTTTCGGCACTTCCGCAGCCAGAATCTCCGGAATGTTCTCCGTGTCTTTCACGATATCGGCCAGTTTCAGCCGTTTTCCGGTAGCTGCGTCGAAGGTGTAGGCCGTCGTCTCACTGAAGCCGTGCGCCCCGCCGAGAAAGCTGTAATTCTCCCGGACAACCGTCAGGCATCCCGAATCCGCGCGAACCGGCCTAACGATGTTCTCATTTTCAAACGAATTAAACAAATCGTCCTGTGCGTGCTGCGCTCTCATCTCCTCCGCTTCGGCGGCATTATCCTTCACAAAGTTCTTCGAGATTTTTTCGGTATCCCCGTTGATCTTGTCCACGGCCGCGAGAATTTCCGGCTTCACCTCATCCGCACGTCCGGTATCCGGATTCACATACACATCCGCACCGAGAAGATTGTATTTCGAAGCGACCAACAATGCCTCTTCATTCTTTGAGTATTTCCAATCCCCCTTGTTTTTGCTGGTGATATGATACGGATAGCACGGTTCCGCGTCCTTTTTACTCTCGTTCTCCTCCGCCGCAGAACTCTCTCCGGCAGTATCCTTCTCCGCGCTTCCGGTTTCCGAAGCGTTCTGTGCCGCAGAATCCTTTTCCTGCGCCTTCCCGGCATTCTGACAGCCGGCGGACGCAAGAAGCGCCGCCGCCATCACGGCAAGCCAAATTTTCCTCATAACTCTCTCCTCCTGATTTATGATTTTCCTGTTCTCTTATAAAATAGATACCCTATGACCATTATCTTTATGGCGGATAACCTCATATTATATTATTTTTCTCCGAATGTATCTGACAAAATGCTGACGGCTTTCTTAATCTGCTTTTTCCGGATCTGCTCTCCCCGATCTGCCGGTCTTTTCGCGATGATTTCGGGCAAATCCCCTTACTGCTTTTTCTTATATTATCTTTTATACAATATAGACATCAAAAATGCGGAATGTTACAATAAAGCTGATTATTAAGGAATTATTCCGCACGTATAGTTACATTATTCTCATCAAAAAGTGAGGTATACCTATGCTTACTGTCAATGAGCTCGCAAAATTCTGGGGAGTTTCCGAACGATGGGTGACACAAATGTGCCGAAGCGGCAAGATTGCCGGTGCCGTGAAGGAAGGCCGCAGCTGGAAAATTCCGGACAATGCGGACCGTCCGAAGGATCTCCGCATCAAAACCGGTAAATTCACGAAGGCTGCCGCTCAGAGCGACGCCCGTCTTCTTCCTCTTCCGGTCGGCATCTCCGATTACGTGAAAGTGCAGAAAGAATACTACTATGTCGACAAAACCCTTCTGATCCGGGATATTCTCGACAAGAAGCCGTATGTCTCCCTCTTCCTGCGTCCGAGGCGGTTCGGAAAAACGCTCAACATGGATATGCTCCGCGTCTTCTTTGAGAAGGCGGATTATGACACCAGCGTGTATTTCTCCGACAAAAACATATGGAAATGCGGCAAGGATTATCAGGACTATCAGGGACGCTACCCGGTGATCTCCCTGACCTTCAAAGATGTGAAATACCCGGACTGGAAGTCTTCCAAACAGAAGATCGCCCACATTCTCCAGGCAGAGTTTGACCGTCACCGTCAGGTTCTCGAAGGCGAAACGCTCTCGCGCAAGCAGAAGGAATACTTTGAAAAAATCCTCAACGCCGAGGCGTCCGATATCGAGCTCTCGGCTTCTCTTGAATACCTGACCGCAATGCTCGACGCGTATTACGGTGTCGCCCCGATCATCATCATCGATGAGTACGACACCCCCATTGAACAGGGCTACTCAAAGGGATTCTATAAAGAAGTCACCGGATTTATGCGCAATTTCTTCTCCGGCGGCTTTAAGGACAATCCGCATCTGTCCTTCGGCTTCATGACCGGAATTCTGAAATTTGCGCAGGGAAGCCTCTTCAGCGGACTGAACAACCTCCGGGTTCACTCCATGATCGATAAGGATTATGCATCCTATTTCGGTTTCACCGAGGAAGAAGTCCAGAAGCTTTTGGAATACTATCACCTCGGCAACAAGTACCGCGAGATCCGCAAATGGTACGACGGGTATCTGATCGGCGACACAACCATCTTCAACCCGTGGTCCATCATCAGCTACGTGGACGATGGCTGTACTCCGGATACCTATTGGGTTTCCACCGGCAACAACGCGATTCTGGATGACATCCTGAAAAATGCCACCAACGATATCAGCACCCGCATGAACAATCTCCTGCAGGGAAGTGCGGTTCTGGCTCCGCTCGACTCCGGCGTCACCTATCCGATGTCCACGACCGACCCGAGCCATATGTACAGCTTCCTTCTCGCGAGCGGATATCTGAAAGCGAAACGCAAGGGCATCAGCGGAACCGGCAACATGATCTGCGAGCTCTCCATTCCGAACAAAGAAATCAGCACCGTCTACCGCGCCAAAGTTCTGAGCCATCTCCAGCAGGCCGGCAAGATTTCGCAGAATTCCGTCAACGCGATTCAGGGAGCACTGATCTCCGACGGAGACGATGTGCTCACAAAGGCATAAAAATTCAAAACAACCGCCGCATCCTCCCTGACTTCCGGAAGATGCGGCGGTATTTTGTACCTTTTTCCTGTATTTCCGTTATTATATTTCGATTATCGTCATACCAGTTTCCGAATCGTTCGCTCCCGGTTCCCGATCCATTCAGTCCCGAAGGCCCGATCCGTTCAGGCCGGAGGACCGATCTGTTCAGTCCGGAGGCACGATCCGTTCAGTCCGGAGGCACGATCTGTTCAGTCCCGTTTTCCGGCGAGATAATACGGAAGCGCGACAAACACCGCACCGCCGAGAATATTGCCGATCGTGACCGTCAGAAGATTGTAGACATAACCGCCGATCGTGATCGCAGGGCCTGCCGGTGCAATGAGCGCCAGCGTCAGCTGCGTCATATTCGCGATACTGTGCTCAAACCCGCAGATGACAAAGGTGAAAATGCACCAGAAAATCATGATCAGCTTTCCGCTCTCCGACTTGCAGCGGCCTGCGCACCAGACGCCGAGGCAGACAAGCACATTACAGAGGATTCCGCGAATCACCAGCGGAAGAAACGGCACCGCCACCTTCGCCTGTGCACCTTTGGCAAGAAATGCCTCCGTCGCCTCTCCAAACAGTCCGGAATACCGGAATAAAAGCGCCAGAAGAACGGAACCTGCGAGATTGCCCAGCCAGCAGGTGATCCAGAACTTCAGAGTCTGCGAGAGTGTCACCTTCTTTTTCATCATACCGGCCGCCATGACCATGTTGTTGCCGGTGAAGAGCTCCGCGCCCGCGATGACCACAAGACTGAGCGCCACGCTGAAAGCACCGCCCATCACGATCTTGGTCGCCGGAGCGCCGGCCAGCTGTCCTCCGATGACATTGGTCAATATATTTCCGAATCCGATAAACGAACCTGCCACCGCGGCAGAGACAAAGTAACCGACCGGATTTGTCTCCATAAACGCTATCTTTTTCTCCGCATTTCCGGCTACCGCTTCAAAATCCGCCTCATACATATGAAAATCCCCCCTGAATGATGCTGATATTCTATAGCTTTATTGTATTCAATTCGATGCAGCCGGACAATTTACACTGTTTAGAAATCTGCCTCTCCCACTACCGTTTTGTAAAGTTTTCCGTCTTCTTTTCTTTCCGTTTTCTCCGCCGCACCCGGTTGATATGGCGCTCAAAATCCCCGCTCCGCAGAAGCTCTGCCAGAACATACTGATCATACGCCGGAACGGTGCAGGAATAGAATCCCAGCCGCCGGTGAAAAATCTCGATCAGCCGCTCCGGAAGGATCATATAGCCCACACGGATCGACGGCGCGATCGTCCGGGAAAAGGTATTCATGTAGATGACATTTTCCTGCTCAGTCATCGAAAACAGGGAATTCTCCGCCCTGCCCGATATGGTAAGCTCCGAGTCATAATTGTCCTCGATAAGGATGCCGCCCCGCTGCGCGGCCCAGCCAAGATATTCCTGTTTTTTCGTTCCGCCGACCGAGATCCCGGTGGGATAGCTGTTAAACGGCGTGATGTGAAGAACCGTCGCCCGGGTCTTTCGAAGGTCCTCCGAAGCGATGCCGTCCGGCTTTAGCGGAAGCATGTCACACCGGATGCCGTATGCCTCGTAAACCTGACGGATCTTTCCGTAGGACGGATCCTCCAGCGCAAATACCGTCTCTTTCCCGAACATCTGCGCCACAAGGCTGTAGAGATACTCCGCCCCCGAGCCGATGATGATCTGATCCGGTTTCACATGGATCGAGCGGCTCCGCGCCATGTATGCGCTGATCTCCGAGCGGAGTTCTGCGCAGCCGTCATTCGGCGATTTCACAAGGATCCGCTCGCCATAATCCAGCAGAACACGGCGCATCGTTTTTGCAAGCACTGTGTACGGAAACTCGGAACCGGAGGAAACATGGGGATGAGGATGAGGATGGAATTGTGCGGAAGAAGCCCCGGGAGACCCCGCCGATACCGGAGTGTGCGCCGAGGCCGTAGAATACGCTGACGTCAGGGGATCCGCCGAAGTCGTCGAACCAGCCGACACAGACTCTGATCTGTCAGCAAACGTCACCTCTCTTCTCCATGTTTTTCCATCAGCTTCCATCCTGTGTCCTGCAGAAGAATGCTCCATCTCAATCATCGCCGGCATACCCTGAAAGTCGCTTTTTTGGAAAATGACATAGACGCCGCTTCTGGGTCTTGCCTCCGTGTACCCTTCCTCGCAGAGAAGTTCCACCGTATGCTCGATCGTAATGACACTTACACCGGTCTCCTCCGCCATCGTCCGCTTGGACGGAAGTTTGCTTCCATAGGAATAAACGCCCGCAATGATGTCACTGCGAAGCATCTGATAAAGCTGAATGTAAGCCGGAATCCGGCTGGTTCCATCAATCTCGTAATTCATCTGATTATACCGTTATTCCTCATTTAAAGACTATTGCCACACCAGTTTTATAGTACCGTAAAGATTATCCAAAGTAAAAGGGCTCATTTTCAGAAACGGTTGCTTCTACTGTATAAAAACGTGTGGCAGCGACTCCAATGACAAGTTTCGACTTGTCTGTTCATCCGAGAATTCCTGTTTTTCCGTCATCAGATTCTGTACTATATTAAATACAACAAATCACAACGTACCATACAAAGGAAAGCGCCCGGGAAGTTTCCGGGCGCTTTCCTTTGTATACCGATAAGTTTGTTCCAGATGTTTCGGACTTCTGTTGCGCGAATGGAATATCTCTTTCGTCAACGGATCTGCTTATTGCTCATATTGCTCTTATTATTTCTTCGTGCGCGATATGTATATCAGACCGCCAAAACACAAAACAATCTGCAGGACGGTGGAACAGGGTGTCGCAAGACCGATATGGAAGAGAGACCCCGGCATCATCCGGCTCATCAAAAAGGATACCGGCACCCGGACCGCAAATGCTCCAAGGATGCCCTGCGCCATGACAAATGTCGTATATCCCATTCCATTATAGAATCCGATAAAGCAGAACAGAAAGCAGGTAAACAGGCAGTCTATCGCATACGCCTTTATGTACTCTGCTCCTGCCACAACAACCGCCTCATCCGAAGTGAATACTCCCGAGAGCAGATCTCCGTGAAAAAATCCCGTATAAAACATTACCGCGCCAAAGATAAAGGAAATCCCAACCGCAGCCCGGAATCCCCGGAATGCCCTGTCCAGCTTTCCCGCTCCTCTGTTCTGCGCGACAAAAGCTGACATCGACTGCATAAAAGACATGGGCACAAGCATGATGAACACGCATACCTTTTCCGCAACGCCGATTCCGGCGGAGGCAATCAATCCAATGGAATTCACGATGGCAAGTATCACAAGAAAGGATATGCCAACCAGCAGATCCTGTACGGCAATCGGTATTCCGAGCACAAGAATTCTTCGGATGATGCGCTTGTTCCATGTAAGCATTTTCTTTTCCAGTGTGAACGGCAGTGTCTTATGTGAAATGAGAAGATAAGAAATGACAACACTGATAAACTGCGCACCTACGGTCGCATAAGCCGCGCCTTTTGTTCCCATGTGGAAAACAGCCACCAGTAAAATGTCACCGATGATATTGCAGATACACGCGATCAGAACCGTGATCAGCGGAGTCTTCGAATCGCCTATGCCTCTGAATATACCACCGATCATATTGTAGGCCATAATAACGATGATCCCGCCTCCACAGATTCGGATATATGCGGTGGTCAGCCCGAATGCTTCCTCCGGAGCATGCATGGTCATGGCAAGCCCCGGCGCGATAACCGGTATGAATACCGTAAGAAAACACCCGATCACCGCAAACAGTGCCAGTCCGCTGCCGACAATCTGTCCTCCCTCATCCGCACGTTTTTCTCCGATTTTCTGACCGAGAAAAATGGTCATGCCCATACACAGGCTGCTGATAATATTCGTCAGAGTAGCCATAATCTGGGAACCGGTCGAAACGGCAGATACATCGGTCGAATCCGCAAACTTTCCAACAACCAGAAGATCCACCGCTCCATACATAGCCTGCAGAAACAATGCCATAAGAACCGGTCCGGCAAACCGGAGAAGCGGTAACACGATCGCGCCCGTTGTAAAGTCAATTCTTTTTTCCATTGAATCGTCCTCTCTTCCAATAAGCTTTCCTCTACGAAACCACGTAAACGGTAAATAGTCGGTGCCGTGATACGGCATCTCGGCCATGAGATAATTATTCTGTCACTTTCAAAACTTGAAAAAGTTGGTGTCAACTTTTCCCAGTTTTCACAGGAGGTTTCTCATGGATACTCAATTAGCTACTTCCCAGATTCGTTTGCAGAACTGGGTTGCTATCATCAGGGATCAGAAATCCAGCGGACTCACGATCAAAGACTATTGCCAGGAACACGATCTTTCCCAAAACGCGTATTACTACTGGCTTCGAAAAAGCCGACGTGCCGCATTGCAGGCAACAGACATCTCTTTTACAGAGGTTCCGGTTACGAATCCAGCACCTGTGTATCCG
>NZ_JONJ01000007.1 GCF_000711825.1 [Clostridium] aminophilum DSM 10710 | reverse complement strand
AACCGGAACCTCTGTAAAAGAGATGTCTGTTGCCTGCAATGCGGCACGTCGGCTTTTTCGAAGCCAGTAGTAATACGCGTTTTGGGAAAGATCGTGTTCCTGGCAATAGTCTTTGATCGTGAGTCCGCTGGATTTCTGATCCCTGATGATAGCAACCCAGTTCTGCAAACGAATCTGGGAAGTAGCTAATTGAGTATCCATGAGAAACCTCCTGTGAAAACTGGGAAAAGTTGACACCAACTTTTTCAAGTTTTGAAAGTGACAGAATAATTATCTCATGGCCGAGATGCCGTATCACGGCACCGACTATTTACCGTTTACGATCAAAGTATAAGAAAAGCGCAAAATGTGGCTGAACAGCGGTGCACAGAGTCTGCATACGGATTTCCGATAAAGACATAATTGTGACGAGAAAAAGACATAACTTGTTTTTCATACATATCCGTGCGATTATGTTATTAAAAGATTAAACTGATCATGTTCTTTTTACGAGACGGAGTACAGAATCTTTGGACGGAACGCAGGAGAATATCGGGGGGCAGAGACTGTCATCCCCGGAAATCCGATCGAGGAAATCCGATCGAGGAAATCCGATCGGGGAAATCCAATCAGGAAAATCCAGAGAAATCGTATGAGGCATAAACAAATGGAACACAATCGTTCGGATTATCAACTTTTGACCAGGCAGTTTTTCCGGCTGCTTCCATATCAGATTCTGCTGATCGTTCTATCGTCGATCAATGAGATCATTTCGAGTCTGTTTGCCGGCAATTACGTCGGAAGAGAGGCAATGGGCGCTCTGGGATTGTACGCTCCGTTCGACGAGTTTGTGATCGCGGTCAGTCTGATGTTTGTCATTGGATCACAGATTCTGTGCGGCAAATTCATGGGGCGAAATGAGATGGAAGAAACCGGAAGGATCTTTTCCATCGATGTCCTGATCACAACGGGATTCTCCGCCGCAGCGATTTTCTTTCTTTTCATGGTGATCCTTTTCGGCTGGACCGGGATCCTGACGCCGGATCCGGCGATGCAGAAATCGTTGGACCGGTATATTTGCGGCGTCGCCGTCGGCCTTTTTCCGACCGTTATGGGACAACAGCTTACGGCGTTTCTGTCGCTGGAAAACAAGATGAAGTACACAAGCGCTGCCAGCGTGGCATTTCTTTCTGTAAGTCTGGTGTTGAATTATCTGTTTGTGGTCGTGTTCCGGATGGGAGAGTTTGGCCTCGGCCTTGCACCTTCCATTGGGATGTGGATCTTCCTGATGATCGAACTGAAGCCGTATTTCTCCAGGAAGACTCTTTTTCAACTGTCTTTTTCGGGATTAAAGCTTTCCGATGTCTGGCGGATCATGAAAACCGGCTTTTCCGGTTCCGTGATTGATGGCTATCAGGCTGTGCTCGGCTTTATCCTGAATGCGCTTATTGTAATGTATGTCGGGTCAGCCGGACTGTCCGCGTATGCGGCAACCCAGGCAGTGATGATCATGGTCGGAATCATTCCGTTCGGCATGATACAGGTGGCCCGCATGCTGATGAGTGTCAGCATTGGCGAGGAAGACCGGAAATCTCTGACGGATGTCATGCGCGTGGGACTGTTCCGATGCATACCGGTGATCACGGTCATCGCGGCGCTTATGATCCTATTTGCCGTGCCGCTGACCAGACTGTTTTATCGTGATCCATCCGATCCGGTCTTTGAGATGACGGTCAAGGGGTTCCGCATCCTTCCGCTGCTGTTCCCGCTGAGCGTTTTTCGCATGCAATTCTCCTGTTACGCGCAGACTTCCGGGAAAGACGGATTAAGCCATATTCTCGCATTTCTGGAAGGTGTTGCCAGCGTGGCGTTCTTCTCCGCGATTCTGATCCGGCCGCTGGGCATGAGCGGCATATATTGGGCTTATCCGCTCAACGGTGTCGTCTGTTTCACAGTGATTGTGCTGTATTCCTGTATTCAGCGCAAAGCATTTCCACGAAATTTAGAACAGCTCATGGTGATTCCGGAGGACTTCGGCGCACCGGAAGATGCCCGGATTGATATTTCTGTTCGAAGCGTTGATGAAGTGATCAGAGTCTCGCAGACGGTGATCGACTTTTGTCTCAGCAGGGGGATTGACCGCAGGACTTCATTTTTCTCCGGACTGTTTCTGGAAGAAATGGCGTCAAATGTTGTGGAGCACGGATTTACCAAAGACCGGGAGCATCATTCGGTGGATATCCGTGTTGTTCATAAGAATGACGAGGTAATTCTGCGAATCAAGGATGACTGCGTTCCGTTTGATCCGGCGGAGCGATCGGAGATTCTTGATCCGGCGGATCTCGTGAAGGGGGCGGGAATCCGGCTGGTATATCAGATGGCAGAGGAAATCGAGTATCAGAACATATTGGGATTGAATGTTCTGACGATTCATATTGAAAAAAAGAAAAGAAACGGAAGGAGTCATTAAACGCTATGATGAATCAGATTCCATCCAACACAGAGGAAAGACTGCCGGACATTATCCGGAAGGCAAAAGAGATTCGCAAAAATCAGAACGAGGCCGGGTGCGGAGGAACCGTACTTCCCGGAGAATACATTCTGAAAAAATGTCCGGATTTTCTTCAGAGAGTGAGCGGAGACGTTCGGACGATCATGGTCGGCGGAACAAACGGGAAGACCACGACGACCAGCATGATCGTTCATATGCTCCGGACGAGGGGATTCCGGGTTTTTTCCAATCGGGAAGGCGCGAATAAAACCGAGGGTATTGCGACCGCATTCGGACTTCACTGTGATTCTGTGGGGAAACTTGATTACGATTTTGCGGTGGTTGAATGTGATGAACTGTTTCTGCTTCCGATGGCAACCGTGTTGAAACCGGAGGTTCTCGTGCTCACAAACCTGTATAAAGATCAGGTGGAGCGGCTGATCAGCGCGGAGCATACCGCGAAAGTGATTGTTCGGGCGATTTCGGCATTGACGGACTGTGTTCTGTGTCTGAACCGGGACATGAATTTCTATGACCGTTTTGCGGAGGCGTATCATGGCAAAAGACTGATCCCGTACCGCCTTTTATCGGAACATACGGTGGAAATCGATGGCAGTTTCCATGAGATGACGGTTGAACTCCCGATGAAATACAATCTGGAAAATGTGGCAGCAGCGGCAGCTGCATTGTATGCCATGGGACTGCTGTTTCCGGAGAGTTTTAACTGTTTTATGGATTATAAGCTGCCGTTTGGCCGCTTCGACCGGATCGCGCTACCGGATTCCGAGATCAGGGTTGTGCTTGCCAAGAATCAGATTGCTCTGGAGAGAATCTGCTCGGAACTTTCAGAGCCCCTTTCGAGATGTACACTTTTCATGTGCTATGAATATCCGCCGGATTTTCTCTGGCTGGAAGATCTGGATCCGGAGACCTGCCGGAACATCGGCCGTGCCGAAAGGATCTGTGTTTTGGGGGACTGCGCGGAAGATCTGGATCGGATCATCCGGAAAAACTTCACCGGTCATTCATCGGTGGAAATCCTGTCCGATGAGCAGGTGGTCCATCTGCTTCAGACGGCAAAGCAGCCGGTACTCGCGATTGTCGGCTATTGCGGCATGCTGAGGCTCAATAAGCTTCTTGCCGCGGAAAAATACACGAAAGAGTTCTGGGAAGAATGAATACATGGAGTAAGAGAAGTATGTTTTTATGAGACGCGGTTTATTGCGCTGGGAACAAGGCGAAATCCGCACGGGCAGGGGATCCTGTCGACTGCCGCGAGAGGAGCGATGCGTATTCTGACTTGTTGAAACGGTATCATAGATCAGAATTCTTCACAAAAGGGGGAAAACCAGTTGAGAAGATGGAGCGGAGAGGAAACTGCTTATATCAATGGTCGGATCTACACTTCGGATCCGGAGATGCCGGAGGCAGAGGCATTTGTGATCCGGAATGGAAAATTCATTGCGGCAGGCGCAAATGACATTGCGACAGATTGTCCGCATATCGTGGATCTTCAGGGACAATGCGTCATACCCGGGCTGGTGGATTCACACTGTCATATACTGGCAGGGGTGGAAAAAAATATTCTCAATCTGTACAACATTGATCCCAAGACCAAACCGGAGGAATTGGGTGATGTGCTGCTTTCGCTTCTCAGAGCGCAAGGAGAGGACAGGGAGGAAAACGGACACGGACCGGAGTGTGAGAAAACGGCGGGATGTGAGAAATCGGCGGGATGTGAGGATGTGTCGGGAGAGGAAGAATCGTCGGGAAATGCCGGGAAAGGCATCCTCCGGGCGATGGGAATGGACCTGACGCAGGGCACATTTTCTGCAGATGATATCGATCGGGTGATCGACGACCGGGAAGTGGTGGTCTTCAGTGACGACGGTCACGCGCTTCTTCTGAACCGCAGAGCAATGGAAACCCTGGGAATCGATTCGGATACGAAAGACCCGGGGGAACACAGTTATTTTGTCCGGGATGAGGACGGAAATCCCACCGGACTCGTAATCGAAATCCCCGCCATGATGCTATGCAAAGCCCTAATGAAGGAGACGAAATCCGATGTAAAAATCGTTCTGAAGGAACTGTGCCGGGAGTATGCCTCATACGGATATACCGCCGCCTTTGACGCCATGTCGGTGGATTCGGAGGATGATGCCGTTCTTTCTCAACTGTCGGAACTGGATAAAGAGGGTGCGCTGTGCCTTCACATCTGTACCAGCTTTGGATACCGCGGGGAGGACGGGATAAAAGCCTCCGAGGCCCTGAAGCTGATGAAGCATCAGAGAGAGTTTTATTCGACGGAACATGTACATCCGAATACCCTGAAAATGATTGCGGACGGCACGATCGAAGAACATACGGCACTTCTCCATGAACCATACGCGGATGATCCTCAGAACTGCGGAAGTGAGATGATTTCGCTTCCCGATATGAAACAGGCCGCTGTCATGGCAGCGCAGGAGGGATTCCACATTCATATTCACGCCATCGGCGATCGGGCGGTTCGGAGAGCTCTGTCGGTTCTGAAGGCGGCGGATTCGGACACGGTCCGGAAGACGATTGCGCATAATCAGCTGTACCGTGCGCAGGAGATGCGCGAACTGGCAGATGCGGGAGATATTTTCTTTCAGACCACGCCGCATTGGGTGAAAAATGATGAATTTACCCGGAAATCCCTTGGGGAAGACCGGTTTAACCGCCAGTTCCCCATGGCGACCGCGAACAAAAACGGCGTGACGGTGACGTTCGGAAGCGACAGCTGTCTGGAACCGGTAACGGCCAATGCGTTTATCGGGATGTTTTTTGCCGAGGCGAGAGGCCAGAAAGCGTGCGCGGGACTGTGTTATCCGCCGCCGACGGAGGGACTCGACCGGAAAAACTGTCTGAAAGCATATACGATTAATGGAGCAATTCAGCTGGGAATCTCTGATGTGACCGGAAGTATCACCCCGGGAAAGTCCGCGGATTTTGTGATCGTCGACCGGGATTTCATGAACTGTTCTCTGGAGGAACTTCGGAATACGAAGGTTCTGGCGACGTATTTCGAAGGAAAACCGGTTTATCAGGCATAGGACCGGAGGAGATCAGGATGCGATACTTGTAAATATTATTGGTTTATGGTATCAAATTTAATAGATATATTTGTTCGGAAGGCAGATCGATATCCGGATCGCACCCCATGAAGCAGAATCGGGATGCATCAGGAACACGGCAGGAATGGAAGCGCAGTTTTGACATTGCGGCATTTTGGAAGATCAATGCAGGAGGGGATTATCATGGATGGTAACATGACATATCAGGCAAATGAGAGAAATTCTGCGGAAGGGTTAAAGGTGCTGGAAGCGTTTCGGGAAGAAACCAGGAACCCCATGGAGAGAACCACGGCGCTTCTGATGAAGCTTCTTCAGGACAACAAGGATACCGAGTACGGCAGAAAATTCGATTTTGCCAATATTCATACAATCGAGGATTACCAGAAGAAGGTTCCGGTTGTGGTTTACGATGATCTGGCACCGTATCTTGAGCGGATGATGGAGGGAGAAAAGAATGTTCTGACGGCATATTCGTATGATCATTTCAATGAAACCTCCGGTACGGTCGGTGTGCCGAAAGTGGTTCCCATGACCGCAGAACAGGCAAATGTCTTCGCAAAGTACAACAATTATCTGCTTTACGGACTGATGAGTGAGGGTCTTGACCCGGACTGGAAGAACGGAAGGGGATTTTGTACCTCCAGCGGAAATTACCGGACATTAAAGAGCGGATTGACCGTAGGCGAGGCTTCCTCCAAGATGGCGGATTATATCAAGGGCGGAAAAGAGGCATTGGATGCCATGATCCGCATGGTATACACCTCTCCGATCGAGGGTCTGAATCCCGAGGAAGGGGCGGATACAAAATATATCCACACCCGTTTTGCTCTGATGGATAAAGAGGTCAGGGGAATGATCACCGGTTTCTACAGTGTCATTATCCTGTTTCTCCATTATATTGAGAACAATATTGATCTTCTGATCGATGACATCGAAAAGGGAACCATCTCGGAAGACATTGAGATGCCGGAGGCTTCCAGGGAAAGCCTGATGAAAAAAATAAAGCCGATGCCGGAACGCGCGGCAGAACTCCGGGAGGTTTTCAAAAACGGAACGGATTTTCCGTGGGTGAAAAAAGTCTGGCCGCATTTCTGCTATTTTGTCGGAGTTGGCGGAGACGGTTTCGAGATCTATGACCGTCAGATCAAGGAGCATTATGCGGGAGACGGTGTTAAGAACATCTATTCCGGTATTACCGCATCCGAAGGCTTATGGTCCGTTCCGAGTGGAATCGACGATTTTGACAGCATTCTGGCTCCCTCCGCAGCCTTTGTCGAGTTTCTTCCGGTTGAAGCGGGGGATGACTTCAGCAAATGTGTCACCATGGATAAACTGGAAGAGGGAAGGATCTATGAGCTGATCATCACGAATCTCAGCGGTTTTTTCCGGTATCGGATGAGCGATGCCGTGAAAGTCACCGGTTTCTATAACAAGACACCGAAGGTTCAGTTTATGTACCGTGTAAACCGGACCATCAATCTCGCGGAAGAAAAGACCACCGAGAAAGCACTGCAGATTGCGGTGGAAAAAACAGCGGAGGAAATGAACATTCCGCTGGCGGATTTCACGGTGTATCCGAATACGGACATTACCCCGAACCGGTACGATTTTTTGATTGAACCGAGAAAGGAAATCAGTAAATTTGACATGGATGCCCTTCGGGAGTCGATCTTCCGGAATCTGATTGAAGCGAACCCGGTGTATCTTGACTGCTACAAAGAGCTGTGGCTGGACAAACCGGAGGTGTATTTCCTTCAGCCGGAAACTTCGCTTTTGTACCGTGATATGATGGTCCTGCGCGGGTCGTCTTTGAATCAGCTGAAGCCGGTCCGCGTCATCATGAATGAACGGCAGAGAAAATTTTTCTTCGGACTTAGGCAGGAGATGGAGGAATAAGCCTGCTTTGGAAAGCCCCTCTTGTTTCTTTGAGTTTGGCTGATTATACTGAGACAGGGAAGAAAAGTTTTCGATCGATATTCAGAAAGAAGGTACCATCATGAGCAAATTTGAAGTTCTGCAGAAGGCAATGGTTGCGGCGATGAAGGCGAGAGATAAGGCGAGAAAAGACGCTGTCTCATCCATCATCTCCGATGTGAAGAAAGCGGCAATCGATTCCGGATGCAGAGACAGTATCGGTGACGAGCTGGTAGATCAGGTCATCATGAAGTCTCTCAAAACCGTGAAAGAGCAGATTGACACGTGCCCGGACGACCGTACGGAACTCAAGGCGGAATACCAGTTCCGATATGACGTCATCAAAGAATACGCTCCGGCCATGATGACGGAGGATGAGATCCGGTCATTCCTTGAAGAGAAGTTCTCGGAAGTGATCGCAACAAAGAACAAAGGGGCGATTATGAAGGAAATCATGCCGGCGTTAAAGGGAAAAGCCGACGGCAAGGTCATCAATGCGATCGTCGCAGAACTGTGCAGATGATCTGTTGTGTGCTGTGAATGAAAGTTTAAGCTGAGTAAACGAGTCAAAACACGCTTCGCAAGTCTCGCTCGTTATCGCGGCAGTCTCCAGGGCCTCACGCAAGCGTGGGCTTGGGCCTGTTACTTGCGTAAATGAGGTAAAAACCGGGGAACATCGTAAATCGGTGATCCCCGGTTTCTTGCATTTGGTCAATCTGACAATTATAATGATAATATAACGACTGTAATGATACATTACGGACAAAAACATACACGGCATCCGGATTGAGGAGACAATTGAGGGATCGGACCGAAATCAGAATGAAAAGCGGAAATACGATACCGAAAAAGAAGCGGCAGAGATAGCCTGCCGGTGACCTGTGTCAGAATGAGGAAAACAATATGATGAATAAAATCGAGGAAGCAATCATTTATGCAACCATTCTCCATCAGGGAAAAGTGCGCAAATTCGGGGGGAGGCCATATATTCTTCATCCGTTGGAGGTGGCCCAGATTCTCTCCACAATGACCAACGATGAGGAGATCATCACTGCAGGAATTCTTCATGACATCGTGGAGGATACGGACGGAACGCTCTTGGAGATCGAAAAGCGATTCGGCGAGCGGGTGGCTATGCTGGTTTCCTCCGAGTCGGAGCAGGATTATCCGGATGAGCCGCCGATTTCATCATGGAAAAGACGGAAAGAACAGTCGATTCAGATTTTGAAGAACAGTCAGGATATCGGCGTCAAGATGCTGTGGCTTGCCGATAAACTGGCCAATATCCGGTCCTTATCGGGCATTTATTCGGAGCAGGGTGAAAAGATCTGGCAGGACCTTCATCAGAACGATCCGGAGATGCAGAAATGGTATTACCGCACCATCGGGGAGCAGGTCGAACTCTCTCTGAATAAGACCGGTGCGTTCAAAGAGTACATCAAGCATGTCAATTTCATATGGCCGGGAACCTTTGACCGGGATAAGACACGATATAAAAAATATCGTGAGGTTTCGGTCGACGGCTGCCGGCAGATCGGAAAAGGCGCCAAAGGGGAAGTGTACCGTTACGATGACGAGCTCGTCATCAAAGTTTACAATGACAACAATACTTACCGGGATGTGGAAAATGAGATTTCCCAGAGCCGCAGAGCGTTTGTTCTGGGGATTCCGACTGCGATCTCGTTCGGAATTGTGGCGGTCGGATCGCGGTACGGCGCCATGTATGAACTTCTGGACTCCGAGACGATCTCGTCATTTATCGTAAAGGATCCCGGTCAGGTGGACGTATATGCAAAAATCATGGCTGAGCTTGCGCGGACCATCCACGGGATTACGGTCTCGGAGGATGACTGTTTTCCGCCGGCGGCAGACCGGATCCGGATGTACATCCGGGGCGGCGTCGGAAAAGAAGACGAAGCGCTCGCAAACCGGTGCATGGAACTGGTCGACCGGCTTCCGGATACCAAGACACTGATCCACGGAGACTTTCACACGAACAATGTGTTCCTGCAGAATGGGGAGCCGCTTCTGATCGATATGGACCGGCTTTCCACCGGACATCCGATCATTGAACTCAGCGATCTGTATTATTTCTATGTTGTCCTGGGCGAGGATGACCCGTCTGTGGTCGAGAAGTTCATGGGCTTCTCCTACCAGACCGCGGTGAAGTTTTTCGATTCACTCCTGAAGGATTATTTCGGAACCGATGACGGGGAAAAACTCGGATGTGTGAAGGAGAAAGCGTCCCTTTTGTGTGCGGTCCGCATGGTCAACAAGATTCACAAGAAACGGGAGCTTTCGGAAAAAGACAGAGAACTCATTGACCGGTATATGAAACAGGCAAAAGAACTGGCAGACCGGCTGGAAACGCTGGAGTTTTAACTCCGTCGGATCATCCATCGCCATTCCGCGGCAGAGCATTAAGAACAGGAGGAACACCAATGAAGATTACCGCATTTTATCCGCAGATTATCTCAAAAGATGCATACAGCGCAATCAAACTGTTTGAAGCACTCGGATTTGAACAGATT
Organism: [Clostridium] aminophilum DSM 10710; assembly: GCF_000711825.1. GTDB lineage: Bacteria > Bacillota > Clostridia > Lachnospirales > Lachnospiraceae > Clostridium_R > Clostridium_R aminophilum. The sequence continues at coordinate 166,569 of NZ_JONJ01000007.1, read as the reverse complement.
CCAGATAACAACGGATCGGGAACATTTTCCTTCTACGCAATCCGAATGAAAGACTGCAACGGATTTTCTGTCGATGTGATCGAGGCAGAGAGGATGCCGGGTGACAGGGACTGCACCGCGATTCGAATGAATACCGATGATTTTGATGCAACATATCAGTATCTGATCGGGAAAGGATTTCGAGAGACCGGGGATTTCATTCTCAATACTCCGCCCTGCGGAAAATATGTTTTTTTGATTTCTCCGACCGGTCTTCTGATCGATCTCTGTCATATCTGATGCAATACACGGGATGACTTCTGAGGGGGAGGCAGCAAAGGTGAAAACATTTTTTTTCATGAACGGCGGTATCCGGCATAAAATATTCAGCATGATGCTGGTGACGATTGTCATGATCATTGCATCCTATACGGCGGTATTTTTATATCAGTCCAACAGGGTGGAACGGCTGGTGGATGAAACCTATGAGACACAGGAACAGCAATATGAGGAGAACGGCCTTCCGGATCGCAATGAAGAGATCCGGGGCGGGGCGGTGAGCAAATTCCGTAATGAGATGTTTCACGCCCGCAATATTCTTCTGCTTCTGGTTGTTTTCATTGTCGCGGCCGGCATGATCTCGGCGTATTCGATCACCGGGCGGATCATTGAGCCGCTCAATACCATTACCAGAAGGGTTGCGTCCCTTGGCATCCGACATCAGCAGTTTAAGATGGAAGATGTATACCGGACCGGTGATGAAATTGAAGTTCTGGCGGAATCCTTTGCCAAGCAGTCGGCCCGGATGGTTCTCTACATTGACCAGATCAAAAAGGTGACTGCGGAAAAAGAGCGTATCGACGCGGAACTGGATATGGCCAGCAAGATCCAGGCCAGTCAGCTTCCGAGACTGTGTCCGCCCGTTTCCACGCGGAAGGAATTCAGTCTGGCGGCCAGCATGAATCCCGCGAAGGAGGTCGGCGGCGACTTCTACGACTTTTTTATGATTGATGACGATCATATCGGGCTTGTCATTGCCGATGTTTCCGGAAAGGGCGTTCCGGCGGCGCTGCTGATGATGGTGGCGCGCGTTCTGATCAAAAACGGTCTTCAGAATGGGATGACTCCGTCGGAGGCGCTGGAGAATGCGAACAACCTGATCTGTGAGAACAATGAAGAGGATTTCTTTGTCACGGTATGGGCAGCGTCGCTGGAACTTTCATCCGGAAAGGGATTTGCGGCGAATGCAGGCCATGAACATCCGGCCCTTCGGAAGGCCGGCGGCGATTATGAGCTGGAGATCTATAAGCATTCGATGCCGGTCGGTACCATGCAGGGACTGAAATTCAAACAGCATGAGTTTCACCTTGATCCGGGAGACAGCTTCTTTGTGTACACGGACGGTGTTGCGGAAGCGACGAACCGGAATAACGAACTGTACGGACCGGAGCGCATGATCGAGGCGCTGAACCGGGAACCGGACGCGGAGCCGGAGCAGGTTCTGAAAAACATGATGGATGACATCAATCGCTTCGTGGACGGTGCAGAGCAGTTTGATGATATCACGATGCTGTTCCTGCGCTATCACGGGAAGAACGGGATAACGGTGTGAAGAGACAGCGGGAGGTTGTACTATGAAAAAGCACGGTTTACGAAACGGGCTGAAAACAATCGAAGACATCTTCATCCCGTTGCTTCCGGGTATCATCTGCGCAGGACTGTGCGGCGGCGTGGCATCTCTGATCAGTCAGACCGTGCCGGGGTTTGCCGACAAGAGAGTCTGGCAGTTTATCTATCAGATTCTGTCGATGATCAATGCGTCTGTCATGACATTTCTGACAGCCTGGGCGGGGTATCGGGCATCCGAACAGTTCGGCGGCACACCGATCCTGGGCGGAATGCTCGGAATGATCACGTCCATGGAGGGGATCAATGTCATTTCCTCCATTCTGGGACTGTATAACGATGCGGTCCCGTTGGATTCCGTTCTCCGAAGCGGAAAAGGCGGAGTGCTGGCGGTGATTGTGGGCGCGATCCTGATCGCGAATGTGGAAAAGGCAATCCGGTCACTGATGCCAAGGGCGGTCGATGTCGTCTTTACTCCGGTAATCACCATAATTGTCTGCCTGATTCCGTATATTGTTCTGATTATGCCGCTGTACGGGTATATCTCGGAAGGAATCGTCTGGCTGTTCGGGCGGGCATGCCTGTCCCAGGATATTTTTATCCGAACGATTTCCGGCTATCTCGCCGCGGCGTGCTTTCTTCCGCTGGTGGCCACCGGCATGCACCACGGCCTGATCGCTCTTTACAGCGTACAGCTGGAGGAGCTGGGATATGTGACGCTCTACCCGGCACTGGCCATGGCGGGAGCTGGACAGGTCGGAGCGGCTTTCGCGCTCTGGAAGAAGGCGAAAAAGGCCGGAAATATCGATTTCTGTGCGGTGATTGCCGGCGCTTTGCCTGCGGGACTCATGGGAGTCGGTGAGCCGTTGATCTACGGTGTCACGCTTCCTCTCGGAAGACCGTTTCTCACCGCGGGACTCGGTGCCGGTTTTGGCGGCGCATTTACAATGCTGACGCAGGTGGCCTCCACCGGCTGGGGACCGTCCGGTCTTTTGGGCGCGTTCATGATGACGGCGGGAAAAGGCGGAAGCGTGAGGAGCATTCTGTTCTATCTGATCGGTCTTGGGATCAGCTATCTGGGCGGATATGCGGTTACCAATCTGTTCTACCGGGAAGAAGAACTGAATACGGAGAATCTGCTTTCCGCGGATCAGGCTTCCTTCTGGCGGTCATCGGCATTTGCCCGTCTCAGCAGAAGAAAACCGCGGAGCGTGAAGGCGGGAATGCCGCTGACAGGAGCAAAAGAACATGGACAGGCCGGACTGTCCATTGCGGCATCGGCGGACGGAGAGACGGTTCCCATGAACCAGATCCCGGACATCATGTTCTCATCCGGTGTAATCGGGAAATGTATCGGTATCATGCCGGAAAACGGACATATCCTTGCACCGGTTGACGGTGAGGTGTCTGAGATTGCCGATACCAATCATGCGCTGACATTCCGGTCATATGACGGTATGGAGATCATTCTTCTGGTCGGAATCGACACCTTTACACTGAACGGAGACGGACTCTGTCCGTTGGTGAAAGAGGGAGAGAATGTTGTCGCCGGTCAGGCGGTTATGGAAGTCGATCTCGACAAGATCCGGAAAGCCGGACTCTCTCCGATCGTCATAACGGTGCTGAGCAATTAACTGCGTTTTTCGGAGCGGTGCAGAGAAAAACTATAGTGAAATGATAGACTTTGTGCTATAGTGAAAACGATGTAATTTTGTGTTGAATTATTTGCATTGCTTTGGAGAAACAAGTGACGATTTTACAGTTGAAGTATGTGATTGCCATCGATGAAGAACGTTCCATGCGAAAGGCGGCTGACCGGCTTTACGTCTCTCAGCCGGGACTGTCCAGCGCGGTGAAGGATCTGGAAAAAGAGCTTGGTTTTGCGATTTTTGAGAGAGTTCACAGCGGTGTAGTGACGACCGCAGCCGGAGCATCGTTTATCGGCTATGCGCGGGGCGCAGTGGAACAGTTTGAAAAGGTGGAAGAAAAATATCTGAATTCCCGGTCGGAGAGGGCGACATTTTCCGTATCCCTTCAGCATTACGCCGTTGCGGTCGATGCGTTTATCGATACGGTGAAGGCGTTTGATCCGGAGGAATACCAGTTCTACATCCGGGAGACCCAGACCAGTCAGGTTATCGAAGATGTAAAGACGATGAAGAGCGAGGTCGGTCTGATCGCGTTCAGTGATTTCAACAAGCGCATATTTAAAAAGGCGTTTTCCGATGCCTCCCTGAAGTTCCATGAAATCTTTAAGCGTGACACTTACGCGTATCTTGCCCGGTGTCATCCGCTGGCGGACCGGAAGGAAGTCTCGCTGGAGGAACTTCAGGATTATCCCTGCATCATCTTTACGCAGGGGGACAATACGTCGTTCTATTACCGGGAGGAGGCGCTGGCCACATATGATTACCGGAAAATTATTCATGTGAATGAGCGCGCTACCTCGGTGGAAATGATCAACGGGCTGAATGCCTACGCGGTCGGCGCGGGAATGCTCGGCATCAGCGCGTCCGCCAGCGGAATCCACTCGGTCAAGCTGAAGGAGGAGGAACCGCTGACCTTTGGATATATCACCCGCAAATCGGGGGAACTGTCGGATATGGCAAAATATTTTATCAGCAGGCTGGAGAATTATAAAGATTTTCAGGTTTGAAATGAAAATCCGTCGAAGAGGGGGGTTCGGAGTGAATCCGGACCCCCTCTTTTTTTTATTTCCTAGGAAATTTCTCCGAAATTCCCTAGGAAATAAAAACGCTCCGCGAGGATGCGCACGCCGCTGTAAGCAAATTCACTAAGCTCGAGAAAACCTCGCTAAGTGAATTTCCATGGCACGCACTAAGCTCGAAAAGACCTCGCTAAGAGCTTCGCCAAGGAAGCTGTCACCTAACGGTGACCAGCGGCGGCGCGCAAAGTCCGCGGGGCTCCCCTCAGGACTGAGGGGATGGGGGAGCCGAAGTACGCTTGCGGACTTTGTTCTGTCACCTCGCGGTGATTCGAGGCGGCGCGCAGAGTTCGCAAGCGCCCCTCAGGAGTAAAGGGACGGGGAGCCGAAGTACGCTTGCGGACTTTGTTCCGATTTTGTGCTCGGCAATTCGGCTTTGCTTATCGCAGACGATAAAAAATAAGGCCGATAATACATATTGACATAGTAGGATATATAGATTATCATAGCAACAACTTATTTTTTCAGAGAGGACAGGGGGAAGGAGCACAGTATGGGATATCGTTTTGAAACACTTCAGCTGCACGTGGGACAGGAACAGCCGGATCCGGCAACCGATTCGCGAGCGGTTCCGATTTATCAGACAACCTCTTATGTATTCCGCAACAGCCAGCATGCGGCAGACCGCTTTGGTCTGGCAGATGCCGGAAACATCTATGGCAGACTGACCAACTCCACACAGGATGTACTGGAAAAACGAATTGCCGCACTGGAAGGCGGAAGCGCTGCACTGGCGGTGGCATCCGGAGCGTCGGCGATTTCTTATACGGTACAGGCTCTTGCAGCCAACGGCGGACATATCGTTGCACAGAAGACCATCTATGGCGGTAGCTATAATCTTCTGTCCCATACGCTTCCCCAGTACGGGATCAAGACCACCTTTGTGGATGCCCACAATCTGGAAGAAGTGGAAAATGCGATTCAGGAAGATACCAGAGCGGTCTATCTGGAAACGCTCGGCAATCCGAACAGTGACATTCCGGATATCGACGCGATTGCAGAGATTGCCCATAAACACGGCCTTCCGCTGGTGATCGACAACACGTTCGGCACACCGTATCTCATTCGTCCGATCGAACACGGAGCGGACATTGTTGTTCACTCCGCAACCAAGTTTATCGGCGGTCACGGAACCACGCTCGGCGGCATTATTGTCGATGGCGGAACATTCAACTGGAAAGCGAGCGGAAAATACCCGAATATCGCGGAGCCGAATCCGAGCTACCACGGAATTTCGTTCTATGACGCAGTCGGACCGGCAGCATTTGTCACCTACGTCCGTGCAATTCTCCTGAGAGATACCGGAGCGGCGATTTCACCGTTCAACGCCTTCCTTCTTCTTCAGGGAGTTGAGACGCTTTCACTTCGTCTGGACCGTCATGCGGAGAACACCAAAAAGGTGGTAGAGTATCTGGCAAAGCATCCGAAAGTGGAGAAAGTGAATCATCCGTCTCTTCCGGATCATCCGGATCACGCGCTGTATGAGAAATATTTCCCGAACGGCGGCGCATCCATTTTCACCTTTGAGATCAAGGGCGGAAAAGAGGCGGCATGGGCATTCATCGATCATCTGGAGATCTTCTCGCTTCTGGCAAATGTTGCCGACGTGAAGAGCCTTGTGATCCACCCGGCGTCCACGACTCATTCTCAGCTGAATGATGAAGAGCTGGCGGATCAGGGTATTACACAGAGCACGATCCGTCTTTCCATCGGAACAGAGCATGTCGATGACATCATCGCCGATCTGGAAAAAGGATTTGCAGCGGTTGCTTCCGTGTGACCGTAAACATCACGGAAAAGAAAAACAATCAACAGGGAGAACAAAGCAATTATGAAAAAGGCACTTGTAAGAAAAATCACAACACTCGCGGCATCCATGCTTCTGATCGGAGGAGCGCTGGCAGGCTGCTCTTCATCCTCTGCGGCGCAGAGCACGGCAGCCGGGACCACCGCGGCAGCAGCTTCCGAAACCCAGGCAGCACCGGATGCGAAGGAGAGCACCGATGCGGCGAAGGATCAGAAGTTCCGCACACTCGACGAGATCAAGCAGAGCGGATCCATCAACATCGGCGTTTTCTCCGATAAGAGCCCGTTCGGATATGTGGATGAGAACGGCAACTATGCCGGATACGATGTATATCTGGCAGAGCGTCTCGGCAAAGATCTCGGCGTGGATATCAATTATGTTTCCACCGAGGCCGCAAACCGCATTGAGTATCTGCAGACCGGAAAAGTAGATATCATTCTTGCGAACTTCACCGTAACAGAGGAGAGAGCGAAAGAGGTTGATTTTGCGCTTCCGTACATGAATGTGGCGCTCGGCGTGGTTTCCCCGTCCGATAAGGTTGTGGAGAGCCTTGACCAGGTGGGCGCGGATGATCCGGTGATTGTCATCTCCGGAACAACCGCAGAGACCTATCTGACCAAGAACTATCCGAACATCAAGCTTCAGAAGTATGACGCTTATGCGGAGGCCAAGACCGCGTTTGAGAACCGGAACGGTGTGGCATGGGCAAATGACAACACAGAAGTTATCGCATTTTCTCTGGAAAATGAAGGCTATACGGTAGGTATCCCGTCTCTGGGCGATGCGGATACCATCGCGCCGGCAGTGACCAAGGGAAATGAAACACTGCTTACCTGGCTTAACAGCGAGATCGAGTCCCTTGGCAAGGAGAAATTCTTCCACGCGGATTATGAGGCAACTCTCCTCGATACCTATGGAAAAGATTATGAGGATACACTGGTGACAGAAGGCGGAAAGGTTCAGTAATGATGGATGTCAATGTGCTCAAAGCATATCTTCCGCTGTATAATGAAGCACTTTTGCTGACAGTAAAAACTGGATTTGCCGGCATCCTGACAGCCCTGATCATAGGGCTGTCGGGAGCGGCAGTCCTCCATTTTAAAATCCCGGTTTTGAAAAAGGTGATCGCTGCATATATAGAAGTGTTCCGCAATACGCCGCTTCTGGTGCAGCTTTTTTTTATTTACTTCGCTCTTCCGAAAATCGGGATCCGGATTCCGGCGCAGGGATGTGGAATTCTGGGACTGGGTCTGATCGGCGGTGCCTATATGACGGAGACAATTCGAAGCGGATTCGAATCCATTGACCGGATTCAGACCGAAAGTGCGCTTGCACTGGGCATGAACGGCCCGCAGGTGCTGCTGCATGTGATTCTGCCGCAGGCGATTGCGGTCAGCTTTCCGGGACTGATGGCCAATGTGATCTTTCTTTTAAAGGAGACGTCGGTATTTTCCACCATCAGTCTTCTGGATCTGATGTTTACGGCAAAAGATCTGATCGGTATGTACGCAAAGACGATGGAGTGTCTTTTCCTGCTGACGGTATATTATCTGATCATGCTACTGCCGGTCTCGCTGCTGGGATCTTTTGTGGAGAGGAGGCTTCGTCATGCAGAGTTTGGGGATTGATGTCCTGTTCAAGGGGAACAACATGCTGCGGATTCTCGGAGGTCTCTGGGTATCGGTGCGGATCAGCATCATTTCTGTCCTGATCAGCATTGTTCTGGGACTGTTTATCGGCGTGCTGATGACATCCCGAAACCGGGTGCTGCGGGCGGTTTTGCGGATCTATCTGGAAATTGTCCGGATCATGCCGCAGATGGTGCTTTTGTTCATCGTCTATTTTGGAACGACGAGAGTGTTCGGAATCAACATATCCGCGGAGATTTCGGCAATTCTCGTTTTTGTGTTCTGGGGGACGGCCGAGATGGGCGATCTGGTGCGCGGAAGCATCAAGAGTATTCCGGTCATTCAGTACGAGTCCGCCTATGCGCTCGGACTGAATAAGTTCCAGGTATATTTTTACGTTATTTTGCCGCAGACCGTGCGAAGACTGATTCCGTTGTCCATCAATCTGGTCACGAGAATGATCAAGACGACATCGCTTGTCATGATGATCGGCATGGTTGAGGTTCTGAAAGTCGGACAGCAGATTATCGAGGCAAACCGAAAGACGTCGCCGAACGCGGCTTTCGGTATTTTTGCGGTTGTGATGCTGTTGTATTTTATCGTCTGCTGGCCGATCAGCCGGCTCGCGGCGGCATTGGAGAAAAGGTGGGAGTAATATGAGCGATCTGGTTACAGTAAAGCATCTTCATAAAGAGTATGACGGCAATACCGTTTTGAAAGATATCAGCCTTTCCGTCAAAAAGGGAGAGGTTGTAGTGATCATCGGGCCGTCCGGATGCGGAAAGAGCACCTTTTTGCGATGCCTGAACGGGTTGGAGGAGATCAACAGCGGAGAGATTACGGTGGACGATGTTCCGGTCCGGGCCGGATCGGATGAGATCAGCCGTGTCCGTCAGAAAATCGGCATGGTCTTTCAGTCGTACGAGCTTTTCCCGCACAAAACGGTGTTGGAGAACCTCCTTCTTGCGCCGAGGATCGTGCAGAAGAGAGACCGGAAGGAAGCGGAGGCGGAAGCATTGCAGCTTCTGGAGAAGGTAGGTCTTTCCGACAAGAAGGATTATTATCCGAGACAGCTGTCCGGCGGACAGCGTCAGCGTGTCGCGATCGTCCGCGCGCTGATTATGCATCCGGAGGTGATGCTGTTCGATGAGGTAACCGCAGCGCTGGATCCGGAGATGGTCCATGAAGTCCTCCGGACTATGCTGGAGCTGGCAAAATCCGGTTCCACGATGATCATCGTGACGCACGAAATGGAATTTGCGCGAGCGGTGGCCGACCGCATTGTCTTCTTTGACGAAGGAGATATCGTGGAGGAATCGGAAGACGTGGACGGATTCTTCCGCCATCCGGACACGGAGCGTGCGCAGAAGTTTCTGAAGACATTTTCCTATGAATGAGACTGGATGGAACTGGGGGACGGGGTTAGGGGTTCATTTTGCACAGCCGTTTAACTGTCGTTTCAGAAACATCCATGAGCCGAGCGACCTGTCTCACGGTCAAACCTTCCCTTCTCAGCGCGCGGATATAATTATTTCGTTCCACTCTGCAGATTTTTGAACTTTCGGATGTGGAAGACAGCTGAGTCGTCATTTTAAACACCTCGAGTGCCTTTTCGTCGGTCAGAAAATGTCTCGGCTGCCGGTGGTCTCCGGCGAACAGCAGGTCATCGGACGGATCCGATTCTCGCGCAAAGGCGGCAAGCAGAGCATCTCTTGATCCGGCGATTCCACAGGCAAAAGTCGAATCGATCAAAGTGGTTTTCTGCCCATAATACGCGCGGCAGCTGCTCCAGGAGTATTCGGACGGATATCGACACATGCCGGCTTTGACTGGATTATTGTGAATGTAGATGAGCGCAGCAAGAAAAGCCCGGTCCGAATCGATAACCGTGCTGTAGAATCGATCCTGAAACAGATGACCGGAACGCGAATACTTATTGTTGTACCATCGGACAAATTTTGTGCCCAGGCTTTGGAAAAAACTCGAGAGCTTGTCTGAGGGGGCATTCAGCAGAATATGAATATGATTGTCCATAAGACAATAGGCGTATATCGCGATTTCATAGCTCATTTTGCAATCGGATAAGATGTAAAGAAATTTCAGATAATCGAAGTCTTCCTCAAAGATGATATGCTGATTAACAGAACGAAGTACGACGTGATATATGCCCGTTGGACTCAGAATTCTGGGTTTTCTTGGCATGATTTCTCCTGAAAAATGATGATTGTCAGAAAAGAATGATAGAATTGAATTGATATAAGAAGCATACATTCAATGCAGGAAAAATGCAATATAATGATGAAAATGGACCGCTGACTCCGTCCCTCCGGTCCTTATCGGAATATCGTGAGCCGTCTGAAAGAGAAGACGGATGCCTACAATTCCGAAAAAGACCGGGGGATTCCGCTGAGTTTTGCATACGGACACGCGCTCTGCACTTCCGATCAGCATCACAGCATCCACGATTCCGAGAGAGCCGCGGATGCGGAAATGTATGAGCACAAACGGCAGATGAAGGCAGAGCGGTAGGAGATACCGGTCAGAGCAGGCCCTTTTCACACAGCTCATCGGCGTACCGGACGGTGGTCATCGCGTCACGGCCGAAGCAGTCCGCACCGATTCTGTCGGAGTAATCCCTTGTCATCACTGCGCCGCCGACCGCGATCCGGCAGTCGGGTTTCTTTTCCCGGAGGAGCCGGATCGTCTCTTCCATATTGACAACGGTTGTGGTCATCAGTGCGGAAAGCCCGACCAGTTTCACATCTTCACGGATTGCGGTTTCCACAATCGTCTCCGGAGAGACGTCTTTTCCGAGGTCGATGACGTCATATCCGTAATTTTCCAGAAGAACTTTTACAATGTTCTTGCCGATGTCATGGATGTCACCTTTGACTGTGGCAAGGATAATTCTTCCACGGACTTCCTGCGTGGAACCGGCCATGGCATCCTTTACCACCGCAAAGGCTTCCTTTGCGGCGTCGGCGGCCATGAGAAGCTGGGGCAGGAAAACCGTTCCCTTCTCAAATCCCTGACCGACAATATCCAGTGCCGGAACCAGATCTTCGTTGATGATATCGAGCGCATCCCGCTCTTTCAGTGCGTCCCTTGTCGCTTCCGCGGCTGGCGCGGCCATGCCGCGGCGGATTGCCTCCATCAGTCTGGAACTGCCGCCCGCAAAAGAGCCATCCTTCCCGGAAGCCGCAGAGCCGGCGGAACCGCCTGAGGAAGGCCCGGCAGAACCTTTGGAGGATTCGATCCCGGCTTTGGCGGCGGAGAGCGCCATCGACTCCGCGATTCGCTTTTCCGGCGACTTGTAGTCCTGATATGCCCCGATGAAATCAGCAAAGTTCTCATCCTGATTCATGAGTGCGCAGAAACTCCGGTAAGCCTGCATCATCGGCTCATTGTTCGGATTGATGATGGCGCAGGACAGACCGTTTTGCAGCGCCATCGTATAAAACGCCGAGTTGATCAGCTCTCTGGCCGGAAGTCCGAAACTGATATTCGAAACGCCGAGGATGGAACTTCCGTCCAGCTCGTCCCGGATCCGGCGTACCGTCTCCAGTGTCGTGAGAGCACTGCGGGGATCGCTCGAGATGGTCATGCAGAGGCCGTCGATGATGACATCTTCTTTCAGAATGCCGTAGGACGCCGCCGTCTCATAGATCTTTTTTGCAATCCGGATTCGGCCGGCGGCATTGTCCGGGATGCCGTCTTCATCGAGCGCCAGGCCGACGATGACACCGCCGTATTTTTTGACCAGTGGAAATACTGCCTGCATGACTTCCTGCTTCCCGTTTACGGAGTTGATCAGCGCTTTCCCGTTATAGTGGCGCAGTGCTTTTTCCATCGCCGCGGGATTGGCCGTGTCGATCTGGAGAGGAAGCGCAAGTACGCTCTGAAGCCGGATAATGACCTCGTCCAGAAGTTCGGCCTCATCAATCTCCGGGGAACCGACGTTGACGTCCAGAACGTGAGCGCCGGCGTCTTCCTGCTGAAGTCCCTGTTCCACGATGTAATCAATGTCATGCTCGATCAGCGCCTGTTTGAAACGCTTTTTGCCGGTCGGATTGATGCGCTCGCCGATGATGACCGGTTTGGCGCCGCCGCCGATCTCCACGGTCTGCGAGAAGGAGGAGATGATGGTGTGCTTTTCCGGCTTCGGCGCGCGGAACGGAAGAGCAGAAACCGCTGCGATTTCTTTGCGGATGTGTTCCGGAGTCGTTCCGCAGCAGCCGCCGAGGCCGGAAGCGCCAAGCGCCGCGATGGTTTTCATATATCCGGCAAATGCATCCGGATCGACATCGTAGACGGTCTTTCCGTCAATGGACTTCGGAAGTCCCGCGTTCGGATTGACGAGGACCGGAACATGGGCGGCTTTCACAAGCCGTTCTACAATCGGGATCATCTGTTTGGGGCCGAGCGAACAGTTGGTTCCCAGCGCGTCGACGCCGAGGCCTTCCAGCATCGCTGTCACCGATTCCGGCGTTCCGCCCGTGAGCATTTTGCCGGATCCGTCAAAGACACAGGTGATGAAGACCGGCAGATCACAGTTTTCTTTGGCCGCGAGAACAGCCGCTTTTGCCTCATACGAATCGTTCATGGTTTCGATGAGGACGAGATCCGCCCCTTCTCTTGCTCCGATGCGGACGACCTCGCCGAAGATTTCAACCGCGTCGTCAAAGGAGAGATCACCCAACGGCGCAAGAAGTTTCCCGGTCGGACCGACATCGAGGGCGATGTAGGCGTCTTCATCCCGGCCGGCGCGGGATCTCGCTTCCTTCGCGAGACGGACAGCGGAGGTGACGATCTCGTCCAGATTCTCCGGATACTTCAGCCGGTTGGCACCGAAGGTGTTCGTGTTGAAGACATGGGAACCGGCATTCAGATAACCGAGATGAAGGTCAATGATGTCGCCCGGATGGGTGAGATTCCAGGTTTCCGGGAGTTCGCCCGGCTGAAGACCTTTTTCCTGAAGAATCGATCCGGTACCGCCGTCAAAAAAAATCCATTCTTTTCCGATCCGGTCTAATATGTTTTTGCGCATCGCAGTTTCTCTCTTTCTCTTTTGATGGGCCGGGGGGACGGAGTCATAAGGCCACAAGCCTCCCCTCAGGAGTGAGGGGATGGGGCCGAAGTCCCCCCTACGGATTTCGTTCCTATATCATGCTTCCGGATGTTTCCGGTAGAGGCAGTCCGGAGCGTGGCTGCAGGTCAGACACGAATCGGACTCCGAAGGAGTGCCGATTTTTCCCGTGGTCTGCCCGGGATTCATTTTTGTTTTATCCGGGGCTTCGGAATCCTGCGGGATGGTGGCCCTTGGCGAGCCGCACCGGGTATTCAGTTCCAGCGGGTTGACGATATCGGCGAGATATTCGGAATCATCCGGCTTCTGGCCGGTTCCGGAGATTCCGTTTCCGGGAGCACAAGACCTGGGAGCACAGGCCCCGGGAGCATAGGCCCCGGGGACAACGTTTCCGGGGGCATCGTTTCCGGCGGATTCCCGGTCGGAATCTTTCACACATCCGATGAAGGCGGTGATCGATTTGCTGGGAACCATGAGGAGCGTATCGGTCAGCGTGATACCGCACCATTTCTCCATTTCCAGAAGACGCGAAAAGTCCCTCTGAAGAGACAGAGGGAGATCTCCGTATCCTGGGGAATACCGGGGGCGGAGCGACAGCCCTGTTTCTTTCGCTTCTTCAGCGAGTTTCCGCACTTCGGAATCCGCATAGGCTTCGATCATCGCCGCGCCGGCCGCCTGATAGATCGCGGCATCCAGAATGCTCGTGACTTCGCTCCGGCGGATGAGGCGGTCGATGCCGATCCCGACGGTCGCAGCAAAGAGAATTACCTCCTCGCAGCCGTTCAGGTTTTTATACAGGTTCTCTGACGAAATGGTCAGATCTGCGACAAAAACGAGATCCGGGGCTTCGGTCCGGACAGGAAATCGCCGGTAAATGCTCCGCGGAGCGGACGACTGCTGCATTTTCCCGATGCAGCGGCGGATCCGTTCATCGAGTTCGTCTCCGGGGCGGATGGTGCGATCCCCGAGAAAACGGTAAACCTCATGTAAATTGATGTCAATCATGATTTCTTTCCGCCGGATGACCGCATCAGATCTTCAGAATTTCGGAGAGATTCTTCTGAATGGCTTCTGCGATATCCGGCTTGTTCATGGAGTAAACGTGGATGTCCGGCTTGTTCATGGAGTAAACGTGGATGTGGCGAACATCGTTCGCGATGAGATCCACGATCTGTTCGGTTGCGTAAATGATGCCGGCCTGCTTCATTGCTGCCGGGTGGTCGCCGAATTTGTCCACGATCTCACGGAAGCGGGTCGGGACACTGGTTCCGGACAGCGCGACAGAACGGCTGAGCTGTACGGCGTTCGTGATCGGCATGATACCGGCGAGCACCGGAACGCGGATGTCATTTTCGCGGAGACGATAGAGGAAGTTGAAGAACTCCGCATTGTCAAAAAACATCTGTGTGGTGAGAAAATCAACGCCGGCGTCGACCTTGCGCTTCAGGTTTCTGATGTCTTCATCTTTGTGGGCGCATTCGACATGTCCTTCCGGATAGCAGGCTGCGCCGATGCAGAAATTGCCGTGCGCGCGGATATCCTCGATCAGCTCGGACGCATAGTGGTAGTCGTTGTGCGGGGCGCCGTCCTTCGGGATGTCGCCGCGGAGCGCCATGATATTGTCAAAGCCATGATCACGGATCTTCTGAAGCATCCGGTGGACATCCTCTTTTGTGGAGGAAACGCAGGTAAGATGGGGAACTACTTCCACACCGTATTTTGCGCGGATATTTCCGGCGATGTTGAGCGTGAATTCGGAGGTCCCGCCGCCCGCACCGTATGTCACGGACATGAAACTCGGTTTTAATGCCGCTACTTCCTCGGTGACCTGCTGAACGGAATCGAAGTTCTCGATTTTTTTCGGTGGAAATACTTCAAAGGACAGCGTTGTTTTCTTCTTGTTCAGTATATCAATAATTTTCATGTGTTTCCTCGCTTTTTAAAATTTTTCTTTATAACAGACAACAGGGGCAAAGCCGCTTTTTCTAAAACATAGGAATTTGATTGGTTATTGCCATTAAAGCATTTTTCCTGCGGAAAATACAATATATTCTAAGAGGGGAGAATCATAGCTTTTTGCTATGGCAACTGAGGTGAAAAAGGACTGTTCTATTGACAGGATATGCACCCGCCGAATTGAAAGAAGTACCCCGAAAGATGACATTTTTCGCAGTATCATAATGAACAGTTTTGCGCGTGTGTGAAATGTTGAAAAATGAATCCGACAGCCGGCGGAACCGTGATACCGCAGCAGTTGAACCGCTGTGGTAATATGATAGTATCTTGGCGCAGAATTATCCGGCGAATTCGTCGGGCATGTAAGAGCAGGTATACGAACATCAGGAGGAGAGAAGCGTGCATGAAGAACATTGGAATTAACGACATCAAAGGGTTTCGGATCGGTCAGACGGAAAATGCGGAGGCGGCCACCGGCTGTACGGTCATTCTTGCCGAAGGCGAAATGGCAGCAGGCGTGGATGTACGGGGCGGCGGTCCGGCTTCCCGGGAATGTGAATTGCTCAGACCGTTTTCCTCGACACCGACGATCCATGCGCTGGTACTCGGCGGCGGAAGCACGTTCGGTCTCGGAGCGACGGATGGCGTTCTTCAGTATCTCGAAGAGCGCGGAATCGGATTTGACATGGGCGTGACGCATATTCCGCTCATCTGCCAGTCGGACATCTTTGATCTGACCGTCGGTGATCCGATGGTGCGCCCGGACCGGGCGATGGGGTATCAGGCCTGTGTCAATGCGGAGAAACAGAACTACCGGGACGGCAATTACGGTGCCGGATGCGGAGCGACCGTCGGAAAATTCCTCGGCATGGATTATTCCATGAAGACCGGGATCGGAAGTGCCGCTGTGCAGTTGGGGGATGTTCAGCTCGGTGCGATCGTCGTTGTCAATGCGATCGGCGATATCTATGACCCGGAAACAGGGAAGAGGATCGCAGGTCTTCTCACGGAGGATAAGAAGTCTCTGCGCAGCACCGAAGAGGTGATGTATGAGACTGCAGAATGCGGAACGAAAGGTTTTGTCGCTAATACGACGATCGGCGCGATTCTGACAAATGCGGCATTTGACAAGACACAGCTCTCGAAGATTGCATCCATGACACATAACGGATATGCCCGCTGTATCCGGCCGGTTCACACTTCTCTGGACGGGGATACCATTTATGCTCTTTCGGGAGGAGGGGTGCAGGCGGATATGGACATGATCGGAACGCTTGCTGCAAAAGTGATGTCCAGGGCAATCGTCACCGCAGTCAAGAGCGCGGCGGGAGCGTACGGATATCCGGCATATGTGGATATCCTTCCGTAAAGACCGCTGGAACATCAAGAATAAAACGAAGAAAGCTCTGCATCTCTGAGATATTCAGGAGATGCGGAGCTTTCAATATCTGTGTGAGCTTTCGGACAAATACGAACAGCGGAGCTTTATATTGATCTGCCCGGAAGCAGGCGCTAATTATTTGAGGTGTTCGATGAGATTGATCGTAAAACCGGAGGGAGAAATCAGAACCGCCGATTTGGATGTCCCGGTTGAGACGGTCTGTTCACCGTAGAAATTTTTAAAACCATGTTTGGTCAGAAGCTGATATGCTTCATCGAAATTGTCAACGTTCATGCGAATTGCAACCAGATCGTTCGGTAACTTCAGAGAGTCCGGCTGCGAAATGTCAAGATAAAAGCCGTTTTCGTCCTTCATCCGGATTCCGGTGACATCCAGATCACCGATTCCCTCCTGATTGTGCCGTTTCTGAAAACCGAGTTCTTCAAAGAGCTGAACAAGCGGTTCGGCATTGCCGGTTATGATCTGTGGGTTAAATGTTGTGATTTTCATGGATTACCTCCGTTTGCCAAAACAGTCGAAAACGTTTCGTGTGGTCATTTCGTTGGTCTGTAAATCAACATTTTTATTAATTATCTAACACCTTTTTGTTTAAAAAAACAAGATGCTTTTCCTGTTTTGCGATTTAAGGGATAAAAACGAGCCAACTCGCCGAACGAAAACGAGCCAACTCGCCGAACGAAAATGCGCCAACTCGCCGAATAAAAATGCGCCAACTCGCCGAACGAAAACGTGCCAACTCGCCGGACAAAAAGTTGCCAATTCGCCGAAAAAGTATTATTCTTTGAGGTAAGAGGTGAATCTATGAAAGAATACAAACCACGTATTGTAGATGATATATTAAAGGACAAACTGGAAGCGAAGGGAGCAGTCGTTATCGAAGGACCAAAATGGTGCGGAAAGACAACCACCGCCATGCAGGTTGCGAACAGCGTACTTCGAATGGATGAACCGTCCAAGCGGGATGCCAATATTCAGCTGTCGGAGATTGCGCCGGAACGACTTCTTCAGGGAGAGGTTCCGCGACTGATCGATGAATGGCAGATCGCGCCTAAACTTTGGGATGCGGCAAGATATGAGGTGGATACCAGAGGTGAGGAAGGCCAGTTCATTCTGACCGGATCGGCTGTGCCGGTGGAGTCAAGAGAGATCACACATTCGGGAACCGGTCGGTTTACATGGCTTACGATGCGCCCGATGTCTCTCTATGAATCCGGTGAATCTTCCGGCGAAGTCAGCCTGGAAGAATTATTCAAAACGCCGGAACAGATTGTGGGCACCAACTCGCTGGATATCGGCAAGCTGGCATTTCAAATCTGTCGGGGCGGCTGGCCGCATGCCGTCGGTATGAGGGAAAAGATCGCACTTACTCAGGCTGTAGACTACTATGATGCCGTGGTGAAATCGGACATCAACCGGGCAGACGGCGTGACGAAAAATCCGGAGCGCGTGAAGCGCCTGATGAGATCCTTTGCACGCAATCAGGGCGGACAGGTTGCGAATACCGTCCTCCGGGATGACATTCAGGCAAATGACACCGAGTCTCTAAGTGAGGACACGATTGCATCCTATATCAATGCGTTAAAAAAGATATTTGTCGTGGAAGACATGCCGGCGTGGAATCCGAATCTGCGTTCGAAGACATCGATCCGGACAACCGACACGAGATACTATGTCGACCCGTCGATTGCGACGGCAGCTCTTGGAGTAGGTCCGAATGATTTGATCAATGATCTGAATACTCTTGGGCTTCTGTTTGAAACAATGTGCGTCAGAGATCTCCGTGTTTATGCGGAATACCTTGGCGGTGATGTCCTGCATTACCGGGATAAAACCGGTTTGGAATGCGATACGGTGATTCATCTGCGGAATGGGAAATACGGACTGGCAGAGATCAAGCTCGGCGGACAGCGGTTGATCGAGGAAGGTGCCGCGAATCTTAAGACACTTGCAGCAAAGATCGACACAACGAAAATGCCCGCGCCATCCTTTATGATGATTGTGGTTGGCACCGGAGAGTACGCATATCGAAGAGAAGATGGAGTTTATATTGTTCCGATCGGGTGCTTGAAACCGTAATGATAAAAAAGACGGTATAGAATATTACAGATAGCAAAGGAGCTTAAGCTATGAATAAGCAGCAGCTTGCAACAAAGATTTGGGAGTCCGCAAATCAGATGCGGTCAAAGATTGAAGCGAATGAATATAAGGATTATATTCTTGGATTTATATTTTATAAATACCTTTCTGACAAGGAAGAACAGTGGCTTGTTTCCAGAGGATTTGATCACGAATCGATAAAGTCATATGTCAATGAAGAAGCTGATGATCGGTATTCGAGCAAATCAAGCGCGCAGCAGAATCTTGGATATTTCATCGCATATAAGGATCTGTTCTCAACATGGATTCATATGGGATCCGATTTTACCGTTGATAATGTCAGAACAGGATTATCGTCCTTTAATCGTTTGATTTCGTCGTCTCATAAAAAAGTATTCGAAGGCATCTTTAATACGCTGGAAACCGGTCTGTCCAAGCTGGGGGAGAATACCAAATCTCAGACGAAAGCAGTCAGTGACCTGATTCATCTGATTGATGAAATTCCAATGAATGGAAAGCAGGATTACGATGTACTGGGATTTATCTATGAATACCTTATCTCAAACTTTGCAGCGAATGCAGGTAAAAAGGCGGGAGAATTCTATACGCCGCACGAAGTTTCGCTTTTGATGTCCGAAATCATCGCTGATCATCTGAAAGGGCGTAATGAAATTAAAATCTATGATCCAACGTCCGGTTCAGGAAGCCTTTTAATCAATATCGGTAAGACGGCTGCAAAATATATGCAGGATGCAAACCGCATTCGGTATTATGCGCAGGAATTGAAGGTGAATACGTATAATTTGACTCGAATGAATCTCGTGATGCGCGGTATCCTGCCGGATAACATCGTGACAAGAAACGGCGATACCTTGGAAGAAGACTGGCCGTATTTTGATGAGAATGATCCGCAAGGGACGTATGATCCGTTATACGTCGATGCGGTTGTGTCTAATCCGCCGTACTCACAGAGATGGGATCCGGCAGGAAAGGAAAATGATGCAAGATATTCCAGATACGGGGTGGCGCCTAAATCCAAGGCGGATTATGCATTTCTTTTACATGATCTCTATCATCTTCAGCCGGATGGAATTATGACGATTGTTCTGCCACATGGTGTTTTGTTCCGCGGCGGAGAAGAAGGACAAATTCGGAAGAATCTGATCGAGCAGAATAATATTGATGCGATCATAGGTCTTCCGGCGAATATCTTCTTCGGTACTGGGATTCCGACCATTATTATGGTTCTTCGACAGAAGAGAGAAAACAGTGATGTACTGATCATTGATGCGTCGAAAGGGTTTGCTAAAGTTGGAAAGAATAATGCTCTTCGCGCCTCTGACATTAGAAAGATTGTTGATACAGTCCGGGAACGTAAGAATGTTGAGAAATACTCACGCGTTGTCAGTCTCGAGGAGATAAGAACAAATAATTACAACCTGAATATTCCACGTTATGTTGATTCGTCGGAAGAGATGGAAAGCTATGATATTTACGCATCGATGTTTGGAGGTGTTCCAGAGAACGAATTAAAACAGTTTGATAAGTTTTGGAAGGTTTTTCCATCTTTGAAAAACGAACTGTTTGATGGAAATGGATCATATAGTCAGCTGAGAACGAAGGATGTTGTTAAGACAATTCAGAACAACAAAGATGTGAATTCGTTCCGAAAAGCGTTTGAAGGTGTGTTCGCGGATTTTGAAGAATACATGGATCATACTCTGATTGACAGCGCGGAGACACTGGCGATACCAAAGACAGAGGAAGCGATTGCGGCGAATATTTTTGAACGCTTTTCAAGTATTTCCTTATTGGATCCATATGAGGCATATGAAATTTTTGCGACCCAGTTTTCCGACATTGCCGGAGATCTGGAGGTGATTCAGACAGAAGGCATGAAAGCGGTAAAACAGGTTGATCCGAACATGATCGTTAAAAAGAAAAATGGCGTAAATACGGAAGTGCAGGACGGATGGAAGGGACATGTTCTTCCGTTTGATTTGGTTCAAAGAACATACATGGCAGATCAACTGAATTCGATGAAGAAGAAGCAAGAACGGTTAGATGCAATTCCGTCATCGTATGAAGAGCTTCTTGAAACGCTGAGCGAAGAGGATAAGGAATATATCTCTGACGCATTGAATGATACGAATGACGCTTTTGTGTTTAAGAATATCAAAGCGGTGGTTAAGGTGCTGAAGGACGATGCCATATCGAATCGTAATTTGATTGAGTCTTTGAAAAAGGCAGAGCGATTAAATACAGAAGAAAAGCGTCTTAAAACAGAGGTAAAACAGGATGAAGACAGGTTGCATCTTGAAACGAAGGAACTGATGGAAAAACTCAGTGACGATCAGGTTCGTTACCTTCTTCATGAAAAATGGGTTAAGACGATAAAAGATGGAATCCTGAGCCTTGACAGCGAAATGCTGAACCAGTTTTCAAAGGCGATTGAAATACTCGGATCAAAATATGCAATTACAATGAATGATCTTGAGAAGGAGATCGCAGAAACAGAGAAGTCTCTTGCTGAAATGTTGGGGGATCTTACCGGATCGGAAACAGATATGGAAGGTATCCGGGAATTACAGCTTCTTTTGGGAGGTGCGTAAAATGGAAAATAAACGAGCACCAAGAGTGCGATTTAAAGGGTTTACGGAGGATTGGGAACAGCGTAAGTTAGGCGAAATATATGTAGAGAGAAATGAAAGAGGTGATGAAACTCTTGAAATTCTTTCTGTATCAATACATCATGGAGTTTCTAATAGTGAGTTAGATACAGAAACTTTAGGTAAAAGCATAAGACGTAGCGAAGACAAATCATTGTATAAGCATGTATATTATGGAGATCTTGTTTTTAATATGATGCGTGCTTGGCAAGGGGCTATAGGAGTAGTTAAAAGCGAAGGGATGGTAAGCCCTGCGTATGTTTCGGCCATTCCAGACGATCGTGTTTTCCCCGAATTCATGGATTATTGTTTGAGGAGAGAACGTGTGATTGGGCAAATAAATAATCTTTCATACGGGGTGACTGATTTTAGAAAAAGGTTGTATTGGGATTCATTCACGAGAGTTTGTATTACAATTCCATCAGTGGATGAACAACAGAAGATTACGTCTGTCTTGAGACAAGTTGACAACCTTATCACCCTTCATCAGAGAAAGCTGGTAAAACTGAATTCTGTGAAAAAATCAATGATGGAAAAAATGTTTCCGAAAAATGGGAAACGAGTTCCAGAAATTCGATTTGCAGGATTTACTGATGATTGGGAACAGCGTAAGTTGGGAGAAATTTCAGATAAGGTGACAAGGAAAAATCAAGATGTTGCAGTCGAGGAAGCCTTCACCAACTCGGCAGAATTTGGAATCATTTCGCAGAGAGATTTCTTTGATAAGGATATAGCCAACGCTGAAAACATAGATGGATACTATGTTGTAGAGCCTGACGATTTTGTATATAATCCTCGTATTTCTACAACAGCCCCGTTTGGTCCGATTAAAAGGAATAAGCTTGAAAGAACTGGAGCAATGTCACCTCTTTACTATGTTTTTAGACCACATGATATTGACTTGAGCTACTTAGAATGGTTCTTCCAGACAACATGCTGGCATGCTTTCATGAGATTTAACGGTAACTCAGGGGCACGTTCTGATAGATTTGCTATTACAGATAAAATATTTAATGAGATGCCGATTTCTATGCCACAAGATATTGAAGAGCAAAAGAAGATTGGTGCATTCTTGACAGAGCTTGAATCCCTTATCACTCTTCATCAGAGTAAGTTGATGAAACTGGTGAAAATAAAACAATCAATGCTGGAATCAATGTTTGTATGAGACAAGTTTGTTGGTGGATCGTGGTTAAAAGAATACCTGAACGAAAATACTATTTTTAAAACTGAGCGAAAGTCCCTGTGAAAGGGACTTTCGGTGATTATGAGAAAAATGATGAATAAAAGATAATTTATTTTTGGGAACAGCGTAAGTTGGGAGATGTTGTTTCATTAAGAGGGAGAATTGGCTTTAGAGGATATAAAGAAACTGATTTGGTACCTAAGGGGCAAGGTGCTATTACCTTTAGTCCTTCAGATATAGACGAAATGGGTAAAGTATCAAATGAGAACAATAAGTATTTATCATGGGAAAAGTATGACGAGTCTCCTGAAATACAAGTTCAGGTTGGTGACATTCTTTTTACAAAAACTGCATCTGTCGGAAAGGTAGGTTATGTGCGTGAATTAAAAGAAAAGGCAACTATCAATCCTCAGTTTGCATTGCTTACTCCAAATGAAACAACGAACGGCTATTTTACTTTTTTGTCAGTTAGAAATGACGATTTTATGAAGCAGGTTCGTGGAATAACAGGTGGAAGCAGCGTTCCTACAATGTCACAGGAAAAACTGAAAGAATTGGTATTCATGTCGCCAGACATAAAGGAACAGGAACAAATTGGTTCGTTTTTTGAAAGCATCGATAACCTTATCGCCCTTCATCAGTATGTGTCCTTTTTTTCTAATACAAAGGTTTGCTCATTTTTGGGAACAGCGTAAGTGTGGTGATGTGCTTTCAGAAAGCAGAGAACAAGGACACTCTGGAGATAGGGCAAGGAAACTCACTGTAAAATTATGGGGCAAAGGGGTTGTTCCAAAAGATGATGTAGGTAGTGCTTCGACTCAGTACTTTATTCGTCATGCAGGGCAATTCATATATAGTAAATTAGACTTTTTAAATTCAGCATTCGGGGTAATACCAGAAGAGCTTGAAGGCTATGAAACAACTGCTGATTTGCCAGCTTTTGAATGTCATGGAATAAATCCATATTTCATGTTTTACAGAGCAATTCAACAAGACTTTTATTATAAAAATGGAATTATAGCGGATGGAAGCAGAAAAGCGAAAAGAATACATGCTGACACTTTCCTGGAAATGCCAATACAGCTCCCAAGTATTGAAGAGCAGAATTTAATTGTTTCTTATTTACAAAAGCTCGATAACCTTATCACCCTTCATCAACGAGAGATAGAATACATACAAAAATGATAAAAACAGGAGCATGATTATGGATCATTACGAGAAAGAAGCTGATTTTGAAAAAGCGCTTATCGCTGCACTCCAGAGTTATGGATGGGAGAAAAAAGTAATTTACAATCCGACGGAGAAGGATCTGATTCAAAACTGGGCCAATATTCTCTTTGAAAATAACAGGGAGATTGATCGCTTGAACGGCTGTCCGTTGATCCCGGAAGAGATGGATGAACTTCTTGAACAGATTCAGGAGAAGCGCACTCCACTTGCATTAAATGGTTTTATCAATGGAAAAACGGTGGCAATTACCAGAAAAAATCCGGATGATAAGCTTCATTACGGTAAAGAGGTCAGTCTTAAAATATATGATCGCATGGAGATTGCAGCGGGGCAGAGCCGTTATCAGATTGTGGAGCAGCCGCTTTTCTCCAGACATGAGAAGGTGCTTCAGGATCGACGTGGAGATCTGATGCTTCTGATTAATGGTATGCCGGTATTTCACATCGAATTAAAACGATCCGGCGTGCCGGTACAGGAGGCTGTAAATCAGATCGAGAAGTATGCGCATGAGAATATCTTTACCGGTTTGTTTTCATTGGTACAGGTGTTTGTGGCGATGAATCCGGAAGAAACCCTGTATTTTTCTAATCCGGGGCCGGAAGGAAAATTCAATCCGGATTTCTATTTTCATTGGGCAGATCTGAACAATGATCCGATCAATAACTGGAAGCAGGTTGTGGAGCGCCTTTTATCGATTCCGATGGCACATCAGCTGATTGGGTTTTATACAGTGGCGGATGATGCGGACGGGATCCTTAAAGTAATGCGAAGCTATCAGTATTATGCGGCAAATAAGATTTCGGATCGTGTCGCGAAAAATGACTGGGATGCAGGAAGCCAATTGGGAGGATATGTCTGGCATACAACCGGATCCGGCAAGACGATGACATCGTTCAAATCTGCACAGTTGATTGCGAATTCGAAAGATGCAGATAAAGTCGTTTTCTTGATGGACCGCATCGAACTTGGAACACAGTCTTTGAAGGAATACCGTGCGTTTGCGGATAATGCGGACGACGTTCAGGAGACGGAAGATACGGTGACATTGATTTCCAAATTGAAGAGTACAGATCCCAAAAACACATTGATTGTTTCGTCCATTCAGAAGATGAGCAACATCAAGGAAGATGCAGAAGGAAAGATGCGAGCACGGGATCTGGAGATGATGAAAGAAAAACGCCTTGTGTTCATCATCGACGAATGTCATCGATCAACTTTTGGCGAGATGCTGTCGACAATCAAGGAAACATTTCCCAATGCGCTGTTTTTCGGATTTACCGGTACACCGGTCTTTTCAGAAAATGAACAGGCGATGAGCACAACGGCGGATATCTTTGGAGATGAATTACACCGATACAGTATTGCCGACGGAATCAGAGATAAAAACGTATTGGGCTTTGATCCGACCATGGTGTGTGTTTATCCGGATAAGAGTCTGCGCAAACAGGTGGCTCTTCAAAAGTCGGGTGCAGCTTCGGAAGAGGAGGCGATTGCAGATCCGGCGATGAGTAAAGAATACTACCATTATATGTCTTCTGTAGAAGTGCCAATGGCAGGAAAACTTCTTGAGGATGGAAAGTATCTGAAAGGAATTGAAGACTATATTGGCAAAGAAGCGTGGATGACCGATAAGTTCCAGGACGCCGTGGTTGATGATATTTTGGACAACTGGGTTATGCTGAGCAGAAATAGCAAGTTTCATGCGGTCTTTGCAACATCAAGTATTCCGGAAGCAATCCGGTATTATCGAAAATTCCGCGAGAAAAATCCAAAGCTGAAAGTGACCGGATTATTTGATCCGACAATTGATAATCAGGGTGGAAAGCGGTCTCTTGATAAGGAAGACGGGCTGAAAGAGATGCTGAACGATTATAATCAGATGTTCGGACAGAATTTCGACATTGGTGGATATGCCGGCTTCAAGACCGATGTTTCTTTTCGACTGGCACACAAGAAAATGTATTCCCGCGTAAAACCGGAGCAACAGCTGGATTTACTGATCGTTGTAAACCAGATGCTGACCGGATTTGATTCAAAGTGGGTTAACACACTGTATCTGGATAAAATTCTGGTGTACCAGAATCTGATTCAGGCATTTTCCAGAACCAACCGGTTGTTCAATATCAATGAGAAGCCGTTTGGCTCTATTCGGTATTATCGTATGCCTCACTCGATGAAGCGGAACATTGAGGATGCGGTTAAATTGTATTCCGGTGACCGCCCGCAGGGACTTTTTGCGGATCATCTTCCGACAAATGTGGAACATATGAATGTAACGTTTAAAGATATGGAGGATCTCTTCAAAAATGCGGGAATCTCGGATATGGATAGGCTTCCGACTGATGTTCCGTCGAAAGCAAAATTTGCAAAACTGTTTCGCGAGTTTTCAACATATCTTCAGGCAGCGAGAATTCAGGGATTTAGTTGGAAACAGACTGAGTATGAGCTAAGGGTTGATGCAGAAGATGAGAGAGAGGATGTGATCAAGTTGATCCCTCAGGAGGAGCAATATGAGATTCTTCTGCAGCGATACAAGGAACTTCGTACAGGTGGAACCGATGGCGGCAATGGTGATGATGAAATCACGTTTCCGATCGATCCTTATCTGACGGAACAGAACACCGGCGTCATTGACAATGATTACATGAATTCCCGGTTTGAAAAGTGGAAAAAGCAACTCAACGATCCGAATGTTGATCCGAAAGAGGTGGAAAATACACTGGAGGAACTTCATAAATCGTTTGCTTTTTTATCACAGAAAGAGCAGAAATATGCGAATCTGTTCCTTCACGATATTCAGTCCGGAGATGTGAAGTTTGTTACGGGAATGGTTTTCCGGGATTATATCGTGATGTATGAGAAAAATGAGAAAACGATGCAGATTAATCGCTTGATTCATTATCTCGGATTATCTGAAAAACAGCTTCGGGATATCATGGATGCGCATGTATCAAAAGATAATTTGAACGAGTATGGGAGATTTAATGCGCTGACTGCAACGGTAGTACGCGAACAGGCACGGGATTATTTTACCAAAGTGGACGGTGAACCGATTCCGCCATTTCTTGTCTGCAATCGGGTAGATGATCTTCTGACAAAGTTCATTCTGGAAGGGGGATTTGATATTCCGGATCCGGATAACTGGAATTCTGCGGAATAAACAAAAGGAGTTCGGTCCTTCATCGGCGTAGGAAGGAGAGACTTATGCCTGTTGAATTTCAAACGACCGATCAACTGAAGGATTACTATCGAAATTGGATTTCTGTGTACAAAGAAGGTGCAATACGGGATGTTACATTGGCCAAGTATTGGATGAGCCTTTCGTGGATTGAAAAATTAGCGCCTGATCTGGAATTGTGCGATGTGACTCGTGTGGTATACCAGCAGATCATCAATGAATACGCCAAAGAGCACGAACGTCAGACGACGATGGATTTTCATCATCAGCTAAAAGGAGCAATTCTGGATGCGGTGGATGAAGGGCTTATTCCGGTGGATCCCACTCGGAAAGTGATTATTAAAGGGAAAGCGCCATCTGGAAAGAAGACGAAGTATTTGAATCAGTTTGAATTGCATACGCTGTTAAAGAACCTGAAGCTGGGAGAAAAAGTGAACTGGGATTGGTTTATACTTCTGGTTGCAAAGACCGGTATGCGTTTTTCGGAGGCATTGGCCATCACTCCGGGTGATTTTGATTTTGCGCATCAGACTTTGTCGGTCAGTAAAACCTGGAATTATAAGGATGGAGGCGGTTTTGCTCCAACGAAGAATAAGTCGTCAGTCCGGAAGATTCAAATCGATTGGCAGCTGGTGATGCAGTTTGCAATGCTTGTGAAGAATTATCCCGTGGATACACCAATCTTTGTAACAAAGGAGAGAGTCTACAATTCTACAGTAAACGACATATTAGAACGTTATTGTCGAAAACTGGAGATTCCCGTGATTTCTGTCCATGGGCTTCGGCACACTCATGCGTCAATTCTTTTGTATGCAGGAGTGTCGATCGCGAGTGTAGCAAGACGGCTTGGACATGCAAGTATGACGACAACTCAGAAGACATATCTTCACGTAATTCAGGAGTTGGAAAATCAGGATGTGGATCTTGTCATGAGATCTCTGGCGAACTTAACATAATTACAAATTGAGTTATTGCGCCGATGAAGGATTAGGAGATAATTCATTTTAATTTCGATTGGAATGAATCATGATAGAGTCGATGATTGTTGAAGAGCAGGGGAAGTTACGATTATGTATGGGAAAACGATAGAACTATTTCTTGTAAACGGGACAGCAGACAGTCTTATTACAGCTGAGTTATCAAACTGGAATGGAAAGGCCATCAAAATTCCACGCACAGAAGTGCAGAACTGCGAAAGAGATGATATAAGGGGAGCAGGTGTTTATTTTCTGTTCTGTAAAAAAGAAGATGGGGATGACGCCGTATACATTGGAGAAGCCGAGAGCGTTTTGGATCGATTAAAGCAGCACCTTAGAGATTATCAGACAGACAAGGAAGAGTACTATTGGAATACGGCGGTTGTTTTTGTCGGGAGAGACTTAAACAAAGCACTTATACGTTATCTGGAAGACCGTCTGGTAAAGATGGCTCGTGAATGTGATCGATATAAAGTTCTTACAAAAAACACGTATAGTAAAACGGTTATGAAAGAATCACAGATCGCCACAATGGAAGAATTTATCGAGAATATCCGGATTCTGATTGCGACACTTGGATATAATGTTCTTACTGCGATTCCAAAGGCAGCGGATGATACAAAGTATTTGTATTGCAAAGGATCCGGTGCACACGCAACGGGATTCATCAGTGTGAATGGAATTACAGTGCTGAAAGGTTCTCTCATTTCGGAAAGTACAACCCCGTCGTTTGAAACCAGGGGAAAATCCTACTTCAAGCTAAGGAAAAAACTGGAGAAGGATGGAACGATCCAGAACCGAGTATTCCAAAAGGATTATGAATTCAATGCTCCTTCTGCGGCGTCTGCAGTCGTAATGGGACGTACGTCCAATGGGAATGTTGATTGGAAAGATGAGAATGGGGTTCGATTAAAAGAACTGTAACAGGTCTTTTGACGAAGATGAGGCAGAAGTGCGCCGAACACCCCTCGCTATTTGAATCTGACATAACGCTTATCTGTATTACACATTACCGCATTTTTTTGGTTCATGATAAGATTTTTCGTGCAAAGTGCATATCATTTTATCAAGATGAATGGGGGATTAGTGTGTATGATTATGCAAATTCTTGATGCTGTGGATAGTTTTCTGTACTATCCCGTACTGGTGATCGTGATGGCTGCGGCAGGTCTGTATTTCAGCATCCGCATGGGATTCGTACAGATCCGGATGCTCGGAGAAGGAATTCACATTCTGAAGACAACGCCGGCAGATGAAAATGGTGCTTCACCGTTTCAGGCACTGATGATCTCGACGGCTTCCTGTGTCGGAACCGGAAACATCATCGGCGTTTCCACCGCGATCTGTCTCGGCGGTCCGGGCGCGGCGTTCTGGATGACAGTGCTCGCGCTGCTTGGCTGTGCATCATCGTTCACCGAGTGTACACTGGCTCAGGTGTATAAGCGCAGAAAACCGGACGGATCCTTTTACGGCGGTCCGGCCTACTATATCGAGGGCGCGCTTCACAACAAAGGGCTGGCGATGACATTTGCCGTGTTCCTTCTGCTGACGTATTCGTTTGGATTCAATCTTCTGTGCTCCTATAATGTGCAGTCGACATTCTCCACATACAGCTTCTATCAGGAAGGCGTTACGCCGGCAGTTATCGGTGTGATCATGGCGGCACTGGTTGCTGTCTGCATCATGGGCGGCGGAAAGCGGATCGAGAAGACCGCCGGCATTCTGGTTCCGGTGATGGGCGTTGCATACGTTGTAGTTTCGCTGATTGTTCTTCTGATGAATGTCACCGAGCTTCCGCACGTTTTTGGTGTGATCTTTGAGGATGCATTCAATTTCAAGGCAATCCTCAGCGGATTTGCCGGTTCCTGCCTGATGTACGGTGTGAAGAGAGGCCTCTATTCCAATGAGGCCGGCGTCGGCGCAGCCCCGAACGCGGCTGCGGCTGCAACGGTATCGCACCCGGCAAAGCAGGGTCTGGTACAGATGCTGTCCATCTATATTGATACCATCATTCTCTGCAATGCGACGGTTCTGATGTGCCTCGCCTCCGGTGTGGCACCGACTCCGGAGCTGGCTGGTGCTGAGTGGGTTCAGGCGTCCATCGCATCCGCACTGGGTGCGTTCGGTCCGATCTTTATCACCGTAGCGATGATTCTGTTCTCGTTTACCACACTGATCGGAAATATTTATTACTGTGAGAACGGCCTTGCATATCTGAACAATAAGAAGCTTCCGTCGAAGAAATTTATGAATCTGTTCCGTGCATTTGCGGTTCTCGTAATCTTTGTGGGCGCGATCATTCCGATGGCAGCAGCTTGGGATGTGGCAGATATCACCATGGGCGGCATGTGTCTGATCAATCTTGTAGCATGCACGATGCTGAGTGATGTTGCGGTAAAAACCTATCGCGATTATGTCCGTCAGAAGAAGGCGGGACTGGATCCGAAGTTTGTCGCAGCAGAAGTCGGACTTCGGAACGACGAGGTGGAATGCTGGAAGTGAACCATGCCGAAAAGAAACATAGGATTTGAGAAATGAAAAACCAATAATTTTTCGGGAAAATAAGATGTAGAAACGCCCGGTTTCGGTATCGTTGTGAACGGTATCGAAGCCGGGCCTCATATTTCCTCGGGAAATGTGTCAATTTATGTTTATGTACGAGACCTCGACGGAGACCGTGAATGTTCGGAAATCGCGCAATTATCGCGTAAATGTGGTTCGCCCCTCTGCAGGATATGAACCGGACCTGACAAGTCAGCCGGTTGCATTTCCATGCAAATTGCGGATATACTGAATGGGAGGAAGACGTATCATGCGATATGCGGTTGGGATAGAGAAGGCATAGTTTGTTGGGAAGGAGATCTGACGATGCTGACAATTCGGGATGCGTTTCAGAGGAACGGAAAGCAGATTGAAAAATACTCCAATAAGATCAGCGGGATCCGGAAAATGCAGAAGGAGCTGGAAGCGAAGATTGAAGAAGATCCGGAGAATGCGGAGGCTTATCAGGGGGAATACGATAAACTGGAGCTGTCTTATCAGGCGCTTTTGGAGAAACGGGACGAATACATGGACTATGGCGGGAAACTCATGGAACAGTCTATGCTCATCCATAATGCAAAAGTGGCGGAGCAGCAGGCGGAAGCAATGAACAAGGCGGCAGACGACATGGCGAAGTGTATGGAAGTCGCCTCCCGTTACGGCCGCGGTGAGAGGGTCTCTGCCAAGGATCTGCAGAAACTGATGCAGATGTTTCCGGACCTTTATAAGATGGCGGTCGCGCAGCGGATGATGGAAGAACACCGGGATAACAGGAAACAAAAGGATGTCTTTGACGACGAGGACGATACGCCGAAGGACCTCTCTGTGACAGAAGAAGTCGCAAACACGGAAGCGTCGATTGCACCTCCGGAGATGGCTGAACCGGAGACTGTGATCGCTGAATCGAATTCGGCGGCAGAAATGTAATAATTTTGACCGGCAGATGGAGACATCTGTCGGTCATTCTTTTTTTCGGGTTTGCCGTAAGTAAATGTTTGTCCGACATCAGGGATGAGAAAAAAACGGATCAGAAAAGATTTTTCTATGCGGTCAGTGCATCATTCTTCCGCACGAGGATGGTTACGCCGGTGCTTTGGAATAATCCACCGCAGTCGGCAGGATCCGGCAATAGCTTTCGTAGAATTCCGCCGGTCGCACACGGCGGAACCAATCCTCATTCGGATAGAGGTACTGAGCATCGGCGATGGCACCGGAATGGCATTCGGATGTTCCTTCGATGCAGGAGATCAGATCCCCGTTTGAGACAAAGAAATTGCAGAAAGACGGGGAAAGGAGACGGAACAGGATGGTTCGGGCGGCCTCTTCATTAATGCTGTTCCGCACTGCGGCAAAAGACGGGAGAACAATGCATCCGTCGGACAGGGGATAGGCAAACTCATGGATCATATCGGCGCGGAGCGCGTAGATGGATGGAACGAGGGACGCTTCTGCTGAACCGGTTTTCACCGCATGCATTCCCTGAATCGGCATGTCATAGAGATCGCACCGCTCCAGAAAATCGGATGCTGTTTTCTTTCCGAACTGCGCCCACAGATATTTGAAAATGCATTTTGCCGCAGAGTTGTTGATGCCGCCGAAGGCAATTCGGGAGTTTACAAGATCCTCCAGAGAGGTATCATGCCAGGAAGAATCCCTGGAGTAGAGCATCATCGGGATGGCGATAAAGGGAAGAAGGTGCGGATCTCCGTAGAGAGAGCGGTAGTTCTCCTTCTTTTTTGTCGGAAACCATGTACCGATCTCATAGAGATCCCGGGAATAGGATTCATAGAGCTCCCTGTTTTCAAAGACCTCCAGATCGGTGGAAATGATGATGTCCGGAAGAGGTTTTGCCGGGTCCAGCATGGCCTCACTCATACGCGTCGGATAACCGAGACCGAAGTATTCGGTCTGAAGATCGATCCCAAGAGACAGAAGTTCCTGACGGATGGTTTCGATGTGGTCTCGCTCAAATTTGTGAAGGACGCAGATATTGCTCCAGTACATGACGACTTTCTTCATAACAGTGATCTCCCTTCCCGCATGGCATTCTGCAGTTTTCTTCTTTTCTGATAAGATTTTTCCAGTTCGTGATAAAGAGCCTCTTCATCCGGCGTTCGGATGGCAATCGCCTTGACTCCGCCATTTTCCATAATGATTCGTTTCTGCGACATCAGCGCGGTGTGAAGATCATGGGTGACGATAAGGACAAGCTTTTGACGGTTCAGTAAAAGCTGCAGTGCTTTTGTCTTATCGATTCCGGCGTTTTCGATCTCATCGATGAGGACGACCGGGCTGTCGCAGATACAGGAGATATCCGCGATCATCAGCGCCCGGCTCTGACCGCCGCTGAGCGTGTTCAGATTCATGGTTCGGGTGACCGGTTCCGGTGTGATCCCGTTGGCAACCTCGAGGATGCCGTCGATGTCCGGATTCGGGATATCCCGGCACTCGGCGTGCAGTTTCAGGAATTCCTCCACTGTTTTGTCGAGAACAAACCGCATGTTCTGACCGAGATGGGCGATGAGATTCCGGCTGATGGTCAGCCTCTCTTCCGGAGACGGAAGCCGGCCGTCCAGAAGAATCGTCCGCTGCGAAACGGAGTCCTGTTGGACAAACTGTTCCAGATCCTTGATCAATCGGCTTTTTCCGGAACCGGTATTGCCGACAATAGTGTAAAGCTCGTCCGATTTCAGATCGATTTCGGAATAGTTTTCCGGTTTTCCGTTTTTGTCTGCGCCCGGAAGTATACGAATCTGATGAATCATGATGACACCCCGCTTTCAAAATGTATCTTGCCGACCACGCCCTGCTGAAATGCGCTTCCGACCCGTTTTTCGCCGATGCAGTAGGAGCAGACACCGCTGGGCATGGTGTGGCGGAGCATGTCGCCGTCATAGACGTCCACCGGCGGCGCGGAAAGGATCGCATGTCCCAACGATTCCACCCCGTAGCCGACGAGGCCGTCGACGGGGAAGATTTTTGCGCCCGGATTGAGCTGAGAAAGGGAATGGATGAGAATCTCCCGTTCCGCCTGTGAGACCATATCGATTTTGGTCAGGACAATGAAGTCGGACAGCGTGACCATCGGACCGAGTTTTTTTGCGGAATGGGTGCTGGCGGTCGCATCCAGAACGCAGACACTCAGAGTGTGCTCGGTTGCGGGACAACACCGGCTGCAGAGTCCGGCCGTTTCGATGATCAGGCTGTCACATTGCTGTTTCTCTTTCCAGTCCCATAATTCGCAGAGATTGGAGACCAGAAAATGATCCGGGCAGATATCGCCGCTCAGTCCTACCACATAGGGGACATTCAGATTCCGATACGTTTCGGAGTCGTTGGTGTACAGACAGTCGATCTTGCAAAGGCATGGTTTGATCCGGTTCTCTTTCAGATACGGGACCAGCCACCGGATCACGGAGGTCTTTCCCACCGAAGCTGCACCTAAAATCATGATCATTCGGTTCATTTATCCTATCCTTCTTTCTGCAAATGATATGAGGTATTCATTAAAACGTTGAGCACCGTTCGCTCTTCGTTCAGCCTGTGAGTGAAAGAGCCTGTGAGTGAAAGAGCCTGTGAGCGAAAAGGCCAGTGAGTGAAAGCCGGTGCGGTTTGGTTGTTTTTTAGGGGAGAACGGAACCAGTTATAATACGGATTAGCTGAATAAAACTGTCCAACATGAGACATTCTGCAAAAAAGATAAGACTAACTAAATAATATCGAGCTAAAGATCAAGGTTTTTCAATAAATATCGGGAAGGGAGAATGAAACAAGAAGATAAAAGTTAGTCTTATATCTCTGAAATTAGATAAGACTATCATTAGCACGGGAATATGTGGTAAACTAAAACAAACATTGATTAGATTGAAATAACTGTCTTTTTGAGAGGAGTTGTTTTGAGCGTTTGCCATGACGAAAACTGAAATAAAAAAACAAATGGCCGCAGTGCCGTTGTTCCGCGGCATTTCGATCGAAGACCTGCACTTCGTTTACCGCCGGATCCGAAAAAAACTGATTGCGAATGAGGTGGATTCAGGGAGGGAGCATGTCGGCATTATTTTATCCGGATCAATGGACGTGTACTCGGTTCTTCCGGATGACACGGAGGTGCGGCTGTCAAAGCTGCAGGCCGGCGATCTGTTCGGAATCTGCAATCTGTTCTCCTCCTATGACCGGGAAACGATACTGAAATGCCGGAGCGACTGTGATGTGGTGTTTGTGCCGAAGGAAGAGTTCCGGCACCTTATGATGAGTAACGGGGAGCTGATGACCCGGTATCTGCGTCTGTGCAACGATAAGATTGCATTTCTCCTTCGGAGGACGGAGAATCTGGCAATGCAGTCCTGCCGGGGGAAGGTGATCCGGTATCTACTGCTCAACGCGTCCGGCAGCGGCGGTGAGACAGTTGTGCTGAAGGACTCGAAGGAAATCTGGGCCAAGAGTCTCGGCATCAGCCGGGCGGCGCTGTACCGGGAATTGGCAGATTTGAGGGAGAAGGGGATAATCCGGATCAAAGGGCGGCAGATTACGCTGCTGAAACGGGAGATACTGGAGAACACCGGCGGCGGAACAAATACCCCTCTGTCTGCGGACTCTGTTAGTGGACAAGGCTGATATAACGGATAGAAAAAGGAGGCTGCGATGGAACTTACTTTCGGAGATGTCGAAGAAACCGCGCTGATCCCGCTGGCGATCAAGGCAAGTGAAACGAAAAGACCGAATCCGCGTATTATTGACCGGAAGGCCAAGGAGATCATCGATACGCTGGGGGTGGATGTGAGTAAATATGATCCGTTTTTGTCTCACGAAGGGGTCGTGGCAAGAACGATCCTTTTTCGGAATGAATTAAAAAGGCTGATCGCAGAATATCCGGATGCGCTATGCATTAATCTGGGCTGCGGATTTGACGATAAGTTTTCGCAGGTGGACAACGGGAAAATTCTCTGGTTTGAAGTGGATCTTCCGGATCAGATCGAAAAGCGAAGAAAAGTATACCAGGACCGGGAGCGCTGCCGTATGCTGGAGGGAAGCGCGCTGGAAGCGGAATGGACCAAAAATCTTCCAAAGCGGGCAATGAATATCATTGTCATGGAGGGCGTGCTGGAGTATTTTCGAAAGGATCAGGTGAATACCTGCCTTCATATGCTCTGCGATTCCTTTGAACATGGCTATCTTCTCGCGGAACTCCACTCAAAGTTTCTGGAAAAGCACGGGAAAAACCATGACGCGGTGCGGCACACTAACGCGACCTTCGGCTGGGGAACCGATTCGGGGGCGGAATATCTGGAACTGGAGCCGAGAATGCAGCTGATCTCCGAGACAAGTTATAATGATGAGATGAAGAAGTATTCGATCCGCGCGAAGATCTTTGCCATCATTGGGAAAAACATCAATAATCGTCTTGCGGTGTTTCAGTGGTAAATGCGGCCGGAGAAAAAGGGACCGCGCTGGAATGTCAGGGGCGGGGAGGATCAGCGGTCGGACAGCTTGTTATGAGAGATGGAATAAGGAGATGTCCGGCTGCGGACGATCGTCTTTACTGCTTGAAAGAGAACTGTGAATGAACTCAATGGTTGATTCACAGTTCTTTTTTCTTTTCGTATCCGATGATACCGATTTTTTCTTCACAGATCCATACAATGGGGGAAAACAGTATTGGCGGGGCAGATATGAGCCGGGATGAATCCGGCTCGTGGCTGAGTACCGGAGGAGGAAATCATGATTCGAAAGATTATTCATATTGATGAGGAAAAATGCAATGGCTGCGGCATTTGCGCAACCGCGTGCCATGAGGGCGCAATCGATATCGTTAACGGAAAGGCAAAGCTTGTCCGGGAAAATTTCTGCGACGGCTTTGGCGACTGTCTGCCGGGATGTCCGACGGGAGCGATTACCTTCGAGGAGAGAGAGGCACCGGAGTATGACGAGGCAGCAGTCAAGAGATCGCAGGAGGAAAAGAACAAGAACGAGATGAAGACGGACGAGAGGAAGGCCGATGAGACGAAGATGAATGGGATGGAGATGACCGGGATGAAAATAAACGAGATGAAGACGGACAATGTGATGACGGAAAAGATGAACGAGATGAAAAAACACGGAATGAGTCTGGACGGAATGCATATGGAACACCTGCACGGCGGCTGCCCGGGATCCCGCGTGATGGAATTCCACCGCGGGGAGGGGCCGGCACCGGAAGCGGTTCCAACCGGTGTGTGCAGACCGGCGTCCCGGCTGAATCAGTGGCCGTGTCAGATCAAGCTTCTCCCGACAAAAGCCGGTTTTTTTGAGGGCGCGAAGCTCCTGATTGCGGCAGACTGCACGGCCTACGCCTACGCCAATATGCACGAGGACTTTATGAAAGGAAAGATCACTGTCATCGGATGTCCGAAGCTGGATGCGGTGGATTATTCGGAGAAGCTGACGGAGATCATCCGGAACAACGACATCCGGAGCGTGACCATCGTCCGCATGGAGGTACCATGCTGCGGAGGCCTTCAGAGAGCGGCGGAAACTGCTCTTCAGAACAGCGGAAAGTTCATTCCGTGGCAGGTCGTAACCATTTCCACAGACGGACAGATTCTGGATTGAGCCGAAAAGACCAAACGCAGCTTCGGACCGGAGGCTGCCGGACTCCGCAAGTGGAAGCGCAGTCTCAGAGCCGCGAAAGAAATAGGTAGAGGTAGAGGTAGAAGTAGAGGTGGAGGAAGAAAGGCAGGAAAGAATAATCAAAAAAACAGAGAAAAACAGAATAAAATGATATTTTCCTGCATGCCTCGTGGAGGAGGTCTTTTTCCTTATAATCAAATCTGACAAGCCGATAACCTGCATATAAAACAGAAAAAATCGAACCGAAGTGTCGGCGCGAAGTGGGAATGACCGTGTTCAAACTTCGTTGGCGGATCAGATCGAGCGATGAATAATCGGATTCGCATCTGATTCCGTAAGTGAAATATATGATCGAGGGACCGGTATCTGCCGCTCGCAGGAGCGGAGGCCAGGGAAGGCAGGATATCGGAAGAACAGAGGGAACATAACGAAGGAGCGTTTTGACCATACTGCCATACCCGTGATCAGGAAAGGCAGGTAGTTGTTATGCGGATTAATAGTGTCAGTCAGAGCAATGCCATTCAGCTTTCAAAATCGAATGTTTCCGGCGGTTCGAACCGGGAATCTGTTATTCAGCGGAAGATTCAGGCCCTGCAGAAGCAGCTGAGCACACTGGAGAGTAAGAGCGAGGAAGAGTTATCGGAGTCTGAAATCGCCAAAAAGCAGGATATCCGGCAGCAGATTGTTCAGCTTCAGCAGGAACTCCAGAGTATCCGGGCGGAAGAAACGGAACAGGAAGAAGCAAGTATGGTAAGTCAAAAGGAAGTAGATGGCCAGATGAGGACGCAGATAAAAGAAGACGGATTAGGCGATTATATCGATGAATACGCATAAACGAAACAGGCGAAAGAGAAACGGAATGTTGCTCTTTCGCCTGTTTTGTTGCGTCATAGGATCGTTCTCCGATTTTTTTCATGGCATCAAAACGCTCCGAAAGGTTTTCACGGCTGCCGCCATAACGCGCGAAACTTGCAGGGGGTGTTTCGGCCTCCGCGGCGGGAATTATGCGGAAATGGGGCCGGGGAGCGGTCACGGCGGATCCTTCCAATCCGTTTTACGGAGTTTGCAGATGGGTCTTTCTCCACTCGGACGGCGTTATCCGGTAACGGGTCCGGAAGGCCCTCGTAAAATAGCTCATGTCGGCGAAACCGACTGCCCTTGCGATATCGGCGATATTTTCGGAGGTGTGTTCCGGAGATGCCAGCATTTCGGCCGACTTTTCCAGACGATACTGCTTCAGGTACTGGATCGGTGTGGTGTGAAGGACACTCCGGAAACAACGGAGGCACTCGCTGACGCTGATTCCGGCGCAGACTGCCAGCTCGCCGATGGAGAGATCTTCGATGAAATTTTCTTCCAGATAAGCGAGAATCCGTTTCGTGCGGTCCTCCTGACGGCGGTATTTCTCCGCCGCTTCGCCGGAAACTGCGGGACGGTGCAGGATTTCGGAAAGAATGCGTGAGATGCAGTCCCGAACGGTCAGTTCATAGTCCGGTGCGTTGGCGCTGCCGCTGTTCCAGGCCTGTTCGATCCGATTCAGAAGGGGGTTATCTTCCGGCTCGAATCTGCGGAGCACCACCCCCGGTACCGCATCTCTTCGGGAGAACGGAAGAACATATTTCCGGAAGAAAATGTCACAGGAACCGCTTTCCGGATCCATTCTGCCGATGAGATCTCCCGGGAAGAGAATCGTGCGCTGCCGGCAGACATCTCCGGAGGAGGCACAATGGCTGAGAAATCCGCTGTTGACAAAATAACCGTCGCCGGTACGGAGATCGTATTCTTCCCCTCCGAGGGAAAGCTTCATCGTGCCCTGCGTGAGAATTGACAAGGTGAATTCCGGTTTCCAATGCCATCCCTCTGACGCTGCGGACAGGCCGGTGTCGTAAAAGAGCGCGGGAAAAGCCGGCGAAGTATTGGCCATACAAACCGTGGGCTTTCCTGAAATAACGGTTTTTGGTGATAAAGCCATATAAATTTATGCGTGCCTTCGTAAATCCGGGACAGACCGAAGGCACTCTCCTTTCTGAAAATAAAAGATGTTTTTCTGCGCAGCATCCTTCGGGGTGCGCGTTGTGAAGAAAATGAAAAACGACAGGAGAAAACATCTTTGGCGATTATGTCATAGTATATACAAAAGAATATAACAAGCTTCATGGGATGTAAATAGTCGAAAAACAATGATTTCGGAGGATTTCCGAATGTATCGTGATATACTGCAAATATAATGCTGAAATATGAAAATTTTTGGACAACATGACGGGCGGCAGTGTGAAAGACCAAAAGCGTGACAGCGAAACAGCGTGACAGAATGAAGGGAGCGGTTTATGAAAACGGACAGCACAGAAGACATTATTCTGAAGTATTCCGCCAGAGGAATGCCGGTCCTCCGGCAGTATCTGGCAGAGCACTATTGCCGGCAGGCGGCGGAAGAGATTCTGACATGGCCAAAGGGATGCGTTGTTCTCACAACGGGATTTTATGTCAACGGCGCCGCGGAGACGGACGGCCCCTCCGGAACGGCGGTGGTCGCAAAAGTCCTTCAGGGGTTGGGATACCGCCCGGTGATTGTGACGGATGAGAACTGCAAGGGATATTTCGAGCCGGAGAGAATCGAGACCGTCTATCTTTCCATGCAGGCAGACGATGATTCCTGCAGGACACTTCTCCGGAATCTGAATCCGGTCGGCATGATTTCGATCGAACGCTGCGGAAAGAATGTGAAGGAAGATTATGCCAATATGCGTGGAATCAGCATCCGGGAGCACACCGCGCCCTGTGACCGGATGTTTGAGCTGTGTGAGGTGCCGACGATCGGCGTCGGAGACGGCGGCAACGAGATCGGCATGGGGAATCTGAAGGATGTGATACTGGAAAAGCTGGAACTGACTCCGTGCCGTATCCGGACGGACCGCCTTGTGATCGCGACGGTTTCCAACTGGGGAGCCTACGGGATTGCCTCCGAACTTGAGGCACTGACAGGGAAAACAGTGTTCAGCCGGATCGACGGATCGCATGTCACACAGTTTGTGGAGGATTTTCTCCAGAGGACGGTGGATCTCGGAAGTGTGGACGGTCTGTCCGGAGAACGCATTGTCAAGGTGGACGGTTTTGAGCGGTCCGTTGAACTGGAGATCCTGAGCCTTCTTGCCTCGAAGCTGAAGAGAAATCCGCGTCCGGATCAGAGTTTTCAGCGGTAAATGTATTTGCCGCATGTCATACAGAGCGACATACAGAAACATACAGTGTGCCATACAGAAACATACATCGTGTTAAACAGAAACATACAGCGGGTCATACAGAAAAGAACGCCTTCCGAAGGCAGCTGCTTTCGGGAGGCGTTCTTTTGTCCGGAAATGAAATGACATCAATTTTTGGTGATTGTTTTCTGCAGACTGTTATGCGGTGCAGTAGGCCGCGGCGGCACAGAACAGCGCAATCGCGGCGGCAAGCCAGAGAATGTGACGGTCAAAGAACAGACGGAGATCGCGAAGCCGGTTCTCAAAGCTGACGCTACGCTCGGTAAATCGAAGCAGGACCCGATCGGCGGCCTCTTCTTCGGATGCACCGTCCGGGACGATCACAGACAAAAGAGAAGAGATGCGGGAACGTTCTTCCTGCGAGAGATTCGGGAGCCGGGACACATGGACAGCCATGATGTCTGCGGCTTCTTTTTTGGTAAGTCCGGCTTCTGCCATGAGAAAGATCGCTTCTTTTTCCTGGATTGGTTTTTCCAGAAAATCCCAGAGCCCGTCGCTGATCGGAAAGGTTACGCCGGCGGCGATCTCATCCCGGCTCCTGCGCCGGCGGAGACTCCGCAAAAAGAAATCATTCAGAACGGAGTGCGCATTCTGCCAGACAGACCGGTCGCTGCGTTCCGGATCGACGCTGTACAGAAGGGACTGAAATGTAATGTCTTTTGCGGAAATATCGTGACAACTTTCGATGAATGCGTATTTGTACAGTTTTGCATAATTCTCGCGGACGATATTTTCATAGTTGCGTACAATTTTCATTGTATTCCCTCGATTTATGAAGATTATGTTATTTTTTGATAAATAAGTTGCTATTGAATGGATTGATATGTTAAAATGAATAAAAATAAATGGTAAATATCACATGAATCGTGCAATGTGACATATACCAGATTTTAACATTTGAGGCAGTATTCAACAAGCGGACCTTTCACGCAATCATTGCAACAGCTCCAAATGAATCAATGGTTACGATATCCGGTTGATTTTCCTGATATCGTAACTTTTTTTACGCAAACAACGAGCCCGGGCCGCGCCTTAGTGCGGTCCTGGCGACTGTCGCGAAAAGCTCGAAACTCGCGAAGCGTGTTTCGACTCGTTGTGGTACAGGATATTTTTTCAAAATTCCCTATACCACAAAAATGCTTTGCAATCGTCTGTCTTTTGAATGCTGCCCCAGAGGAAAGGGAAGGAGAATCTATGAAGAAAAGAGGATTATCTTTGGCACTTGCGATGGTGACCGCACTGTCTCTGGCAGCTTGCGGCGGATCAGGCGGATCCGCACCGGCCAGCGGCAGTACTGCGGCGAATGCAACAGATGCTTCGGGAGCTGCGGGAGCGGAGAATCCGACCACGGCAGCATCCGAGGATCAGGCTGCCCTTGCAAGACAGCTGAATGTGAATCCGAATGCCGGTAAAGGGATTTATCAGGGAACCTCCAAGAAGAATTCCATTACGGCAGAAGTGACCACCATGTCCGTTATGAACCCGCTGCTGATGACATACAACAACGAGTTTTCCGTTGCCCGTCACTGCTGGGACGGACTGGTAAAAATGGATGCGAACAACAATGTGGTTCCGGCAGCAGCGGAATCCTGGGAGTCATCGGAAGACGGCATGAAGTGGACTTTCCATCTTCGCAAGGACGCGAAGTGGGTGGATTCCACCGGCAAGGAAGTTGCACCGGTTACCGCGAAGGACTTTGTATTCGGCTTCTCCGAACTGATGAATCCGGACAATGCATCCGAGTATGCTTCGTTTGCCACCATTTTCAAGAATGCACAGAAATATTATGATTTCAAATCCGGCGCGAGCAAGGAAGAGGTTACCCTTGACCAGGTCGGTATCCGCGCAAAGGATGATTATACTCTCGAACTTGAGCTGGAGAATTACCTTCCATACTTCCTTCAGTATGTAAAGTTTGAGGTAATGGTTCCGATCTATCAGCCGTTCTATGAGAAACTCGGAAAAGGCGAGTACGGTACAAGCCCGGACAAGCTCCTCTATAACGGACCGTTCTACATGAGCGAGTGGGTGACCGAGAACCGCGTAACCGTCAAGAAAAACGAACTCTGGAGAGATGCGGCGAATGTTGAGACTGAGGAGATTAATTTTGTAAAGTATTCCGATACCAATACAAGATATAACGCATTCCTCGGCGGCGAGCTGGATGTCATGGATATCACCGGCGAACAGCGCGAAGCATTCAAGAATGAAGATTTCACCGTCAGCAGCTACATCGGCGGATACAGCTACTTTATGTGGACCAACACCCGTGAGAACTCCGATATGCGTTCTCCGAGCCTGCGCAAGGCGATCTCCGCGGCACTGGATCGTCAGCAGCTGATTGATACCGTATTCAAGAATGACAATGAGGTTCCGAAGACGATGACCCTCGGCGTTTCCGGTGTCAATACCAATACATTTTCCGAGGCGGTTGTCGCAGAAAACGGCGGAAAGGGCCTTTACAGCGAGACCGCAGATCCGGCAAAGGCAAAAGAGTATCTTGCGAAAGCAGTTGAGGAACTGGGATACAAAGACGCTTCCGAGATCAAGCTGAAGATCATGACTTCCGAGGGAACCCAGAATGAGCTTCTGTCTCAGGTAATTCAGGAGCAGCTTCGTCAGAATCTTGGCATTGAGATCGGAATTGAAGTTCTGACCATTACCGAGTGGAGAGCACGCCGCAATGCGGTCAACTTTGACTTCTGCATGGGCGGATGGGGCCCGGACTACAACGATCCGCTGACCGATCTGGAACTTCTTGAATCCGGAAACAGCAACAACCACACCGGATACAGCAATGCGGACTATGACAAGATGATTGCAGATTCCAAGAATGAGAAGGATCCGGTTGCACGCGAGAAGATCTTTGTCGAGTGTGAGAAGAAGATCGCGGAAGACCTTCCGGTCATCCCGGTTTACTGGAGACATGAGGATTATGTTGCCAGTGAGAAGCTGAAGAGCGGTTACATCCGTAAGCCGTTCCAGGCATATTATTTCGCCTATACGGAATTCGCAGACTGATTGCGGACAAGCATTAGCCTGTAAGGAAATCGTACGATGCCGGGGCTGGCACATTTTCCGATGTGGCAGCCCCGCTGTTCATTTCAACAGTCAGAAAGACGGCAGCCGGACTGTTCCGGCACGCCGTTCCGTCTGACTCGCAGAATGAGGAAAATGGAAAGGAGTTTTTCTCATGGAGTTTCAGGGGGAAAAGAAATGACAAGATACATCCTGAAGCGTGTAGGATATGCCGTCCTGACGCTCTTTGTACTTATTACACTGACATTTTTCATGATGAGAATGCTTCCGGGAGATCCGTTCCTGGGAGATAAGGCGGTCACGGGGACTGTTCTTGAGAATATGAAAGCAAAATACGGGCTGGATCAGCCGGTGTTTATCCAATATTTTATGTACGTCGGAAATGTTGTACGGGGAGATCTCGGAACTTCCATTACCTACAATAAGCCGGTGAAAGATCTGATCTCGGAGGCATTTGCTGTTTCGGCGGATCTGGGAACCAGAGCGCTGTTATTTGCGCTTATCGCCGGCGTTCTCCTCGGCATGATTGCGGCAGTCCGGCGCGGATCTGCCTGGGATTCGTTCTCCATGTTCATCGCCATGATCGGAGTATCGGTTCCGAGTTTTATCATGGGCGCCCTTCTTCAGTATTTTCTCGCACTTCAGTTCCGAAAGGTATTCGGAGTCGCTCTTTTTCCGGTTCAGGGATGGGGATCCTTTGCGAAGACCGTTCTCCCGTCGTTTGCCCTCGGACTCGGATCTCTTGCCACGGTGTCAAGACTCATGCGAACCAGCATGCTGGACGTTCTGAGTCAGGACTATATCAAGACCGCAAAAGCAAAAGGCCTTTCTCAGCGCCAGATTCTGTTCCGGCATACGGTACGGAATGCGATCATGCCGGTTCTGACAATCATGGGACCGACGGTTGCTTCGGTTCTGACCGGTACATTCGTCATTGA
Organism: [Clostridium] aminophilum DSM 10710; assembly: GCF_000711825.1. Taxonomy (GTDB): domain Bacteria; phylum Bacillota; class Clostridia; order Lachnospirales; family Lachnospiraceae; genus Clostridium_R; species Clostridium_R aminophilum. The sequence goes on along the minus strand of NZ_JONJ01000007.1, from coordinate 122,639 downwards.
GAGTATTTTTAATATTCCGGGACTGGGCAAATATTTTGTCATGAGCATTAAAGATCTGGATTATATGATGATTTCGGGAACGACCATTTTCTACGGAGGACTGCTGGTTCTCTGTACCCTGATCGTCGATCTCCTGTATGGATTCATCGATCCGAGAGTCAAACTGGAGGGATAACGTTTGAAGGGAAATCTTTCAATGTGAAATGGCGGCCCGGGACAGACAGAAAAAACTGCCGGTCCGGGTCTGGAGGACAAAGATATGGAAATGGAAAAAAATATCAATCAGGCATCGGATGTGACGGTCTCTCATATCGATGCATCGGAGTTTGAACACATCGGCGCGTCCGCCACGGAGGGTGAGGAAACCAACAGACCGAGTCTTACATCCTTCCAGGATGCGGTCCGGAGACTGAAGCAGAACCGGATTGCGATGGCCTGTCTGGTGGTTCTTCTCATCATGATACTGATGTCTGTCGTAGCACCGATGATCTCGCCGTTTGACTTCCGGGAACAGCATTATTCCCATACCAATGCGCCGATGTTTACCGTCTGCGATGAAGCCGGCGCAGGCGGCTTCGGTCATGTGCATCTGTTCGGCACGGATACGCTCGGAAGAGACCTGTTCACCAGAGCGTGGATGGGCGGACGTGTCTCGCTGACCATCGCGGTCGTCAGCGCGATTGTGGACCTTGTGCTCGGAGCGGTCTACGGAGGCATTTCCGGATATTTCGGAGGAACGGCGGATATCATTATGATGAGAATTCTTGAGATCATCAACGGTATCCCGTATCTGATTATTGTTATTCTTCTCATGATGATCCTGAAACCGGGTATGATTACGATCATTGTGGCGTACTCGCTGGTGGGGTGGATTCCCATGGCACGGCTTGTCCGGGGGCAGGTGGTGGCCCTGAAAGAACAGGAATTTATCACGGCGGCAAAGGCACTGGGAGCAAGCCCCGGCCGCATCATTGCCAAGCATCTGATTCCGAATACCCTTTCGGTCATGATCGTTCGTGTGACGCTGGCGATTCCGGCGGCGATCTTCTCCGAGGCATATCTGAGTTATGTCGGTTTGGGCGTTCAGCTTCCGATGTGTTCATGGGGATCGCTTGCTCAGCTCGGTATCGAGAATTTCCGTGTATATCCGTACCAGCTGATGATTCCGGCGATCTGTATCTCTCTGACGATGCTCGCCTTCAACCTGTTTGGCGACGGCCTGAGAGACGCATTTGATCCGAAATTAAGGAGATAAGTTCATGGGAAAGAGATTATTGGATGTTAAAAACCTGAAGGTGTCGTTTGATACCTATGCCGGAGAGGTTCAGGCGGTTCGCGGTGTCAGTTTCCACGTTGACGAGGGAGAGGTAGTGGCGATCGTCGGAGAGTCCGGATCCGGAAAATCCGTTACCGCGCAGACCATTATGAAGCTGAATCCGATGCCGCCGGCGAGGATCAAAGAGGGGTCCATTCTGTTGGACGGAAAAGACATCGTTGCGGCAACGGAGGCGGAGATGCAGAAAATCCGTGGGCGTGAAGTCGCGATGATTTTCCAGGATCCGATGACCTGTATGAATCCGACGATGCAGGTGGGAAAGCAGGTAGTGGAGACGGAAAACCTTCACAAAAAGATGTCAAAGGATAAAATGTTTCAGCGCGCGATCGAGTGCCTGAAACAGGTCAATATTCCAAACCCGGAAGAGCGCGCAAAGCAGTATCCGCATGAGTTCTCGGGCGGCATGCGGCAGAGGGCCATGATCGCGATGGCACTGTCCTGCAATCCGAAGCTTCTGATCGCGGATGAGCCGACGACCGCGCTGGATGTGACGATTCAGGCACAGATTATGGAGCTCCTGAATGAACTGAGAGAGAAGATCAATACAGCGATCATCCTGATCACCCATGATCTGGGCGTCGTTGCCGGATCGGCCGACCGCGTTGTGGTAATGTATGCCGGCATGATCATGGAGACCGGCGATACAAAGCAGATCTTCTACAATCCGCAGCACCCGTATACCAAAGCGCTCTTAAAGAGTCTTCCGTCTCCGGACACGACGAAGGACGAGGTTCTTGTCTCCATACCGGGAACGCCCCCGTATCTTCTGGTTCCGCCGAAAGGATGCGGCTTTGCGGCGAGATGCAGCAGCTGCATGAAGATCTGCAAGGAGAAGCAGCCGCCGGAATTCACCATCGAGAACGGTCACAAGGCGTCCTGCTGGCTGCTGCACCCGGATTGCCCGAAGGAAGGAGCGGATAAGGCATGAATCAGGAATTGATGAGAGCAGAGCATATCTGCAAATATTTCCATGTGAGCGGAGGCAGACTCCTTCATGCGGTGGAGGATGTCAATCTCACCATCTATAAAGGAGAGACGCTGGGCCTTGTCGGAGAATCCGGCTGCGGAAAATCCACGCTGGGAAGAACGCTGATGGGAATCTACAATGCGACAAAGGGAGAGCTCTTCTACGGCGGAAAACCGCTGGAGCTGAAAACCGCGGAGGAGCGGTTTGAATTCACCAAAAAGGCGCAGATCATTTTCCAGGATCCCTATGCATCGCTGGACACCCGCATGACGGTAGGTCAGATTATCGCAGAGGGTATGGAGATCCATAATATGTACGACACCCAGAGACGAAGGGAGCGCGTGGCCGAGCTGCTGGACACGGTGGGACTGAACCGGGAGCATGCGAACCGGTTCCCGCACGAGTTTTCCGGAGGACAGAGGCAGAGAATCGGTATCGCCCGGGCCCTCGCGATCGAGCCGGAGTTCATCGTCTGCGATGAACCGATCTCCGCACTGGATGTATCGATTCAGGCGCAGGTCATCAACCTTCTCCGCAATATGCAGAAGGAGATGGGACTGACCTATCTCTTCATCGCCCACGATCTGAACATTGTCAAATACATTTCGGACCGCATCGCGGTCATGTATCTCGGTTCCATCGTGGAACTGGCGTCGAGTGATGAGCTCTACCGGGAAACGCTTCATCCGTATTCCCAGGGACTTCTGGCTTCTGTGCCGATTCCGAATCCGGATCAGGAAAAGAGAAAGGAGCGCACGATCATCACCGGAGATATCCCAAGCCCCATCAATAAGCCGAAGGGATGTCCGTTCCACACCAGATGCCCGAAGTGCTGTGATGTCTGCCGGGAGAAAACGCCGGAGCTGCGCGAACTCAGACCGGATCATTTCGTGGCCTGCCATCTGGCGGAGTGATTACGGGTTAAACGGACAATTCGGAAGATCTGAGACATTTCGACAATGAGAATAAGAAAATCCACACAAGGAGGATCTTTATAATGGAAGTCAGAGAGGGGTATCGTCTGGAACACGACTCCATCGGGGAGAAGGAGGTTCCGGAAGATGCCTATTACGGGGTACAGACGCTCCGTGCGTATGAGAATTTCCACATTACCGGGCTGAAGATTCATTCCCAGCTGATCGTGAGCGTGGCGCAGATCAAAAAAGCCGCCGCCATCACAAACTGCGAGGTCGGTGTCTTAAGCCGCGACAAAGCAGACGCCATCGTCCGCGCCTGCGATGAGATCATCAAGGGCAGGCTTCACGATCAGTTTATTGTCGATCCGATTCAGGGCGGCGCCGGGACTTCGCTGAACATGAATGCAAATGAAGTCATTGCGAACCGTGCCATCGAGCTCATGGGCGGAAAAAAAGGAGACTATTCGATCATCAATCCGAACGACGATGTCAACTGCGGTCAGTCGACGAACGATGTCTTTCCGTCCTGCGGAAAAATGACGACGCTGACCCTTCTCGAAAATGCGCAGGAGCAGCTGAACCGTCTGGAAGATGCGCTTCTCGCAAAGGCTGCGGAATTCGATTCGGTTATCAAGATGGGACGCACCCAGCTGCAGGATGCGGTTCCGATCCGGCTCGGACAGGAGTTTCACGCCTATGCGGGGGGAATCCGCAGGGATATCGGCCGCTTTGAGGCGGCGAAAGAAGAAGTCCGGTCCCTGAATCTTGGCGGAACCGCCATCGGAACGGGACTGAACGCCGACACGGCATATTTCCGCCGCGTGGTGAAGAACACGTCCACCATCAGCGGTGAGGAGCTTGTGCAGAGCTATGACACGATTGACGCTACCCAGAATCTGGACAATTACGCGATGGTTTCCGGTATCGTGAAGAGCTGTGCGGTCAATCTCTCAAAGATGTGTAATGATCTGCGCCTCATGTCCTCGGGACCGAGGACCGGGTTCTGTGAGATCAACCTTCCGGCCAAGCAGAACGGTTCTTCCATCATGCCGGGCAAGATCAATCCGGTCATTCCGGAAGTGGTGAACCAGGTCGCATTCAACATTATCGGCAACGATATGACGATTGCGATGGCAACCGAGGCCGGACAGCTGGAACTGAACGCCTTTGAACCGGTGATTTTCTACAAACTCTTTGAGTCGATTCAGACACTGACCAATGCGGTCCGGACTCTGGTCGACAACTGCATTACCGGAATTACGGCCAACGAGGAACACTGCCGTGAAATGGTCGAGAACAGTATCGGCATTATCACCGCGATCTGTCCTTACGTCGGCTATGAGACGGCGGCGAACATAGCAAAAGAGGCATTGCGAAGCAATGCCTCCGTGCGGGACCTGATTCTTCAGAAAAAACTGATGACAGAAGATCAGTTAAAAGATATTCTAGACCCGTATACCATGACAAAACCCGGTATCCGGGGAAAAGATCCGATGGATATTCTGAAAAACTGATCAGATATTCAGCAGATCACTGTAAACTTTCAAAGCCCCATCTGTATCATGTGCCAGGACTTTCTTCGCAAGCAGCTTTCCGAGCTGAACGCCCTCCTGATCAAAGGAATTCACGTTCCAAAGGAAGCCCTGGAACATGATTTTATTTTCGAAATGCGCGAGCAGAGCACCGAGGGATGCCGGTGTCAGCTGATCGCCGATGATAATGCTGGACGGTCTGCCGCCCTTGAACTCTTTATTCCTGTTTTCATCCTGCTTTCCGCAGGCAAAAGCCACGATCTGCGCTGCGACATTGGCACAGAGCTTCTGCTGGCTGGTCGAATTCTCAATCACAACATCCGAACCGATCTGGCTCTTCCGGAAACCGACGAACTGAAGCGGGACAATGTCTGTTCCCTGATGCAGGAGCTGATAGAAGGAGTGCTGGCCGTTGGTGCCCGGCTCACCGAAGATGACCGGACCGGTCACATAGGAAACCGGTTCGCCGAAGCGGTTGACGGATTTTCCGTTGGACTCCATATCCGCCTGCTGGAGATGTGCCGGGAAGCGGGAGAGCGCCTGGGAATACGGAAGGATCGCCGTTGCGCCGTAACCGAGAATATTCCGCTCGTAGACCCCGATCAGGGCATCCAGCATGGCCGGATTCTTTAACGGATCGGTCTCTTTGGCCGTGACATCCGCCTCGTGAGCGCCGCAAAGGAAATCCGCGAAGACCTTCGGGCCAAAGGCGAGGGAGAGAACCGCGCCGCCGACTGCGGACGAGGACGAGTAGCGGCCGCCGATATAGTCGTCCATATAGAACGCGTCGAGATAGCCGGCATTTTTCGCCAGAGGAGACGTCTCACTGGTGACCGCGATCATATGCTTTGCCGGATCGAAGCCGCCCTTTGTCAGTGCGTCTTTTACAAAAGATTCGTTGGTCAGCGTCTCCAGAGTGGTTCCCGACTTGGACACAAGGATGAAGATGGCGTGCGCAATGTCGCAGGAACCCAGAACAGCCGCGGCATCATCCGGGTCCACGTTGGAGATGAACTTTGCGCTCATCTTCATATTGCCGGTGGTTTTTGCCCAGTTTTCCAGAGCAAGGTACATCGCTCTCGGGCCGAGGTCAGAGCCGCCGATGCCGATCTGAACGACTTCCGTAAACTTCTCACCCTTTTCGTTGGTGATTTCTCCGTTATGAACCCTGTCTGCAAATGCGGCGATCCGTTCCTGCTGCTCCACATAGAATGCCCGCTTGTCGGTGCCGTCCGCCTGAACGGCTTCGCCCAGCTGACCGCGGCAGAGGTGGTGGAGTACCAGACGCTTTTCGCCGGTATTGATCACTTCGCCGTTATAGAGAGCGGCAAATTTCTCGGAGAGCTGCGCTTCCTCCGCCAGCTTTGCCAGAGCGGCAAGAATACGGTCATCAACGCACTTTGCCGCATAGTTATAGGAGAGTCCCTCCGCCATCGGAATCTGATATGTCTTTGCGCGCTTTTCGCCGGATTCGCCGGTCATGGCCGATGCGAGATCGACCGTCGATTCCTTCTGAAGTGCCTCGTAAGATGCGAGGGTATCCAGATTTTTCCATTCTACTGCCATGTTCGCTTCCTCCCTGATCGTAATTTGTGTCCGTAATTATGGTGATATTATACCATTTTTTCCGTGTGATAGAGGGCCCATTCAGAAATTTGTAAAAAGATTAACAAAGCGATGGATTTTCTCATATGGAAGCTTTATAATGTGCCTTTCTCCCGTCGATATAAAAACGATAACGTGTGTTTTGGAAAACGAACAGCAAATTAACGGATACGAAACAATATAAAACGGCACGAAAACAGTTCGAGAGCAGAATGAGAACAGCGAGTGAACCGCAGGAGAGCGACGTTACAGGAGAATTGTGCCGTTTCCGCCCGGACCGGAAGAGAAATTCACCGGAAAGCCGGGATGACCGTGGCAGAATAAGGAGACCACATGGAACAGAGAACCTACGTTGTACACGACGAGAGAGATACCTACGAGCTGCTGAACAATGTCGATCTGGAAGCAAAGTACCTTCAGGCCAATGCTTCCGTCGCGATCATTTATACCAACCGGGTACCGCGCGAGCTGATCACGCAGGTCATGCGTGTTTTAAACCGCGCCTATCCGAAGATGATCATCACCGGGGCATCGCAGTTCGGACTTTTGAATTTTGACAGCAAGTTCGAGGCGAAAGTCAGCTTTTTGTTTTTCGATGCGGCGGATCTTGCAAGCCACATCTATGAACTTCATGAAAGTACTCTGGACGAATGCATTTTCCAGCTGCGGAATATTCTTTCCCAGACGAAGAATCTGAAGGGAGTTCAGCTTTTTGTGAACGGGGATACGCTGGAGATTTCCCGTTTTATCCGCGAGATTTCCGATGGCTTTGAGGATGTCGCTTTTTTCGGAACCAAGGCAAACGTCTTTCTGGATGACATGATGAAGGGCGAGCAGCCTTATATTATCAGCAATCACAAACTGATTTCGGATGGAATTCTTGCCGTCACGTATTCCGGCGAAAACCTGAATATCATGATGGACTACCGCCTCGGATGGACACAGCTTGGCCGCGGCATGGTTGCGACGGTGGACAAAGACCGGCCGAGACAGATCGGTGACACTTGTCTTCTGAGTGTGGACGGAAAACCGGCGGTGGAGCTTTACGAGCGGTATCTCGGCGTAAAAAATACGCCGGATTTCCTGCTGAATATCAATGAATTTCCGCTGGTGCTGGAGCGCGGTGACACCACGATTGTCCGCGTACCGTTCTACAACGGGCCGGAGGGAGAACTTTATTTCTTCGGCGATATCTACGACGGGGAGATTCTCCGGCTCGGCTACGGAAGCAGTTCGGCGCTCCTTCATGAGGCTGACCGCGGAAGCAAAGCCGTCGATGAATTCTGTCCGGAAGCGCTGCTTCTTTACCGCTGCGCGAGCCGCGCGGGACTTCTCGGCGTCCGGGAATCGGAGGAGATCAAATGTTATCTCCGGGCGAACATCCGGCTGATGTCGGGCACCAGTTCGGGGGAGATCTACGCCTGGCACGGCGTGTGCGGCGTGTTCAGCGGTGCGGTGGTGGCAGTGGCGATGCGGGAAGGCGACCGGAAAGACCACGATTCCGAGGCAATGTTCCAGATGCTTTCTTTTAAAGAGGCGGAGGCCGGACTGACCCTGGCGGATCGTCTCACGAACTATCTGACCACCACCACTTCCGAACTGAATGAGATGGCGCGTCACGCGCAGGCGGCGAGCGAGGCGAAGACGGCATTTTTGTCCAATATGTCTCATGAGATCCGCACGCCGATCAATGCGATCCTTGGAATGGATGAACTGATCCTTCGCGAGGAGAATCTGCCTCCGAAGGTCCGGGAGTATGCGAATAATATTCAGGAGGCGGGCAATACGCTTCTTTCCCTGGTCAATGACGTTCTGGATTTCTCGAAGATCGAGGCCGGAAAGATGGAGATCATCGAGGAAGAGTATGATTTCCGCACGCTGATGGACGATCTGGACGGTCTGATCCGGCACCGGATTGAGTCAAAGGGACTGAAGTTTTACAGCCAGATCGATCCCAGAATCCCACAGAACCTGATCGGTGACGTGATGCGAACCAAACAGGTTCTGATCAACCTTCTGACCAACTCGCAGAAATATACCTCGGTCGGAACGGTTCTCCTTCGCTGTGCCATGAAGGGAGGAAATGGCAAGGAACTCGCATTGAACGAAGCGATTGAGAATCCGACGGATCTGACGCTTCATTTTGCCGTGATCGATTCCGGCATGGGAGTAAAACGGGAAGATCAGGCGAAACTCTTTGAGTCCTTTGAACGCCTGGACCTCAAAAAGAACCGGAGGATTCAGGGAACGGGACTTGGACTCAGCATTGTGAAGCGTATTCTTGAAAAGATGAACAGCAGGCTGGAAGTCAAGAGCGTTTACGGCGTCGGTTCGATCTTTTATTTCGATCTTCCGGTCAGGGGATACGGAAAACCCATCGGATCGTATGCGATGAATGTGAATAAGAAACGGAAAGAGAGACATTATCAGGAAAGCTTCCATGCGACGGATGCGTCGATCCTTGTGGTGGATGATGCGATGATGAATCTGATGGTCATTAGCGATCTTCTGAAAAAGACGGGACTTCACATCGACACGGCGTCGGGCGGCGAAGAGTGTCTTCTCTGGATGAAGCGGAAGACCTATGATCTGGTGCTGCTGGATTACCGGATGCCGGATATGGACGGAATCGAGACACTTCAGCATATCCGGAAGATGGAACCGGAATACTGCCGTTCCGTGCCGGTGATCTGCCTGACGGCCAATGCCATCGAAGGAGCGAGGGAACAGTATCTGGAGGCCGGGTTTAACGACTACGTGCCGAAGCCGGTGAAGCCGGACCGTCTGGAGGAAGTGGTTCTGCAGTGGCTTCCGAAAGAAAAAGTGGAAGTGGTTCAAAGGGACATCACTGATTCCCTGAATGAGCGGACCAGAGAACTCATTGACAGTGAGAATCAGAAAATGTTTCCGCCGGTTCCGACATGGACGTTCCGTGTGGATGAGATCGATGTTATGAGCGGAATCCGGTTCTGCGGTTCGCCGGAAGGATTTTTCACTTCTCTGGAAATTCTGCTGAAGGAACTGGAAAGACTCAGAGAGAAATTTGAACTCATGATCTATCACCGGGAAGCGGATGATTTTTCAATGCAGATGCATAAGTTAAAGAGCACTGCCAGTCTGGCGGGGGCGGATCACCTGAGCCGTCTGGCGGCTCTTCTGGAGGCCTACCATGACACCGGAGATCTGAAAAGCATGTGGGAGCAGGCGCCGGCTGTTCTCGAAATGATCGATGCACTGCAGAAAGATTCCTACGATGCAAAGGTCGAGATGGGATTCATCCAGCCGGAGAATGTTCCGGATCCGCTGATCAGGGAGGAACAGGCGGATCCGGGCAATACGCCGGAGGAGGAAGGTGCCGCTCAGGCAGAGGCCGAAGCGGAGCTTCGTGAAATTACCGCTGCACTGAAGACCGCCATTGAGATCTATGATTATGACACCGCACTGAAAAACGGAGAACTGCTTGCGGAGATCGTGAGAAATCCGGAACTCAAGGAACTGTCGAAGCGGTTTATGGATGCGCTGGATGAATTTGACTGGGAACAGATGGGCCGTCTTATCCGTGCAATGGAAGAAGTGTACAACAGTCTGGAAAGGGCAGGTGACTGATGGAACAAAAAAAGAAGATAGTGATTGTAGATGACGATCTGGCCTACCTGAAAATGATGAGAGGAAGCCTTGCCCAGGATTATTCGGTTATTCCGACAACCAATGGAGCCCAGGCTTTGAATATCATCAAGGTAGCCCGACCGGATCTGGTCCTTCTGGATTATATGATGCCCGGAATGGACGGCGCCGATGTCCTTGCGAAACTCCGGTCCAACCCGAGAACCGCAGCCATCCCGGTGATGTTTCTGACCGGCAAGAACGATTCGGAGAGTGTGCACAAGGTTCTGGGAGAGAAGCCGGAAGGATATATTCTGAAATCCATGTCGATTCTGAAGATCGCACAGGTCATTGAGGATTATTTTAAGATGAAGGACCGGCAGGAAGAGATGGATCAGCTGTGACAACGGTCCCATACAGACAGATGATTGAATGAAAGAACAAACATAATCCATAAAACAGAAAAACTTCGGGGTTCTCCTCCTGTCAGAGGCGGCCCCGAAGGTTTTGTTGTATTGTCGTTTTGTTCTGTTCTTTTTTTTGGTCTGCGGGAGGTACTGTCTCGCCGGAGCCGTTCTGTTCTCGCCTGACGCGTTACTCCGCTTCGTCCACGGAAACCAGAGTGATCTCGAAATTCAGCTCTTTTCCGGCCATCTCGTGGTTGGCGTCAAAGGTGATGTCGGTTTCGGTCTTCTCGGTGACGACAACCGGGAATGCCTGACCGTAGATGTTTCTCAGGTGAATGTGGTCGCCCACGTTCAGGGTCTCGGATCCCGGGAGTTCCTCGATCTTTACGTGAATGATCGCTTCCTCATTTCTCTCGCCGTATGCCTCCTCCGGCATCAGGTGGATCGTTCTGGTCTCGCCGACCTCCATGTCGACTACGGCCTTATCGAAGCCGGCGATCATCATGCCGGTGCCGCTGACAAACTCGATGGGCTCGCCGCGGTCATAGGAAGAATCGAACTTCGTTCCGTCATTGAAGGTGCCGGTGTAGTGTGCACGGACAGTCTTTCCGGCATTTTTGCCTTCCAGAATCACCGGGCGCGGGCCGTGGCAGCCACCGCCGCATCCGCCGCAGCCATGACCGCAGCCTTCTTCCACCTCACCGTGACCGCAGCAGCCGCCATCTTCGCCTTCGGAATCGTGATGACCGCAGCAGCCGCCATCTTCGCCGCCGTGATCGTGATGACCGCAGTGGTGATCTTCGCCGTCGTGGTCGTGGTGGCCGCAGTGGTGGCCCTCCTCGTGTCCGTGTTCATGATCGTGATGATCGCAGTTGATGCCTGCGGATTTCAGATCGCCTTCCAGGAATGCGGCTACAGCGGTATCGGCAGCACCGGTGACACCGGAAATCACCTTGATGCCGGCCGATTCGAGGGCTGCACTCATGCCTCCGCCGAGTCCGCCGCAGAGAACGGTATCGACGTCATGCTCTGCGAGAAGTCCGGCGAGTGCTTCGTGGCCGGTGCTTCCGCACTCTAAAATGGATTCCGATACAACCTGACCGTTCTCCACGTCATAAATCTTGAATTCTCTGGTTTTCCCGAAATGCTGGAATACCTGACCGTTTTCGTAGTTGACTGCGATTTTCATAGAATCCTCCAACTGATATATCTGTTCTGTATGGTGTCTGTTTTTATTTGTGTTTCATGCCGGGCCGGCATTTTTGCCGACAAAGCTTTTTCATTATATCATCGGAGGCCGGAAAACGCTATGAGAAGAAGAGCGGACATTTGACCGGGTTTTCAGAGAAATTTACGGAAATCCGGAGCGAGAGTACGGGAACACTGTTCGGCGAAGGACGGATTCTTCATGAAACTTTGGAATACGGAAATAATCCGCTGCGGCATGAAAAATTGAGACTATAATGGACGGATTATATGATATATTTCATGTTTTATATACAATTTGATAAATTGATACCCAAATCCACTTCCCGGGACCGGATCATTGAGCAGAATGCCAAAGTTAAAAATAAGGGGTTTACATCGTGAAAATGAAGACTATAATGTGCACTGTGTTCGAGAGAACATCAAAATAAATCAAAAAAAGCCAGAATCCGTCAAAGTTGGAATAGTAATCCATGACGAAAACGACTGAATAAACGGAGGTAAGAGAACATGAAGTCTTTCATCAGTGCGATGGTAAGCTGTGCAATTGTTCTTGCGTGCATGTTTGCATAATCGGAAAGTAAGTTGTACCCTACACATACGATAAAAGAGCCGCGTCCGTCCGGGATTGTTTCGGGACGGATGCGGTTCTTTTATTTTTCATAGGAAATTCTTCTGCATATTTGCCTCCGTATCATGGTAAGATGATAAGAACGATCACCATACGCAGTCAGACGGAGGCGCGATTATGATAGAGAAAGAGTACTTTGATGCGATGGAGCGGCAGCTGATCGAGTGGAGAAGGGATTTTCACCGCCATCCCGAATTGTCAGACTGTGAGATAAGGACAAAGAAAACGGTGGAGCGGATTCTTGATGAACTTGGAATCGAGCACCGGACCTGTGCGGACACCGGAATTACGGCCCTCATCCGCGGAACCGGGAAATTATCCGGGGAGAGCACCGGCGAAGCGGGCGGAAAGCGGATCACGGTCGGAATTCGCGCGGATATGGATGCGCTTCCGATCGAAGAACCGAAGGACCGGCCCTATTCTTCGGAGAATCCGGGAGTCATGCATGCCTGCGGGCACGATGCGCACACGACGATTCTGCTCGCGGTTGCAAAGACCGTGGCGGAACACCGTGAGGAGTTTCCGGGAGATGTAAAGCTGTTTTTTCAGCCGGCGGAGGAGACAACCGGCGGAGCGGACCGGATGATTTCCGAGGGATGTCTTGAAGAACCTCATGTGGATTATATGCTCGGTCTTCACGTGGAACCGGCTTATCCGGCGGGACAGGTCGGCATCCGTTATGGTGCCATGTACGCGGCGGAAGATATGTTTGATCTCGATGTGAACGGGAAGAGCTGTCACGGCGCGCATCCCGAACAGGGAACCGACGCGGTATACGTCTCCGCAAAGATTGTGGATGCGGTTCAGAGTATCGTGTCCAGGGGGACAGCGGCGGCAGAGGCGGCGGTTCTCTCGATCGGAACCATTTCCGGAGGGAGAGTCCGCAATCAGATCGCCGATCACGTTCATATGGAAGGAACGATCCGTACCTTTTCCGATGAGGTCCGTGTCCGCACCCGGGAGCGGCTCAAAGAGGTGGCGGAGAAAACGGCGGAAGTCTACGGCGCGGAGGCGAAGGTCACCCTCTATGAGTCTTACCGGAGCCTGATCAACGATGACGCGGTGACGGCACTCTGCGAGGAAAATGCGAAAAAAATGCTCGGAGAAGAACAGGTAATCCGGGAGACGCTGCCGGATATGAGCTGTGAGGACTTTGCGTATTTTGCGGCAGCGAGACCGGCGTGCTTTCTGCATCTCGGCTGCCGGTGTGAGCGGCCGGACACGGTTCCGCTTCTCCATAACCCGAAATTTGATATTGACGAGAAATGTCTCCGGATCGGAGCGGAACTGCAGATCCGGAATATTCTGGCATTGATGGAATCAGGAAAACAACATGAGTAAAAATAGACAAAGAAAAAACAATACGGATCTGCTTCACGGTCCGCTTCTGGGACCGATGCTCCGGTTCACATTTCCGCTTGCGGCGAGCAGTATGCTGCAGCAGCTCTTTAATGCGGCCGATACCGCAGTCGTCGGACGGTTCTGCGGAAGTGAGGCGATGGCGGCGGTCGGGAGCAACTCGTCTGTCATCAGTCTGATCATCGCCCTTTTTCTCGGCATCTCGGTCGGAGCGAATGTTGTGATCGGACGGCTGATCGGCGGAGGACATAAAAACCGGATCTCCGATGCGGTGCATACGGTGATTACTGTGGCATTTTTCAGTGGAATTCTTCTCTTTTTCGGCGGATTTTTCTCTGCGAGATCGATTCTTGAACTGGTCGGATCACCGGAGGATGTCATTGATCTGGCGGAACTCTATCTGCGGATTTACTTTGTCGGAATGCCGTTTATTATGCTTTATAATTTCGGAGCCGCGATTCTGCGGAGCATGGGAGACAGCCGGCGGCCGTTCCTGTCTCTCGTTGCGGCCGGCGTGATCAATGTGGTGTTGAATGTTATTCTTGTGGTCGGCTTCGGCCTGTCGGTTGCCGGTGTGGCCATCGCGACCGTCATCTCGAATCTGGTCAGCGCGGCGATGATCGTCTGGTTCCTGATGCGGGAGGAGGAACCCTTCCGCCTGCATCCGCAGCGCTTTATGATCGAGAAAAATCATCTGGCGCAGATGATGGCAGTCGGCGTGCCGGCCGGAATTCAGGGTATCGTCTTTTCTCTTTCCAATACCGTGATCCAGTCGGCGGTCAACGGTCTCGGTTCTGTGGCAATGGCGGGAACAGCAGCGGCGGTAACATTTGACTATATCTGCTTTTATACCGTCAATGCGTTTAACCAGACAACGATGACCTATACCAGTCAGAACTTCGCGGCAAGGGATTTCGAACGGTGCAAAAAGATCTACCGCATCGCGCTGTGGGGCGGAATTCTCTCCTGTATGGCGATGAACATCTTCTTTACCGTCGGGAGAAAGTTCTGGATCGGCCTCTTTACCAGTGATCCGGCAGTTATGGAACTTGCGTATTCCAGACTGTTCCACGTGCTCATTTTCCAGTGGATGGTTGCGACGTATGAGATTGCCTCCTCCACGATGCGAGGAATGAATGTCTCCGTTCTTCCGGCCGTGCTGACAATCTTCGGAACCTGCGCGCTCCGCGTGGTCTGGGTTCATGCGGTCTTTCCGTATTTCGGAAGTTACGAGGCGCTGATGAGTGTCTATCCGGTCTCATGGATTGTGACCGGAACGATCGTGACCGCGGCATACTTCATCGTGCGGAACCGGCAGTTCCGGGAGCAGCCGGTACATGAGGATCTGTAAGGAAAGACCGTTAAGGGAAGCGCGGGGAACGTCAGTCCCGTGCAAAATCTGTAAGGAAAGAACGTTAAGGAAAGCGCGGGGAACGCCAGTCCCGTGCAAAATCGGCCGGAATGTGATAAGATAACGAGATGACATGCGCTTCGGGAGTTCCGGGCGTTTTGCGGCAGCCGCCGGGGCTTCGTGCAGGCACGGGTCCTGGCGGATTTGCCGCGCAAAAAAGAAAAAGGATAACAGAATCACCGGAGAACACGGTGGGGAAAGGTGAATGACATGGGAAGAATCATTATTCAGGAAGAGACGGAGAAGTTCCCGATCTCGCTGATCGGAAAAGAGGCCGGCGTCTGTTGGGGAGGCAATACCAGGGATCAGGCCAAAAACTATAAGAGAGGTCTCGGCTGCATTAAGGACGGACATGGAAGAACCATGGAATATCCGCAGATTTATATGATTCTGGACGGCTATTCCGCGAGAGTCATCCGCGAGCTGTACACGCATATCGCCGGAGGACCGACCCGTCTTCAGGCGTCCACCCGCTATATTGATTACGAGTCCGGTTTTGACTATATCACACCGCCGTCGATCTCGAAGGATCCGGAGACGGAGAAGGTATACCGTGACGCGATGGCCGGCATTCTGGAGAATCTGCAGAAGCTGGAGGCGATGGGGGTTCCGAGAGAGGACAATGCGCTGCTTCTTCCTCTTGGCATGACCACGAAGGTCGTTCTTCGCACGAATCTTCGCAACCTTGCCGACATGTCCCATCAGAGACTCTGCACGAGAGCTTACTGGGAGTACCGTGAGATGATGAAGGATATCATCGACGCGCTGGTTGCCTATGGTGAAAATGAGGGCGAAAACGAGTGGAAGAAGGCTTCCGAGCTCCTGTTCATGCCAAAGTGCGATGTGACCGGCTTCTGCACCGAGTCCAAGTGCTGCGGAAGAAGACCGAAGAAGGAAGACTGATGGGGCGAAAAAAGGAAAATGCGCTAGGCGCGGAAGCAGGGGGCGAGTTTCAGCATGACTGGCGCCGGATGCTTCCGCGGCTTCGCTATCACAACCTTTCTCATGAGATGCTGGTGAAAGCCGCGAAGGCGACAAAGCTGGCGGCTGCAGAGGCGGCGGCTTCCGACGACTGCGGTCCGGCAGCGGCTCCGGAAACGGACGACTGCGCCCGCCCGTGGGCATTTGACTGTACTGCAGGCATGGGAGAGGATTCGCTGATTCTGGCGGCGGCAGGATTCCGTGTGACCTTCTGTGAGTATAATCCCGTGGTGGCGGAACACCTTCGCGAGTGTCTGAAGAATGCTCTCGAAGACGACGAAAATCCGCAGCTGAGGGCAATCGCATCCCGGATGGAACTGATGGAGGGAGACAGCGTGGAGATCATGAAACGCCTCTTTTCGGAGGAAAATGCGCCGCGGCCCGATCTGATTCTGCTGGATCCCATGTTCCCGGAGCGGAAGAAAAGTTCGCTGGTGAAGAAGAAACTTCAGCTGATTCAGCAGCTGGAAAAGCCATGCGCAGATGAAGAGACGCTCCTTAAGACCGCGATGGCGGCCGGAGCCGGGCGGATCATCGTGAAGCGGCCGGTGAAAGGCCCGTATCTTGCGGGCGTGAAGCCGAGCTATTCGCTCTCCGGAAAAGTGATCCG
This sequence comes from [Clostridium] aminophilum DSM 10710, assembly GCF_000711825.1. Lineage (GTDB taxonomy): Bacteria > Bacillota > Clostridia > Lachnospirales > Lachnospiraceae > Clostridium_R > Clostridium_R aminophilum. Next base: position 106,074 of record NZ_JONJ01000007.1, on the reverse strand, counting down.
GTATGACTGCATTGTGAAGACGGATGCCGTCAGATGAGCGGCCGGCGATGTATCGGAAAAACAGAATAAGCCGGGATCAGTGATGACGCGGAAACGCAGAGAAAAACAGCAGGCTTGGATGGCGAGGAATTGCGGAATGAACGGCGGCCGGCGATGATACGACATGAGGCCGGACAGACGGCATGAGATCAGACAGACGGGCAGCGTCAGAAAGGGGGAGAACATGCTTCTGGAGATTCGGGACGGAACGGTTTCCCTCGGCGGAATTCCCGTTCTGTCACATTTTTCCTTCGGCATCAAAGGAACGGAGAAAATAGCGGTCGTCGGGCGTAACGGAGCCGGGAAGACGACACTTCTGCGGCTGATCGCGGGAGAAATTCTTCCGGATCGGGATGACAGGAATCCGGGAGCGGGAATCCGGAAATCCCGCGCTTTTACAGTCGGTATGCTGGGACAGACGGCGGTGACCGATCCGGAGAAGACGATCCGGGATGCGGTTATGGATGATGTTATGGCCGGTAAGCCGGCGGAGTTTCGATACTCGGAAGAGCGGTACGCTTATGAGCAGCGCTATGACCGGATGTTTACCGGATTCGGATTCCGGAAGGAAGACAAGCAAAAGAAGATGGGAGATTTCTCGGGCGGAGAACAGACGAAGATCAGTCTGATCCGCCTTCTTCTGGCGGAACCGGACATCCTGATTCTGGATGAGCCGACCAACCATCTGGATCTCGCCTCGGTGGAATGGCTCGAGGAGTGCGTCCGCAGCTATCCGAAAGCTGTGGTGGCGGTGAGCCATGACCGTTATTTCATTGACCGGACGGCGGATGTGATCTGGGAGGTCGAATATGGCAAGACAACGCGATATTCCGGCAATTACACCGAATACCGCGCGCAGAAGGCGGCTGCTTATGATAAACAGCTCAAGGCATATGAGAGGCAGCAGGATGAAATCCGGCGCCTGAATGAACTGATCGAAAAATTCCGCCATAAACCGAATAAGGCGGCATTTGCCCGGTCAAGAAAAAAGATCCTGGAACGGATGCCGGAGGCGAAAAAGCCGGTAAAAGACACGGCCGTGATTCGGACGGAGGAGATCGTGCCGGCCCGGACGGGAAGCAAGTGGGTCTTCGAGTGCGAACATCTGAAATTCGGATATGACCGGGCACTCGCGGAGATCTCGTTTCGGATCCGCCGCGGCATGAAGATCGGAATTCTCGGCCCGAACGGAAGCGGAAAGTCGACATTTCTCAAAACGGTGACGGGAAGAATTCCCGCGCTGGGCGGACAGAAGAGGACCGGAGTCAATGTGGATGCGGCCTATTTTGATCAGATGTCGGCGGCGTGGGACAACGGGGAGAAAGAGCGGACGGTGATCGACTGGTATCACGACCGCTTTCCGCAGAAGACGATGAAGGACCTGCGGGACACGCTTGCCGGGTGGCTTTTTGACGGCGGGGATATGGGAAAGAAGATCCGGGATCTGTCCGGCGGTGAGCGGGCAAGACTGGTTCTTGCCGCGCTTCTCGAAGAAAAACCGAACTTTCTTGTTCTCGATGAGCCGACCAACAATATGGATATCCCGGCGAAGGAGACGCTGGAGTCCATTTTGCGGTGTTATCGCGGAACCATCCTCTTTGTGAGTCATGACCGGTATTTTCTGTCGAAGGTGGCGGATGCCCTCCTCATCTTTGAACCGGGAAACGAGGTCATGTTCTATCCGTTCGGCTACGCGCATTACATGGAAAAGAAACGGACGGCGGATAAAGACGCGGCGGCACTCCGGACAGCAGAAGAGCAGCGCATGATTGAGGAACTGAAGGCGGTTCCGAAGGGGGAACGTCCGCGGTTAAGGGAAATGTCCACGGCTGAAGCGCAGAAGGACTGGCAGTTTATGCTGAACCGCCGGGAGTGGACCGACGCGGTGGATATGCTGGATAACGCCCTGAAATATGTGGACAATGCCCTGCATGATGTGGATACGCCGATCACGCCGGAAGTGTATCTGGAGGCGGGCGGACTGTGGGACCGGATCCGCGGGGAAGCGGAGACGGCAGTCCGGGAGGCGGAAAGACACGTGACCAAGGCGGCAGTGGAATGGTATGAACTCTGGCTGGACACGCTTCCGGACGAGGAGGCGGAACACGGAGAGACGGAAGGCGGAGAGAATACGCAGGAGAAAGAAGACAGGACGCAGCAGGAAGCCGATGTCCCAATGGGCGAAATGCGTTCGGCCCGGCAGGAGGAAGCGGCAGCCTCCGGGGAAAAAACAGGTGCCGCGGAGAAAGAAACGGAGAGAAAGGAGGAACAGCAGGATGATGGTAAATGAGCGGTTTCTGCGATATGTGGGAATCTGGACCAGCAGTGAGCGAAACACGAACGAGATCCCTTCAGCGATGCGGGAGTTCGATCTTGCAAATGTTCTCTCCTTTGAGATGGAGGAAATCGGCCTGACCGGCGTCGATGTCAATAATTACGGCATTGTGTACGGAAAGCTTCCGGCCACTCCGGGCCATGAGGGGAACACCCCGATCGGTCTTCTGGCGCATATGGATACCTTTCCGGGGTGCAGCGGCAAGGATGTCCGCCCGCAGATCATCGAAAAATATGACGGGAAAGATGTAAAGCTCGGAAACAGCGGTCTTGTGCTCTCCTGCAGTGAATATCCGCATTTAAAAGAACTTGCGGGGCAGACGCTGATCACAACGGACGGAACCACGCTTCTCGGCGCGGATGACAAGGCGGGAATCGCGGAGATCATGACGGCGCTGGAGCGCATCCAGCGGGAAAAGATTCCGCACGGTCCGGTCAGTGTGGCATTTCTTCCGGATGAGGAGATCGGCGGAGGAACGGATTATTTTGATATCAAAAAATTCGGCGCGCGGTACGCCTACACGGTCGATGGATGGAATCCGGGCGAGATTACGTATGAGAACTTTAATGCGGCGACGATCCGGATTGATATCCGCGGCCGCGAGACCCATACCGGAAGAGGAAAAGGCTGTCTTCTGAACGCCCAGCTCGTCGCAATCGAGATCAACAGCCGGCTTCCGGCCAATGAGATTCCGGCGATGACCGAGGGGAGAGAAGGCTTTTATCATCTTCGGACATCGTCCGGTACCGTGGCGGAGGCCCATCTGGAATATGCGGTCCGTGATCATGATGATCAGCGCTATCGGGAGAGGATCGGCGTTCTCACCGATATCTGCGCGGAGATGAATGAAAAATACGGAGAGAACACGGTATCCTGGGAACTCTCCGAGGAATACCGGAACATGAAGAGCTGTATCGAGCCGTGCCGGCATCTGGTGGATCACGCCGTGGAGGCGACACGGGCGGCCGGACTTACGCCGATCATCGCGCCGGCCAGAGGCGGAACCGACGGCGCGCGCCTGAGTTTTCTGGGGCTGCCGTGCCCGAACCTTGGCATCGGTGGCTATGCCTATCACGGGCCAATGGAGCATATCACCGCAGAGGCAATGGATCAGGTGACCCGGATCCTGATCGGTATCATCAAGAGCTATGCGGATGAAACGGTATGAGTGGATGAAAACGTATGAGCGGATAAAACAGCAGACGGAATAGCCGTTTACGCCTGTGTTTTGGCCATCGTGAGAAATTCCCTCATCGCGCGCGGAATATAGCGGTTCTTCTTATAATAAAAGGAGACCTCCCGGCGGGTGAGATCCGGATCCAGTTTATAGTAGATGATTCGACCGTCCGAGGGGGCATAGCGGACCAGCGTATCGCTGATAAAAGTGGCACAGAGACCTTCACCGGCGACATTGTAGGCGGTCAGCTGCTGATCGAGCGTCAGCGCGATGTGCGGGACAAAGCCGGCATTGCGGCAGAGATCCAGCGCAAGGGCATGGAAGTCATTGTCCTGCGGGAGCAGAATGAACGGGCAGTCGCTGAACCGCTCCAGCGGTACCGACGGGAACTGCTTCAGCAGATAGCGACCGCTGATGATGTTGTCCGGACTCTGCTGCCAGCGCATGAGCTCACGGTTGATCGTCCAGTCGGCGGGAACGGCAAGGATGACGTGCTCGTCGTGAAACGGTGAGGATTCAAACTGCGGGGAAGCGATATCGCGCATACCGAGGATCAGGTCAATGTCGCCGGAAGTCAGCTGGTCCTGCAGAGCGGAGATGGTTCCCTCGACAATGTACAGCTCCACCGCCGGATGGCGGACCTTAAAGGCGGAAAGGAGCGACGGCAGCAGGTAGGAGATGTACATCGCATTGCTGCCGACGGTGATTTCGCCGGTTTTCATATTCTGTTCATCGGCGAGGAAATGGCTGAATTCCTCCTCGGCGGACATGATCTTTTCGCAGGTGTCAATGTAGCGCTTTCCGATGTCCGTCAGCTGGATCGGAGACGTGGAACGGTCGAACAGAGGCGAACCGATCCGTTCCTCGATGCGGTGGACACTGTTGCTGAGCGCCGGCTGCGAGATATAGAGGTTTTTCGCAGCGGCGGAAAAGCTGCCTGTCTTATAGATTTCATAGATATATTGTTTCCCTCGGAACATGGGTATCCCTTTCTGTTATGGAAGTGATGATTTATCACGGATAGTATAACACAAATCGAATAGTTATTCTATTTTAGTGATAGGACGTATCACAACATTGGAAATTTATGATGAACATGTCGAATGTTACAATTAAATCAAGATAAACGCGATGCTTTTCGGCACAACGTTCGAACAGGCTTTGTGGGTTCGGATGCTGCTCGTGGGATACCGGGTTTCCGGCATGCGGGAGTTCCGGCTCACCGTACGGCTGTATCACGGAATCGGAAAGTATCACGGTGACGCGTCCGGTATGGTACGGATGACTAAATAATAGGGGGAAACTTACATGACAAGCGCACTTATGCAGACTCTTCTCAAGAGTCTCGGAGCACTCGGATTTCTGCTCCTGATCGGAACCCTGCTGAGAGCAAAGGTTCCGGCGTTCCGCAAGATGCTTATTCCGGCATCGGTTCTCGGAGGATTCATCGGCCTGTTCCTCGGCCCGGAGCTTCTCGGAAGCCACGCAATCCTTCCGTTCCCGGAGGAGTGGAGAACGACATGGTCTCTCATGCCGAGTACTCTCATTGTTCCGATTTTCGCAGCGATCCCGCTGGGAAACTTTAAGAAAAAGAAAGAGAAAAAGGCAGCTTCCGAGGGTATTCATCATGCCTCCAGAATTGCAATGGTTACCGGTGTTCATGCATCTCAGATGGGATCTCAGATTGCAATCGGTGTAGCGGCAGCGGTTCTTCTCGGAAAGATTTTCCCGGATATGGGTCTTTATGAGAACTTCGGATTCGAGATGAGCCAGGGCTTCAACGGCGGACACGGTACTGCCGGTGCAGTCGGAAACGTTCTTCTTGAGGCCGGCGTAGAGAGATGGGAACTCGTTCAGGGTGTTGCGACAACCTTCGCAACCATCGGTCTTCTCGGCGGTATCCTGATGGGTATCTTCCACATCAACCGCGCACAGGCAAAGGGAAGAACTGTCCTGCTGAAGCAGGCAAGCTCTCTTCCGGATTCCACATCCAGCGGAATTCAGAAAGATATCACCAAGCAGGTATCAGTAGGACGTGAGACTACATCCAATTCCAACATTGAGTGTCTGTCCGTGCACATTGGCCTGATCTTCCTTGCATCCGCAGCGGCTTATCTGATCCGCGGTGCGGCTGTAAGCAACAACATTCCGGGCTTCAAGGAGATTCCGGTATGGCCGTATGCGCTGATCGTGATGCACTTCATCAACTTCCTTCTTCAGAAGTTCCATCTCGAGTGGCTGATCGACAGCAAGGTTAAATCTCACCTGAGCGGAATGCTCTCTGATTTCGCCATTGTAGCGGCGATCGCTTCCATGCCGGTCAAGGCTGTGGCAGCTTACATTGTCCCGATGGTACTTGTCAGCCTTGTCGGCTTCGTACTGGTTTATTTCATGACGATCCGCGCATTCCGTTTTCTGCTTCCGGATTCCTGCCCGTTTGAGCGTGGAATCTATGTATGGGGTATGGGTACCGGCGTTATGATGACCGGTATGGCTCTCCTTAAGATCTGCGATCCGGACTATGAGCTTCCGGTTCTTGAGGATTACTCGGTAGCAAATATCGTGATTTCCATGACCGACCTTGTCGCACTGCCGATCATGTACAACATTCTCTGCTACGGCACCAGCCAGCAGATGATTGTATACGGTCTGGTTTACACTGCATTCTTCATTGTTATGGCTCTTGTCGGAAAGGTCCTTTATATGCACTCCTCCGACGAAGAAAGCAAGAATTCCCGGATCGCGTCATCCGAGGTTGTGGCAGACTGATCCGATTCTGTTAACCTCTCGCGGAGTTTCTTTCTGACGGAAATTCCGCGAAATGCCGAAACCCGTTATGGGTGTTTCGGCTCGTTTCAAGTCCTTTGCCGCTGCAACAACAGATGATTGCAGCGGCATTTTTGTTGTGAGAACATGAGGCACATCGTGCCGAATGTTCATTGGCGAGAGCGGGCAGGAGAAAGACTCGCTGCCCGATTAAGGAGATCAGCGGTAATGTGTACACTGACAGAACGTTTTTTACGATATGTATCTTATGAGACTACTTCGGATGAGGATTCCGCAGCGAGTCCGTCCACGGCGGGACAGCTTGTCCTTGCAAGGGCGCTGGCTGATGAGATGCGGGAACTCGGATTGGAAGATGTGGCGGTATCGGAGTTCGGCATCGTGACCGGCACTCTGCCGGCTGTGGGAGAGGGAACCGAAACAGCACCGACACTCGGACTGATTGCGCATATGGACACGTCGCCGGCGGCGAGCGGAAGAGAGATTCATCCGAGAATCCTGAAATATGAAGGCGGCGACATTGATCTGACGGCGGACGGAAGCGTAAAGCTGACACCGGAGAATTCCCCGCAGCTCATGAACCAGATCGGGCATCAGCTGATCGTGACGGACGGAACCACCCTTCTCGGCGCTGACGATAAGGCCGGAATTGCGGAGATCATGAGTGTCTGCGAGTATTTCCTCGCGCATCCGGAAGTTCGTCACGGAAAAATCCGCGTTGCCTTTACTCCGGATGAGGAGATCGGTCACGGCGTGGACCATTTCGATGTGGAAGGTTTCGGAGCGGATATCGCTTACACGGTGGACGGCGGAAAACTCGGCGAGATCGAGTATGAAAACTTCAACGCGGCGACCGCGGTGGTGACCGTTCACGGGCTGAGCGTTCATACCGGAAGTGCGAAGAACCGGATGATCAACGCGATCCGTGTTGCCGTGGAGTATTCCGATATGCTTCCGGCCGCGGAGATTCCGGAACACACGGAGCTTCGCGAAGGTTTCTTCCATATTCGAAAGATCGAGGGCGGCGTGGAAAAATGTACCATGACCTTCAATATCCGCGATCACGGAAAAGAGGAATTTGCCGCGAGAAAAGCCTTTATGGAGCGGATTGCAGCCTATCTCAACCAGAAGTACGGCGACGGAACCGTGGAGCTGAAGATCACCGATACCTCGGGCAATATGCGCGAGATCGTCGAGCAGCACATGGAGCTGATCGATTACGCGATGGAAGCGTTCCGGAAGAACGGTATTGAGCCGGAGACCCCGCCGATCCGCGGCGGCACGGACGGCGCGAGACTGAGCTTCATGGGACTGCCGTGCCCGAATCTGTCGACCGGCGGTTACAATTACCACGGAAGACTGGAGTACGCATCACTGGATGAAATGAAGAAGATGGTGGATGTACTGCGGGATCTCGCAGTTTCCTTTGTCTGATCGTTTCTGCATTTTGAATAACCCTTTTACCCTTTGAACGGAGTCTGTCGATCCCCGCCCCATCCTCGGATCGGCAGACTCCTTGTTTTTCTTATTCTGTAAATTTTGCCAACAATTTTTTAGAATTTAACGTTTTTTCGGTAAAATGTGAGTATTGCGCAAGCGGCCGGCAGAATGCTATTCTCTAACCGAAATTGTTATTGCCGGATGAAGGATCATGTCCCGCAGGTTATGACACAGCGCGGAGCAGCAGACGGGAGAACGCTTTGTCCGGGTGGGGAAAAATGAATAGGAGAAAGACATGAACAAGAGGTTCACAGATCCGTACACCTTTGAGGGACGTATTCCGCTGAAACAGGCGATTCCGCTCGGGCTTCAGCACGTCATGGCGATGTTTGTCGGCAACCTTACGCCGCTGATCATCGTAATGGGTGTCTGTGGTATGGTTGGCAATGATTTCGAGGCACTCCGCATTTCGCTGCTGCAGAATGCCATGATCATGGCAGGTGTGGTTACGTTGATTCAGTTGTATGCCATCGGACCGGTCGGAGGAAAAGTGCCGGTTGTCATGGGAACCAGCTCCGGCTTCCTGGGCATCATGAAGTCCATTTCCACCATGATGGGCGGCGGAGTGATCGGTTATGGCGCGATCCTCGGGGTCTCTGTTCTCGGCGGTCTGATGGAAGCTGTGCTCGGCTTCTTCCTGAAACCGCTTCGTCATTTCTTTCCGCCGGTTGTCACCGGATCGGTGGTGATGGCAATCGGCCTTTCGCTGATCGGAGTCGGAATGGGATACTACGGAGGCGGAACCTCCAGCCCGGATTTCGGTTCTTCCATCAACCTGCTTCTCGGAACCTTTGTTCTGATCGTGATCATCGTCGCAAAGCACTTTGGCAGTCGGTTTGTGAGTTCAGCCAGTGTTCTGATCGGCATTATCGCCGGATATGCGCTGGCATCTGTCTTCAGCATTGTTCTTCCGACAACGGGTGTGGATGCCAATGGTGCGGAGTATACCTACTCCTGGGTTGTACAGTGGAACAAGGTGGCATCGGCAGGATGGATCGCGGTTCCGAAGGTGCTTCCGGTACAGCCGGTATTTGATATAAGAGCCATTGTTCCGATGATGATCATGTATGTCGTTACGGCGGTGGAGACCATCGGAGATATCTCAGCAGTACAGATCGGCGGCTTTGGACGGGAGGCGAGTGATAAGGAACTTTCCGGCGGCGTGATCTGTGACGGTATCGGTTCCTCTCTGGCAGCAGTCTTCGGCGTTCTTCCAAACACATCCTTCAGCCAGAATGTCGGACTGGTTTCCATGACCAAGGTGGTAAACCGGTATGCAATCTCCGCCGGTGCGGTATTCCTGATTCTCTGCGGATTCTGCCCGAAACTGGGCGCAGTGGTCAACATCATGCCTCAGTCGGTTCTCGGCGGCGCGGCCATCATGATGTTTGCTTCGATCATCGTCGGAGGCATCAGTCTGATTACCAACCATGGAGTGGACAGCCGCATTACGACGATTGTTGCGGTATCGGTCGGCCTGGGATACGGAATCGGTACCAACAGTGCCATTCTTGCAGGACTTCATCCGTATCTGAATCTGGTTTTCGGAGAGTCAGGCATCGTTCCGACCGCAGTGATCGCGATTCTTTTGAATATTGTTCTTCCGAAGGAAAAGAAGGCAGAATAACTGCTGAAAAGACAAAGCGATAAAAGACAAAGCGATAAAAGACAAAAGCGATAAAAGATAAAAGACAAAAACGAAAAGACAAAACGATAAAAGATAAATCGATAAGTGATATCGATCATAGATAGAAAACGCCCGGTGTCCCTGCCGGAGAGAATTCTCCGGAAGGCGGCATGTCCGGGCGTTTTTTATGCCGCTGAACGCTCGAAACTCACGAAGCGTGTTTCGGCTTGATATTTCTAAAAACCGAGCATCAGCCGGTCGCCGAAGAAATCTGCCCGGAGTCTCTCGCCGTAGATTTCGCGCAGATATCCGGTGAATGTTCTCCGGAAGTCTTCATTTCCCTCATCTTTTCGCAGATCGCCGATGATCTGCCCTTCCTTCATGAAGAGGAAATGTCCGGCGTATTCGTAGGCGAGCTGCGGGTCGTGGATCGAAAAGATGACGCCGGTGCTGCTCTTTCGGACATATCCGGAAAGACGCTGCATGAATTCATGCTGACGCCGGAGGTCCAGAGAGGCGACCGGCTCATCCATGAGGGAATAGCGCGCATTCTGCAGGATCGCGCGGGCAAGGTAAGCCATGCGGTTTTCGCCGCCGCTCATGCGGGAAAGATTTCGGCCGATGAGGTGCGGAACGCCCAGTTCGCGGAGAAGGGAGCGGGCGTGCTCCAGGACTTCTCTGTCCGGCCTTGAAAATGCGCCGAGGTAGGCGGAGGCACCCATGGCGACAAATTCTTCGGTTGAGAAGGAAAAGCCTCCGTCGGTTCGCTGCGGAACATAGGAGAGAAGCCGGGCACGCTCGCGCCCGGAGACGGTTCCGGACGAGCGGGAACGGTTTCCGGAGAACAAAAGCTGTCCGTCGGCAGAGACGGAGCCGGAGGACGGCGTGAGAAGTCCGAGAACCGATTTGATGAGCGTGGTTTTTCCGGAGCCGTTCAGGCCGATGAGTGCGGTGATCTCTCCGGGAGCCGCATCAAAAGAAATGGAATTCAGAATCGGCCCGGACGGATATTGAAAAGACAGATCACGAATCTGCAGCATGGTATACTCCTTTGGTTTAATGGTTTGCGGTCCGGCGGACGGAGATCAGAAACGCCGCGAGGCAGACTGCTCCGAAGGCGGTGGTCAGGATGCTGATCGGAAGTTCCGAGGAGGTCAGGTTCCGCGCGCAGGTGTCGGCGGCGAGCGTAAGGATCGCACCGAGAAGCGCGGTTTCCGCAAGATTGTGTTCAAAATCGGAGCCGAAGAGGGCGCGTGCAAGGTGCGGGACGATCAGACCGACCCAGGATACGATGCCGCTGATGCAGATCGATGCGGTCACAAGAAGGGTTGAGCACAGAATGCAGATCCGTTTTGTGGACCGAACCGGAATGCCGAGTGTCTGGGCCTCTTCCGGGCCGAGCGTCAGAACCTTGATGCGATACCGCAGAAGAAAAAGAACCGTCAGGCAGGTCAGGATAACCGGCGCACAGATCCGGAAATCGTTCCATCCGGCGAGGGAGTAGCTTCCCATCAGCCAGTAATCGATGGCGGCGAGTTCCGAGGTCGGATCTGCGAGGTATTTGAGTGCCATGATGGCGGAATTCGTAAGCGCGCTCAGGATTATGCCGGAGATGACCAGATTGAAATACCGGTTTCCGCCGATCGCGGAAGACAGAAGGACCGAACATAACACCACGGTCAGGCCGCCGGTGAATGAAAAAAGCTGTTTTTCCGCGATGCCGCCGGTTCCGAAGAGGATGGCGCAGATGGCGCCGGCCGAGGCACCGCCGCTCACGCCGAGAAGATCCGGCGATGCCAGCGGATTCCGGAAGAGTTCCTGATAGAGGAAACCGGCGGAGGCAAGCGCTGCTCCGCAGATGCCGGCCGTGAGATTGCGCGGAACACGGACTTCACGGAAGATGACGCCGTCCATGGGACTTTGCGGTGTCCCGCGGAGTACGAGAAGAATCTGTTCGGCAGTGAGCCGGTACTGTCCGGTCGTGCAGGACCAGAAAAATAACGCCGTGAGAAGCAGGAGGAGCAGAAGAAGATTCCGGCTCCGGTCCCGGCGACGGGGGAAATCGTACATGGCGCATTTCTTCCTTTCTGAATGTCATGAAGTGGTGCAATGATCCGCATCCGCTTTGGAGAAAACCGAGGGATACCGGTCATAACCGGTTCGGGATCTCCGCGGCGAATGCGGATCATACAGTTGAATGGAACATGTTGAGTTGTTACAGCTGATCTCTTGTCACGTCGATGTCAAACCAGGTCTTATAGAATTCCTGGGCTTTCTTTACATAATCGTCTTCGGAAAGGAGCTCCGGGTGAAGAACGGAGGTCATCCAGTAGATGCCGAGGATCGAAGACGGCTGCGGGTAATCCCAGGCCTCGATCCGGGACGGAACGGTGAAGAGCCGGTCTTCTTTTACCGCGCTGACTTCCGCAAGGGCTGTGTTGTTCCGGATATCGTCCGTGGTGAATTCGGAATAGCTGACATTGAAGATGTATTCTGGATTATAGGAGAGGAGCTGCTCTGCGGTGATGTCCACCCACTTCGTGTCCGGAAGATCCTTTGTGACCGGTATGCCGCCGGCGATCTCGATCATTTCATCCTGATACATTCCGCCTGCCGCCGCGCGGAGAACGGAATCGCTGCCGCACAGATAAACGGACGGGCGCTCTTTTGTGCCGGATACAAGGCTGCGGATCTCCTCAACGGAACGGTCATAGTAGGATACGAGTTCGTCTGCCTTTTCCTGTTTGCCGGTGATGTCGCCAAGAAGACGGATCATACCGTTGAAATCATCATAGGTCTCCGGATTCACCACCACGGTCGGGATGCCGAGAGATGTGAGTTTTTCTGCGGCGTCCTTCTGCTTTTTCGGAAGGATGACAACGTCCGGGGAAAGAGATGCGATCTTTTCGACATTGATCTCTTTTCCGGAACCGACGCCCGGCAGATTCAGAAGCTCCGGAGCAGCCAGCTGATAGAGGCCGCGGGTGTCCGCTTTGGTCTCAATGCCGACCAGAGAATCTTTTTCGCCCAGTGGGATGAGGGAAGCGGTCACCAGATAATAGCAGGAAACAATCTTCTCTGCGGGTTTGTCCAGGGTGACTTCACGGCCGGTCTGGTCTGTCACGGTGACTGCGCCGTCGCCGTTTACGGCCGCCTGCGCGGAGGACTGGGAAATGCTTTCGATGCCGGCAGATTCCCTACTTTCCGCTGTCTCAGCGGCAGAAACCGAACTGCCGGCCGCAGCGGACGCGCCGCAGCCTGCGACGGAGGAAACCGCGATGGAAGCGGCGATGGTGAGAAGAATGGTTTGTTTTTTCATTTGAGTCTATCCTTTCTGCATCGTTATACCGATAAAAGTATAACGCTTTTGCTTTCTTTGTAAAGGATTTTCAGTTAAAATGGGCGGAGATAACGGCGAGGCGGAACGTCGGACGGAGGTGAGTGCGTTGCATCCAAAGATTCAGGTTCAGATCTGTGAAGAAAACGGTGAGAAAATCTTCGGCCCGGGACCGGCGGAACTTCTGCGGCGCGTCCGGGATACCGGAAGCCTTCATGCCGCGTCCAAAAGCATGAATATGGCCTACTCGAAGGCGATGAGGATTATGCGAACGGCAGAGCGGAATCTTGGTTTTTCGCTTCTCTCCGGAAAGGCCGGAGGGAAAGCCGGAGGGGGAAGCGTTCTCACAAAAGAGGGCGCGGCCTTCCTTGAAAAATACGAGATATGGGAGCGGCAGGTCCGCAGCTGCGGAATGCAGTATTACCGGGATATCTTCGGGGAGAACGCGGAGGAATACGATCCGGCGGAAAATGGCTTCAAGGGGACGGAACAGAAACAAGAGACTTCGGGAGAAAACGGAGATCTTTCCGCTGTCTCCATCGTGGTCATGGCGTCCGGATACGGCCGCAGATTCGGATCCAATAAGCTCCTTGCGGATCTCGGCGGGGTGACGATGGCGGAACGCACGCTCGATGCGGTGCCCGTTCCAATGCGGAAAAACACGGTGGTTGTGACGCGTTATCCGGAGATTGCGGAGATGGCCCGGATGAGGGATATGCGGACTGTGATGAATCCGTTTCCGGATCAGAGCGATACCGTCCGCCTCGGGACGAAGGACTGTATGGAACAGTCCGCGGGAAAATGCCGTGGGATTCTCTTTCTTCCCTGCGATCAGCCCTATATCCGCCCTGCCACGCTCGAACGGCTGGCGATGGAGTTTCTGCGGCATCCGGACGATCTGACCCGGCTCGGAAAAGACGGAACCGTCGGAAGTCCGATGATTTTCCCGGAAAGCACCTTTCCGGCGCTTCTTGCGGTCACCGGGGACACCGGCGGACGGGAAGCGGCAAGAGAAAGCGGACTGCCGGTTCATGTGGTGGAGGCGCAGTTTCGCGAAGAATTAAACGATATCGACAGACCGGAGGATATAGATGTTTCGAATCAGTGAATATAAGAAAGTACAGTCCCTGCAGGAAGCATGGGAACTGAATCAGAAAAAGAGCACCCGGACGGCGGGCGGCATGACATGGCTTCGGCTCCGACACAATCCGGCGGGTACATTTGTCGATCTGTCGGGGCTGGGACTTGACCGGATCGAAGAGACGGAAGATGAGATCCGGATCGGTTGCATGGTGACGCTCCGGGAGCTGGAGAACAGTGAGGTCATGGACCGGTACACGGAGGGCGCGGCGAAGGCGGCAGTCTGTCATATCATCGGTGTACAGTTCCGGAATATGGCCACCGTCGGCGGAAGCATTTTCGGCCGGTTCGGGTTTTCCGATGTGCTGACATTGTTCCTTGCTTTCGACACCAGTGTTGAGATGTATCGAGGCAGTGGGAAAACCGAGCTCGTTCCGCTGACGGAGTTTGCCGCCGCAAAACCGGATCGCGATATTCTCACGCGGATTATTATCCGGAAGGAAAAACTCCATGCGGCCTATGAGTCGGTGCGCACGAACGCGTCGACGGATTTTCCGGCGCTGACCGCGGCGGGGGCCCTTCTGGAAGACGGATCCATCCGCCTGGTGATCGGCGCAAAGCCGCAGAGAGCGGAGCGCGTTCCGGCCGCGGAGAGCTGGAAGGCGGAGCGTCCTTTTGCGGAGCGGAGCGAAGAGACGCCGCTTCTTACGGAGGAGACGATCCGTGCTTTTGCGGAGGAGGCAAGAAAGACGGTAAAAACCGGAAGCAATATGAGGGGAAGCAGCCGCTACCGGAGCGCTCTGGTCGGTGTGGAGACCGCCCGGATTCTCCGAACGCTTGCCGGAGCAAAGAAAACCGTAAATACGGAGGGAAATGTCCGCGAAGGCGCCGCGGGATGCGCTGAGAGATCCGGCACGGGAGAGAGCGACCACGCTCAGAACAGGAACCTGCGGAAAGAAGAGAAAGGGGTACACGCATGATCGTCAGTATGTTTTTAAACGGGAAAAAGGTCGTATCCGAGATCGATCCCGGCATGACACTCCTTGATTTTGTCCGGATGCATGACTGTTATAGCGTAAAATGCGGCTGTGAGACGACATCCTGCGGCCTCTGCACCGTCTTTCTGGATGATGTGCCGGTCCTTTCCTGTTCGGTGCTTGCCGCGAGAGCGGACGGACGAACGGTCACCACGCTGGAGGGACTTCAGGAGGAGGCCGCGGAATTCGGAGGCTTTCTTGCGGATCAGGGAGCGGAACAGTGCGGATTCTGCAATCCGGGCATGGTGATGAACACCATCGCGATGCTTCGGGAGAATCCGGATCCGACCGAGGATGAGATCAAGGAATACCTTTCCGGGAATCTGTGCCGCTGTACCGGATATGAGAGTCAGCTGAGAGCGGTGAAGAACTACCTTGACTGGAAATACAGCCGCGGTCTCTATGAGGGACACGGAAAAGAAGAGGCGACAGGCGGGACGGAGTGCTCGGAAAAGGAGGTTCGGTGATGGCGGAACAGAAGAAATCAAAGGGTATCTTTGCGGATGGAGCCGTCTACGACAACGGAATTCTGAAGAGAGCGCAGTCCCGCGAGGAATGGGAAAAAAGCCGCCGGCAGATGGAGCAGGACGCGGAAGATGCGCAGAAAAAACGCGATGAACTGAAGATCGTCAATCATGCGTTCCGGAAAAAGGACGCGATGCAGCTTGTGACCGGAAAGCCGGTCTACGTGGATGATATCACGCCGAAGGACTGCCTTGCGGTAAAGATACTCCGCTCCCCGCATGCGAACGCGATTGTGGAAGAGATTCAGACCGAAGCGGCGATGAAAGTGCCGGGAATGGTCCGGATCTTCACCTGGAAGGATGTGGATCAGAACGCAAAGCGGTATACACAGGCCGGACAGACCTATCCGGAGTTCAGTCCGTATGACCGCCTTCTGATCGACCGTCATGTCCGGTTTGCGGGCGACGTGGTGGCAGTTCTCGCCGGAGAGACTCTCGAGGCGGTGGAGAAAGCCATGCGTCTGGTGAAGGTGAAATATCAGGTGCTTCCTGCGGTTCTGGACTACCGCAAGGCGAAAGACAACCCGGTTCTGGTTCATCCGGAAGAGAACTGGGAGGCTCTTGTGGCGGCCGCCAATGCGGACAACCGGAGAAATCTCTGTGCCCATGACGAGTGCGGAAAGGGTGATGTGGAGAAGGTGCTGGCCGACTGTGACGTCGTGATCGACCGCATTTACCATACACCGGCGAGTCAGCAGGCGATGATGGAGACTTTCCGCACCTACTGTGATATCGATGAATACGGAAGACTGAATATCATCAGCTCCACGCAGATTGTGTTCCATGTCCGCCGTATCGTCTCCAATGCGCTTCACATTCCGAAGTCGAAGATCCATGTGCGGAAGCCGAGGATCGGCGGCGGTTTCGGCGCAAAGCAGTCTGCGATAAGTGAAGTGTATCCGGCGATGGTCACATGGATGCTGAAGCGGCCGTCAAAACTGATCTTTACAAGGGAAGAGAGCCAGATCGCGTCCTCCCCGCGCCATGAGATGGAACTTCACGTCCGCCTTGGGGCAAACAGGGACGGACGGATCCGCGCGATAGACCTCTACACACTCAGCAACACCGGAGCCTACGGAGAGCACGGACCGACGACGGTCGGACTGTCCGGACACAAGACCATCCCGCTCTACGGGAAGGCGGAGGCTTTCCGGTTTGTCAATGACGTGGTTTACACCAATGTCATGTCAGCCGGTGCATACCGCGGCTATGGCGCGACACAGGGCTGTTTTGCCGTGGAATCCGCGGTGAATGAGCTGGCGGACCGCCTCGGCATTGATCCGTTTGAACTCCGGGTCAAGAATATCATTCATCAGGGCGATGTGATGCCGGCGTATTACGGCGAGACGGCGACGAGCTGCGCGCTGGACCGCTGCATCGAACATGTCCGCAGAATCAGCGGATGGGATGTAAAACCGCACAGGGAGGTACTTCCGGACGGAAAAATACGCTCCATGGGCTGTGCCATCACCATGCAGGGATCCGGAATTTCCGGCGTCGATGTCGGAAGCGCGTCACTGAAGCTGAATGATGACGGCTTCTATATTCTTCGCATCGCCGCCGCGGATATGGGAACCGGCTGCGATACGACTCTAGCCCAGGTTGCGGCGGAGGTGCTGGAATGCCCGCTGGACAATGTCGTGACCAGCGGCGCGGATACGGATACATCCCCGTATGATTCCGGCTCTTATGCGTCCAGTACGGCCTATGTCACCGGAAAAGCGGTGGAGAAATGCGCGCTTGAACTTCGGGGCCGCATCATCCGGATGGGGGCGGAAATGCTCGGAGCATCCGCGGAAGACTGTGATTTTGACGGATCCTGTGTCCGCTGCGGCGGACGGTCCGTGTCGATGACCGACATCGCAACCCGGTCCATGTGCAACAACACCAATGCGGTGGAGGTGACCGTGAGCAATACCTCTCCGACCTCCCCGCCGCCGTTTATGGCCAGTGTGGCGGAACTGATCACCGATCCGGAGACCGGAGAAGTCAGGACGGAGAATTTCTACGGCGTGGTTGACTGCGGAACACCGCTCAACCCGGCACTTGCGAGAGTGCAGACCGAGGGCGGCGTCCTTCAGGGCATCGGCATGGCGCTCACCGAGCGCGTCGATTATAACCGCCGCGGCCGCATGATGCAGGACAGTCTGATGCAGTACCGCATCCCGACGAGAAACGACATCGGACACCTGAATATCGAGTTTGAGAGCAGTTATGAGGGATCCGGCCCATTCGGCGCGAAGTCGATCGGCGAGGTTGTCATCAACACGCCGGGACCGTCGATCGCCGAGGCGGTTTATCAGGCAACGGGAAGACGGATTTTCTCGCTGCCGGTCACGCCGGAAAAGGTTCTGTTCGGAGAAGACTATACCGTGGATCAGCGGGGGATCGGGAAGTAACCCGGAATAATCGGAAAACATACGAAAAACATCTAAAATAAAGAGTGAAAAATGCCGCAGAGGCCGAAAAATCGGTTCTCTGCGGCATTTTTCACACAAAAATAATTATTATTATATAATAGAATGCCGATATTATGATGAAAGCCCTGTAACGAACGACAGGGGATAGGTTGTGATATCTCCCGGACGATGCGGACAGAAAGAATTGCCGTTGGACTGCACGTTCGGATCGGCGCGGAGGTTATTTATGAGAGATCGGGATTTTGGGATCAGAGCGCGGCTGAAGCGGGGAGCCGGAATCATGCTGACCGCGGTGCTGTTGTTCTGCACCGCCGGGTGTATGGCGGGAGAAAGCAGTTATGCGGCGAAATCGGCGGAAGACAAGAATCCCATAAAGATCACATTGTGGACTTACTACGGAGGGCAGCAGCTGGAGTGCTTTTTGTCGCTGGTGCAGGAATTCAATGATACGGTCGGAAGGGAGAAGGGAATCCATGTCGAGCCCACCAGTCAGGGATCACTGGAAGATCTGGAGAGCGCGGTATGGGCTGCTGTGGATAAGAGAGTCGGTTCGGCCGAGGTACCGGATCTTTTTCCGGTTTATCCGGACACGGCAAAAGAACTGGATGCCCGGGGAATTCTGAAGGATATGGCGCCGTTTCTGAGCGAAGCGGAGAAAAAAGAATACGTTGACCGCTATATGGAAGATGGCGTGCTGTCGGCGAAGAATGAATTGAAGATATTTCCGATTGCCAAGGCAACGGAGCTTCTGATTCTGAACCGGACAGACTGGGACCGGTTTGCCGAAGAGACCGGAGCGGATATAGAGAAACTGTCCACGATCGAGGGTGTGACGGAACTTGCAGAAGAATACTACGAATGGACCGATCGGAAAACGGCTACTCCGGATGACGGAAAAGCACTTTTCGGAAGAGACTCTCTTGCGAATTACTGTATGGTCGGCGCGGCTCAGCTCGGAACGGGAATTCTCACTCCGGATGAAGAAGGGCGCGCGGAGATCCATTTTGACCGGAAAGTGATGCGAAAACTCTGGGACAATTATTATGTTCCGTTCATCAACGGGTATTTTACCGCATCGGGGCGGTTCCGGAGTGATGATATGAAGATGGGAACCATCCTTGCGTTTGTGGGATCCAGTGCCAGTGTGACATTTGCGTCCGGGACGGTGACCCGGTCCGACAATACTAGTTATCCGGTCCGTCTGGAGATACGGAAGGCGCCGGTTTTTGCGGAAGGAGAGCAGTATTATGTAGAACAGGGCGCCGGTATGGCCGTTTCGGTGTCAAACGAAGAGAAGGAAAAAGCGGCAGTGGAATTCCTCAAATGGTTCACGAAGACGGAAAATAATCTCCGCTTTTCCCTGGCTACCAGTTATCTCCCGGTAAAGATTGCGGCCAACAATCCGGAACTTCTGAGCGGAAGCGGGGCATCGGACATTATCCGCAGTGCACTCAAAACGGCGATGACAACTGTGAACGAAAATAAAATGTACAGTACCGCGCCGATGAAAAACAGCGCAAAACTCCGGACTTATCTGGCAACGTCTCTTATAGAACAGTCGGAGATGGACCGGGAATCGGTAGAGATCCTGGTAAAACAGGGAATGCGCCGCAAAGAAGCGGCAGCGCAATATGATACGGACAAAAACTTTGACCGGTGGTATGAGAAGACAAAAAAAGAATTGGAAGAAATGCGATGATGAAGAATAATTCAAACCATGATATGCCGATCTTCCGGAGAATTCTGATTCCTCTGATGGCAATGCTTCTCATCGAGGCAGCAATTCTGTATGCAGCAGCCGCGATCTCCGGCGTAAACCGGCGGTTTGCCCAATATGCCGGCGATGTGGTTGAGGGGCGGCTGCGGGCCAGGAAGAATTACATCGAATCCATGATGCAGAATAACTGGATGAACATTTCCCTTGAGGTCGAGGAGATCAACCGTCGTATGCGTGTGAAGCTTATACGCGGCGAACTGACGCTGGAGGAACTGAACCATCCGGGAGAGCGGGTCAATATGTTTCTCGAGGAAGCGGCCGAAAAGCTGATCGGCATCATGCGCGCAAGCCGTGTGACGGGTGCTTACATCATCCTGAATACGGACGATCTGGATGAAATGGAGAAACAGGGAACTCTTCTGGACAAACAGGGAGTTTATATCCGTGATCTGGATCCGCTTTCGACGCCGACGGAACATAATACCGATCTTCTTCTGGAACGGGCACCGGCGGCGGTCATCCGGAGTACCGGCATTTCAACCGACATCAGCTGGAGTCCGTGCTTCCAGTATCATACGGACGAACAGGATCTGTATCCCTTTTTCTATATGCCCTATCAGACCGCATTCCGGAATAAGGGTCTTTACGACTGGCGGGATCTCGGTTTCTGGGGAAGTGTGACGTCACTTTCGGGGGAAGACCGGACCTTTATCACGTACTCGGTTCCGCTGATTCTGCGGGATGGAACCGTCTACGGCGTGATGGGTGTGGACCTCACGCTGGACTATATCCGCACGCTGCTTCCGGAGAACGAACTGACCGATGATGCGGAAGCCTGCTATTTTCTCGGACTGGCGCCAAACTGGGAGGAAAAACCGGAATCATTTGCCGCATTTTTCGGATCCGGCAATTTTACCTGGGCGGCGAGCGACAGAGGAATCGGGGAGGCGATCCGCAAATCTCTGACCAATCAGCGGGAGACGCTGCCGGCCGAAGCATTTCTTCACCCGGACAGTGCCGAATATTTCTGCCGCGCATTTTCGCTCAATCTCTACAGCTCCAACGTTCCGTATCCGAATGTGAACTGGGTTCTGGGCGCGGTTGTCCCGAACGACAGTATCGAGAAATATCCGAATCTGGTCCGGATGGTATTTATGATCTCTGCCGGAGCGATGATTCTGTTCGGTATCGCGGCGAGTGTGTTCATCTCGTATCATATTCAGAAGCCAATCGCACGTCTTCACGGAAAAATCCGCACAGCGGATCCCGGAAGTCAGATCTGTCTTCCGAAGACCGGAATCCGTGAAATCGATGTTCTTTCCAATGAGGTTGAGCGGCTGAGCGAGGATGTGATCGCATCCGGCCGGCGTTTTTCCAGGATCATTCAGATGTCCTCGGAGAAGCTGGGAGGATTTCAGATCGACGATGAGCAGAAGACGCTGTATGTCACCGAAGGCTTTTTTGATATCTTCGGACTGAAGACTCCGGAGAATCTCCAGTCGCTGAGCGTCATGGAATTCCGGGCGATTTTAAGCGGACTATCCGAATATATCGTGGAGCAGGAAAGCGGCATCAACGGCGAGATCTATGAGATCACGCGCGATGGAAAGAAATGTTTCATCCGCTTACGCGAATCCAGGGAAAACAATATGCATTACGGTTTTGCGAAAGATGTCACACAGTCCCTTATGCGGAACCGGATGATCATCTTTGAACGCGACCACGATGCGCTCACGAGTCTTTTGAACCGCCGTTCGTTCCGCAGACAGATCACGGAACTTCTTGAGGCGGGAGAACGGAAGTTTGGCGTCGGCGCTCTCCTGATGATGGATCTGGACAATCTGAAGAGTGTCAATGATACCTATGGCCATCAGTTCGGCGATGCCTATATCCGCACGGCGGCCAAGACGATTATGGCGTGCTCTTCCGCCAAGGCGCTTTCCGCCCGGATTTCCGGCGACGAGTTCAACGTATTCTATTACGGCGAGAGCCGGGAGGAGATTGAGACGCAGATCAGCCGCCTGAAGGATGCATTTTCCAGAGCGGTGATCGAGGTCGGAGACGGACAGCGCAGACAGGTCCGGATTTCCGCCGGAATCGCGTGGTACCCGGAAGACGCATCAAACTATGAGATGTTGATGCGCTATGCCGATTCCGCCCTCTATATTGCGAAGCGAAACCGGAAGGGCGAGTTCGTCACTTTCGATATCGAAAACTATCAGGAAGAAGATGACGTCCGCAGAAAGAAGGACGGACTGATCAAACTTCTGGAAGACAGGGAATTCCATTTTGTGTTCCAGCCGATTTACCGGGTATCTACCGGTACGATCTATGCGTATGAAGCGCTGATGCGGCCGGATCAGCCGGCATTTTCCTCTCCGGCAGAGGTGATCGAGACGGCGCGGATGGAGTCCAGAATGAATCAGATCGAGAATGTGATGGTTCCGGAATCCATCGAGGCGTTCTTCCGGCTGGCGGACAAAGGCGGCTGCAGTCCGGATGTCCGGCTGTTCTACAATTCGATTGCGGATCAGACGATCACCAGGGAAATGGTGCAGTATCTCAGCACGAATTATCACGATAAGCTTCACCGTCTGGTCATGGAGATCACCGAGGAGAAGGCTGTCTCCCAGGAAAAATGGGATCAGAAGATTCTGGCGCTCCGGGAAATGGGCATGGAAGTTGCACTGGACGATTACGGGTCGGGATACAACAGCGAGAAGGCGCTGCTGATGATTTCGCCGAAGTACATCAAGGTCGACATCGCCATCATCAAGGACAATCAGAACAACCCGGACAAAAAGGCGATCATGGAATATATCGTGAACTATGCGCATGAGAGAGGCAAGATGATCATTGCCGAGGGCGTGGAGACCCGAGAGGAAGCGGAGACCTGTATCCGTCTCGGTGCGGATCTGATTCAGGGATTTTACCTTGCCCGTCCGTCGGAGACACTGTGTGATGCCGATCCCGCCGCGAGAGAAGAGATCCGGAAAATGACCGCGCAGCATCAAGACTGAAACAGACATAATGACAGTTTTTTCAGGAAACAGAAGAAAAACAGCCGGTTTTTCCCGGAGAAGTAATCCGGAAGATACAGTGGAAACCCGGAAGAAACGCTGAAAAGCAAAGGAATGAAACCGAAAATATCGACAGAAAGCAAAAGATGACATCCGGAATATTCCGGACAGAAGCAGGCAGGGAGGCAGAGTGATGCGGGACATGAGAGACGAGAAAATCAGTGTCGCAGAGGCTGCTTCTCTGCTTTTTGTCACGCCCGCAACGGTGCGGAACTGGATTCGCAACGGAAGACTGTCCTCGGACGGCAGCACGGTTTCCCGTGCGGAAATCGAAAAAACGGCCGGAGCCATCCGGAACGGGAGTCTGGACAAACTGACCGCGCGGAGAAACAAGCGCGCGGTGCGCGGCAATGATCTGTATGAGGATTATATAGAAGATGACGGGACGAACCGGGCAGTCTGCGGGAGAATTCTGGAAGCGTTCCGGACGGATGGGGCGCAAACACGGCGTATTCCGTCCATTCTCCGGGAACAGTATACGCTTCTCAGGAGGCAGCAGACCGATCGCGGGGACCGGCAGGTCATTCTCCGGGACGGAGGTCCTTCCTTTGTGCCTTATCAGGATTATCTCGGGTTTGTCTATCTCTCCCTGATGGCAAATTCAGACCGGAAAATGTCGGGATTATACTACACTCCGCAGAAGACGGTTGCGCAGATGATGGATGAGATGGAGCGGGTCACTCCAAAGATCCGGGAGAAAAGGATGATCGATCCCTGCTGCGGTACCGGCAATTTTCTGCTCGAGGCTCTGCGGAGGGGAATTCCTTTTGAGAATCTGTACGGTATGGATATCGATGCGGATGCGGTGGAAATCGCAAGAATGAATCTCCGGCTGAACGGCGTCCGGGATGAACGGATTCTTGCGGAACACATCCGGTGCGGCGATTATCTTCGCGATGCGGTGCCGGGGACATTTGACCTGATCGTCGGGAATCCGCCGTGGGGATATGTGTACTCGGAAGCAGAAAAGAAGGCGTTTTTAGACCAGTATGAGTGTGCCACCCGTCACGGAACAGAGTCCTACGATCTCTTTCTGGAGCGGTCGATCGGGTTTGCAGGGCCGGATACCCGGATCGGTTTTGTTCTTCCCGAAGCGATCCTGAATGTGGGCCGGCACCGGACCATCCGTGAGATGCTGCGGCGAAAGACCGGTCTTCGGTTTATATGTTATATCGGAAATGCGTTTCGGGGTGTTTCCTGCCCGGTGATTCTCCTCGGGGCGGAACGACGGGAATACGAAGAGAACGGAGACTGCGGGAAAGACAGTCTCAGCTGCCGTATCACCTGCGGCGATAAGACGCGGATTCTCCGTCAGTCGCGCGATCTGGCGGAATTCTACTGGAATTTTGATGTGACGGACGAAGAAGAACGGGTGCTGCGGAAGATCCGGCCGGAATCGGGAAGGGTTTATCTGAAAGGCAATGCGGATTTTGCTCTCGGGATCGTGACCGGGTCAAACCGCGAGTTTCTGTCGGAGGAATGCGCCCCGGGAAGCGAAATGGTGCTTCGCGGCAGCGATATTGAACGATATACGTATCGTGACAGCGGAGTCTATCTCCGGTATGACAGGGCACGGCTCCAGCAGGCTGCCCGGGAGGAATTCTACCGGGCAGAGGAAAAACTGATCTACCGGTTCATCGGAACGACGCCGGCCTTTGCCTATGACGATCGCGGGCTGCTCACGCTGAACAGTGCAAATATCCTGATTCCGAGACTGAAAGGCTATTCGATCCGCTACATTCTGGCGGTGATGAATTCTGCGGTTGTCTCGTTCTGGTGCCGGAAAAAATACCGGTCGGTGAAGCTTCTCCGTTCTCATATTGAGCAGATTCCGATTCCGGAAGCGGGTGAGGAAGAACAGAAGGAGATTGTGAAACTGGTCGATGAAATTCTCCGTACAAAAAAAGAGGATACGAGCGGTATCCTCTCCCTGATTGAGCAAAAGATCGGGCGGCTGTACGGCCTCACCGATTCGGAACTGGAGCTGTGCCGCCGGTAACCGGCGCTGCATCAGGCAATCCGGTGCCGGGACGCGGCACTGTGCTCCTCCGCGTCGTCCGCGGTGAACTGCCGCACATAGCCGAGTGCATTCTGCACATTCGGGATGCTGATCAGAATGACGGTGAACAGTGCCTCCAGCCCGAGGTATGCGCCGTTATAGGCGAGTGAGTACAGAACCGCACTGCGGAAACCGTAGTCGGAGGCATAGGTGCCGAAAAAGATCCATCCCGAGAGGAAGGAAAAGAAATAGCGTCCGAGAACCGCGGCGAGGTATCCCTTCAGCAGTCCGTGCGCGGAATGACAGAAGAGACCTGAAAGTCCCAGAGCGCCGAACGCAAGGAGATAGTCGCAGATCATCTGCGGAACGCTGATGATATAAGGATTGATCAGCATCTGGAGAAGACCGTATGCGACTGCGGTCATGATCCCCGGGCGGAGTCCGTTCCAGTATCCGACCAGAGAGATAAACAGCATGCTGAACAGGGTGACGGATCCGCCCATCGGCATGTGAATGAGTTCAATCATGGAAGTGACGACGCCGAGCGCAATCGCAAGAGAAGAGACGGAAAGCTGTCTTGTGCTCAGCTTCTGCCGGTGGCCGAAAAGACCGCATCCGAGAATCAGAAGCGCAAGGATTGCGAGAACGATCGCAGTAAAACCGGCGGCAGTCGGAGTGTAGGTGATGCCGCCCCACTCATCAACGGAAGAATTGACCAAAATTGACATAAAAAAACCTCCCATACACATCATGATGCCGGGAGTTCATCTGCTTCCTTACGCCGGTATTGTCCGGTTCAAGTAATAAGGGTAATGTCGAAACATTTCTCAGCCCGAAGGCACCCCCAGCAATTATTAAACTGACACTAAGGTAGAACTTTTCGAAAAGTTTGTCAAGACCGGAAGATGTCACCTTGCGATACCTGTTTGTTGACTTTGTTGTGCAAAAGGATTGAAAAAACGGTGTTCCGGCCGGTTGTTTTGTGATATGATTTTATCCGTCTGCGACGATTCGGGGGCGTATGCTTTTGTCTCCGCGGACATCGGGCGCAGCCGGGAGAAATTCATGACGTGATGAGTTTGTGGTTCCGGCCGCGTGATACCATACGGCACAGATGATTACGAGGAAGAAAAGAAATGAACAGAGATGAATTGAAGCCGATGCTCCTCACGACGTTAAAGGGGTATACGGCACAGAAATTTGCGGCGGATGCGGTGGCCGGACTGATTGTCGCCATCATTGCACTGCCGCTTTCGATTGCCCTGGCACTGGCTTCCGGTGTCGGTCCGGAGCAGGGTATCTATACGGCGATTGTGGCAGGATTCCTGATCTCCCTGCTGGGCGGAAGTCAGGTTCAGATCGCGGGACCGACGGCGGCATTTGCCACAATCGTAGCCGGTATCGTGATGAAGAACGGAATGGACGGACTGGTTCTGGCAACCGTGATTGCCGGAATTCTCCTGATTCTGATGGGAGTGTTCCGCTTCGGCAGTCTGATCCGCTATATCCCGTATACCATTACGATGGGATTCACGGCCGGAATCGCGGTGACGATCATCATCGGCCAGCTGAAAGATTTTCTCGGAATCACGTATCCGAAGGGAACGGTAGCGATTGAGACCGTGCAGAAGCTGACGGCGCTTGCACGGAATTCCGGGACAATGAATCCGACGGCGCTTGCAGTCGGCATCGTCAGTCTCCTGATTCTGATTGTGTGGCCGAAAGTTTCCGAGAAGATCCCGGGGTCTCTGATCGCGGTCATCGCTGCGAGCGCGGCGGTGAAATGCCTTGCCCTTCCGGTCAATACAATCGGAGATCTCTATTCCATCAGCAACGCGCTTCCGGCGTTCCATATTCCGGAGGTCACCTTTGAGGGAATCCATGCGGCGGCCGGAAACGGATTTACGATTGCCATTCTGGCTGCGATCGAGTCCCTGCTGTCCTGTGTCGTTGCGGACGGAATGGTTGGCGGAAAACACCGCTCCAATATGGAACTCGTGGCGCAGGGCGTCGGCAACATCGGCTCTGCACTGTTTGGAGGAATTCCGGCTACCGGCGCGATTGCCCGGACTGCGGCAAACATCAAAAACGGAGGCCGTTCTCCGATCGCCGGCATGATACATGCGGTCATTCTGGTTCTGGTACTGGTATTTCTGATGCCGTATGCAGCTCTGATCCCGATGCCGACGATTGCGGCGATTCTGTTTATGGTTGCCTACAACATGAGCGGCTGGCGCATGGTGGTTCTTCTCACAAAGACGGCCCCGAAGAGCGACATTGCCGTTCTTCTGATCACCTTTGCGCTGACGGTGATTTTTGATCTGGTCATTGCCATCGAGATCGGCATGATTCTCGCGTGCATTCTCTTTATGAAGCGGATGAGCGATGAGTCCGGTGTCATGGGATGGAAATACTTTGATCCGGCGGACGGCGATAAGCCGGAGGATGAACAGGCTCTCCGCCACATTCCAAAGGAGATCCGCGTATTTGAAATCTTCGGACCGATGTTTTTCGGAAATGCGGATCAGCTTGCGGCAATCACACCGGAAGCGGATACCAGATGTATTGTCCTCCGGATGCGGGGCGTTCCGGCAATCGATGCGAGCGCACTCAGGTCCCTTTCCCAGTTTGTGGACCGCTGTACGGCCAACGGAACACAGATGGTGTTCTCTCATGTCAATGAACAGCCGTGGCGGGCGATGGAGAAGTTCGGTCTGATCGGACAAGTCGGCGAAGAGAATTTTGCACCGCATATCGGTGAGGCGATCAGAATGGCCGAAGCCAAAATTTCCTGAGCGAAACCGGCCCGGACATTTGCCTGCAACTCTTAATTACGGTATAATAATGATAAAATATAGCATTCATTATTGTGCTGTGAGATAAGGGGTGTGCGGATGAGAAGAAAAAACAATCACAGATTATTTCATTTCGGGGCTGCGCTCCTTCTGGCAGGCATGTTATGCCTTCAGGGCTGCGCGGGCCCGTCTTTTTTATCCGGAGGTTCTTCGGCGGAGTCTTCCGGTGAGGAGAACATTTCCACGGAGACGAAAGACCGGTATCCATCCGAAAGCCTTCTGAAGTTCCGGATCGGCAAAGATGTCATTGATATCGGGGATATGCCGCGGCAGGGCGAGGTCAATAAGAGCATCAAAAACGCATGTGGGAGAGAACTGGCGTATCTGGACCGGGACGGATCCAAGATCAAGCCTTACGGATGGGCATATACGGGATTCAAGATCGGAAAACGGTACGATACGGAGTTCACTCTGTTTAATTTCCTGAACGACACTTCACGCACCGTTTCCGGCGATAAGACCAGACTGACGCTGGCCGCCATCGCATATAAGGATGATGAGAAGTACCGGTTCGGAGATCAGATCACCTATGATTTCCTTCCGCGCAACGCGACCCCGGCCGATGCCGATGCGATCATCGACCGAGTGAAGGCGGAAGGCGGTGTCCTGACCTATTATACGTATGCGTATGACCCGAAGAAGCAAAAGGAGCCAACCTCACGGTATCCGATGGCCACAAAACAGATTGCGGGGACGAAGGGGCTTCTGTCGCTTCAGTTTAAGACCCTCTCCGATCAGGGACAGATGTTCCTGATCAAGTTCACGCTCTACGACAACGATCTTCCGGATGTGGCACTCATCAACATGGACGCGGAAACCGTGGCAAGGACGGGAGAGGCGTGGCCGACTCATACGCTGGAAGAACTTAAAGAGAAAGAGATTCACTGAGTTCTTTTCGCGCTTCATCGAATTTCCGGGCGCGGATCAGATTCGAGACGCGGATCTCGGCTGCGATCCGGCGGCGTTCGGTTTCAAAGACATCGCTGTCAAAATAATTCCGGTACACGGATTTGCGGTAACTGCGGCCGCTCATCTCGCGAATGGTGCCGTTTTCCAGAATGAGTACGCGGTCGGTGCATCCGGTCACAGCGAACAGATCGTGGGAGACCATGAGGACGGTTCCGGTATATTCCCGGATGGCTTTCTCCAGCGCAATCTGAGCGTGGATGTCCAGATGGCTGGTCGGCTCATCCAGAAGAAGGATGTCATGCGGCTCCTCACAGAGGCGGTCCAGCTGCGCAAGGCACCGCTCACCGCCGGACAGAAGGTCCCCGTCCTGCTCGGTGATGACCTGTCGGAAATAGCCGGCTTTGCCCGGTGCTTCCTTCTCGAGCATCGCGTAAATCTCGCGGAGAAGGCTGGATTTTCCGGTTCCGTTGGCACCGACGAGAGCGACCTTTTCACCGTTCCGGATGGAGAAGGAGAGATGGCTTAAAATCTCGCGGTCGTAAGAGAGCGAGAAGTCCTCCAGCTCAATGGCGGGAGCAGAGGCACTCCCGGTGCCGAGGTCCCCGCCGGCAGCGGGTGATATGCCGGATGTGCCGTCCGCCTCAGCGGATGTCAGAAAACGGAATGCGTGGTGATGATCCTCCAGAAAAGGATCCTCGCCGCGCATTTTTTTCAGGCGTTCGAGGTAGGTGGCTCTTGCTTTGACCTGGCGTCCAAGGCGCGGGATTGCCATCGCGGAGGCGAGTTCACCGACGCGTTTTACGATATCCTCCTGTTTTTCGATGAATTCGTCAAAGTCGCGGCAATGCTCAAAGAGACCGATCTTGGTCTCGAGAATCCAGGTGCTGTACTCGGCAAAGGTTCCGGGGAACTCGCGGATTCCCTTGTTTTCAATGTCGAGAATCTTGTCGAAACACTGGCTCAGAAGAAGCCGGCTGTGGGTTACGGCGAGAATGGTCCCGTCGTAGCGGTTGATCATGCGGGTCAGACTGACGAGGTTTTCGAAATCGAGGAAGACATCCGGCTCGTCCATGATCAGGAGCTGCGGTTTCATCAGCATGCTCCGGAGAATGCAGAGGAGCTTGTACTCGCCGCCGCTGATCCGGGTGACCGGAGTGTCCGCGATGTTGTCAAGACCGGCGGAAGAGAGCATTTTCCGGATGGTTGGCTCATAATTATATGCGTCAAGGCTGTCAAGTTCCGACATCAGCGAATCATACTGTGTCTGGAGCTCCGGATCCTCCCCGTCGCAAAGGCGTGCGCAGACCTCATCGAAGCGCGCAAGAAGGGACAGGAAGGGAGCGGCCAGATAATCAAACGAGGTGATCTCTTCGGAGGTGTGCTCGACAAACTGGTGGATGCAGCTGATCCGGCAGCCCGGGTCGATCCGGATGATTCCGTCGTAGGTATAATGGTCGCGGTCGGTGATCAGACGGATCAGGGAACTCTTTCCGCAGCCGTTGCTGCCGATCAGAGCGGCATGATCGCCCGCCTCGATGCTGAAACTGATATCTTCATACAGCTCCTTCTGCGGAAAGCCGAAGGAGACATTCTCAAATTTTATCATGCGGTGATTCCTTTATATTTTCTGATTTTCTGTAAGATGATGAGCCCGGTTCCGCGGGTCCTCAACAGTATATCACAGGTCCTTCATTTCTCATAATGAAAAGCGAAAATATCGCGGAACGGCACGGAAAAGATGAAATCATAAAATGCATCGGAGGGGAAAAATACGATCGTCCCGGGCGGTTGTATTTCCCCGATGTCTCGATTATAATGTTCGCAGACAAAAAGTTAAAAAAGCAGGAAAAACGTATGGGAAAAGATGGACTTGAGCTGCATGAGTATGTTCCGGGAAGCATCAATGTAGCGCCGGAGGTGATGCACTTATCCATGTATGTGCTGACCAATCCGAAGGATTATACCCGGGAATATATGGAACATATGCTTCAGGGCGTTCTGGACGTCTACACGAAGATTGAGACGGAGTCGAGCCAGACGTATCTGAGTCTCGGAATCTTCACGAAGAAGAAGATCCCGCAGGCCGCGCTGGAGGCATGGCGGGGGTTCTCGGAGGAGGACTGCGAGATTTTTCTGAATTTTATCCGGGAGAACTGGGGAAGACGCTATCTTGCTCCCTATGTCAACGATGTGGTGGACTTCTGTAATACCATGAAGATCGAAATCAATTGAACAAAACCATCTGGCGGTAGTTTCCTGACGGATGGTTCACAGAAAAAGGACCATAGAAACAGAAACGGCAGGTGAACCGGGAATCCGATTCATCTGCCGTTTTCGTCAGGATAGAGGAGTCAAAGTCCGTCTGCGGACTCTGTGATGTCCGGGCAGACGGAGGGCGGGGATTACTGCTTTCCGAATACCTTTTCCCG
This sequence comes from [Clostridium] aminophilum DSM 10710, assembly GCF_000711825.1. Classification (GTDB taxonomy): domain Bacteria; phylum Bacillota; class Clostridia; order Lachnospirales; family Lachnospiraceae; genus Clostridium_R; species Clostridium_R aminophilum. Next base: position 75,225 of record NZ_JONJ01000007.1, on the reverse strand, counting down.
GAGCAGTTTTCCGGTGGGGGTCGAAGCGAGACCGCCGTTCGCAGTCTCCTTCAGATCGCTGGACATGGCGTCACCGACTTCCCGCATGGCGTCGATACACTCATCTACCGGGATTTTCAGGTCGATGCCGGAGAGAACCATATCGGCGGAAGAGCAGGCGATGGCAACGCCGGAAGCATTGCGCTTGATGCACGGAATCTCGACAAGGCCTGCCACCGGATCGCAGACAAGGCCCATCTGGTTGACAATGGCAACGCCGAGGGCATCCGCACACTGCTGCGGAGTGCCGCCCATCAGCTCCACAAGCGCGGCCGCGGCCATACCGGAAGCGCTTCCGCACTCGGCCTGACAGCCGCCCTGTGCGCCGGCGATGCAGGCATTTTTCGCGATTACCATGCCGAAGGCAGCCGCCGTGAAGATGGACATGACGATGTCTCGCTTTTCCGCCTTCTTATCGAGATACATGGGAATCAGGCATCCCGGGAGAATGCCGCAGCTTCCGGCAGTCGGTGTCGCAACGATCCGGCCCATGGCCGCGTTGGTGTTGGATACACAAAGCGCCGTCGCAACCGCGCGGGACATAAAACCGCCCATGATGCTTTTGCCGGTTCCGGCATACTGCGTCATGCTGTATCCTTCTCCGCCGGTGAGACCGGAGGTGGATACGCGTCCCGGCGCCGCCCCCCATTTGGCGGACTCCATCATGACGTCGAAGCTCTTTTCCATGGTGGCATAGACTTCGTCTTCCGTCTTTCCGAGAGTTTTGGCCTGATCGGCAAGGCAGATCTCACTGATCTTTTTGCCGGCGTCATTGGCCAGATTGACAAGTTCCAGAATTGAATCGTAATTTATCATGATTATTTTCCTATATATCAAGTTTGAATTCCGTTTGCCGGGTCCGGTGAACTTCCCTTAAATTGCCGGGATCAGCAGGGCATTGGAAATGTTGTCCATCTTTTTGATGTCGGTGATGAGCTTCTCCGGCGGAACCTGATCCAGCTCAATGGTCATCAGCGCCTCGCCTCCGCGCTCACGGCGGGAAAGGCGGAAGTTTCCGATGTTCAGGTCGCCGTAGCGCCAGTACATCAGATTGGTGACATTGGCGATGACGCCCGGGGTGTCGCGGTGGAGGATCAGAAGGGTCGTGCTCTCACCGGTGAAGTTGACGGAGAGACCGTCAATGTTGTCTACGCGGATGTTGCCGCCGCCGATGCTCGCGCCGGTGACGGAGCCGGATTTGCCGTTGGCGCACTTGTAGGTGATGCGTGCGGTGTTCGGGTGTGCTCCGGAGATGTCGTGCGGGACAAATTCATAGTGAAGTCCGCGTTCGGTTGCGATCTCCATCGCGTCGCGAAGATCCTCATCCCAGCTGTTGAAACCGAGGATTCCGGCAAGGATCGCACGGTCGGTTCCGTGACCGCGGTAGGTGCGGGCAAAGGAACCGGAAAGCTCGATGGTGACATCGGTGACCGGACTGCCGTCCGCGATCTTGTTGACTACGCTGCCGAGACGGCAGGCACCTGCGGTGTGAGAACTGGACGGTCCGATCATGATCGGGCCGATAATGTTGAATACGTTCATGGATATAGCCTCTTAAAAATGCGAGGCATTTCATTTTTAAGAATGAAATGCCTCAGGTAAAAATGGTAGGTTAGGGAAACTCAGGCTTCCTCCGGAAGCGGAGCACCCTTGAGGATAAACTTTTTGTAGATGAGATCAACCACAACGCCGATGGCATTGTCACCGGAGACGTTGCATGCGGTGCCGAAGGAATCCTGTGTGATGTACAGAGCAACCATCAGCGCGCAGATCGGGCCGTTCGGATCGCCGGCTTCCGTACCGAAGATCATGTAAAGGAACGGAAGAGCAGTCATGATGGATCCGCCCGGTGCGCCAGGAGAAGCAACCATTGCCACGCCGAGTGTTGCGATGAACGGGATTACTGTTCCGAGGCTGATCGGAAGATCATTCATCAGACAGACCGCTGTAGCGCAGGCTGTGATGGTGATCATGGAACCGCACATGTGGATGTTTGCACACAGCGGAACAACGAAGTTGCGGATCTGAGAGCATACGCCGTCCGCTTTCGCTCACTGCAGGTTAACCGGAATGGTAGCGGCGGAAGACTGTGTTCCCAGTGCGGTGGTATATCCGGAGATCTGGTTCTTCATCAGGCGGAAAGGGTTCTTGTGGCTGAGTGTTCCTGCGATGATGAACTGAATGAACAGGTATACCGCGTGCATGGCGATGACAACCAGGAATACCTTCCAGAGGATTCCGAGGATGGTAAAGGTTCTGCCGGAGTAGGTCATATCGATGAAGGTTCCGCAGATGTAGAGCGGAAGCAGCGGGATGATAACCGAGTGAAGTACTTCGTCGATGATCGCGGAGAAGTCATGCATACCGTTGTAGAGAGAGGTGCCGACGGTCTTGCCGCGAAGCTTGGAAAGGCAGAGACCGAGAATAAATGCCAGCACAACGGCGGAAAGCGTATCGATCATCGCCGGAAGGCTGATGCTGAAGTAGGTGCCGATGGACTTGTCTGCGGTGGCCTGAATCTGCTCCAGTGCGCCCTCGCTCATAAAATGCGGGAACAGGGTGCTGGAAACGATGTAGGATGCGCTTCCTGCAATCAGTGTGGAGCTGTATGCGAGCAGTACGGTAATCAGAAGAAGCTTGCCCGCGCCGCTGGACAGATCGGCGATACCCATGGTAACGTATGCCAGAATCATCAGCGGGATGACGAACTTCAGGAATGTACTGAACAGTCCGGATAATGTGGTGATAACCTTACATACCTCAAGCGGCATGTACTGGCCGATCAGGATACCGAGAATGATCGCAATGATCAGTTTCGGCACCAGACCGAGTTTTTTCTTTTTGGTTGTGTTTTCCATTTCTAAATTCCCCCCGTGGAATGTTGATCGGCTCCGGCTGCATACGGTGTGTGTTGTGAACGTTTCCGGCCGGAACTCAAGTGCAGAACAAAGCATATACGGAAACATTGGATTTGTAAAATTCATAGTTTTAAATATATCCATTAAGAATTATAATAGTCTGAGAATTCTGAACCAAGTTCAAATGAATGAATCGAAAATGTTAAAAGATAAAGTGAAATTATTTTAAACATGCGGAGGACAAAATGGAGATACGGCAGCTGATCACATTCCGGAAAGTGGCGGAATTACAGAGCTTTTCCAAAGCGGCGGAGTCGATGGGGTATTCCCAGTCGGCCGTCACCGTTCAGATCAAAGCTTTGGAGAAAGAATTTAATGTCAGATTTTTTGACCGATATGGAAAAACTGTCCGAATTACGCCGGCAGGTATACAGTTTCAAAGACGAATTGACCGGATCCTGAATGAGCTGGATTCACTCCACAGCGATCTGGGGGAAGGAAAGCTTCAGACCCATAAACTTCACATCGGAACCCTGAGCTCCCTGTGTTCTTTCATGCTCCCGGAGATGATGAAGCGGTATTACAGCGAGTTTCCGGATTATCACGTCAAGATCACCCGCGGTTCACCGACGGAACTGATCGATATGATGGAACACAATGAGCTGGACATCATTTACATTCTGGATGCCCTTCGTTTCGACACGCACTGGCGCCGTGTCGTCCAGAAAAAAGAGCCGGTGGTGTTCGTCTGCGCGCCGGAGTGCCGGCTGGCGGACCGGGGCGAAGTCGAGATGGAGGAGATTCTGGAAGAACCGCTGATGCTGACGGAGGTCAACGACAATTACCGTTTTGCGCTGGAGCAGTACCTCGCGTTTCACAACCTTTCCATCTCACCGATCCTCGAGGTCGGCGACCCGGAGGTCATTCTCCGGATTCTCAGGGACAACGGCGGCCGCGGTGTCTCCTTCCTTCCATATTATGCCGTCAGAGGAGCGCTGGAGAGGGGGGAACTCCGGGAAGTCTCGGTGCGTGACTTTCAGGTCAACATGCATCATCAGATCATTTATTATAAAGAAAAGTGGGTGACGGACGAAATGCTGGAGTTCATCCGGATTGCCCAGAATTCGCTGATGTGATAAAAGCAAAATGATATTCATTTTCACATTGACATGAAAATGAGAAACGCCTATAATTTGAAAACGGTTTTCAAATTAAAAAAGAGGGATAATTCCGATGAAAGTGAAAGCACAGTATAAGACCCATCACCGGGAGGAACTGCTGAATTATTTCCGCAAGATTCCGGGAAAACATGTGACGGCGGCGGAGATCAGCGATTTCTTCCGCGCGAACGGCTCACCGATGGGAACCGCGACGGTCTACCGGCAGCTGGAAAAACTGGTCTGCGAAGGCGTGATCAGCAAATATATGATCGATTCCCAGAGTCCGGCCTGTTTTGAATACACCGGGGAACCGGATCTGGCAAACAGTTCCGATTACCTTCACTGCAAGTGTGAAAAATGCGGTGCGCTCATGCACATTCAGTGTGATGAGCTGGAGGCACTGGCGGTTCACCTTGCCGAGCATCACCATTTTGCCATCAATCTGACGCGGACGGTTTTTTACGGCGTATGTGAGAAATGCAGTGCGGCGGACGGAAAGCCTGCGGAGAGAGAGAAGGAGGAAACGGAAGCATGAGTCTGATTCAGTGTAACAATGTCAGCTTTGCCTATGAGGGGCAGACTGCCGTTTCCGGCATCACATTTGAAGTAAATCCGGGGGACTATCTCTGCATCGTCGGCGAGAACGGTGCCGGAAAGAGCACTCTGATGAAGGGGCTTCTGCGGCTGAAAAAACCGGCGGGCGGATCCATCGAATTCGGAGACGGACTTCTCGCCAACGAGATCGGATATCTTCCGCAGCAGACGGTTGTACAGAAAGATTTCCCGGCCAGCGTCCGGGAGGTCGTCCAGTCGGGCTGCCTCAATCACCTTGGCTGGAATCCGTTCTACACCGTTGCCCATAAAAAAGAAGCACTGGAAAAAATGGAGCTTCTCGGGATCACGGACCTTGCGGACCGCTGCTACCGTGATCTCTCGGGCGGACAGCAGCAGAGAGTTCTCCTTGCGAGAGCACTCTGTGCGACGAAACGTCTTCTTCTTCTGGATGAGCCGGTGACGGGACTTGATCCGGCGATCACTGTCGATCTGTATCATGTGATCTCCGAACTCCACAAAAAGCACGGAATCACGATCGTGATGGTATCTCATGATGTGGACGGCGCGCTCCGGGAGTCCGATCACATCCTTCATATCGCCGGAACCCAGAAGTATTTCGGGACAACAGAGGAATATAAGAAAACGCCGGCATGCAAGGCGTTTCTCGGAGGTTTGGAGATATGAAAATACTGTTCGATATGATGTCCTATCCGTTTATGGTGCGGGCGCTTCTCGTCGGAGTGCTGGTTTCTCTGTGCTCCGCGCTTCTCGGCACAAGCCTTGTCTTAAAGCGCTACTCCATGATCGGCGACGGACTTTCCCACATCGGGTTTGCCGCGCTGGCTCTTGCCTACGCACTCAAGGCGTCACCGCTTTACGTGGCGATTCCGGTCTGCGTTGCGGCGGCATTTATCCTGCTGCAGATCAAGGACTCCGCCCGGATCAAGGGGGACGCGGCGACGGCGCTGATGACCAGCGGCGCGCTCGCCATCGGTGTTCTTGTGATCTCCATGACGTCCGGGATGAATACGGATGTCTACAATTATATGTTCGGAAGCATTCTCGCGATGAGCACGGAAGACGTCTATGTCTCCATCGGACTCTCCGCGGCGGTGCTGGTGCTGTTCATTCTGTTCTACAACCGGATTTTTGCCGTGACCTTTGATGAGACCTTCGCGCAGGCGACCGGAACCAATTCCAGAATGTTCAATATGATCATCGCCTTTCTGACGGCGGTGACCGTGGTGCTGGGCATGCGCATGATGGGAACGCTTCTCATCTCGAGCCTGATCGTTTTTCCGGCCATGACCGCGATGCGGGTGTGCCGCCGGTTCCAGACGACGGTGATGGTCGCGGCTCTGGTCGCTGTGATCGGTTTTATGGTCGGCCTGACCTTTTCTTATCTGTATGCTGCGCCGACCGGTGCCTGCATTGTGGTGACGGATATCATCCTTTTTGCCGCGTTCGCCATCGTCGAGGCGGTCCGCAAGTGATTTCGGCGGCGCGGTACGGATGTTTTCGGGGAAAATGATGATAAGATGAAGGAGGAATTGACAATGGATATGATATTTCACTGGGATGCATCTGTTCTTTTGTGGCTGCAGGATAATGTCCGCACGGATGCACTGACGCCGTTTATGAATGCGGTCAGCCTTCTCGCAAAGGGCGGTGCGCTCTGGGTTCTTCTGACACTGCTGTTTCTGGGAATGCGAAAGACCAGAGCGCTCGGCGCGGTCTGTTTTGTCTCGCTTCTGTCGAATGTGGTGATCCTGAATCTTCTGCTCAAGAATATCGTTGCCCGACCGCGGCCGTACACGATGATTGAAGGCCTGATTCTGGCAGGACCTGCAGAGTGGGACTGGTCGTTTCCGTCGGGACATACCGGCGCGTCCTTTGCCGTCGCGGTCTGTATGTTGCTTCTGATGAGCAGGAAGATCGGAATTCCGGCGCTGATTCTGGCGATTCTGATCAGTTTCTCCAGACTCTACATCGGCGTGCACTATCCGACGGATGTCATCTGTGGCGCGCTGATCGGAACGTCCTGCGCCCTTTTTTCGGTGAAATATGTATGGCCCCGCGCAGGAAAGAAGTTTCATTATGGCAATGACACAGGAACAGCGGTTTAATCAGATGATGAACGAGCGGATCGAGACACTGATCCCGAAGCTCGCTCTGCCGTCGATCGTTTCAATGCTGATCACCGCAATCTATAACATGGCGGATACGTTTTTCGTATCGCAGATTTCCACCTCGGCCTCGGGCGCGGTGGGAATTATCTTTTCCATGACAGCCGCGATCCAGGCGATGGCCTTCACCATCGGCATGGGATCCGGCAACATGATCTCCAGACTTCTGGGCCAGAAAAAGAAAGAAGATGCCGCGCGGTATGCGGCCGTCGGCTTCTTCACGGAGCTGATCGTCGGCGCCGTGATCGCGGCGCTCGGTCTGACCCACAACCATGCGCTGGTCCGTCTTCTCGGCGCGACGGAGACCATCGCCCCGTATGCGGAGAGCTATGCGCGCTTCATCCTTTACGGAACCCCGTTCTTTATGTGTTCTCTCGGCATGAACAATATGCTCCGGTTTCAGGGCAATTCGTTCTACTCGATGATCGGTATCGGCACAGGCGGTGTCCTGAACATGATTCTGGATCCGATTCTGATCTTCGGCTTCGGAATGGGCATCGCCGGCGCGGCCATCGCCACTGCGTTCAGCCAGTTTGTATCGTTCAGTATTCTGCTCGCGCAGTGCAACCGGATGCCGGCCTGTATCTCCATCCGGGCCCGGAATTTCCGGCCGACGCCGAAAATGTACGGAAATATCTTTTTCATTGGCTTTCCTTCACTGGCAAGGCAGGGAATCATGAGTGTTTCAACCATCATTCTGAACCACACCGCAGCGCCCTTCGGCGATGCGGCGATCGCGGCAATGGCGATTGTGACGAGAATTTCCGTGTTTATGAACTCCGCTGTGATCGGCTTCGGACAGGGATTCCAGCCGGTATGCGGTTTTAATTACGGTGCAAAGCAGTATAAACGGGTGGAGAGAGCGTATTACTTCAGCCTGAAGGTAACCTTCTGCTTTCTGCTGGCAATGGCGGCGATCGTCTTTGTGTTTGCTGAACCGGTGGTAACCGTTTTCCGAAGAGAAGACGCCGAGGTCATCCGCATCGGCACCCTGGCGCTTCGGCTGCAATGTCTGACGATGCCGCTGGCCGCGCAGATCACCATGGCCAATATGTTTTCCCAGACCGTCGGGTACGGCATTCGCGCGACTCTTGTCGCATCCCTGAAATTCGGAATCTGTCTGATTCCGGCCCTGGCGATTCTTCCGCCGTTATTCGGTATTCTCGGAATACAGATGGCGCAGCCGGCAGCAGACATCGCGGCGGCGGTGATCGCCTTCCTGATCACGAGAGGAATTCTGAACGACCTGAAAAAAATGGCCGAACAATAAAAATTACGAGAAATACAGAAAACTTACAATTTTCTGTCAGCCCGCACGGAAATGGCTCAGCCGTGCGGGCTTTATCTTTATACACAAAAAAAGGAGGTTATTTTTAGGTATTTTTTTGTAACAAAAATCCCTCGAGGTGCAATATAATGTGCTCAGTGTTCGGGCACAACACTATATGTTGCGTATTTGACGACAAAAAAACAAAATGTTCCAAATAACGTGATTGGTGGTTCAAAAATGTCTGATTGACGGGGGAGCGAAGATGAGGGAAAGACAGGTTATCAAGAGAAGCGGAAGCAAGGTGGATTTTGACAGCGCAAGAATCACGGCAGCATTGTCAAAAGCGATTTCGGCATCGAGAGACCGCGACTATGCGGTGATGGCGCCGAAGCTCTGTGCGGACATGGAGATGGAACTTGGCGGTAAGTATCCGGAAGGTGTCTATTCCGTCGAGGATATTCAGGATCTTGCGGAGAAGGCGCTGATGTCCCACGGTCTCTATGATGCGGCAAAATCCTTCATCCGCTACCGTGCGGTTCACGAGAATGTGAGAAACATCCGCTCCGCGGAAGACTTCTGCGAGCAGACCATCACCGGATATACGGGAGAGCCGGATGCCGGAGAGTTCCTGACGCCGGGTATGGAAGGCGCGGACACATCCCAGGAGAAGAACTGGCATGTCAAGCAGAACGCATCGGTCTCCTACTCCATCGGTGCGATGATTCTGAACAACTCCGAGCGCATCAGCAAGGCACACTGGCTGACCAAATTCTATGACCGGGATATTGTGGATGCCTATCGCAGCGGCGCGATCCATATCCATGATCTCGGCATGCTGAGCGGCTACTGTGCGGGCTGGGATCTGCGGAAGCTGATCCGCGAGGGACTCGGCGGCGTGGCCGGTAAGATTTCCTCTGCACCGGCAAAACATCTGAACGCACTGTGCATTCAGATGGTGAATTTCCTCGGGATCCTTCAGAATGAGTGGGCCGGCGCTCAGGCATTCAGTTCTTTTGACACCTACCTTGCACCGTTTGTCAAAGCGGATCACCTGAGTTATGACGATGTCAAGCAGTCGATCCAGAGTTTCGTCTACGGCGTAAACATGCCGTCCAGATGGGGCACACAGGCACCGTTCTCCAATATCACGCTGGACTGGAACTGCCCGGCGGATCTGAAGAATGTTCCGGCCATCGTCGGCGGAAAGGATCAGGATTTCACCTACGGCGACTGTCAGGAAGAGATGGCCATGATCAACAAGGCGTTTATCGAGATCATGGTGGAGGGCGACTGCGACGGAAGAGGTTTCGCTTATCCGATCCCGACCTACAGCATCACCTCTGATTTTGACTGGTCGGATACCGAGAACAACCGTCTTCTCTTTGAGATGGCGGCGAAGTACGGCACACCGTATTTTTCCAACTACATCAACAGCGATATGCAGCCGTCGGACGTCCGCAGCATGTGCTGCCGTCTGAGACTGGATCTGCGTGAACTCAGAAAGCAGAACGGCGGAAACTTCGGCGCCGGCGAGAATACCGGATCCATCGGCGTGGTGACGGTCAATATGCCGCGGATCGCCTATCTGGCAAAGGATGAAGAGGATTTCTTCGACCGTCTGGAAAGAATGATGGATATCGCGGCGAGATCGCTGGATATCAAGCGGAAAGTCATCTGCAAATATCTGGATATGGGTCTTTACCCGTACACCAGAAGATATCTGCCGCAGGGATTTAAGAACCATTTCTCCACCATCGGACTGGTCGGCATGAATGAGGCCTGTCTGAATGCGAAATGGATCGGAAAAGACCTTTCCCATCCGGAGTCCTCCGCATGGACCGCGAAGGTTCTCGATTTTATGAGGGAAAAGCTCTCCGATTATCAGGAGAAGTACGGCGATCTGTTCAACCTTGAGGCGACGCCGGCGGAGTCGACCGCATACCGTCTGGCCAGACACGACCGCGAGCTTTACCCGGACATCATCACGGCGGGAAAACCGGGAGAAGTGCCGTATTACACCAACTCCAGCCACCTTCCGGTGGGATTTACCAGCGACGTCTTTGAGGCGCTGGACATTCAGGACAATCTTCAGACCAAGTACACAAGCGGAACGGTATTCCACTGTTTCCTGGGAGAGAAGCTTCCGGATTACCGGGCAGCGATGCGCCTCGTGAAGACGGTGGCGGAAAACTACCGCCTGCCGTATTTCACTCTCAGCCCGGTTTACTCCGTCTGCGAGGCTCACGGATATCTTGCTGGAGAGCAGAAGATCTGTCCGGTCTGCGGAAAGCGAACCGAAGTTTACTCCAGAATCACCGGATACTATCGTCCGGTCAGCAACTGGAACGACGGAAAGATGCAGGAGTATCTGGATCGCAGGGCGTACCGGATTGATTCTGCCTATCACAGAGACAGCGGGGAAGATCTTCAGACAACGGAAAAAAATGTGACGGCCGGGAATGTGACGGATAAGACCGTGACGGAGGAGAATCCGCTGGCGATTCAGTGGACGGAGCCGGGAGAGCGAGACGAGGTTCTCTTCTTTACGACGCCGACCTGCCCGAACTGCAAGATGATCAAGGCAAAGGGGATTCTCTCCGATTACCGCGAGATTGACGCGGCAGCGCCGGAAAACCGGGAATATGTGGACCGGTTTGACATCCGCACGGCGCCGACACTGGTGGTGATCCACGGCGGAAGAGCCGAAAAATACGAGAATGCAAGTCAGATTCTCGGATACGCTCAGGGAAGACGATGATCATCCATGGGCTGAACCGCCTGACGCTTCTGGATTATCCGGAGCATACGGCGTGCACAATGTTTACAGGAGCCTGTAATTTCCGCTGTCCGTTCTGTCAGAACGGCGCTCTGGTGCTTCACCCGGAAGAGGAGCCGGTGATCCCGGAGGAGGAAATCTTCGGCTTTCTGGAAAAGAGAAGGGGCGTTCTGGACGGCGTCTGCGTCACGGGGGGAGAACCGACGCTGCAGAACGGCCTGGAAGAGTTTCTGCGCAGAATCAAGGAGATGGGATTTCTGGTGAAACTCGACACAAACGGGACCAATCCGGATCTTCTGGAGAAACTGACCGACGAACATCTTCTGGATATGGCAGCGATGGATATTAAGACGTCCCGCGCGCATTATGCGAACGCGGCGGGACTTGGCGGGGGAGCGCTGCCTGCGGAACAGCTTCTTCGGAAGGTGGAGCGATCCGCCGATTTTCTCCTGGAGAACCGGATCCCGTACGAATTTCGGACAACCATGGTACGGGGGCTCGTGACGGAAGAGGACATGAGCTCCATCGGCGAATGGCTGGCCGGTGCGGAGCGGTATTACCTGCAGAATTATGAAGATTCCGAGGGAGTTCTCGACCGCAGCATGCAGGGGTACACTCCGGACGAAATGCGGCATATGCTGGAGATTCTCCGGAGGTGGGTTCCGAACGCGAAGCTTCGGGGAGTTTCATAGATGCCCGCCATGGATGTGCCGGTAAGGCAGGTCTTTTGGACGGTAATGCCGGAATCGCCTCACGGAATCCGCACAAAAAAGAATACGGTTTTTACAAACAGGCATCCATCGGTTATAATTATCGGTTGGATGTCTGTTTGTATGATATAGGATATTTCTCCGAAATTCCTATACCGCAAAAGCACTTCCTCTCAGTACCTACGGGTATGGGAACGCCGAAGCCCGCCTGCGGACTTCGATTCGGCGGGGAAGCTGGTGGAAATAAAGAAAGGTTTCGAATATGGAGAATAAGAATTATACCGAGCAGGATCTGGACAAAATGAGCCCGATGGAGATCACCGAGCTGGGTAATCCTGCAAAGCCGGAAGGCGCGGCGGGCGCAAGAATGCTGGCCCGTATGAACGAGAGCCACCGCGAGGTGACGGAATGGGGACTTTCCCATGCGGAATTCAGACCGGAAGACACCATTCTTGATATTGGCTGCGGCGGCGGAAGAACCCTGGAGTCCATGGCAGAGAGGTCGCCTAAGGGGAAACTCTGGGGGGTGGATGTTTCCCCGGTTTCCGTGGAAGAATCCAGAAAACGGAATGAGAAACGGATCGCAGAAGGCAGAATGGAGATCCTGGAGGGATCGGCCGCGAAACTTCCCTTTGCCGATCAGACCTTCGATAAAGTGACCACCGTGGAGAGTTTTTATTTCTGGCCGGATGCGATGGAGGGGCTGAAAGAGGTTCTCCGCGTGCTGAAACCGGACGGCACTTTTCTTCTGATCGCGGACGTCTATGAGACCGGAGATCTTCCGGAGGACGTTCGGGAGAATATCGCTAAATTCCATATGCGCAATCCGACGCCGGCGGACTTCCGGCATATGTTTGTGGACGCCGGTTTCTGGAAAACCGAGATCCATCGCAAAGAGGGAACCACCTGGATCTGCGTGGAGGGCACCAAATACTGATCCGGTGGTGTCTTGCCCATCGTTGGTACACTCCGCGGCATATCGTTCATCCGGCAGCGTTGCCCCTTCCGTGAAATCGTGTGAGGAGGCCGGATTTGTTTCGGATTTGGCGGAGCTGTTTCGGGATTTTAGAAATGACTAATATTTCTTCACAAAATCGCCACATTTGCATCAAAAATGCGTCACATTTTCCGACTAATATTGGCCATATCAAGAGAAAGAGATTGCAGTAAGGTTCATTCACGAATCGAAGGAGGTCATGTTATGATGGAAAACAGAGAGAATCAGGATCGTGAAACATATATTGATACCGAAACCGTGGAGACGAACGAAAGTGAGAGCGCGGCTCCGCAGTTTTCCGGAGGGAAACGCAGCCGGAAGGGACATGCGATGGCAAAAAAGATGACGACGCTTCTTCTGAGCGGTGTTCTTTTCGGCACGGTGGCCGGAGCTACCATGTACAGTGTAAACGTGGCAGCAGGCCGGATGGCGGCAGACAGTCCGATTGCAGCGGAAAGCGCGGAGACCGCGTCTGACGCAAATGCATCCGGAACACAGATTGCGACTGCGGTTCCGCTGTCTTCTTCGTCGGGCGGTTCCGCCACCGTTGCCGATGTGGTTTCGAATGCGATGCCGACGGTTGTCGCCATCAACATCAAGGGAACCGAGACGATTCAGAGTTTCTTCGGAACACAGAAAGCAGAGGTATCCGGCGCGGGCAGCGGCATCATTATCGGAAAAAATGATTCCGAACTGCTGATCGTGACAAACAATCACGTTGTCGCATCGTCCGACTCCATTCAGGTGACATTTACCGACGGTGAGAAAGTGGACGCAGCAGTGAAGGGAACGGATTCCTCCAAAGATCTGGCCGTTGTGGCGGTTCAGCTGAAGGATATCAAGGATTCGACGATGGGAGCAATCAAGATCGCAACTCTGGGAGACTCCGACAAGCTTCAGCTCGGACAGGGAGTGATTGCCATCGGAAATGCTCTCGGCGAGGGCCAGTCGGTGACGACCGGAATCGTCAGCATGCTGAACAAGGAGATCAAGGATGAGGACGGCACAAGCAGAACGCTGATTCAGGTGGATGCTGCCATCAATCCGGGCAATTCCGGCGGTGCGCTTCTGGACATGTCGGGCAATGTGATCGGCATCAATTCCGCAAAATATGCCACGACGGCGGTGGAAGGCATGGGATTTGCCATTCCGATCTCTCAGGTGAAGGAGCTCATCCAGAATCTGTCCGAACAGAAAACCAAGATTGCGGTTGCGGCGGATGAGCAGGGATATCTCGGCATTCAGATGCAGAACATCGACTCGGCCATGAGTCAGGCGTACGGCATCCCGGAAGGCGTCTATGTCTATAAGATTCTCGACGGAACGGCAGCCGCCGGTTCCGAACTCCGGGAGAGAGACGTGATCACCGAGATTAACGGTACCAAAGTTTCCACCGGTGAGGACCTTCATAAGCAGATGTCCTACTATAAAACCGGTGACACCGTAACGCTCACCGTTCAGACGCTGGATGACGGAGCCTATAAGGAGCGGAAGATCGAGGTCAGACTCGGCTCCCGCGAGGATGCAAACAAGATGTGATTCCGGAATTCCGAAGTTCGGAAAGAGGATAGCTTATTCACCACAGAAGAGAAGACATAGCTGCAGTGCTGATCGGGACCGGTCAGCACTGTAATACTTTATAAAGTGAAAGTATTAAACAAGATAATTACCCAAAATGCCGCATTATATGTTATACTCTGACTCGTATATCAAGACACCGGCCGGTTCTTCAATGGGGAAGAAGCTGCGGCCCGGCGCACGAAAGGGGTAATGTATGAAAACAAGTGATTTTGTCATTCTTGCGGCCATCGGTTTTTACCTGATCGGTATGCTGTATATCGGGTTTTATTATTCCCGAAAAAACAATTCATCCGATGATTTCTATCTTGGCGGCAGAAAACTTGGTCCGTTCGTCGTGGCGATGAGTGCGGAGGCAAGTGATATGTCCAGCTGGCTTCTCATGGGACTTCCGGGAGTGGCGTACCTGACCGGAGTGGCGGACGCGTTCTGGACGGCGGTCGGACTGGCGGTCGGCACCTATCTGAACTGGCTGATCATGGCAAGAAGGATCCGCCGTTACAGCCAGAATATCGGCGCGATCACCATTCCGGATTTCCTGTCCAAGCGTTTCCATGACAAGAGCAATGTTTTAAACTGTATTGCGGCGGTTATGATCGTCGTATTCTTTGTTCCGTACACGGCGTCCGGATTTGCCGCCTGCGGAAAGCTGTTCCACAGCCTGTTCGGCATTGACTATATGACGGCAATGCTGATCTCGGCTGTCGTTATCTTCAGTTATACGGTTATGGGCGGCTTTATGGCGGCGTCCACCACAGACCTGATCCAGTCGGTTGTCATGACCATTGCCCTGTTTGTGGTTCTGTTCTATGGAACCCATATGGCAGGCGGCGTGGACGCGGTTATGCAGAATGCACAGGCACTGGAAGGTTATCTGAGTCTTTCCGCAACCCACAATGCAGCGACCGGCACGGCGGAGGCCTACAGTCCGCTGACAGTGGCGTCCAATGCGGCATGGGGTCTCGGCTACTTTGGAATGCCGCATATCCTTCTTCGCTTCATGGCGATCGAGGATGAGAAGAAACTGGTTCTTTCCAGAAGAATCGCTTCCATCTGGGCGGCAATCTCCATGTGTGTCGCCATTGTGATCGGAATCGTCGGATACGGAATGAGCAAAGCCGGCGCGATCGAGCTGTTTACAACCAGCGGACAGTCCGAGACCATCATTGTAAAGGTGGCGGGACTTCTCTCGCTTCACGGCGTGATCCCGGCGGCGATTGCCGGAATCATTCTCGCGGGAATTCTTGCGGCAACCATGTCCACCGCGGACAGCCAGCTTCTGGCGGCATCGTCCAGCGTGAGCCAGAACCTTGTGCAGGACTTCCTGCATGTCCCGCTGACCAACCGGCAGGGGCTTCGCATTGCGAGACTGACGGTGCTGGTGATCGCGGTGATCGCCTGCTTTCTGGCGAGAAACCCGGATTCCAGCGTATTCCAGATCGTATCCTTTGCCTGGGCCGGCTTCGGCGGCTCCTTCGGCGCGGTGATGATGCTTGCCCTGTTCTGGGAGAGAACCAACCGGGAAGGCGCGCTTGCCGGTATGATTTCCGGCGGCATCATGGTATTTATCTGGAAGTTCCTGGTGCGTCCAATGGGCGGAATTCTCGGAATCTATGAACTTCTTCCGGCCTTTGTCGTTTCGATGATCGTGGCGGTTCTGGTATCGCTGATCACACCGGCCCCGGATGCGGAGGTTATCGCCGAATTCCGTGACAGCCTGAGAAGCAGAGCGTCCGAAGAAAAATAATGCATTTCAAAAGCCTCGCGGGATCCCTGCGGGGCTTTTGCTTGCGATGCAGAAAACGATGTGCTAAAATCAGGAACGAACGTTCGAAAATGATGCATCGGAGGAACTATGATCGATTTACTGGATGGATTGAATGAGGCACAGCGCAGTGCAGTGACCGCGACGGAAGGATACGTGCGCGTGATTGCCGGCGCCGGATCCGGAAAGACCAGGGCGCTGTCCCACCGGTTTGCGTATCTGGTGAATGAACTGGGAATTCTCCCGGGCAACATTCTCTGTGTGACATTTACCAATAAATCCGCCAATGAGATGCGACAGCGGATTCACACGCTGACCGGAGACAATGACACGGGATACATCAATACATTCCACGGCTTTTGTGTCTCCATCCTCCAGGAAGACAGCCATGCGGTTTCGTATCCGAAGAATTTCATCGTGCTGGACAATTCCGACATCGATGATATGCTGAAAATCATCTATGAGGAGCGAAAACTCACGCTCCGCAGCATGACCTTCGGCCAGGCAAGAGATATGATCGAGATGCAGAAACTGGTGCAGAAGCCGGAATACTATCTTGACATGATCACGATGTCCCTCGACACGCTGCATCAGAAGTATCTGGAGGCGGAAACCGTTCAGGATATCATTTTTTACGGATATCTCTATCAGGAGAAAAAATGCTTCGGCCTTGACTACAATGATCTGATCAAGTTTTCACTCTATATCTTCCGGGAAAATGAGGAGATCCGGCTGAAATGGCAGAAGCGTCTGGAGTACATCATGATCGATGAGTTTCAGGACATCGACGCGCTGCAGTACGAGCTGATGGAGGTGCTCTGCGGCTATCACAAAAATCTCTTTGTGGTCGGTGATCCGGATCAGACGATCTACACCTGGCGCGGCGCCGATGTGCGGTTTCTTCTCGATTTTGAAAAACATTTCCCGGGGACAGAGACGATCATGATGATGCAGAATTACCGTTCGGTTCCGCAGATCCTGCATGCGGCAAATTCCCTGATCGAAAAGAACCGGGAGCGAATCAAAAAGGATCTGGAACCGGTTCTGCCGGATGGGCAGCCGGTCATCTGTCACATGGCGCAGACGTCGGAGAAAGAGGCGCAGTGGATTGCAATGCAGATGGCAAAGCTGTACGAGGAGGGAACGCCGTACCGTGATATGACGGTCCTTTACCGGGCGCATTACATTACGCGAAATATCGAGGAAGCGCTGATCAAGGCGAAGATTCCGTACACGATCTACTCCGGCGTCCAGTTTTTCGGAAGACTGGAGATCAAAGACGCGCTCTGCTATCTCCGCATGATCGCCTACCGGGACGATCTCTCCTTCCGGCGGATTGTGAATTCCCCGAAACGGAATATCGGAAACCGACGGATGACATTTCTCGAAGAATACACATCGCGTCACGGCGGAACACTCTATGAGGCGATGAAGGCAAACCTTGAGGATCCGGTGTTCCGGGGGACCGGTGCCCGCGGTTTTGTCGGGCTGATCGACCGATTCTCGGCAGAATACGGGGACAGGCCGGTATCGGATGTTCTGTCGGATATTCTGGATAAGAGCGGGTATGAGGCGATGCTCCGGACCGAGGGCAGTCAGGAGCGGCTGGACAACCTCGCGGAACTCAAGCAGTCGGTCTTTGAGTATGAGACGACATGCGGGGAAGAAGTGACGCTGGAACATTACCTGAATCACATCGCGCTTTTTACAAACCAGGACACGGCGCAGACGGGAGACAAGGTGAAACTGATGACCGTTCACACCGCGAAAGGTCTGGAATTTCCGAATGTCTTCCTCTGCGCGATGAACGAGGGCATTTTCCCGTCACGAAAGACGAGAACCTTACAGGCGATGGAAGAAGAGAGGAGACTGGTTTTTGTCGCGCTCACAAGAGCACAGAAGGGGCTTTATCTCACGGAGGCGGCCGGCCGGAATTTTGACGGAACACCGCGGTACCCGTCACGTTTTCTGATGGATATCGATCCGAGGTTTCTCCAGTTCACCGCACCGCCGGATGAAAATCTTCTGAAAGAGATGATGAACTATGTCCGGATGAACGAGCGCTTTATGACCGATGATCCGGACCAGAAACTGGTCGGAATCGGAGACCGGGTGGAACACAGCGTATTCGGCCGCGGTATCGTGAAAGAGGTGGATACCGACCGGCAGGCGTACCGGATCCTCTTTGACGGGATGGAGACGCCCCGGATGATTTCTTATCGTGTAAAACTCAAAGTGATCACAGAGGAGAGCAGGGAGCTGTCCCCCGAAGAGCAGGACAAAATGAGGTAAAGGCAGAGAAAATGAGCAGTACAACAGAAGAAAAAAACTGGAGAAAACAGTGGAAAAAAAGGCTGACAAAGCAGGAGCAGATGTCGGAGGCATTTATCCTGAGTGCGTTTCTGGCGTTCAGCGGGGGATTTCAGGATGCCTATACCTACATCGTTCGTGACGGAGTGTTTGCCAACGCCCAGACCGGAAATATCGTGCTGATGAGCACCCATCTTCTGGCAGGAGAGTGGAGACCGGCGTTCCGGTATCTCATACCGCTGCTGGCATTTGCCGGCGGCGTACTCTGCACGGAGCAGGTTCAGGGCAAATTCAAATTCGCGAAGTCTCTGCACTGGAGACAGGGGATTCTTCTCGGAGAGATGGTGCTGCTGTTGATTGCGGGACTTGTGCCGGAGAGCATGAACATGATCTCCAGTGCGATTGTTTCATTTTCCTGTGCGATGCAGGTGCAGGCATTCCGAAAAGTGGCGGGAAATGCCTATGCAAGCACGATGTGTATCGGAAATCTTCGAAGCGGAACGGCGTCGCTGTCCACTTTTATGCGCATCGGGAAAAGGGAGGATCTGAAGAAGGCACTGTGCTATTACGCGATCATCGCGATTTTCGGAATCGGAGCGGGAATCGGGGGAAATCTCAGCGCTGCTCTTGGAATCCGCTCGGTGTGGGTTTGCTGTGCGGCTCTCTTCGCCGCTTTCCTGCTGATGGAGACCGATCGTGAACGAAAACATGACGCGGGATGAGCATCGCGGACACATAATTCCTCCGTGTGATACGCGCCGCCGAGTGGTAGATGCATTTTGCGGTGATCAGCCGCGGCGCGCAAAGTGACGGTCTTTTTATCCGGAAGATATCCGGAAGAATTATCCATAATACGAGGATGCAAAAAAAGAACAAACCGGAAAAGCTGACAATTAATCACTTCCATAATGCGCGAAACTGGGCGATTAAGAGAAAAATGAGAAAAAGATTGCAAAAGGCGTCATTTTCGTGTAGCATATGTCAGGTGATGAACTGGCGCTTATTTTAAGCGCTGTTTTTGTTTCATAGGAAATTTCTCCGAAATTCCCTATGAAACAAAAACGCTCCGCGAGGATGCGCACGCCGCTGTAAGGAAGCTGTCACCTAACGGTGACCAGCGGCGGCGCGCAAAGTCCGCGGGGCTCCCCCATCCCCTCAGGACTGAGGGGATGGGGGAGCCGAAGTCCGCTTGCGGACTTTGTTCTACTAACAGCAAGCCGGAAATCGCGGTGCTTCCGCGATTGCAGATCGCGTATCCGGTTTGGGATTTATTATGGTAAGTGAGGCAACAGTATATGTGCAATCAGATTATTAGACTGAATCCTGAAGAGGTTGGTTCTTTTGTGGAGGCAGCATCCCGCTGTGATTTTGACATCGATATTTCCAATGTGAGCCGCGCTGAAAAGATCGTAGACGCAAAGTCTTATCTCGGTGTTATGGGACTGAATTTCAGAGAGAATCTGAAGGTTTCTTATAACGGTACCAACGGAAACTTCGAGGAGCTTCTTGAGGCAAAGAGAGCATAAACATTTTTGTTTTCAGGATATCGGCCCGGCAGATGGATCTGCCGGGCCGTATTTTTTGTGCGGCAACGAGCCAAAGCCCGAGTCCGCTGAATGGCAATCATGGTTACTCAATCAATCCTATATTGCGGCATACAAGAGAATGTCATATAATTTTGCTTGACTGTGCCTGTATTTCCGGGCGCAAATAAGGGTGGAAATATCGTTTTCGGTGAGAGAAATCAATGGATAAAGGAAGAGATTCACGAAGATATCGCAAAAAAAGAAATATCCGCGGGATGCAGGAACAGGCAGAGCGCGACGAGAGAAGAACAGGCGCGGAATTTCGGGAGCATCAGCTTCGAAGAAATGAGAAAAATATGCAGCGCCGCAGCGGACGACACCGTCAGACAGCGCTCCGGAAGCGCAGGCGCAGGGAGCGCCGTATACGGGAGATCCGCAGAGCCCTTCTCCTGACGGTGCTTTTGATCCTGTTCGTTGTACTCTCCGTCAACTGGATCAGCGGGATGATCAGCGGAGGCGCGAAAGAGGACACTTCCGCGGCGACGGCCGCGGTCAGCACACAGGCAGAGACGGAGTTAAGCGGTGCCGCGGCGGAAGCCTCCACAGAAGATGAGGAAGTGAATCCGGATGCGGGGGATCCGTCGGATGACGCAAAGGAAAACCCGGCAGAGAGCGTAAGCGGAGAAAACGCTTCGGCACATGCGCTGAATACCACATTTTTCAGCGGCTATAAACCGGTAAAAGACGGCAGCACCAAGGCCATCACGAATCCGGAGGTGGACAGCCACTACGGCATTCTGGTGGACCTTGAGAACGGAAATGTCGTCGCGCAGAGAGCCTCGGATGAGGTGATCAGTCCGGCGTCCATGACGAAGATTCTGACTGTCCTTGTGGCGGCGGAGCAGATAAAAAATCTCGATGATCAGGTCACGATCACACAGGAGATCACCGATTATATCTATCAGAACGACTGCAGTGCGGTCGGATTTGCCGTCGGTGAGACGGTTCCGGTCCGTGATCTTCTGTACGGCACGATTCTGCCGTCCGGCGCGGATGCGGCTCTTGGCCTTGCAAATTATGTTGCGGGCTCTCAGGAGGCATTTGTCGCGCTGATGAATCAGAAAGTGCAGGAACTCGGTCTTTCCGACACGGCGCATTTTGCCAATGTCATCGGAATCTACGACGAGCAGAACCACTGCACGGTTACGGATATGGCGATGATTCTGAAGGCGGCAGTGGAAAATGATCTGGCCCGTGAGGTGCTGAGTGCGCATACCTACACCACGGCGAAGACGGAGCAGCATCCGGAGGGAATCAAGATTTCCAACTGGTTTCTGCGCCGGATCGAGGATAAGGATTCCGGCGGCACGGTACAGTGCGCAAAGACCGGATATGTGGTGCAGAGCGGAAACTGTGCGGCAAGTTATATGGAGTCGGCCTCCGGAAAACACTATATCTGCGTGACCGGAACCGCGCACAGCGCGTGGAGATGCATTTACGATCACGTGGCGATCTATAAGGACTTTACTGCCTGATACAGAGCGTGAAGGAACGGTGGGGATCAGCTGATAAGAACCGGGCAGAATTGCACTGTTTTGTGCAGACCAGAAAATGCGAGAGATTCATGCCGCACAGCGATGCCGGTAAGATGATATATGAGAATCCGCTCCGGACCTTTTGAGAATTTTACAGGGATAGCGGACGATGAGGAAGATCGATGGAAGAGAAACAGAAAAAACAAAGAACATGGAAGAACACCGCGAAAACAGCAAAAACCACAAAGACAGCAAAAAATACAAAGACTGAGAAATCCATAAAGACTACGAACACAGCAAAAGCCACAAAGACCGAGAACGCTATAAAGAACGAGAAAAACATAAAGACCGCGAAAACCACAAAGAATAAGCTCTGCCCTGTCTGTGACAAATGCGGCGGTTGTCAGTATCTGGACATTTCCTATGAGGAACAGCTTGCCAAAAAGCAGAAATATGTGGAGGGACTCTTGAACGGAGTCTGTCCGGTGGAGAGCATCGTCGGTATGCATTATCCGTATCACTACCGCAATAAAGTTCACGCGGTCTTCGGCATTGACCGGAAGAAAAACGTGATTTCCGGCACGTATCAGGAGGGAACACATTATATCGTCCCGGTGGAGGAGTGTCTGATCGAGGACAAGAAGGCGGATGAGATCATCCGCACCATCCGTGGGATGCTGAAATCCTTTAAGATTAAGACCTATGACGAGGACAGCCATTACGGACTTCTTCGCCACGTGCTGGTGCGCCGCGGTTTCACGAGCGATCAGATCATGGTGGTTCTGGTGACCGCATCGCCGGTTTTTCCGTCCAAAAATAATTTTGTGAAGGCGCTTCGCGAAAAACATCCGGAGATCACCACCGTCGTGCAGAATATCAACGAACGTCAGACCAGCATGGTTTTAGGGACAAAAGAGAATGTCCTTTACGGGAAAGGTTATATTGAGGATGAACTCTGCGGTCTTCATTTCCGCATTTCCTCGCGGTCCTTTTATCAGGTTAATTCTCTGCAGACGGAGAAACTCTACGGAGCGGCCATTGAGATGGCGGCCCTTACGGGAAATGAAACCGTCGTGGATGCCTACTGCGGTATCGGAACCATGACACTGATCGCGGCTTCTCATGCGAAAAAGGTGATCGGTGTGGAGCTGAATAAGGATGCCGTGAAGGATGCCATCCGGAACGCAAAGGAAAACAAGATCCGCAATGCGGATTTCTACTGCAATGACGCCGGCGTTTTCCTGCGGGAGATGGCGGAGCAGAAAGAGAAGGTGGATGTCGTTCTGATGGATCCGCCGCGTTCGGGCTCCACGGAAGAGTTTATCCGTTCGGTGGCGGAGATCGGTCCGTCCCGCGTGATCTATGTCTCCTGCGGACCGGATACGCTCGCAAGAGATCTGAAGCTGTTCCAGAGGCTTGGATATAAGGCGGAAAAAGCAAGACCCTATGACATGTTCCCGATGACGCAGCATGTGGAGACTGTGTGCCTCTTGAGCAACACCCGAAGCAAGAAGAAAGAGTCCTATATTACGCTTGATGTGGAGATGGCAGATTACTATCGCATCAAGAACGAAGGGAAGAATTCTACCACCTTTCCGGTATAAATCAGTTCAAAGAATGGGGGAAGTTTGAAAGTAAACTTTCAAACTTTGATTGACAGCTCAATAGACAAGCAAGCTTGTCTGCTTGAGCCTGGAGGACAAAAATATGAAAAGGAAAACTATCATGGCGGTGCCCGCCGCCTGTTTTTTGGGCGTCATGGCTACCTGTCTGCTTGGAATAATCATCGGTTCGTTTTATGACTTCAGGATCAACGAGATGCTTGCCAATAAGACTGAACTCGGCGCATTCTTCGCCACATATGGATCATACTTTTCCTACTGCCTGTACCCTGCGGCAGGATCATGCTTATTTGTGGGCCTCAAGAAAAAGGGGGATCGTTACCGCGCACTGGCATATACTTTGCTTTCTTTGAGCCTGTTTATGGCTGTGTATTATTCCAACAGCTATAACGGCAAAAGCGTCCGCGCACTGTTCGGCTACGTTCCCGGGGAGGCTTCTCCGATGCTGTCAGTCTTAAGCTGGCTTTTCTGGGCGGTACTTTATTTATGGGTCCCGTTTGTGATGATACGCCTGCTCGACGACAGCGACCCCGACAGACTCATTGCCGTCGGAGCGGCGATCCTTATCGCCGGAATAACGGCAGACAATGTGAACGCCTGGCTCAAGCAGCTCGCTTCGCGCCCCCGTTATAAATACCTGATCACTTTGGACGATCCGATTAGCCAGTTCCGCAGCTGGTGGCAGATGGTCCCCAACCTCGCGGGCAGCGATGACAGCTTCAAATCTTGGCCGAGCGGCAACATGACCATCGCCAGCATGATGTTTTCGCTTCCCATGCTTTCTGATGTAGCGAGAGGAAAGAGCAGCAGAAGGAATCACATATGCTTTTTCGTAGCCTGCATCTTCGTGCTGATCTATGCCTATAACCGCATCCACATGACCAATCACTTTTTATCCGATGTATGCTTCGGAACGCTCATCACATATATTATCTATGCCGTCATAAGCGAAGCGTTTTTGTCGGCAGCCAGAGCAAATTGAAATAAATAGGAGATACCAAGATCGATCAGGGGTGCGCGTGGGCGATACGCTTTATTGCAGAAAAAGTATTTGATAATCGAACAACAGGCATGTGGAGACGGTGGTTCTCTTAGGTAAAAATGTTACAAGGTCGAAATCTCATGTAGATCTGGGCTTGGATGTAGAGGATTACTATAGAATCAAGGATTCGGAGAAAAATGATAGATAAATAATGGATAAGATTTGAAAAAACAATTCTATTTAATCACGCCTGCGGGCATTGGGAGAAATCCTGATGTTCGCAGGCTTTTTTAGCACAGAAAAAAACTTGACTGACTAATGAACGTTAGCTATAATAAGGCTAATGCTTATTAGCGGAATGGAGGATACAATGTCTACCAAAGAGAAAATACTGGATGCGGCATTAACGTTATTTGCAGAGAATGGATATGATGGAACAAGCGTGGAGCAGATTGCAAATAATGTCGGGATCAAAGCTCCATCGCTATATAAGCACTATAAGGGCAAAGAGGACATTCTGAATGCGTTGATTGATTCTGCGGAAGAGCGGTATGAGGTAATGTTTGGATCTGAGAAAAACATCGGGAAGGTGCCTGAGAGCCGGGAGGAGTTTATAAAGGTGACTATGGAAAGGATCTCATTCACAATGCGGGATCCCATAATCCGCAAGACGCGGATGCTTCTTGTGCAAGAGCAGTTCAGGAATGAAAGGATTTCCGAGGTTACAACCAGGCATCAGCTGGATGGAATACAGAGGATGTTTGCAAAGATTATCAAGGGAATGATGGATGAGGGGATAGTCGAAAAGGATGATCCGAAGCTGCTTGCAGTAGAACTTACCGCACCGGCTGTTCTGCAGATTGCAAGGTCAGACAGACAGCCGCAGTGTGAGAAAGAATGCATGGAATACATCGAGAAGCATTTGCGGCATTTTTGTAAGGTATACATGAGATAGGAGCAGAGAAAAATTGATCAGGATCGAATTATTATCAGCAGAAAACTTTAAACAGGATTCATTGGACAATTATCCAAGAAAACAGGATGTAAAAAAGTATATCGTAAACACAATGGAGAATATATTCTTGAGGACTGTGTTTATGCTGATGATGGAGAATTGGTGCTGAATGCAAAATACAGACTTTATAGATAAGGGGACGATTTATGAAAGACAAGTATTATGAACAAGCCGTAACCTGTGTAAAAGACACTGTTCTTCCTGCACAGATCAAGTTGTATAAGTCCTGTGGTGGTGATTTTGATATTATCTATGGCGAAGCAATGAATGGAAACGGATATTTTGGAAAAGTCATCGAGGCCGGACATACCTATGAACTTGGATACGAGAAATGCACTTGTCCCAAAGTACAGTCTGGCCAAGTTACTGATCCTGATCAGTGTAATTGCAGCAGACAAAGTATTTTGTATGTTTTAAACTGCTTGGAACCCAATAGCACATTTGAGGTTGAGATCCTGGAAACGATATTACGTGGAGCAGAACATTGTAGGTTTCAAATTACGAAGAATTAAAGAACCAGATTTTGGTTTGTCTTCGATAACAAATTCAAATTTTGTAGAGGATTGAGTTTTTCAGATGGAGAAACTGACGAAGAAGGGAAAAACGGAAGTTATCGTTAGCATAATCCTGGTAAAAAAGAAGGAAGACAAAAATGAAGGATATACCGGAATTAACATTTGAAATGATAAAGCGGATGGAAGATATGTCGTGGTTTACCCACGCACAGATCTTTGACGATCTGATAATAGTGGCACAGAAGGAAACAGCCTGCTACATACTGAATACAGAGGCAGGGCTTGTGGTGATCGACGGTATCTGGCCTGATAAAAAAGTCTATGACGAGATACTCTGCGCCATTGATGAAGCAGGCTGGGGTGGTAAAGGGATCAGTATGTTTTTAATGACACACGGGCATATCGATCATGTCGGATGCGGGAAGTGGCTTAAGGAAAACTCCGGAGCGAAAACCTTTTTATCCGAAGAGGATGACAGATTAAGGCTCTCCACTCCGCATGAAGACGGACAGGATGATAACTGGAAAGAGTTTGAGATCGATGAGTATATTTCTGACGGAGATACGATCGACTGCGGAGACAGGAATATATATGTAATGTCAACTCCGGGACACACAAAAGGATGTTCCAGTTTCATTTTTCCGGTGCATGAGAATGGGGAAAAACATATGGCCTGTCTTTTCGGCGGGGCAACGCCTCCCTGGGGAGATGAAGACGGCAGTGAGTTGCAAAGACAATCTATTAAGAAATTTATAAAGATTTCCGGGGAAAAGAAATGCGATGTCGCCCTGACAAATCACACTGTTTTTGACTGCGGACTTGAAAGGATAGTATACAGCAGGGCGAGAATGTCCTATCTCCCGAATATTTATATTCTCGGGACAGACGGAGTGCAGGATTTTTGCAGGGTCTTCGAAAGAATACTTTCATAGAAGCGGATGGAAAAAGGTCTTGTTATAATCAATTCCTGTTTCCACGGCGGTGCCGTCAACATTGTACAAAGAAAGCTGGCGGCAAGAGAAAAAAACGGCTGACTGAAACCGAATGGTTACGGTCAGTCGTATATTTTATCTTGATGAGCTAATGCACATTAGCTATAATGAGGCTAATATTAATTAGCGGAATGGAGGGAGCCATGTCTACCAAAGAGAAAATATTAGATGTGGCATTAACGTTATTTGCAAAGAATGGATACGATGGAACAAGCGTGGAGCAGATTGCGGGTATTGTCGGGATCAAAGCCCCATCGCTATATAAGCCCTTTATCGCAAGATAATTAGGTTGAATACAGGTTTTTATCAGTGTAAGGAGAAGAACTGTTTTTGTTTTTTGCTATTTTGGGTTCAAGGAATTATCGTTGTGACTATGGGAGAAAACAAATGAAAAAGGGATTATCACTGAAAAGCAAAGTGATAGAAGGTCAGAATATATCCTATCGCATATTTGGCGAGGGAGATATTGATCTGGTTATTGAAATGGGACTTGGTGCAGTTGCCGGTGAGTGGTGGCATATTGCAGAGCAACTGTCAAAACAATTTACCGTTCTTTTGTATGAGCGCGGCAGAAATATTTCCAAGGCTCGCTCGCCTAAAAATATAGCCGAAGAATTACATGCTTTGTTAATAAAATTACCGTGTAAAGGTAAGATCACATTTTTGGCGCATTCACAGGGAGGTCTGTATGCGCAGCAATTTGCCAGAATCTATCCGGATATGGTTTATGGAATAGTGTTTGTCGATCCTTTATCTGCAAATGACAACACATATAAATCAGTATTTTTAACAGCGAAAGAACAGAAAAAGAGCGGCTTTAATAAATCGGAAAACTTTTTGAACATGAAAAAACTGGCTTCCTGCCATTTAGGACCTGTTATAAAATTGATCATGAGAAAAGCCCCTCCATTTTATTACTACGATCAATTTTCGCCGGAAGCAAAGAAATATATTTTAGATGAATTAACAAAGGCAGAGCTACACGATGTGGCTTTAGAGGAATATTGCCTGGCGCATGAGGAAAAAGAAATCTGTCAATTAAAAGAAAAAGGGGATTTTCCAAAGATCCCCATCGTACTCATAACCCATGAAAGTGAATTTGAAATAAAAGAAATCATGGAATTTGGACAAACCACAAAGGAATTTGCAGTTAAAGTTGAAGATTTGTGGCAGTCGTTGATGCAGGAATATCTAACCTTTTCCGATCAGTCAATTCTACTGCGAGCCAATAATAGCGGACATTATATTCACCTGACGAATTTTGAAGTGATTATGCAGGCATTGCAATGGATTTCATAGTATTTTGTGTATTTTGACAAAGGAATTGGGTATCCAAGCATAGAGGAAAGGATGTAGACTGATATGGAATTAAAAGAGTATTGTATTGATATGGAAATAAACCTTGATAAAAATTATCGGATAGTAAATAAGGAAACCTACTACAGGAAGGGTGTGTTCCGCCATTTTACAGAGGACTGCAAGTGCTCGACGTCTATGACGGCGAGGGTTGATGTGACAGAGCTTGTTAAGTACTCGAAGGAGAGTAGCACGAAGTTCTATGTCAATTTCCTATATATCCTTTCCAAGGTATTGAATTCCCGGGATGATTACAAAATGGGGTATCTCTGGCAGACTGAGGAACTGATCTGTTACGATGTGATCCATCCCACGCAGTACATTTTTCATGAGGATACGGAGACCTGCACGCCGGTATATACAATCTATGATCCGGATTATGCCGTATTCTACAAAAATGCTGTCTCTGATATAGAGAAGGCAAAACAAACGAGGGATTATGGCCTTGATATGGATAAGCATCCGAATTGGTTTGATGCTTCCTACATTTCCTGGCTGTCCTATGATTCCCTGAATATAGAATTGCCGGACGGGTTCCTCTACTTCCTGCCGATCATCAATTGGGGAAAATATCGTGAGGAAAACGGGAGACTCTTGATGCCGGTGTCGGTTCGTATGAATCATGCGATAGCGGATGGGTATCTGATTGCGAATGTATTCCGCCTGATTGAAAAAGAGATGGCTGCGTTTTGCAATGGTAAAGTGAAGGATGAACAGATATGAGTAAAGAGACGGTCATGTTCCAAAGAGTTAGGTGATGGCAAATATAATAACAGGATTCAGGGTGCTGATCAGTATTGTGCTACTGTTTTGCCCGGTGTTTTCTCCGGCATTCTGTGTGCTTTATCTGATCGCAGGCTTATCAGATATGATAGACGGAACCTTTGCCCGAAGAATGAATACGGTCAGCGAGTTTGGAGCGAGATTTGATACTGCTGCGGATTTTGTGTTCGCAGCGGTATGCCTGATAAAGTTTCTCCCGGTGATAAGTATGCCGATATGGGTATGTGTATGGATCGTGATAATTGCGCTGATAAAGATTATAAACATCTTATCGGGATATATTGCACAAAGGAAGCTGGTTGCTGTTCATTCAGTGATGAATAAGGTGACAGGGGGATTGCTTTTTATACTGCCTTTGACATTTCCCATAGTCCCGCTAAAGTATTTGGCGATTCCGGTGTGCGCGGTGGCAACTTTTTCGGCAGTTCAGGAAGGACATTATATCAGAACAGTAGAAAAAAGGGCTTGACTC
The DNA here is from genome assembly GCF_000711825.1 of [Clostridium] aminophilum DSM 10710. Lineage (GTDB taxonomy): Bacteria > Bacillota > Clostridia > Lachnospirales > Lachnospiraceae > Clostridium_R > Clostridium_R aminophilum. Next base: position 46,223 of record NZ_JONJ01000007.1, on the reverse strand, counting down.
GACCCTAAGGGGATAGCTTAGGGTATCAGATGTGGAAAGGAGATTTGCAAGAATGATAAAAATCGGTGAGTTTTCTAAGCTTTCACATCTGACGATCAAAGCGCTGAGGTTTTACGAAAGAGAAGGCCTTCTGAAACCTGCTTCTGTTGACGAATGGAATAATTACAGGTTTTATGAAACTTCACAGCTTGAAACTGCTGCTAAGATCAAGTCATACAGACAGCTCGGTCTGTCCGTTGAAGAAATTAAAGCAGTTTTTGCCGGTGCAGATGTGAAAGGGATCCTGCAGGAGAAAATCATATCACTGAAGAAAGAAAAGAATCTGATCGAATCTCGTCTTTCCATAATCAATTCAATTATGGAGGATAAAGAAATGAAATATCAGGTAACAGAAAAAGTGATCCCGGAAACCATTGTCTATACTGCGGAAACCGTACTTAAGAGCTATTCGGACATGATGAATTGGATTCCGTCTGTGGGGCAGCAGTGCCTTGAGCTGAACCCGGGAATGAAGTGCGCAGAGCCCCCGTATGAGTTTTGCGAATATCCCGATGGAGAGTATAAAGAAACCGACATCCGTATCAGACATAATGAAGCCGTTAACGCATTTGGAAAAGAAGATGAACATATTAAGTTCAAAACGCTGCCGGAGGCCAAGGTCTTAAGTATCTATCATAAGGGTTCATACGCAAATATCGGCGAAGCATATGCTTTTCTTATGCAATATGCAGAGCAGAACGGATATAAAACAGCGGGTCTTTCCCGTGAATGTTATATTGACGGCATTTGGAATAAAGAATCGGAAGAAGACTGGCTGACGGAGATTCAGCTGCCGATTGGGTGAATATTTGTAATGAAGAAGGCATAAGATTCAAAACCTGTACCCTGGTAAGCCGGGGTACAGGAAAATAATTGGCTTACGCCAATTACACTCCGCTTGGATGCGCACTCGCACGAATGGAAGTTGTTGCTTTCGCAACCGCGCTCGGCGCAGAAAATTCCGCAAGCGGAATTTTATTATATAGAACATGACATACTGTTGTCTTGTTTGGTTTGGTAAGATATGCGAAGAGGGTGATTAAATGAAGATAGACAGACTTATCGGAATATTATCCATACTACTGCAGAAGGAGATGACAACGGCTCCGGAGCTGGCCGATCATTTTGAAGTGTCCAGAAGGACGATAAACAGGGATATCGAAGCTCTTTGTAAAGCGGGTATACCGATTCAGACATCACAGGGAGCCGGAGGAGGCATAAGCATTATGAACGGATACCGGATGGACAGGACGCTTCTGACATCCCGGGATATGCAGATGATCCTTGCGGGACTGCGAAGTTTGGACAGCGTAAGCGGGAGCAGATACTACGGACAGCTGATGGAGAAGATACAGGCAGGTTCTTCTGAATTTGTAAACGGCAGGGATTCTATCCTGATCGATCTGTCGTCATGGTATAGGGATACGCTGCCCCCGAAGATTGGACTCATCCAGGATGCCATTGAACTGCGCAGGAGGATCCGATTCGATTACTATTCACCAAGAGGCGATACGAAAAGGGAGATCGAGCCTTATTATCTGATCTTTAAATGGTCTAGCTGGTATGCATATGGGTTCTGCCTGTTAAGGGAAGACTTCCGGCTGTTCAAGTTGAACAGGATGGACAGTATCGTTCATGGTGAGGTGTTTGACAGAAGATCCGAGATTCCTTTGCCGGAGCTGTCAAATGAAAAGGTCTTTCCTGCAAAAGGAAGAGTTAAGGCGGTTTTCGATCCATCCATGAAGTGGCAGCTCGTTGAAGAATACGGGGTGGGTTCATTTGAAGAGCAACCGGATGGAACGCTTCTCTTTGAACATGAATATTCGGATGATGAAGGGCTGATATCATGGATGCTTTCCTGTAGCGATAAGGTGACTGTGATCGAGCCGGAGTCTGTCAGGGATAAGCTGTATCAGATCGCCAGTGAAATGGCCAAGAAGTATGAAAGGAAGGAAAAGTGATATGGGAAACAAGGCACTCATGGTGATCGACATTCAAAATGACATCACTAAGAACTACAAAAAGATCATTGACAGGATCAATGAGGCTATCGACTGGGCTGTGGCAGAGGATATGCGGATCATCTATATCAAGCATAATAATCTGTCGGCAGGAACCAGAACCTTTAAGCCGGACACAAAAGGGGCTGAGCTGGTTCCCGAAATGAGGGTGGTGTCCGATAATATCTTTGTGAAGACGAAGGCAAATGCGCTTACGAGCGAGGAATTTACAGAGTTCATTGAAAAGAATGGAATTAACGAGTTCTTTATTGCCGGTGCGGATGCCACAGGCTGCGTAAAGTCCACATGCTTCAATATGACAAAGGCAGGATATAGCGTTCACGTGATATCCGATTGTGTTACAAGCTATGATCTGAAAAAGATGGATGAAATGTACGCATACTATGCGAAAAAGGGCTGTGAGGTCAAAGTACTTAAGGATTATATGGAGGGACGCTGATCGTCCGGTGGACGATCGTTTAGCGCGGACCGGACTGAAAAATGGGGAAGGTACCCTTAAAAAGAACTTTATTGATAAAATGAATGATATCTGTTGGTAACTGATGTTTTTCAATCGGGGGTGCGGACAAAAAAGTGGAAGAAAGCATCGGAACTATTGGGAGTAACATTCCGACGGATGGTAAACGGAAATAACGCATTATAATTTCATCGCATAGTTTTTAAAATTTTACATAGATTTTACAAAAACATGTTCATACATTTTACTTGCGTCTTTTATTCTGATATCTGGAAAAATATCTGGTATAGAAGGAAGGAATTTGTATGAACATTTTTAATGTGCTGAATATGATAGGCGGTTTGTCGCTTTTCTTATATGGTATGAGTATTATGGGGAATGGTCTTTCCAAGATGGCAGGAGGCAAATTGGAAACTATTCTGGAAAAGCTTACAACTAAAAAAATATTAGCAGTCTTGCTTGGAGCCGGTGTTACTGCTGTGATTCAATCATCATCCGCCACAACTGTCATGGTGGTTGGCTTTGTAAATTCAGGTATTATGAAGCTGTCACAAGCGGTTGGAATTATTATGGGTGCTAATATTGGTACAACCATAACATCATGGATGCTGTCACTTACAGGAATTGAAGGAAGCACTCTTTGGCTCAAAATGCTGAAACCATCCTCTGTTTCACCGATTCTTGCTGCAATAGGAATCATTCTGGTTATGGCAAGTAAAAGTGAATCAAAGAAAAAGGATATTGGAGGAATACTTCTTGGATTTGCAATTCTTATGTTTGGAATGGAAACGATGAGCGCTGCGGTGTCGGGACTTGCAGATAATGCATCGTTTACAAGTTTGATGACTGCCTTTCGTAATCCTATCCTGGGAATGGCTATTGGAGCTATTCTCACAGCAATTATCCAGAGCTCATCGGCATCGGTAGGAATACTTCAGGCACTTTGTGTAACTGGTGCTGTTCATTATTCCGTGGCGCTGCCAATTATTATGGGGCAGAATATCGGAACCTGCGTGACGAGTATCATTTCTTCTATTGGTGCAAGTAAGAATGCAAGACGTGCAGCAATGGTTCACTTGTATTTCAACCTTATTGGAACCGTTCTTTTTATGGTATTCTTTTATGCAGTGAATTCATTTATAAACTTTGCTTTCCTTGGAAAATCGGCAAATGCAGCAGGGATAGCAGTGATACATAGTTTATTTAATATAGGTGCAACAATCGTATTATTTCCATTTTCCAACCTGCTTGTCCGACTTACGGAAATAACGATACCGGATGGAAAAAATAAAGAGGATGTTCAGGCTGAACTTGTATCGATTGATGAGAGATTCCTCAGAAAACCTGCTTTTGCTATGGAACTTTGCAGAGGTAAAGCCCGTGAGATGGCAGAGCTTACAAAAAAAGCAATGGAATTAGCGATAGAGGTTCTGCTTAAATATGATGAGGAAAAAGCGCAGGAAGTGGTAAGGCTTGAGTCGGTTGCCGATAAATATGAAGATGTACTTGGCTCGTATCTTGTAAAGCTTTCGAGTAAAAATATATCTGCTGCAGACAGCCGGAGTATGTCGATTATATTGCACAGCATTAGTGATTGGGAAAGAATATCGGATCATGCGCTGGATATTGTAAAATCATCAGAAGAACTGAATACAAAGGGATTATCCTTTACCGAACATGCGAGACAGGAAATTGAAACTCTTTGCAGGGCAGTGAATGATATTTGTAATCTGACGGTAGAGAGTTTCTGTAAAGATGATGAGATATCCGCTACCCATGTTGAACCGTTGGAAGAAGTCATTGATACTTTGTCAAAAAAAGTGAAAGAGAATCATATCAAAAGACTTCAAAACGGCAAATGTACGATTGAGATGGGGTTTATTTTAGAAGATATTCTGACAGGGCTGGAACGTGTTTCCGATCATTGTTCCAATATAGCTGTTGAGATGATTACGATATATGACAATGATTACAATACTCATGAGTATTTCAAGAATTTTTCATTGGAGGAAAGAGCCTCCTTTAATGAGGAATATGATGAATTAATAAAAAGATATCCCATGGGGAATATGGTGATATGATGACGGTATAATATTAACAGGAGTGATTTTATGGCTCTGATTTATATCATTGAGGATGATGAAAGTATAAGAGAAATTGAAGAGTTTGCTCTTCAGAATTCCGGTCACAAGGTTTTAGGCTTTTCCTGTGCAAAAGATTTTTATAAGGAGCTGGAAGAGGTAATGCCGGATTTGTGTCTTGTGGATATTATGCTTCCCGATGAAAATGGGAATGAGATCGTAAGAAGACTTAGAAGAAACACGGAGACAAAGATGCTGCCAGTTATAATGGTGACTGCGAAAACAACAGAGCTGGATCTTGTAAAAGGAATTGAAGATGGTGCAGATGACTATATCAGGAAACCATTTTCTGTGATGGAGCTTATTTCAAGAGTAAAGGCATTACTAAGACGGACGCTATCTGAGGAAATAAAAGAATTGCGTTTGGACGAAATCGTTGTGAATAATGAGAAACATGAGGTGTCTATATCGGGAAGCTCATTGGAATTAACATACAAGGAATATGAGCTGTTGTCTTTGTTCATTGCAAATAAAGGAATTGTTTTGACTCGAGATACAATAATGAACCAGGTCTGGGGAACAGATTACGAAGGAGAGTCAAGAACTTTAGATATGCATATCAAAACACTTCGTCAAAAGTTGGGAGATTATGGTACCAGAATAAAAACGATCCGGAATGTGGGTTATGTGATGGAATGAAAAAGAAAATAAATGTACGACTTGTTGGAATCGCTGTTATTGCGGTTTTGGCAACGGTTATTGGTATTACCATATTATATTATAATCTGTTTCAGAGACAAGTCCGGGCGGACTTGTCCGTTAGTGCGAAGCTTTTAAAAGATACGCTTTATTTTGAGTCGGTTAATATTGATACCGATGACATTGACCTGTCAACGGATATTGAAGAGCTTCGCGTTACATGGGTAGCAGAAGATGGAACGGTACTTTATGATAATGACGCTTCGGCAGAATTTTTGACAAATCATAATGACAGACCGGAAATACAGGAAGCGTTTACGGATGGCGTGGGAGAAGCTATTCGAAAATCAGATACTATGAACAAGAATACATTCTATTATGCTATCCGTTTAGATAATGGAACTGTACTGCGAGTAGCAACGGATGCGCAGAGTCTTCTGTCTGTTTTTGTTTCAGTGGCTCCTGTTATAACGTTGATCATTCTGATTATTATAACAGTGTGCGTAGTGATTTCGCATTTGCTTACGAAACAGCTGTTAAAGCCAATTGAGGTAATGGTTTCAAATCTGGAAAATTCTGATTATGAATCTCCATATAAGGAACTGGATCCTCTTTTTGAAATGCTAAGATCCCAGCATACAGATGTGCTTGCGGCTGCGAAGGTCAGACAGGATTTTACCGCAAATGTATCACATGAGTTAAAGACACCGCTTACAGCAATTTCCGGTTATGCAGAACTGTTAGAAGGCGGGATGGTTGGAGAAGAAAAGCGGAATCATTTCTATCAGGAAATTCGTAAAAATGCAGACCGATTGCTTGCACTTATCAATGATATCATTAAACTCTCGGAACTGGATAGGGTAGAACATGGGATGGTGTTCGAGAAAATTGATTTGTATGAGGTGGCTCATGAGTGCGTAAATGAATTATCCGTCAGTGCAAAACTTAAAGATGTTACGATAGCCATTGAGGGTAAAGAAAGTCCTGTACATGGCAATAAAGAATTGATAAAGGAACTGATTGAAAACCTGATTCAAAATGCTGTTCGATATAATAATCCAGGTGGAAAAGTCCTGGTATCCGTTAATATTATAGACAATTCGACCTGCTTGACTGTAAAGGACAACGGAATTGGAATTCCGGCAGTGGATCAACAGAGAGTTTTTGAGAGATTCTATAGGGTTGACAAAAGCAGATCCAAAGCCACCGGTGGAACAGGGCTTGGACTTGCAATTGTAAAGCATATTGTCGAAATTCATGATGCAAAAATTGAATTGGACAGCGTCCCAGGAGTAGGGACGACGATATCAGTTCTGTTTTAATAGATAGACTCATAGCGATATTCCTGGACAAATTCGGCCATCGCGCCGGCATCAATGCTGTGGTCTCTAACCACGTCGAATCAATTTTGAAACTCACTCGAGCCGGGGGGACTGTAGAAATACGATTATCACCGCATTGTCTGTGGAGAGGAGGTTGGGAAGAATGAAAAAATGGATTGCAGTTTTCTTTCTGCTTCTTACTGTTTTCTTAGCGTCATGTGACAACAATGGCGTTGATACGCTGACATATGCAGTTTTCCCATATATGCCGGATACCGGTTATTATCAGGAAATGATTGAACGGCGCTGGGCGGAGATTGAGCCGGACATCAAGTTGGTTCGGGCGGAGTGGAACTGCTATGAAGACGGTGCGCCGGACGGTATAGATGTCATTATGTATGATATTGTTATGCGGGATACGCTGATCGAGAATGGTTGGATTCAGGCGATTGATCGGAATGCAGTTCAGAAAGCCGAAGACATATTTCCTTTTGCGCTCGAAGGCTTGACCGTAGATGGCAGGCTGTATGGCATTCCTGTTCTCTTGTGCGGGAACTTCCTGATTTATGATCTGGACTGTACAGATCTTGCCGATGCGGAGCATCTCACGGATTTTGCGCATGAATCCGGGATTCTTGTGATTAATTCGGAATCTTCTATGAACCGGCCGCAGTATATCCATGAAATCCTGGCAGATACCCGGAGAGAAGCAAATCCGTCAGCAGACAGCGATGCGGATGGCTTGATGTCTCTCATGGATCAGTTGGCCATTGATGCTCACGAACGGGATGATGATACACAGGTCGCATTGGCCTATGATTCCGGAATCGGCAAAGGGTATATCGGTTTCAGTGAGAGTATTCGCCACTTGAGTAACCGCATATCCAGGACCGGAATCAAATCGATCAGCTTCAGCGATCAGGAGGATTTGCCTCGCGTGTATGTTGATGCAGTGGCTGTTAACAGCAAGGTAAAAGGGAAACGGTATGAGAAATGTATGGAACTGATGAATGTTATTGCGGAAGCAGATGTTCTTTCATCGGTATCCGTACAAAACGGAGTTCCACAGTATCTTCTGCTTGCCAGAAAATCAGCCTATGAACCTCTTGTTAAGAGGTTTCCGTTATATGCACAAATAGAAAAACTCGCTTTCAATGAAAATAACCAGGCGATTCTCGGCCCCAGGCCTTAAAATTCCGCTTTGACGATATGTTCCCTGTAACGGGAAAAACAGTAATAATGAATATACTATGTATTTCTGGAGAATAGTGAAGGATTTGCGGTCGAGAATTTCGACCGCAAATTTCGACCGTAAACAGAAATCAAAAGAACCGATCGCTTCTGCATACTTTTTTCAGAAAACCATTATTCTCATATCTTTTCTAAATCAAAGGAAATTTCCAATCCAAAATGATCCCCTTTTTTCAAACCACATACAATCCACATATCTGAGCGCTATAGTTAGCACGTAAACACAAAGAAGGTGCGTGCGATGAATAGGAAAATCCATTTGAATGTCGGCGGTATGTCCTGTATCAATTTTTATTCCTCCTCAAAGTGTGAAAGATAAATTTACGTTTTACGAAAATATCTGTCAACTGGATAGCGGGATACAGGCGCTTTTCTTTGACGGACCGGTGGGGTATATTTATATAAAAAGCTGAATTTCTCCGGAACCGATCTGCGGCCGGAGTTATTTGGGAAATGGACCCGATTTGCTGTATTGATGCTGCTGGATATCGAAAAACTGTTTTGGGCGGACATCCACATGACAGGGACCGGATTTGATTTCCGGTTGGCAGTGTATATTGCGGTGATTCCTGTATCCGGGACCATCGGCAAGGCAATCCGGGGAAAGTATGAAGATAAGGCGGCCCACGGAAAGTAACAAATGACGTTAGAGCAGATGATGGGAATTATTATGATTTGATTCAGTGAACGGTATGATGAAAATGCGGGGTGAAATATGCACGGAGAGAAGAAGTTTCGAGAGATCAGCATTGACGGATGCAGAAAAATCGGAGAGGGGGCGCATGGTGTCGTCTATCAGACTGCTCCGGATATGCTGGTGAAGGTATATCGGGAGGGGGTGCCGCTCGACAGGATCCACAAGGAACAGGCGCTGTCCCGATGGGCCTTTGTGAAAGGTGTTCCGACGGCCATTCCCTTTGACGTCGTGCGGATCGGGGAGCAGTATGGAACCGTGTTCGAGCTTATAAATGCCAGGTCGGCGTCGGAATATATTGCAGGTGCTCCGGAACGTCTGGAATGGTTCATTGAAAAGTCGGTCCGGCTGATGAAGCAGGTGCATGGGATCGAAGTGGAACCGGGAGAACTTCCGGATATGAAACAGCAGACGTATGCCTGGCTGGAAAAGATAAGACCGCAGTTTTCCGCCGCACATTATGAAACGATCCGGCGGATCCTGGATTCGGTTCCGGACCGACATACGCTGCTGCACGCGGATTTCCATTTGAAGAATATTATGATCTGCGGGGACGAGCTCATGCTGATTGACATGGAAACTCTGTGTACCGGCGATCCGGTCTTTGAGCTTGCGACGGTCTATAATTCCTACCGGGAATTCCCGTCCATCGATCCGGCTGCGGCACAGTTTCTGGGGATCGACGTAGAGACCGCGGCGCGGATCTGTGACAGGACGTTTGAATTATATACAGCATCTTCCTCCGTGCAGGAAGTGATGAACACCGCACGCCTTCTGGGCGGCATCCGAATCATCGATTTTATGGGCCGCCACGCCGAGCATCCGGCAAGCAGCCATGTCATCGAATGCTGTCTGCGGGATATGAAGATGCTGCTGGAGCAAATGAAGGGATAAGTAATCGAAGAGGCCTGTCATAAAAGATCAGGAGGAAGACAAAGCGTTCCGGAAATCCGGAACGCTTTCAAAAAATAATAAAAAAAGATAATCAGACTACAGAAAGATATAATGATTTAAGAAGTCTTACCGATAATATAGATAAGTGTGATTTAAAAGAACCGACTGTTTTTGTACATAGGAATAATGGAGACAAGTATGGAGCTTATTTCAAAGGAAGAAATCGATATCTTAGGTGAGATTGCCAATATCAGTATGGGAAATGCGGCCACAGCCCTGAGCATCATGCTGAATCAGCGCGTGGACATTACGACGCCGAGAATCAGCGTGATCAATCGAAGTGAGTCGTTGGATGACTATGAGAAAACCTGTATTTTTGTGCAGATTCACTATGTAAAGGGCCTGAGTGGCAACAATGTCCTGATTCTGAAGGAACATGACGTGCTCAGCATGACTGATATGATGATGGGCGGCGACGGCACGAGTCCGGATCCGGAAGTGAATGAGATGCATTTGAGCGCAGCATCGGAGGCCATGAACCAGATGATGGGAAAGGCGGCCACCTCCATGGCGACCCTGTATGATACCATGGTGGATATCAGCACGCCGGATGTTCACAAGATTGATGTGGAGAGTGTCAAGACGTTTGAGAAAATGTTTGAGTCCAATTCGGAAAAGTTTATCAAGATTTCGTTCCGCATTGAGGTCAGCAATGTCATCGATTCCACGATGGTACAGCTTTATCCGGTTTCCTTTGCGATGGAGATGGTAGAGAAGTTCCGCCAGCGGAAAGCGGCGGGAGCGATCGGGAAAGAGTAAAAAAAAACGGGCGCCTTCGCATTTCTGCGAGGCGTCCGCTGATTTGTTATGTGGGAATTATTCAGATTATTTCCCGGGGGGACAAGAGCGGTTCACGGGAAAGAGATTGATCGGATCATCCCGTTTCAGCGCGACTTGATCCGCCACTAAAAGCTGCAAATGGTTGAAACCCTGAGTTTCCGTTCGTCTGCAAGTTGATGGCAGCTGTTGATGTGTCGCTGTTGTCCATTAGGATTGCCTTGGCGCTGAGGCGACCATTGCGGCGGTGTGAGCTTGAGCGGCCAGTGACGGACCATTTGTTTCAGCCTGTCTCGCGGAATCCTCCGCCACGGCTGTCGCTGCAACTCCTGCTGCCGCTGTTTCTCCGCTTGTAACCGGAATGGTCTTTGCCGCGGTCGCAGATGTGCCAACATAGATCGCAATCAAATTTCCGGTAAAGATGATGCGGAGCGGCTGACCGTCTGTATTAAGGCCGTTCAACATTTCTGCAGAGATGATGAATTCACCTGCCTGGGTTCTGAGGCAGAATTCTGTGCCGCCGGATGCGATGAAGCTTCCAAGATCCTCGGAAGAAAGAACTACGCTGTTATCGCTGCCCACAGAAGCGGAAAGGATTCCTTTATCGATGGCCGTTTCCGTCGGGACAAGTTCTGCCGGAGCCTGTATCTGCGGTTCCGATTCCTGGCCATATCCCGCAGGCGGATTGCCGCCGTCATCGCTGCCATCGCCGTCGGTTTTGACGATCGGTGCCATTTTCAGACTGACCATGACGCCGCCGCCCTTCGGAACGGTGAGGAAGTACTCTCCGTATCTGTCTCTGCGAAGAGAAGTTCTCTGCGCTTCGTCGCTGTATGCAGCGACAACGTAGTATCCGTCCGGAACATTGAGCTTCACGGAGACGGTTTCGCCGGCATGCGCGACATTGTAAGTGGATGTAATGTTATCATGATCGGTGACCGATGTTGTTCGTGTGTCGACGAATTTGACAGAGCCGCCGGTATCGCGATCGAATTTGAGGATATAATCAATGGTTTTTTCAAATGCTTTCGCAGTATCGGAATACTTGAGACCATTCGCCGTTTCTTCCATAGCGATGCTCTTCTTTTTCTTCGTATCGATCTTCCATACGGTCAGGTTCAGGTTTTCTGCCGCTTCTTTTTTGAAAGCAACAGCGGGGCCCTTCGCGTTCAGCGTGCCTTCAATCACGACATTGGTCTTCCCGCTGTTTGCGGAATCCAGGTCAAGGATGCCGGCTCCGGTCGAAACGACATCACCGGCAACCCATACGGTGGCGGTTGTATCCGGTGTTTTGTCAGAAGTGGGCATACCCTCTTCGACAGGAGTGATCTTGATTCCGGCGGAGTCGTCATTACCGAGAGCAAGGATATTCTCATAGATATTGGCCTCCAGTACGGAACTCTCTCCGTTCAGAACGACAATGACACCGGTGGCGGATTTTTTATCGCTGGTGGCAGATACATTTTCCATGATATCGGCATAGGCTTTTCCGTCGCGGGCGCGTAATTCCAGGCCGGTTGCTTCTGATTCCCCGGAGGATGCGCTGACATCATCCAAAGTAAAGACTTCCACTGTGGCGCCATCTTCGGCTGACATACTGACGCCGGTTGCTTTAGAAGTGACGGAATTTGCAGATATTCCGCCATCGATGGAAATCTCGGTGGTTGGGGCTGCTTTTTCGTCGGAGCGGTAGCCGTTCACATAAGCACCGATAACGCTTCCTTCTTTGGAAGAAGCTTCTACGGCACCTCCAATTTCCGCGGTGGTTTTTCCGCCGGAGTTATCGGACCAAAAACCGATGGCGTCTCCGTCGGTGGTTTGGGCGGTTATATTATTTCCGACTTCGAGAGTGGTATTACCCGAAGAATTCTCAGAGTGAAAACCTGTAGCGTATCCCACTGTGGAATTGGCAGTTACATCATTGCTGACGACAAGGTTGGTATTGCCGCCGGAATTCTCAGAAATAATGCCGTTGGCATCGCCGTTACTGGAATCGGCGATTACATCGCCGTCCACATCAATGGTCGTTTTCCCTTTGGAGGTTGAGGTGTCAATGCCTCTGGCATATGCGTCTTCGGTTGTGGATCCGGAGATGATCGATCCGGTCCAAACGGAGACATCTCCTTTTCCATCATTATTCACGGAAACACCTGTCCCGGTGGAAGGTTCATCGTCCGGACTGTTGTTGCTGACTTCGATATCGCCGCCAACGGTTACGGTGATGTCTCCGTCTTGATCTTCCCGCTCATGGTTAACTTCCAGACCGGTGATATCGTCCCCGGCTTCCCCGCTTTCGACAGAGATCCCTCCGTCAACATTTACACTCATGTCTTCATTTCCGCCGTCGTCTGCCGTGACGGAGAGACCGGTTTTGTCTGAGGTTTCGATGTCTTTTTCGAAATACCCGTCCGTATTGACGACCTCACGCGGATTGTCATAACCCGCCATTGCGGGCGACACCGAAGAGATCGTGAGATAAGATGCCGCAAGAATACCGGCAGTGATTCGTTTTTTCATGCGTACCTCCTATTTCTTTTGATGAGAGTCCACTGTTGTGTGGGTTTGTGGCTAAAATATATAATAAGAGTTTTTTTTCTTGGATACAATAGAGATAATAACAAACATTATTAAATAAATATAAAACAATAGAGGTGACATTTTAGACAAGAGAGAGTTTTATGGTATAATTATATTAAATAATAGAAGCTATTTTATTTGCTCTGAGAGATTTTCAACGAAAATTTTATGAGGGGGTCACGGACATGAGACGTTTCATGGACAGGATGGCAGAGATTATATCGCGTTATCGTTACAGAACCGCGTTTACGGATGGCAAGGAGACGCTTACCTATCTGGAACTGGATCAGGAATCTGCAAAGATATACCGGTATCTGAAGGAAAAGGGGATCGGAAAAGAACAGTTTGTCACGATCCTGATGCCGAGAAATATCCATTTTTTCAGCTGTATGCTGGGCGTCTGGAAGGCCGGCGCCGCTTACGTCATGATGGAAGAGGGGTATCCTGCCGAACGGGTGGCGTTTGTTCAGGAAAACTGCCGGTCGGTTATGACGATCGATCAGCCGCTGGTGACCCGGATACTGGCAGACTGCGAGCCGTTATACGGGTATGAAGAGACGGATCTTCATGACGCTGCTTATGCGGTCTATACCTCCGGATCCACCGGGAATCCGAAGGGCGTTCTTCACGAATACGGAAATGTGGATCAGTGCGCCGCCGTAACGCCGGAAAAAGAGTCTTATCCGGAAACGGTGTTTGCCTACAGCGCCGCGCTGAACTTCGTTGCGGCGCAGTTATATCTGATCGATGCCACGCTGAGCGCAAAGACGGTTTTTCTGATCTCCGGTGATCTCCTTCGGGATTACGATTCTCTTCAGAGAACCCTGGAAGATCAGCGGGTGGAGAGCATCTTTTTCCCGCCGTCTTTCCTTCGCCACTACAGCAGACCGGCGCGATTCCTGAAAAAGATCTATACCGGCAGTGCACCGGCCAATGATATTTATTTTCCGGGAGGACCGGAAGTGGAGCACAATTATGCCATGTCTGAGACCGGATTTTTTGTCTTTCAGTATATCCTGGACCGGGCATATGACATTGCTCCTCTCGGAAAACCGACGCTTTCCCTGGGCATGATCCTTCTCCGGGAGGATGACACCCTTGTGGAAGCTGCGGGGGAGCAGGGGGAACTGTGTTTTATCAATGATTATATCCGCGGATACATCGATCTTCCGGAACAGACCGACCGGGCCTTCCGGCCGTCACCGCTGAATCCGGAGATCCGCCTGTTCCACACCGGCGATATGGCATACCGGGATGAGGAGGGAAGATATTATATCGCCGGACGGATCGATGACATGATGAAGATCGACGGCAACCGCATCGAACCGGCCGAGATCGAGACGGCAGTCAAGAAACTGACCGGTCTGGAGGATGTCATGGTCCGGGGATTTCAGGATAAATCCCGCGCTTATGTGGCGGCCTATGTCATCAAAAAAGAGGCGGTGGAAAAGGGACTGTGGGACGGCACCACTCTTGCCATAGACCGCGACGCGCTGGCAAAGCGGTTGCCGTATTACATGATACCGACGTATTTTATTGCCGTGGAGCAGTTTCCGAAAAATGCCAACGGAAAGTTTGTCCGCAAACAGCTTCCTGCCCCGGATATCACAAAATATTTTGCGGAATATGCCCAGCCAGAGACCGGACTTCAGAAGAAACTGTGCGCGGAGTTTGAACAGGTGCTTCAGCTCTCGAGGATCGGTATCCACGATGATTTCTATGCGCTCGGAGGAGATTCCCTTGCGACGCTGACCCTTCTCGGCCGGCTGAACCTCCCGGGGCTGTCCGCGATGGATATCTTTTACGGACGAACGCCGGAGAAGATCGCCAGGGCATACGAATCCGGCGAAGTGCAGCAGAGACCGATTGAGGAACGGGAGAGGGCGGCCCGAAAAAGAGAATATCCGCTTACGCCGTTTCAGCTGAATATGTTTGACTATCAGTTGTGCGCGCCTCAGAGCTGTATGTGGAATATTCCGATGATGTTCACGATTTCGGCGGAGTCAGTGGATGTTTCCCGGTTCCGGGATGCGGTTCGAAAAATGATGGAACATCATCCGATCTTCCGTACCATCGTCTTTTTCGATGAGGATGGAAGGGTGATGCAGCGCTATGAACCGTCGATCCGGCCGGAATCACGGTTTGAAGAGCTTTCCGAAGCGGAGTTCGGAAAACGGAGGACGGAACTGAACCATCCGATCCGTATGATGCACGCTCCGCTGATCGAGACGGCGGTCTTCCTGACGGAGGATCATCTCTATTTCTTCCTGCTGTCGCATCACATCATGATCGACGGAACCGGACTGAACCTCCTTCTGGAGGCTCTCTGGGATTATTATGACGGGGAGAAAGAACCGGCGGTGGACACTTGGTTTGCCTATCTGGATCAGGAACAGAAGAATAAGGATCAGAGTCGGTATCGGCAGGCGGAGCAGTATTTCAAACAGGAGTATGAAGACAGCAAATGGTGCTGCAACTTAAAGGCCGACCACGAATCCAGAGATCTGAACGTTCAGTCCTTTACCATACAGTCTGCACTGACGGAATCAAAACTTCAGAAGATCAAACAGAACACGCAGCTTTCGCCCAATGAACTCTGTGCGGCCATTACGCTTTTGGCGATGTCCGAGACGGAGTCGGAAGAACGTGTCATGCTGCACTGGGTATTCCAGAACCGTCTCACACCGGAGAGCGAATCGGCGGGAGGCCTCACGATACGTCTGCTTCCGGTCGGCGTTTCCGTGTCTCCGGATGAAGACCGGAAAGAAGTGCTTCGCCGGATCTCCGCGCGGATTAGGGAAGGAATCGCCAACAGCGCCAGTGACTGGTGCCTTGCCAATGAGTCTGTTTTCCAGAATGATGCGCTGTTCCTGGTGTATGAGGCGTCCATCATGGATATGGAGTGCATGAAGGCGCATCATGCAGAGGTGGAAATCCTTCCGAATCCCGACGATACAGCGGTTCGCCGAACTGCCATGCAGGTTCTTGCCGCGTCGGACGGTCTGATCTTCCGGTTCCTTTATATCGGCGCGCTGTATGACGAAGCGCACATCGCCTCGTTCCGGAAGGCGCTGGAGAAATGGATAAAATATATGAGTGACTGACTTCAGAAAAATCGGGATCAACGGAAGTCACGGCTGCAGTGGACGAGAAGAACAGTGCTTTTCAGGAGGGAAATTATGACAATCAGGGTTCTTTTGCTGTTGGCCTTCTTTGCGGTAATGCTGATCATCGGATTCGTTTACCGGAGGAATTCCTCAAGCGTCAATGGTTTTATCCTGGGCGGACGAAACGTCGGACCTTGGGTTACGGCGTTTGCCTACGGAACATCTTATTTTTCAGCGGTCATCTTTGTGGGATATGCGGGCCAGTTTGGCTGGAAATACGGGATTGCCGCTTCATGGATCGGGATCGGCAATGCCCTGATCGGTTCGCTCCTTGCCTGGAAGATTCTCGGAAGGCGGACCAGAATCATGTCGCAGCAGCTGGAATCCGCCACCATGCCGCAGTTTTTTGCGGCAAGATTCGGCGGAGAGTCTCTGAAGATCGCATCTGCCCTGATCACCTTTGTTTTTCTGATCCCGTATACCGCTTCGCTGTACAACGGCCTTTCCCGGCTTTTCGGAATGGCTTTCGATATCGATTATTCTGTCTGCGTCATCGCCATGGCGGTGCTCACCGGGATTTACGTCATCGCGGGCGGTTATATGGCAGCCGCGATCAATGATTTTATTCAGGGGATCATTATGATCGTGGGGATTGTCGCCGTCATTGCCTCGGTTTTGAACGGTCAGGGCGGTTTTATGGCAGCGATTGACCGGCTGGCGCAGGTCAGTGATGCGGGAGTGTCGACTTCACCGGGCGTATTTGCTTCCTTTTTCGGGCCGGATCCGCTGAATCTTCTCGGTGTTGTGATTCTCACTTCCCTTGGGACCTGGGGGCTTCCGCAGATGGTTCAGAAATTTTATGCAATCCAATCGGAAAAAGCCATCGAAAAAGGAACGATCGTATCTACCTTTTTCGCGTTTGTGGTGGCGGGGGGATGTTATTTCCTCGGCGGATTTGGACGACTGTTTTCTGACCGGGTCAATGTTGCCGTTGAAGGGTATGACAGCATTGTTCCGGCGATGCTGTCCGGACTTTCCGGGACACTGATCGCCGTGGTGGTTGTGCTTGTTCTCTCCGCGTCCATGTCGACCCTTTCCTCGCTGGTTCTTACCAGCTCCTCCACGCTGACTCTGGATCTTCTGAAGGGTCACGTTATCAAAGATCCGGATGAAAAACAGCAGCTGTTCCTGATGCGGTTTCTGATCGTGGTCTTTGTGGCGATCTCCGTGGTGATCGCGATCATTCAGTATAAGCGGAACGTGTCATTTATTGCACAGCTCATGGGCGTATCCTGGGGGGCTTTGGCCGGCGCGTTTCTTGCGCCGTTCCTGTACGGATTATACTGGAAGGGAACTTCAGCGGCCGGTGTATGGTGCAATTTTATCTTTTCCACCGTGGTCATGATTCTGAATATGGCCATACGTCCGGATTTTCCGCCGCTTCTTCAGTCGCCGATCAATGCGGGAGCTTTCTGTATGCTGGCAGGTTTTGTGATCGTCCCGGCGGTGTCGTTCTTTACGAAGAAGCCGGACCGCAGCCGGATCGATGCCGCATTTGCCTGCTATGACCGGGAAGTTACGGTTCATCAGATCCGATCTCTGTCCGATCTGTAATGCGGGGGACGGGAGAGAGGATGCCTGCATACGCCGATTTCCGAAGGATCACCGAAGAATTAAAAAAGAGTTAAAATGAACAGAAAATAAACTGCCTGACATGTAATCTTCCGGATGAACCGTGGTACAATGAAAAAACAGAGAGAATTGTCTTTGGAACACAGGAAAGAAGGTTTTCGTTATGCGATCGATTCGAACGAAGATTACTACGGTGACGATATGTGCAATCGTGCTGACCATGATCATTGCAACTGTTTTTGGTCTGGCCGCGATCCGGAATATCGGAATGAGCAGTTCGGAACAGATGATGCTTCTTCTCTGTGAGTCCGGACAGAAGAATATCAACTCCTATCTTGAAGACGTGGAACAGGAAGTACAGACAATCTCTGCGTATGTCGAGTCGGATCTGGACGGCCTGGAGGATGAAAAACTGCAGGCACATCTGGACCGCGTCAGCGATTTCTTTCGCAAGGTGCTGTACCGGACCAACGGCATTAAGACGTATTACTACCGGATCGATCCGGCGGTCTCGCCGGTGGTGAAGGGCTTCTGGTATGTGAGAGATGCCGGAAAGGGATTTCAGGAGCATGAAGTGACCGATATCACCAAGTATGATACGGAAGATACCACGAAACTGGTCTGGTTTTCGGTGCCGAAGGCCAACGGAAAACCGGTCTGGCTTCCGAATTATCTCACGGATACTCTGAATGAGCGGGTAATCTCCTACAATAGTCCGGTATTTTACAAAGGCCGCTTTGTGGGAGTGATCGGCATCGAGATGGATTACCGCTTTATAACGGATCAGATCGATCATATCACGCTGTTTGAAAACGGATATGCCTTTATCAATGATTCCGAGGGACATCTGGTGTATCACCCGAGGATGGATGTTTTCGAGATGGAAAACCTGCCGGCGGTTCCGACCGGGCTGGAAGGCGATTACCGGATCATTCATTACAACTATGAGAATGTTGAAAAGATTGCCGTCTCCCTTCCGCTGGTGAACGGAAACCGTCTGAACGTTTCAGCGCCGATGTCGGAGATCGACAGAACCTGGAAGCAGTGGACCAATATGATGGTTGTTGTGTTCGGTTTGCTGGTGCTTGTATTTATCACCATTTTTATGCGATATACCAGGAGAATCACAAAACCGCTGGAGGATCTTACCAAAGTTGCGGAACAGATTGATGCGGGAAATTATGATCAGAAACTGGAGTATACCGGAAAGGATGAGATCGGACAGCTGACGCAGACCATCAACCGGGTCACGGCGAATCTGAAAAAGTATATCTCGGACCTGAATGATCTGGCCTATGCGGATGCATTGACCGTTCTTCATAACAAAGGAGCTTTTGACATCTGGCTCGGAAAACTGCAGGCGCAGGCACATGAGGCTGACGGGACAACAGAATTTGCCGTCTGCATTTTTGACTGCAACAATCTCAAGATAATCAACGATCAGAACGGGCACGACAAGGGAGATATTTACCTGAAGGAAACGGCAAGGGTGATCTGCGAGGTATATCGGCACAGCCCGGTGTTCCGGATCGGAGGAGACGAGTTTGCCGCGGTTCTTGTGGGTGCCGATTACTGTAACAGGGAAGAACTTCTCCGCATTTTTGACAGCCGGTGTCAGGAAACAAGGGAGCGTGAGAACGAGGAGTGGAAGAAGGTCAATGTTGCCCGCGGCATGGCTGTCTATGATGCCGGGGAGGATGAGTCGGTTCACGATGTGGTACGCCGGGCCGACAAGAAGATGTATGAGAATAAGTGGGAGAGTAAAAAAGGGATTCCGCGATGAACGTTTTTCCGCGGATATGGAAACTGCCGATGCTCCGGAGCGTCGGCAGTTTTTTTGTTCCTCAACGGGAAAATGGATCATGAAGTGCTTAAATTCACAGGTAAAATAATGTATAATATTATTTGAATTATACTCCTTTGTGGAATCAAAAAGAATAGTTGTGGAGACAATATATGAAATTATTACATGCGGACATAGTTTACTCGAAGGATCGTGACCACCTGGCGGTTCATCCGGACAGTTATATCGCGGTGGAAGACGGGACTGTGAAAGGAATCTGGCCGGCAATCCCAGAAGAATACCGGGATGTTCCGGTGACTGATTACGGCGATGGCGTGCTGATTCCGGCATTTTCCGATCTTCATGTCCATGCGCCTCAGTATCTGAACCGCGGTCTGGAGATGGATCTTCTGCTGGAGGACTGGCTGAATCAGTGCACTTTTCCGATGGAAGTGAGATTTGCGGATCCGGATTTTGCAAAACTCGTATATGATGCGTTTCTGGACGATATGATTGCGAACGGCACGATGCATGCCTGTGTGTACGGTACGATTCACTCTGAGGCGACAGGCTATCTTCTGGAGAGTATGGACCGCAGAGGAATGAGAGGCTTCGTCGGAAAGATCAACATGGACCGGAACGCCCGGGAGGATCTTCTGGAAGCACCGGAGACCGCGATCCGTGAGACGGAGGTCTTTCTGGAACGGTACGGAAGCAACCGTTATACCAGACCGATCCTGACCCCGAGATTTGCGCCGACCTGTACCCCGGAACTGATTGCCGGAATCGGTAAGCTCGGAAAAAAGTACCGCGTCGGGGTACAGACACATCTTGTGGAATCCCGATGGGAGGCGGAACAGGCAAGGATTCTCTATCCGGAGTGTTCCTGCGACACGGAGATCTATGAGAGAGCGGGACTATTGGACAACGGACCGGTCATTGGCGGACATTTCATTTTCCCGACAGAGGACGACGTCCGGATTCTGCAGAAACACGGCGGAGATGCGGTACAGTGTCCGGATTCGACCATCAGTATCATCGCGGGGATTATGCAGACGGGCACACTGCTCGACCGGGGAGTAAAAGTCGGACTCGGAAGCGATATCTCGGCGGGACATCATATCGGCGTGTTCACGCAGGTTGCCCGTTCGGTTCAGCTGTCAAAACTGAAGCAGTTCTATGAGCCAGACGGAAATCGGAAGATTTCTTTCGCGGAAGCATTCTGGATGGCGACAAAGCAGAGCGGGGATCTCTTTGGCGGTACCGGCTCCTTCGAGCCGGGAAGCGTGTTTGACGCCCTTGTGATCGACGGGCTTTCCGACGCGGCGAGAAAACTCACGCCGGAGGAGACAGTGGAACGGTTCTGTTATATCGGAACAAAGGAGAATATCCGGGCGAGATACATGAACGGAGAGCCGTTGGAACGGTAACGGCCCGGAACGGACGATAACGCAAGACAGGAGAAGAGCAGGGGAGGCAGAAATGGAGAAAGACACATATACACCGGAAAACGGTGAGACAGAGATTCTGCTGAGACGGTACAACGATGCGTTTGCGATCTGCGGTATTGCGGTTATCGTGTTCTCTCTGTGGGATATCCTGAAGATGTTTGCCGGATATTTTTTCGGGGAAGAGACCTTCGACAAGATGATTTCGGAATTGCTCGGCAGTCTGGAGATTTCGGAAGACATTCCGGTGGAAACAATCCGTCTGATCGTGTGGGTGGTGATGATCGGAGGTCTTCTGATCCTGTCGGCGATCGTCTTTTTATTTCATTTTTACATCGGTTTGAATGCTTACCGTGAGGGCAGGGGAATCAGGAAGAAGAAATCGAAGACGTATCTTGTCATGGCCGGTCTGGTGCTGGTTGTATCCGGCACAATGCTGGCATTCAGCGTGGTCGCCTTTTTGGTGACGGAGAATCATGGCGGAGTCCGGTTTGCGTCGCTCCTTCTCGAATTCACATCCTTTTTTAATTATGCCTATCTTATGTATTCGGCATATAAGATTCATTGTCTGAAACGAGGTGTGCTATGACAATATGGCAGAGAATCCGGCAGATTGTCATCGGACTGGTCCTTCTGCCGGCTGGAATTCTTCTGATGATGTTCGGCGGAGAAGTGTATCCGCTGATTATCGGACTCTACTCTCTGGCCCTCGAAATCTATGGAGTTCGCAAGGTCTGGTATTTCTTTCGAATGGCAAGGTACATGACGGGAGGACGCAGAATCCTGTATCGCGGAATTCTGGCGTTTGATTTCGGGATATTTGCCGGATCGCTGGTGCGGGTTCCGCAGATCTATATTCTCCTGTATCTCACCGGAACGATGGCATTTTCCGGTCTGGTGGATATTCTGCGGGCAAGGGAATCCCGGGAGATTGAAGGCCCATGGAAAATGAAGACGTTCCAGGGCGCAACGGAGATCGGAGTAGCGGTTTTGTGTGTTCTCTTTTTGAGATCAACGGATTATGTGGTGGATATTTTTGCCATGGGTCTGATCTTTTCGGCGGTGATGCGGATCCTGAGTGCGTTCCGCCGGACACCGGTGATCATGATCGATTAGTATTGGGGGGATTGGAATGCAGGAAGATTTTCACTATTACGCGACATACTGCGCGGCAGCACTGGCAGGGTATGATCACAATCAGTGTCTTGAGATCTGTTATTGTGCACAGATGGTGGATCACTGTTCCAGAACCTTTCTGAAAAAAGTGGGCGGACCGGCGCAGGCTGCCACCACCCAGCTGAAACTGGAACTGATGGATGCGCGGACGGACCATCCGGGACTTTGGGATATCACGAGAATCTGGTCGTCATTCCATTTTCTTCCGAGAGATCTCCATGCGGATGTCCGGAAAGGCTCCAAAAACTATAAAGATAAATACCGTCTGATCTGCGGACCGAACGGTGATCTTCTGACGGATACGGTCACATTGGCCAGGGGAAAAGGGACACAGGCAGCAGGAGTTGCAATGCACGTGCTGGCCGACACCTGGGCCCACACCTACTTTGCGGGGACTCCGTCGCTGGTGATCAACAATACGGATGCGCATTTCTTTGAACTGTTTGAGCAGGAAGACGGAAGTTTTCTGAAAAAGAAAATCGTGTTTTCGCACAATCCCTCCGCGGCCGAGGATCCGGAGAAGGGTGTCTATGTCGGCAGCATGTATCAGTCATCGGAAAACTCCATCATGAATCTGGGACACGGAAGAGCGGGACATTTGCCTGATTACAGCTTTATCCGGTATGTCTACCAGCCCGCATGGGGGGAGTACCGGGAAATCCTGAAGGATAATCCCTCCGACTATTATCGCGCGTTTTCCCAGATGGTTTATGCGCTGAAATATCTTCGCGGGGAATATGAGTGTTTTGAAAAAGAAACCTATGCCGACGAGGCGATCCGGCCGTATGAGGAACGGATTCATGAAATCATCCGAAAAAGGCAGGTGGATGCATCGGCGGACTGGAAGGCGTTTGGAGAGAGTCTGGGGAAGGAGAACATCCCGGCGTTTGACCGGGAGACGTATTCGGAAGAGTATATGAATACGGATTCTTCGAAAAAAAAGGAGACGTTCCTGGGCGGCTTTCTGGAGGCGGCGCTGCGTCAGAAGGGAATGATCACATCCCGGATTCGGGAATCGGGAAACCGCCTGGCCGGTTTTGCGAAAGTCAGGTTGTAACGGCGGACACTCATATTATATAATAAAAGTGTGTATTTATGAGAAAAAATCGGGCTTCACAGAGTACGGATGCCGGAGGTTGAAGTATGACATTTGCCAATTTTGAAAACATTGTCTCGCTTCTCGGTACCATCGTCGGACTTTTGTATTGCGTTTTTAAGTATATTGAGACCCCGAAGCGTGGCTATCGAATCATCATCGCTTTTTTTCTTGCAAATTTTCTGAGTGAGTATTATTGGACCGTCTATCAGCTGATCATGCCCTCTTACCCGGATGTCTCCGAGTTTGTCGCATATTTCGGCTGGAATGTCAGCTACTGCCTTCTTCTTCTGGCAGTCTATTTCATGCGCCATACAAGCGCACAGCGTTACTTTCATCCGGTCATGATTCTGCCGGTTGTAACCGGAATTCCCTTATTCTGGCTCTATATTCAATACGGCGGCATTCTGAACAATACATGGGAAGTCGGAATTACAACACTTACGCTGATATTCTGCCTGCAGGATCTGATGCACTACCGGTCAAAACAGGTGCCGGGAAGGGTTTTCCCCTGGTTTTCTCTGATCGTACTGCTGTATGTCGTATCGGACCACGTGATGTGGACATCCTCCTGTTTTTCCTGGGACAGTGAGCTGTCCAATCCGTATCTGTATTTTACGGTATTCGGGGCTATTCTCCGGGTTCTTCTGGTGTTCGGAACTGCAAAATATTATGAGCCGAGAAAAAAAGACCGGACGCAGAGAAATGTATCGGAACTCGGTCTTCAGGTTGCGGTTCAGGCGATTGTCACCATTATTATTCTGGGAATCTGCACTGCGGGATTATTTCTTGCGGTCATGATCCGAGATTCCTTTTCAATACGGATTCCGACGATTTTGAACGAGGATCCGATCGTCATCTGTCTGTTTTCCATATCAGCCATTCTGATTATCCTGATTTTCGGACTGCTTTGCGTGATGGGTTCGCGCTACCGCCGTATTCTGACGAAGGGAAAGAACATGAGCGCCGGCCGGCGGAGCAGGATTAACTTTATTTTTACCATTGCTGTCACATTGATTCTGATGGTACTTGCTGTAGCGTATAACAATATGGTCCTGTACCGGGCATCGGTTGTCAGCATGTATGAGGATGGCGAGAAGGCGATCAAAGCATCGGCGACGGATCTGGAAAACTATCTGACGGTAGCGGTGACCACGGTACGGGTTGCGGCGGACAGTGTCGATCTGATGAAACAGGACGGAAGATCTGTACAGGAGATTGAACAGTATATCAAAGAACAGACCAAGAGAGTTGCGCAAGAGTTCGACGAGAACTTTACCGGACTTTACGCCAGCATCGACGGAATTTATCTGGACGGCCTCGGATGGGAGCCGCCGGCGGGGTATGATCCGGCAGAGAGAGACTGGTATCAGTCGGCACTGGCCGCAAACGGCGAAGTCGTGATCGTGTCTCCGTATGTCGATGCCCAGACCGGAGAGGTTGTCATTACCGTCGGAAAAGAGATTACGGACAGCCAGAACGCAGCCGGAGCTCCGTTCCGGAATGTCGTCTGCCTGGATGTGATTGTCGGTCATATCAAGGAAGTCACAGAGAGAGAGGACATCGCCGGAAAAGGATACGGTATGGTGGTCAACGAGGACGGTTTCATCGTGGCCCACCGGGAAGATGAGAAGAGCGGACAGAACCTTGACGCGCAGTACGATTCCAGTCTTCTCGAAAAGATCATCAATGCGAAAGAAGGAAGAATCACCGCGAAAATTCACGGCGAGGACTGTACCTTATTTGTGGCCCCGGTCATGAAACAGTGGTATTCCGTGATTGTGATCCGCGATGCGGAACTTCTGGAGGATACCTATTCCCAGCTGGCGGTCAATATCGTGGTATCCATCATCATATTCTGCTTGATTACGTTCTTCTACTATATCGCGTATAAGAATGAGCAGGCTTACGGAAAAAAAGTGGAGGAGATGAACCTTCAGGTCGTCACGGCGCTTGCAGCTGCAGTCGATGCGAAAGACAAATACACCAACGGTCATTCCGCCCGTGTGGCAGAGTATTCGAGAATGATTGCGTCGCGCAGCGGTTTCTCTGTGCCGGATCAGGATGAGATCTATATGATGGGCCTCCTTCATGATGTCGGCAAGATCGGTATTCCGGATGAGGTGATCAACAAGGCTTCCCGGCTTTCCGATGAGGAAAACGAGATTATCAAAAAACATCCGGTCATCGGAAGCAGTATTCTGGAGAGTATCAGGGAAAACCCGAATCTGGCGGTTGCGGCAAGATGGCATCACGAATGCTACGACGGAAGCGGATATCCGGACGGAATCGCCGGCGAGGCGATACCGGAAAAAGTCCGGATCATCGCTGTAGCGGATGCCTATGACGCGATGACCAGCAGACGGAGTTACCGCAATGTGATGCCGCAGAGTACAGTGCTGGAGGAGATCCGCAAGGGCATCGGGACACAGTTTGATCCGAGATATGCCCAGGTGATGATTGAACTGATTGAGGAAGACCGGGATTACCAGATGCGGGAAAAAGAGTCTCCGGCCAATGAATCGGCGGCAGGTCAGGCAGAGCGGGCAGAGAAGACCGATCAGGCAGATCAGACCGATCAGGCGGGACGGACAGATCAGACCGAGTGAGCAGATAAGGCAGACATGACAGATCGATCCGATCAGACCGATCAGGCAGATTCACGGAACATATGTGACCGGTTATGTCAGGGATGGATGCGACAGGACAGGAAATTGCAGCGCATAATATGACATAGCATTGGAAGAAGAACTTTCCTTTGAACTGCAAACAACTTATAATAAAAGACAAAAGCTGGAAGAACAGAAAAACGGATAACAGAGAGACAGAAAGAACAGATAAACAGAAAGAACAGAGGAGATGAATATGCGAATCAGGGATTATCGCCGGGAGGACTCGGCGGAGATCTGCCGTTGGGTAAGAACGAAGGATGAAATGTACCGGTGGACGGCGGAAGTATTCGATCATCTGCCGATCGGCGCGTATGAGCTGGATTCTCACTATGCTCCGCAGATACAGGAGGGACGTTTCTTCCCGCTTTCGGTGGAGAACGAAAGCGGAGAACTGGTGGGACATTTTACAGTCCGGTATCCGGATCAGGCGGATGATTCCAATGTCCGCATTGGTTATGTGATTCTCCGGCCGGATTTCCGCGGTCAGGGACTGGGGAAGAAAATGATTCAGCTTGCGCTGGAGTATGCACGGAAGCTCTCCGCACGCAGGGCGGAGCTTCTCGTTTTTGCGAACAATCCCGACGCGGTGCACTGCTATGAGGCTGTGGGGTTCACCCCGGTCAAGACTATCGATTATGAGATACCGTCCGGCGTGTGGAAATGTATAGAGATGGAGTATTATCTTTGAGTATGAGCAGAAATCCCTCCGGATGGAAGGAAATCACCCTCGGTGAGAAAGAGATGTTTGGCCGGTGTTTTCAGCTGACCCGGTGAAGATGGTGGAAAAGTATACCGTCTTTCCGGACTGACGGATCCTGAAAACGAAACGTCGGAGAAGCGAAGCGACAGGGCGGATCATGAGAACTGCAGGCCGCAGGAAAAAACGTTGGATCCGGCGGATGATACCGGTTCCATACGAAATGAATTGTTCGGATAAAAATACACAAAAAACGAGGATGAATTTAGGGCATAATAGAAGATGGACCTAAAATTGAATAGACAAATCTAATAAATTACAGTAGTAAACTTACGACATTGTGACGAAAGTATATTCTACACAGCACTTTGAAATTGACAAATCGGTTTCATAAACATATCATCAAGAAGGAAACAAAAAAGAAAAGAAAGGAGAGATCATAAACATGACGGCAAAACATGGCGGCACGAAAATCACCATCAATTATGTCGCGGAAAAGGCCGGTGTATCGAAGACGACTGTTTCGCGTTTTCTGAACGGTCGATTTGAGATGATCTCTGCCGATACAAGAGAACGAATTGCCAGTGTTGTGGAAGAACTCGACTACCGTCCGAACCGGATTGCGCAGAGCCTGAAATCACGGAGCAGCCGCACCATCGGATGTCTGGTCAGCGATATCGGCAGCCCGTTCTCCTCGATTCTGGTCAAGGGCATCAGCAGTGTTCTCAATGAACAGGGATATCGTCTGATCCTTGCGGACAGCGAGGATAATCCGGTTAACGAGAGAAATGCGATCGACAGTTTCCTGGAGAGTCAGGTGGACGGATTGATCGTGAACTCGACCGGAGCCAATGACCGGTTTCTTCTTCAGCTTCGGGACAACGGACTTCCGGTGGTCTTTGCGGACCGGTGCCTGTCCATTCCGGGAGAGATCGACACCGTCGAGACCAACAATACGGAGATGACCTGCAGCTGTATGCAGTATCTGAGCCGGATGGGGTACACGAAAGTCGGTTTCTTCGCAAACGGGATCGGCAAGAACACAACCCGGATGGCAAGACTTTCCGGTTATCTGAAAACGATGGAGGAAGTGTTCGGATACGATGGCCGGGATACCGTTTATGAGTATGTCAGCCATGGAGACGGTTCCGGATGCGCGGACAAAATCCTGAAATTCATCACGACGTATTCTCAGGAGAGAGTTGCGCTGTTTGCGGTAAACGGTGTGGCGATGCTCGACATTCTGAATGCACTTCAGAAGATGAAGCTTCAGGCCGGCGCGGATGTCGGTGTGTGCGGATTCGATAATTGGGGCTGGGCAGATCTGATCCCGCCGGGGATTACGACCATTGCGCAGGATTCCTTTGCGGTCGGCGCGGAAGCTGCGAAGATCATTCTGGACCGGCTGAGCGGTGAAGGAGACCCGGCATGCCGGAAAATTGTCCTTCCGAGCAAACTGGAGGTGCGTGGATCCACGGTCCGCTGAGAAGCGGGGGACGGGGATCCGGAAAACAATAGTTTTTCCTCGCTGATGAAACCGTTACCATAGCAGACGGGAAAACTTCTAACGGAATGGGAAACATTTCAGCAGATAGATATCGGAATTGATAAAGAAAAGTCAAAATAAATAATGGATATTATGCAAAACAACTGTAAATCGGATGGATTGTATCAGAATTAATACTTTTGCGAGTTAACAACGTATGTGAAACCGATACCATTTTAATAATCATTGTTTATTACCGCCGGAATAGGCCTGCGGTAACAATATATTAAGGGAGGAAAACAAGATGAAACGCAAAGTATTTGCAACGGCACTGACAATGAGCATGGTTATGGGGCTTGCGGCATGTGGAGGCGGATCTTCCGCACAGACCACGGCAGCTGCCGAGAACAAGACCGAGGCTGCAGGAACCACCGCGGCAGAGTCGGCTGCCGAGACGAAGGGTGCGGCTGCCGAGACCAAGGCAGACGGCGCAGTGACCGGAACAAAGCAGGGCGAGACCGTTCTGAAATGTGCATTTAACCAGTCTGCGGAGAACCCGGAGGCGGAAACCGTAAGAAGAATGAGCGATGAGCTCTATGATGCGACAAACGGCCGTTATTCCATCGAAGTATATCCGAATGAGCTTCTGGGAAATCAGGCAGATTCTCTTCAGTCGGTTGAGGTCGGTGCGATCGACATGGCACTGGTTGCAAACTCGATTGTAGAGGGTGTAAACCCGGATTTCGCCATCATCGGAACTCCGTACATTTATGACAGCGTAGAGCAGCAGGAAAAACTCTTTAAGTCCGGCGTGCTGGATGAACTGTTTGCTTCCACCGAGAGCGCAGGTTTCCGGTGTCTGGCAGCATACAGCCTTGGACCGAGAAACGTATACAGCCGCGACGGCGCGATCACCACTCCGGAGGAGCTGAGCGGAAAGAAGATTCGTGTCATGCAGTCGGATACCATGATTCAGATGATGAACGCCATGGGCGGCGTCGGCACTCCGATGAGCCAGGGCGATGTTTACTCCGCAATTCAGACCAAGACACTGGACGGCGCAGAGAACAACATCATCACCTATGTTGATCTGAAGCAGTATGAGGTTGCTCCGTATTACAACGAGACCGGTCATCTGATGATTCCGGATGAACTCGTTATCTCCGCTGACGTGATGAACGCCATGAGCCCGGAGGATCAGGAAGCACTCAAGAAGGTTGCGGCAGACTCCGTGGACACCGCATTCAAGCTCTGCGGCGAGCTTCGTGAGAAATACTACAAGCAGGCAAAAGATCTGGGCGTAACCGTAACAAAGGTTGACATCGCTCCGTTCCAGAAGAACTGCCAGACTCTGATCGACAATGTTGCAAACAGAAGTGAGACCACAAAGAACATCTATGCAAAGCTGAAAGAGATCAAGTAAGCTTCTCTGCAACAGTTTTGCCCGGATTCTTTGACAACGTATTCCGGATTTGCAGGGCAGATCGGCTGGTTGAAGGTTAAGGGAGCCCCGCATGAAAGTGCGGGGCTCTAAAAATACGAGGGAGGTTAGGACATGAAAGTATTGAATGCGATCAAATCTGTCCTGGATAAAATTATGGAGTGGGCAAACATTGTTCTGCTCGCATGCATGACGATTCTGGTCACGTATCAGGTTATCGCCCGATATTTCTTCAGTAAACCGAGCGCGGTGGCGGAGACACTGGCGCAGTATATGTTCGTCTGGACCATTATGTTTGGAAGCGCGTACGTATTCGGGAAGAGAGAGCACCTGGACATCACGGTGCTGAAAGACTCGCTGAAGCCTTTCCCGAGACTCTGCGTGGATCTTCTCATTGAGGCGGTGCTTCTGATTTTTGCCGTCACCGTCATGCTGATCGGCGGATGGGCGCAGACGACCAAACAGATGATTCAGCTGGATGCGGCTCTCCAGATTCCGATGGGCTTCATCTATGCGGCAATCCCGTTCTGCGGCGCGGCCATGCTGTTCTACAGCGTGTGGCTGGCAGCGGATGACGTGAGAAGATACAAAGAAAAAATTGAGCACAAGGAGGGAAACTAAATGACGATTGCGAGTTTATCCGGACTGGTGATGGTGGTCGGAATAGTCATCACGCTGATCCTCGGTTTTCCGATCGGTCTTTCGATCGGATTCAGTTCCGCAGCGGCCGTTATGGTCATCCTTCCATTTGATAAAGCGATGATCACTGCCGCCATGCGTATGTTCACCGGCGCAAATTCCTTTTCGCTGCTGGCCATTCCGTTCTTCATTCTTGCCGGCAATCTGATGAACAGCGGCGGCATCGCAAAGAGACTGATCGGATGCGCGCAGCTTGTCGCACATCGCCTGCCGGGATCTCTGGCACAGACAAATATCGTTGCGAATATGCTGTTCGGCGCCATTTCCGGATCCGGCGTAGCCGCTGCATCCGCGATGGGTTCAATTCTCGGACCGCTGGAGAGGGAAAAAGGATATTCCGATGAGTATTCGGCTGCGGTCAACATTGCCTCCGGCCCGACCGGAATGATGATTCCGCCGTCCAATATCATGATCGTCTACACAACGGTGGCGAGCGGTGTGTCGGTTGCGGCAATGTTTATGGCCGGCTATATTCCGGGACTCTTATGGGGTGTTGCCTGCATGGTTGTTGCGGGTGTCATGGCAAAAAAGAGAGGATATGTGGAGACTCAGCACATTTCGATGAAAGAGAGCCTGAAGATCCTCTGGGAGGGAATTCCGTCCCTGATGATGATCGTCATCGTGATCGGCGGTATCCTGAACGGCGTGTTCACTGCGACGGAAGGTTCAGCCATCGCCGTGGTCTACGCATTTGTCCTCAGTCTGATCTACAAGAACCTGGATCTGAAGATGCTTCCGAAAATGCTTTTGGATTCGGTTAAAACAACCGCGGTTGTCGAATTTCTGGTATGCGTTTCTTCGATTATGTCCTGGGTTATGTCCTATGCCAAGATTCCGCAGCTGATCTCTCAGGGACTTCTGGGAATCAGCAGCAATCCGGTTGTGATTCTCCTGATCATGAACGTGATTCTTCTGGTGGTCGGCACTTTCATGGATCCGACGCCGGCCGTTCTGATCTTTACCCCGATTTTCCTGCCGATCGTACAGACCTGGGGCATGCATCCGGTTCATTTCGGACTGATGATGGTCATGAACCTCTGTGTCGGAACCCTGACACCGCCGGTAGGCGCCATTCTGTTTGCGGGATGCCGGATCGGAAATGTGTCCATTCAGCAGGTTATCCGTCTGCTGATCCCGTTCTTTATCGCTGTTACGGTCTGCCTGCTTCTGGTGACCTTTGTTCCGGTGCTTTCCCTCGGAATTCCGCAGGCACTGGCACTGTGCTGATGACAGACCCACGGCTGGCAAATATTTCTGACGGTCCGGCATGAGGATGATGCCGGACCGGTTCTCAAGAAAGGATCTCAAACCATGGAACAGAATCCGAAGATTATCATCGTAGATTGTGACCACGACAAAGTGGATACCGAAAAGGCAGTGTTTGAGAAAGCCGGAGAGGACTTCCGGTGGCTCCACTGTCTGAATGAAGAAGAAGTCATCGAGCAGTGTCAGGGAGCTGTATGTTTTCTGAATCAGTACTGCAGGATGAACGCAAAGGTCTTTGAGGCGATTCCGACTCTGAAATTCATCGTCCGCTACGGCGTCGGCGTGGACAATGTCAATCTGGAGGATGCGACAAAATACGGCGTGCAGGTATGCAACGTGCCGGATTATGGCATGAATGAGGTGGCGGATCAGGCGCTGACGCTGATGCTGGGCGTTGTCCGGAAAGCATGGATGCTGGCGGAAAGAACCAGAAAAGGAGAGTGGAACTACGCGGATGCGATTCCGGTTCACCGTCTCTCGGAGATGACGGTCGGGATTGTCGGAACGGGACGGATCGGCCGCGAGTTTGCCGAAAGAGTCCATGCGCTGAAATGCAGTATTCTCGCCTATGATCCGCAGTATGCGGCATCCGGCGCGGAAAAACTCCCCTATATCACCTATGTGGATACGATGGATGAGCTGCTGGCTCAGTCGGATATCGTGTCGCTGCACTGCTCGCTCGATGAGACGAACCGTCACATGATGAACCGGGAGGCCTTCGCAAAGATGAAGGACGGCTCCTATCTGGTCAATGTATCCCGCGGCGGCCTTGTGGACGAGGAAGCGCTGGATGAGGCGCTCACTTCCGGAAAGATCGCCGGTGCCGGACTCGATGTCTTCAACAGAGAACCGATCGAAAAGGATAATCCGCTGTTCCGTCACGAGAATGTTCTGATCACGCCGCATGAAGCCTGGTATTCCGAGGAAGCGGCACTGGAACTGAAACGCAAGTGTGCGGAGGAAGCGGTCCGTTTCCTGAAGGGAGAACCGGTGAAATATCCGGTCAATCATATCGACAGGGCATGACAGAAAGGCGTGAATGCGATGAAAGCAATTGTTTGGAAAGGCCCGGATCAGGTGGAGACGACAGAGGTTCCGAAGCCGGAGGTTCCGGCAGGATGGGCGATGGTCCGCGTATCCCATGCGGGAATCTGCGGTACCGATAAGAGTATCTATCACGGGTTTCACCCGAGAGCGAAGGCCCCGCTGATCATGGGGCACGAATATGCCGGTGTTCTGGAGAGCGATGATGTTCCCGGCATCAAAAAGGGCGCGCGCGTTACGGTATATCCGCTGTTATCCTGCGGGCACTGCACGCCGTGTCGCGAAGGAAACGAGCATGTCTGCAATACGCTGGGACTGGTTGGAATCGACCGGGACGGCGGCTTTGCGGAGTATACCGTATGTCCGGCGGAGAGCATCGTCGAGATGCCCGACAGCCTCAGCATGAAGCTGGGCGCGTTTATTGAACCGGTGGCGGTGACCGTTCACGCATTGCGGGAGCGAAATTATCACCCGGGAGACAATGCAATCCTCTTCGGCGCGGGAGCCATCGGACTGGCGACGGCCTGCACTCTGAAAGCATACGGATGTACGGATCTTCTTCTCATGGAGACCAATCCGACCCGGAGAGCCAAAGCGCAGGAGATGGGATTTGAAACCGTGGACCCGACCACTGTCAGTGACATGGCGGAATTCTGCAGATCCCGCACCGGCGGCGACGGCTTTGACTGGGTCATCGACTGTGCCGGCGTGCAGCCGGTGGCAAATCACCTGTTTGACGCGGTGAAGGTGCACGGGACGATCTTTATTATCGCGGGATATGCGAAGCCGGCATCCCTTCCGCTCGGACAGGGAATGTTCAAAGAGTGTTCGATTCAGTTTACGAGAGTCTACCGGAGAAAGGATTTTGCAATCGCGGTAAAACTCGTGGCGGAACACGCGGACGATTATGAAAAGATTATTACCGCGGTCTATTCGCCGGATGACGCGAAAGCGGCATTTGCGGACGCGGTGGACCCGGGAAGCAGGAATCTGAAAATCATGTTCTGCTTTGAGAATGAGGAAGGAGATCACGTCTGACATGGCATACACAAAATTTGACTTAACCGGAAAGACGGCGCTGGTAACCGGCGGAACAAGAGGCCTTGGCCGCGGAATGGCGGAAGGACTGGCGCAGGCGGGCGCAAAAGTTGTGATCGCCGGTTCCTCCGAGGCGGTATTCCGCACAGCGGAGGAGATGAAGCGGGATGGACTGGACGTCGAGGCGGTTCAGGTCGACCTGAGCAGGAGAGAGCAGGTGGAACCGGCATTCCGGAAGGCGCTGGAACTTCTGGGCGGAAAGATCGATATTCTGTTAAATGATGCCGGCGTGCAGAGAAGAAACATGCCGGAGGACTTTACGGATGAGGACTGGTATTTCGTGCTGGAGGTCAATCTGAATGCGGTCTTCAAACTCTGCAAACTTGCCGGAAACGAGATGTTAAAGGCAGGGCACGGAAAGATCATCAACATGGCATCCATGCTGTCGTATTTCGGCGGACACACCGTTCCGGCGTATGCGGCGAGCAAGGGCGGTGTGGCACAGCTGACCAAAGCGCTCTCCAATGACTGGGCCGGACGGAACATTCAGGTCAATGCCATCGCGCCGGGCTATATGGCGACGGAGATGAATACCGCCCTTGTAAATGACAAAGTGAGAAACGGAGAGATCCTCGGCCGTATTCCGGCAGGACGCTGGGGCAATGCCGACGATATGAAGGGACTGGCAATCTTTCTGGCAAGCGAGGCGTCCGATTACATCACCGGTGCGGTGATTCCGATCGACGGCGGATATCTCGCAAAGTAATGATGGGAATGACCGGATCGATAAACAGGAAATACAGATTAAAGAGGATATAGAGAAGCGGCCGAGCGCGCCGGAAAAAAGGGGCGGTCGGTGAGAATGAGGTAACAGAATATGGATATTCGCTACAGCACAGGACCGGAAGATGTAAAACGCTATACCACGGAGGAACTCCGGAAGGAATTTCTGATCACGGATCTGTATCAGCCGGATCAGGTGACCGCAACCTACTCCCATGTGGACCGTATGGTGGTTGTCGGTATCATGCCGGTTCATGAGACCGTACCGGTGGAGAAGGGAATCGATATCTGGAAAAATTTCGGAACGCATTTCTTCTTTGAGAGAAGAGAAGCCGGCGTGTTCAATCTCGGCGGAAGCGGCGTGATTGCTGTCGACGGAACCGAATTCCGGATGGGATTTGAGGACTGCCTTTATATCTCCATGGGATCGAAGGAGGTTACATTCCGAAGCGACGATCCGGAGAATCCGGCAAGATTCTATATGGTTTCCGCGCCGGCTCACAAGCCGTGCAAGACAACCTTTATCAGCTTTGAACAGGCCAACAAACGCCCGTGCGGAGATGAGAAAACCGCGAATAAGCGCGTGATCAACCAGTTCATCCATCCGGACGTACTGGAGACCTGCCAGCTCTGCATGGGACTGACCCAGCTGGCGGAGGGAAGCGTCTGGAATACCATGCCGGCGCATACGCATGAGAGAAGAATGGAAGTGTACACCTATTTCAATATTCCGGAAGGCCACGCGGTGTTCCACATGATGGGACAGCCGCAGCAGACCAGACACATGGTTGTTCAGAATTATGACGCCATCATTTCCCCGTCCTGGTCGATTCACGCCGGATGCGGAACGTCGAATTACACCTTTATCTGGGCGATGGGCGGCGAAAACAAAGAATTTGACGACATGGACGAGATCGCGATTCCGGATATGCGCTGAGCGGTCCGGACAGATTTAGGAGAAACGGTTTGAAGGAAAACTTTCAGACCTTATGGGAAAAGCGGTTTGAAGAAAAGCTTTCAAACCTAATGGGAGAGTTTGCTGCGGGACCGACTCCATCCGGCCCGCGGCAGATTTCGGAGGAAAAAGATATGAGAGAAGATGTTAAGAAGTTTGATTTTGAACTGGCGCATGTCGGCATCAATCACGACAATGCGGAGGAGGCAAAGAAGACGGCACAGGTGCTTGCCGATCTCTTCGGTTTTGAACTTCGTGAGACCGACGGAGGTATTTTTGTCAACGAACAGTTCGAACTGATGAAGCGGCAGTATCTCGGAAGACTCGGCCACATCGCAATCCGCACAAGCTATATCGACGAGGCGAAAAAATATCTCGAGGACAAGGGAATTGCGTTTGATGAGGAATCCGCGGGATACGCGCCGGACGGACAGCTGAATGTGATCTATTTCCGCGATGACATTGCGGGATTCCGGTTCCATCTTACCAGAAGACAGTAAGCTGCGGGACATTACTCCGGGGAACAGCTCCGACGGAGTGATAGATCTCCGCATGAATGCGCGGACGTATCGGTGACATTTCGCGGCGAAGCCGCGGGCGTCCGGCACACAGGACTTACCGATAAGTCCTGAAAAAAGCAGCAGGGGGGAGAAAATGATGAGCAGGAAAATTCTGACACTGGGAGAGCCGATGGGACTTTTCATTGCCCAGGAAGAAGCGCTGCTGGAAAATGTGCGCCATTACAGCACATCGGTGGCCGGCGCGGAGTTCAACGTGGCGGTGGGACTGACAAGGCTCGGGCACACCGTGGGATATCTCACAAAGCTTGGAAATGATCCGTTCGGGCGCCAGATCGTTAATGTCATGCGCGACAATGGCATCGATACGTCGATGGTCCTGTTCAGTGAGGACCGTCAGACCGGCTTTATGCTGAAGAGCAAGACAAGCTGCGGCGATCCGGATATCTACTATTACCGGAAGGGATCCGCGGCATCCACGATCTCGGTGAAAGATGTGGAGAATCTGGATCTGACGGCATGGGACGCGCTTCATACATCCGGGATTCTTCCGGCGACAAGCGAGAACGCGCATGAGGCATCCCGCTATCTGATGAAGAAGGCCAAAGAAGCCGGAATTCCGGTCTTCTTTGATCCGAATCTTCGCCCGCAGCTCTGGAAAGACAGAGAGACCATGATTCAGGCGATCAACCAGATGGCGTCTCTGGCCGATTATGTGATGCCGGGAGAAAATGAGGGCGAGGTTCTGTGCGGAAGCAGAGATCCGAAAACGATTGCGGATTTTTATCTGAACCTTGGCGTGAAATGCGTTATCGTCAAGACCGGGGCATCCGGGGCGGCGGCATTTACCGCGGACAGCGGTTTCTCGGTTCCGTCCTTTCAGCACGGCCCGATCGTGGACACGGTCGGCGCGGGAGACGGCTTTGCGGTCGGCGTGGAGAGCGCGCTTCTGGAAGGTCTGAATCTCATGGATGCGGTTCGACGGGGCAATGCGATCGGAACGATTCAGATCATGAATGTCAGTGACAATGAGGGACTGCCGACCAGAGAGGAACTGGAAAAGTTCATCAAGACGACACCGGCGGCGGTCTGAGGGCGAAGCAAAATCGGGGGATCCGGCTGTCTGCCGGATTCCGATGGCCACAGAAGATCATCGTGCTCGGACAGGAGCGGTCGGTGCCGGCGGCATAAGGCGCGGGCATGAGATGAACCGCTGATAATTGGAGCAGTCTGTGCCGGCGGCGCCGGCTGCGGCATAAGGAGAACGGTGATCGGAAAGGATAAGGGATGAACGTAATCGAGAGAATCGGAGAAATCGGGATAATCCCGGTTATTAAGATTGACACGCCGGAACATGCGGTACCGCTGGCAAAGGCACTCTGTGAGGGCGGACTTCCGGCTGCGGAGGTGACATTCCGGAGTGATGCTGCGGAGGAATCCATCCGCCGGATTGCAAAGGAAGTGCCGGAGATGCTTGTGATTGCGGGAACCGTGCTGGATCCGGCGACGGCGGAAAAAGCCGTCCGGGCCGGTGCACAGGGAATCGTCAGTCCGGGGCTGAATGTGGAAACCGTGCGCTGGTGCGTGAAGCAGAATGTTCCGGTCATTCCGGGAATCGCAACACCGGGAGAACTGGAGGCGGCGGTTCGGGAAGGCCTTGCGGCGGTCAAGCTTTTCCCGGCGGAGGTTCTGGGCGGCGTCGGTATGATGAAGGCGCTGGCCGGACCGTACGCATCGGTGAAGATCATGCCGACCGGCGGCGTGAAGCCGTCCAACGTGCGGGAATATCTCGCGCAGAAGAATCTGCTCGCCTGCGGCGGAACCTGGATTGTTCCGGGAGACCTTCTCGCGAAGGAGGACTTTGACGGAATCCGGAAGCTGGCGGCGGAGGCGGCGGCAATCCGCGATGAGATGAGACAGAAATAAGGCTGAGATACGACTGAGATAAGACAATATTCCTCCATCAAAGAGACGAAACACGCTTCGCGAGTTTCGAACGTTTAGCGGCAGCGCGCCAAGGCCTCGTGCAAGCACAGGCTTTGGCGCGCTGCTCGCGTAAGCAAACAAGGCACGCCATGTCGGAATTCCGGCATGGCGTGCCTTGCTGTCAGAAAGTTGCCGATACGGAACGGACGGGAGGGAAAAACTCAGTCGGTCCGCGCGGCTTTCATTGCGGTTTTATTCTCATACATCAGGCTGTCCGCGCGCTTGAAGACACTTTGTACGTCTTCATCCTTTCCAGGGGTGAACCGCGTCCATCCGATGGCTGCCGATACCTGTTCCCACGGTGAGAGGGATTTATTTAGGCTGATGTCACGGAGCGTTTGGCGGAACTGCTCCACAAGAGTTTCTGCGTTGAGGTAGTCTTCATTTTCCAGAATGACGACGAATTCGTCGCCGCCAAGCCGGAACACCGGAGAATGGGTAAAGGTGCGGCAGGTGATTTCGCAGATCCGCTTGATGGCAAAATTGCCCTTGTCATGACCGTAGTTGTCGTTGATCCGTTTCAGGAAATTCAGGTCGATCATGGCGATTCCGAAAGCGGTAAAACCTTCGACGGTCATGCGGTATTCGATCCGGTTTACCTCATTGTCATACGCCAGCCGGTTCCGGATTCCTGTGAGAGCATCCCGCTCGGCCTGAAGGCCGAGAACCTGCATCTGCTCCCGGGTGACGCTCAGTTCTGTCCGCGCCGCGAGAAGATTCTTCATATGCGTATCCAGCTCCAGAATCATGGCGGCAATCTGACTCGAGAGAGCGGTGATCTCGTTGCGGTGCCGGATATCCCTGGTGATGGTATGTGCGATGGTTACGTCTTTGGTTTCCGCAAAAATGCCGACATTTCGCTGAAGTGAACGAAGGTTGTCGATGTAGAAGCGCTTGATGAACAAAAGGAGTGTCGTGGAGGCGAGAAGGATGATCAGACCGATTTCGCTGCCGAGCCGGATACTGTTTTTCAGAATCTTCCGGTTCACATTTTGAATTTCGATTTCGGCGCCGATGACCCCGATCTTTTTGTTGTGAATGATGAGCGGCGTATAGTAGGCATAGGTGTTTCCGTATTCGTATTCATCATCGTAGATATCATAGCCTTCCGGTGCAATTCCGGTGTTCCATGCCTCCCACATTTTTTCGTGTTTTTCCGGCGGCTCATGCACATCGAAACAGATGATCATGTCACCGCTCCCGTCTTCTTTCTCCATGCGGACACCATCGATGACATAATACATATGAAACGGCTCTTCGGCCGGCGTGATGTAGTAGGTGTAAATGACGCCGAATTCGTCTCTGGCTTTTTCAAAAACTCCCGTCCAGTAGATATAGTTATAGAGCGCAAATGAGCGCGCCGTCTCCGCATCGAGATCTTCATAGGAGAAATCGATGCCCACCGTGCGGCCGGGATAATGCTCTGCAAGCATGCTGATCATCCGGTTTTTGGCTTCGCGGTAATCAGTGGAAAAACTCACCGGAAGGGACAGTTCATCCCGGTGATGGATCAGATAGTTCTGGAATGCGATGAACTCTTCACCGTCCGCTTCCATCAGGGAAGAGAGATAACGGCCGACGTTCTGAATCCGCTCCTGACATTCGTTTTCATAGCTTCTCGTCTGTTCGCGGTAAGTCAGAATGCCGGTGATGCCCATGATCAGGATGGTAAAGAACACAAAAAGGATCGATAGTTTGAATAAAAGGCTGTCGGTTTTTTTGTTCATAATCATTCCTCCGAAAAAGGAAAACCACCGCAAGTCTGTCTATTAATATCGACGGTTTTTTCGAAGATTATTATATTAAAAGATGATTTTTTTGGCGGCGCGTAAACAAGGCGAAACACGCTCCGCGAGTGCCGCCCGATGATGCGTCAGTCGCCGGGGTCTCACCGGGGGGCGTTGGCCCGTTGTCCGCATAAATATAACCGCCCGCGGCCGGCGAAGAGCCGGACGCGGGCGGTTTAAACCTTTTATGAACTCCACCTCAGGAAGGAGGGGAGTGGAAGTCGAAGTCCGCTTGCGGACTATGATAATCTGCGCCGTTCCAGCCGCTCTGAAGAGGGCAGGCGGATCATCGGATCACATCTGCGGATACGGAACTTCAATGTCTTCTGACTGGAAGATCGCTCTCTTGTGGCGTACAAGCGCGTAGTACAGAATGCAGCCAAGGATGCCGCAGCCGAGCACTTCTCCCGCACCGACGGTCAGAGCCATGAAGGGGATCGGAAGTTCAACGCCGTATGCATATCGAAGGACAAACGGAACCACCAGCATGTTGGCAACGATCGGCGGAACGCAGCCGAGGAACGGTTTGCGGTTGCGGAGCATCCATGTTCCGTATGCGCCGACGAGTGTGGCAAGGCTTCCGCAGATGATGTCCGGAAGAACGGCACCGCCCAGCATATTGCCGAGGATGCAGCCGACGAACAGCCCCGGAATGGCTGCCGGTGTAAACATCGGAAGGATGGTCAGGGCTTCGGCAATTCGAAGCTGAACCTCACCGAAGGAGATTGCCGCAAACACGTATGTCAGGGTGACATAGAGAGCTGCAATCAGCGCTGCCTGAGTGATTCGCAGTACATTTTTGTTTCTCATTTTCTTTTGTTCTCCTTTAGTTTTGTTTTACATGAGGAAGGTTTCGAACTCATGTGTTTCTTCTGCTGAAAATCAGCGTTCCTACCATATCACAGATGGGATGATAAGGCAACCGCTCTTTCTGCGTTCTGCCTGATTCTGTGATATGTGGTATACTGTCCGTGATAAAATGGAAGAATTGCCCATATCTGCGGGGGGACTGTCCGTATCCGGGGAGAAACTGTCCGTATCTGCAGAGGAACTGTCCGTATCTGCCGGGCAGGATGCCGCATACACCGGGAAACGGGCGGAAGAATCATCTTTTCCGGAATAACGGAGTGAATGCTGAAAGGAATAACCATGAGTATGGAAAAGAAACAGGAAACAGGGAAGCTGCTGCCGGAATTATTTCTGGTTTTTGCGAAGATCGGAATGTTCACCTTCGGCGGCGGATATGCGATGATTTCCCTTATTGAGGATATCTGTGTGGAAAAGAAACGATGGATCACCCATGATGAAATGATGGATGTCACGGTGATCGCGGAATCCACGCCGGGGCCCATCGCAATCAACTGCTCAACTTTTGTGGGATATAAGCAGAAAGGGCTTCCCGGAGCGCTGGCGGCCACGTTCGGAATGGTTTTGCCGTCCTTCGTGATCATTTTTCTGATCTCCTCGTTTCTCGACCGCTTTCTGGAGATTCCGTGGATCGTAAATGCGTTTCGGGGCATCAAAACAGCAGTCGGGCTTCTGATTCTGGACGCCGGATGGAAAATGCTGCAGAAGACGCGGAAGAATCAGAAAAGCCGTAGGCCGGATCTGTTTCTGCTCTTTGCGTTTGCGGCAATGACGGCGGCCAATGTGTCCGCGGTGAAGATTTCTTCTATCGCGGTGATGCTTCTGTGCGGCTTTGTGAGTCTTGCGCTGTATCTCGCCCGGGAGCGGAAAGGGGAGGAAGAATGATTCTGGCGGATTTATTCATTGGCTTTCTGAAGGTCGGGTGTTTTGCCTTCGGCGGTGCGTATGGCGCGATTCCGCTGATCCGTGATGTGGTTCTTCATTACGGCTGGCTGGATGATGAGATGCTCGCGTATATGATCGCGGTCAGCGAGAGCACACCGGGGCCGATCATGGTCAATATGGCGACTTATGTCGGAAGAACACAGGCCGGCGCGGCCGGCGCTGCGGTGGCTACCGTTGCGGTGGTGATCCCCTCCTTTTTGATCATTCTCCTGGTGCTCGGTATCTTAAAGAGAATATGGAATCATCCGTATATGCAGGCGGTTCTCCGGGGACTCAAGCCGTGCATGACGGGGATCATCCTTGCAACCGGCGTGAATATGACCGCAAGGAATGCGTTTGTTTTGACGAACGGAGCCCCGGAAGTTTGTCCCGCGGTGATGACGGTTCTTCTCGCGGCGGTCTATTACGGAAGCCGGAGAATCCGGAAGGGCGGCATTTCCCCGATTCTGCTGATTGTAATCTCCGCGGCGGCCGGCACGGTGATCTATGGGATTCAAATTTGATTGCTCAATATTGAATGAAATTTATCTTCATAAAATATATACATAAAAGTGAAATACGATATAATTATTGATATTATGTAAGAATAATAGACCGCTTGTTGCGGACCGCCGACTTGCAGCCGGACGGATCCGGAGCGGTTAGCGGAACACGGAGAATTTTCTGCCGGAGTCCGCATTCAAATAAAAGAAAGCCCCTTATGCAGCGCGGTCCCGGCGCACAGAGTTTCCGGAAAGAGGAATTCTCTGGACAGGGAAATGATTACGAGCAGAAGGAGTAGTAGATGAAGATAGAAGGCAGAAAGAAAGCTGTTTTGTTATTCATTGTTTCACTTGCGGTAATACTCGCAGTCTTTTTCGGTGGAGTGTTTCGGACACGGGCTTACAACCGGACAAAGCATCGGATGACCACGACCGGAGAAGAACTTTTTACCACGGCGATCGATAAATCAAAGCCGGTCAGCATCAATGCCGTTCCGAGAGGCAGTACATGGTCGAAGGCCTTTGATCTGAATGACGAGGGACTGACGGAACACAACTTCCAGGCATATACGTATGATTTTACCGTGATCAATCATACACAGGATGAAGTGGCGGATTTTTCGTTTGTTCTGACCTTCAACCAAGATGTCTTTCTGTCCTCCGCATGGAACGGTGCGCTGGAAATTCACCAGCATACGAATGGCGGAGAGATCACAGCAACCGTTCCTGATCTGAGGGAATTTCATCCGGATGACTATCCGCTGAAAACGTTCGCTGTTGACGGGGAGCCGTTTATTGCCATGCACGCCGGCGATTATCTGAAATACATACCGAGCTCCACGATGAATGCGCGGGAAGTGCCGATCGCACCGAAAGAGGGAACTACTCCGGGTATCATCCTGTATGTCCGGATCGGTGAGGATATCAGCGATTCGATACTGGATCTGGAGTACAGGTTCCATCGGCAGCTGAAGAGTGAGCCGATGGTTCGGATTGCGGTCGGGTGTCTGGCGATCTGGGCCGTTGCGCTGATCATCTTTGTGATCACGTCCGCTCAGATTAAAAAGTATAAAGTTCTGCATGAGCGGGACAATATCATCATCAATGAGTCCATTGAGACCTTCACCGGCTTCATCGATGCGAAAGACCCGTATACGAACGGTCATTCGAAGCGGGTTGCCCAGTATACCAGACTTCTCGCGGAAGAGATGGGCTTTGACGGGGAAGAACTGGACCGGATTTATTACATTGCCCTTCTGCATGACTGCGGAAAGATCGGTGTTCCGGATCATATTCTCGGAAAACCGGGCAGACTGGATTTGGATGAGTACGAAGTGATCAAGACGCACACTGTTTGCGGCGGGGATATCCTGAGCCGGTTTAAGAGTCTGAAAGACGCGGGACAGGGCGCGCTCTATCATCATGAGCGTTATGACGGAAAAGGCTACCCGGAGGGAAAAGCCGGGGAGGAGATCCCGCTGATTGCCCGGATGATCTGTGTGGCCGATTCCTTTGACGCGATGAATACGGACCGTGTCTATCGAAAAAGACTGTCCAGACAGTGTATTGTCGATGAACTTGAGTCCGGAAAGGGACGTCAGTTTGATCCGAAGATCGCGGATATTATGCTGGATCTGATTCGTAGGGAAAAGATTCCGACGGAAGAACGATAATGGAAGAAGGAAACGGAGCAACGATGACGGAAGAACGATAACCGAAGAAGGAAACGGTGAACCGTTCCGGATCGGAAATGCCTTTCGTCCGAAATATTCCACGGATTATTTCGGATGAAGGGCATTTTT
This sequence comes from [Clostridium] aminophilum DSM 10710, assembly GCF_000711825.1. Lineage (GTDB taxonomy): Bacteria > Bacillota > Clostridia > Lachnospirales > Lachnospiraceae > Clostridium_R > Clostridium_R aminophilum. Next base: position 2,641 of record NZ_JONJ01000007.1, on the reverse strand, counting down.
TTGTTAAAAAAAGGGAATAACAGGCTATATTTTTCCGCCGTATGCCGATAATAGTATAGAATGTGATAAAAAAACCGGACAAGATGAGTCTGAGAAGAGACAGGAATTCTGAGAATATCCTGTCGGAGGAGGAATTAGTAATGAAAAACACCCATAACAAATCTGCGAAAGGAAAAAGACACAGCCTGAAAATTCAGATTCCTGCAATTGTCAGCGTATGTGCGGCCGTTATCATCCTGATCATGTGTATTGCGTTCAGCACCATGTCCGGAGGACTGATAAAGACAATTTACGGCGATCAGCTGAAAACCGCATCGCAGACGAACGTCGTGACCATGGAAAAGTATATGGACGGCATGCAGATTTATGCAAAGGCGCTGGGCGAAAGTGTCATGAGCTGTCAGAAACTCGGACGGGAAGTCGGCGAAGAGACGATCATCGAATCTCTGAGCTCGGCAGTAAAGTCCGGCAGCTGCTTTTCCGCGTATTTTGCCTTTGAACCGAATGCCTTTTTTCCGGATACGGAAGATGGCCTTTCCTATTATGTGTACAGCAGCGGAAACGGTATTCAGACTGATATCCTGAATGACTACGCGACGTACAGTACCGAGGATTATTATGCGCCGACAAAACAGATGATGTCGACGCATATCACAAAGCCGTATGAATATGAACTGTCTGACGGCACCAAGACCTGGCTTATCACGCTCAGTACCCCGATCGTGTCAGACGGAAAATTCATCGGTGTTGCGAACTGCGACATGCAGCTGAGCAAACTGAATGAGCTGAGTTACAGTGACGCCGGATATAAGACTTCTTATGTGGCATTTTCCGATGAAACCAATGTCTATTACGCGCATACCGGTGACGACTCCAAGGTCGGGACCGAGGCGCCGTTCCCGCAGGCGGTTTTGGACGATGTACTCGGACAGGATCACGTTCGTCTCTCCGAGGCAAAGGATCCGCTGACCGGAGAGCCGTGTCTGGTCGTATTTACACCGGCAAAGCTGGATGGCACCGACATGCAGTGGATCAACTCCATGATCGTTCATACCAGCGAGATTTACAAAGGACTTTACGGTATCATCGCGGCGATCGTTGTGATCGGAATCCTCGGGCTGGCCGGCATCGCTCTGGTGGCATATTTCGTTGTCCGCCGTGCGCTGGCGTCCATCCAGCCTCTGATCGAGATGGCGCAGTCCGTTGGGCAGTTTGATCTGAAAGCCGCCGACCGGGACATTGATTTCCCGAAGAATGAGATGGGAGAACTTGCGGATGTATTCCGCGATATGGCGCACAAACTGAAACTGGTGCTCTCGGATGAGGATGAAGTTCTGGCGGCGATGGCGGATGGAGACTTTGTGACCACCAGCAGCCGTGAACACATGTATATCGGAGATCTGGCCGGAACCAACCAGTCCATCAATAAGATCCGCCGTATTTTAGGTGATTCTCTCCGCCAGATCAGCACGTCGTCCAATCGCATTGCGGACAGCGCGGCGCAGATTTCGGGTGGAGCACAGGCTCTCGCGCAGGGCGCGACGGAGCAGGCCGGTTCCATTCAGGAGCTGTCCTCCACCATCAGCGATGTCAACTCACAGGTTCAGAATAATGCGGACAATGCGTCCGGTGCCAGTGAAATTGCGAGAAAGACCAAAGAAGCCATCGAGATCAGCAATCAGGATATGGAAAAGCTTACCGGAGCCATGGATGAGATCGCGGATGCTTCCCAGAAGATTCAGGAAGTCATCAGCATGATTGACAACATCGCGTTCCAGACCAATATTCTTTCCCTGAATGCGGCGATCGAGGCGGCCCGCGCCGGCGAGGCCGGAAAGGGATTCGCGGTTGTTGCGGATGAAGTCGGCAACCTTGCAAACCGAAGCGGAAGAGCGGCACAGAGCACCGGCGAGCTGATCACGCAGGCGGTGGAAGCCGTGGAAAAAGGAAAAGCCCTTGCTGCGGAGACAGCGGATGCGCTCAACCGCGTAAAGGATTACGCGGAGGAGACCGACGTGATGATCACGAAGATTTCGGATGCGTCGAAGAGCCAGGCACAGGCACTGGATCAGATCACCATTGGAATCGATCAGATCTCGACGGTTGTTCAGACCAACTCTTCCACATCGGAAGAGAGTGCGGCGGCGAGCATCGAGCTTTCCGATCAGGCAGATCACCTGAAGAAACTGGTGGATCCGTTCCGCCTTTCCTGAGAGAACGGAATCATCCGTTGAAATCGGTCGTTTGGGCTGGTGATCCTGCTCATAACATATTTTTATCAGAGAACCTCTGCACCCGCTGCGGTGCGGAGGTTCTCGTTGTGCGCCTAGCGGCGCACGTTTCTAACGGGTTCAAGTCCCGAATCCACCCGGTAGTGGGAAGGATATAGCCGAAGGCAAGGGTGTCCGCCGCGAGGTGGAATCTGAAGGAAGCTGGATGTGGGGAACATACTAACCCACGGGCAAATCTCTGGTCTGACGTACAGAAATCTCATACGAGGTTATGCATGAGGGTAAGGCTGCAACACAAGTCGAAGCCCAATAACTACACGGAATCATGCATGATAAATGAGGCAGATGGATGGAGAGGAAGAAACGTGTGGTACCTAGGGAGGTCTGTGTGAAACGCTCTGAAAGGAGTA
>NZ_KL543982.1:30425-179922 GCF_000711825.1 [Clostridium] aminophilum DSM 10710 | reverse complement strand
CTGTAAAAGAGATGTCTGTTGCCTGCAATGCGGCACGTCGGCTTTTTCGAAGCCAGTAGTAATACGCGTTTTGGGAAAGATCGTGTTCCTGGCAATAGTCTTTGATCGTGAGTCCGCTGGATTTCTGATCCCTGATGATAGCAACCCAGTTCTGCAAACGAATCTGGGAAGTAGCTAATTGAGTATCCATGAGAAACCTCCTGTGAAAACTGGGAAAAGTTGACACCAACTTTTTCAAGTTTTGAAAGTGACAGAATAATTATCTCATGGCCGAGATGCCGTATCACGGCACCGACTATTTACCGTTTACGTTTTTGCCGCAGATTTCCGTTACCATGAATCCGGCATGCTTCAGCATTTCGGGCGAATCCGTTCCGAAAACCCGGAGATGGTCCATTTGACCGAAATGGAGGATCCGTTCTGATTCGGAGGTGATGGACGGATCTTCATATACGCTGTTCAATTTCCGGTCGACCGGAAACGAGAGAATGAGTTTTCCGTCCGGCCGAAGGATGCGATGCAGCTCACTCAGGGCCTTGCGGTAGTCTGAGACATGCTCCAGAACGTGATTGCAGATGATCATGTCGTAGGAATCGTCTGGAAGGCCGGTGGACTCGATATTGAGTTTGAGGTCTGCCGGGCGGTAGAGATCCGCGGTATCGGCGGCGAGTCCGTTTCGGTCCATCCAGAGGCGGAGCGAACTCTCCTGGGCAAAATGCAGTATCTTTTTATTCTTCATCCATGCTTTGTGCTCTTCCATCCATTCGATGAGAATTCGGTGGCGGGGGAGGGAAATGCATACCGGGCAGATCACATTCTGGTCGATCCCGTGGTATCGCGCCGGATTATACAGAGTGGGTTTCCGGTCAAATCCAATATCAATAAAACGTATCAGATGAGTGTCGCAGCATGGGCAGTAATACGGGAGTGCATTTTTCAGTAGTCTGCTGATACCCCGCGCGATACGGGGCCGTACAATGCGGCGTACACGGCCGGCAGCTCTGCGCATGAGGTTTGCTCCAAAATTCATGGCTAAATCCTTTCTTATGAAATAGATACATAATATCCAGACGATGACTTCCGCTATCACCGTGGTGATGGCGGCACCGACACCGGAGAGCAGCGGAATCAGGAGAAGATTTGCTGCAAAATTGAACACTGCCCCGGCAATTTCGGCCTGAAGAAGCCGGTGTTCTTTTCCGGCCGGGATGAGAACCTGCCCGCCGAGAATATTGCTTGCGCCGATGGGAATCAGGGAGAGAAGAAGAATCCGGAAGGCCGGTACTGCCGGAAGATACGATTCGCCGCCGACGAGAAGGATAATGTACGGGGCCAGCGCAAAACAGAGGAAGGCGATCGCTGTCTGAAAGGCCGTCACGAAGATCAGAGTTTTTGCGGCAAAGGATTCAAAACGGTCACGCTCCCCGTTTTTCCAGAGATTCGCAGTGATGGGAAGCGCCGAGCTCCATACCAGACCTCCGGTGGCGGCAAGGACGGATTTACCTTTGGCCGCAATGCTGTAAAGCCCGGTTTCATATTCATTTCTCATGAATCCGAGCATGGTCAGGTCAAGACTGTTGTATACGTATACCGCACAGGTCATCATAAAAAAGGTGAGAATCGGGCGGAAATGCGCGGGATTGATCCGGAAATGAAAAGGAAAGTCCACATACCGGTGGAGTCGGAAAAACTGGATGAGACTGCTTCCGGAGGTGGAGAGGATGGACAGCGCCGCAAAGGGAAGCAGATCGCTGGCAGAGCGGACAAAGAGAAGAATTCCGCAGAGGCATATTCCTTTGCAGAGCAAGGTGACGGCCGCAAGAAAACGGAATTTTTCGAGGCCTCGATAGAGCCAGTCGCAGCCGATCATCTGGAAAAGGATGGCGCTCCCGTAAATCAGAAGAAGGATTCGCTGCCCTTGGAATTTTGGAAGCAGCAGGATAATCAGAATATAGATTGTTCCTACGATTCCGGATAGAAGGACATTGATATTCCAGAGTTCTCCAAAGACGTTGCTGAGTTCTTTCCGGCTGCTGCTTTTTTCGGCACAGACGCGCATGGCATAGACGGGCATGCCGAGATTGGAAAGGAGAACGAAATATCCGGTAAAAGAGGACAGAAACGCGGTTCGGCCAAAGGCCTCGGGCTGCAGGATTCTCGTCACATATAACAGGGTTAAAAACGAAAATATATAAGTGATTACCTTGATCAGAAACTGAAAGGTAATATTGCGCAGAAGTCGTTGTATCATGTTTGTGTTACCTTAACAGAAGCGTCTGGGATGATCGATAAAACCGGTATAATCGGTAGAGCATCCGGTTGACCGCCATCGGGGAAACGTGATAGAACCACGCCGCCGCTTTCAGACGGAGAGAGCATTTCGATAGATCGATGGAGGCGGAAAGATCCAAAATACATTTATTCAGATAGCTCAGATAGCGTTCTTTCTGCGGAATCGGGTAAAGAATACCACGATAGTAGAAGCTTAGCATGGAGAATAACTGTTTTCTGCGGACAAAGTCCAGATCACTGTCGGTGAAGTACTGGGGAGAAAACTGACAGATATAATTCGTATAATGGGTATACGCCGCGGTAATGTCCCTGAGATTTTTCAGGTTCAATGTTTGAGTAATACTTTCGGGGCGACGGCGGTAAAGTATCAGAACTTCATTGAGAAGATAGACATTCCTTGCTGAGTGGAGAACCGGCAGAATGATATCCAGATCTTCAAAATTCTGCCCATTGCGGAAGCGAAAGCGGTTCCAGATTTCCCGGCGGTAGATCTTGCTCCATACCACATGTGTGATGGTTCGATACAGATTCAGCTTCATCGCTTCCGGACCGGAATAGAGACCGGGCTTGTGGTTGGGAAGGGCCTTTTGCATAGGTGTGTTCCGGAGATTCGAGCATTTTTTTCGGCTGAAGAAAGAAAAATTGCATTCCACAATGTCCGCTCCGGATTCTCTCATCGCTTTTTCCATCACTTCAAGCGCATTTTCGAGGAAAGCGTCATCGGAATCCAGAAAGGCAATAATATCCCCATGACAGATGTCGAGACCGGCATTTCGGGCCGCGCTTAAGCCGCGGTTTTCCTGATGAATAACCCGGATGCGGGAATCGATCTCAGCGTAGCGGTCGCAGATTTCGCCGGAGCCATCGGTGGATCCGTCATCGACAAGAATGATCTCCAGATCCCGGAAGGTCTGGTGAATTACACTTTGGATTGATTCTTCAAGGTATGGCTTTACATTATATACCGGCACGATGACGCTGATCATAGAGCTGCCCTTTCCTCCGCGTAAGTAATAATCTTGTGTCACAAAAATCAACGATGCTATTTTATCATGAAATGAATGGATGGAAAATAAAATTTGATACGGATTATTTTGCTTTTTGTGCAGAAAAGGGGGATGTTATGACAAAAAAGATTTCTTCGAAGTCGGAGAGATTTGATTCGCTGGTGCCTGGTTTTCACGATGATACTGGGATAAGTGGCAATTAAGGTAGCAAATAAAGTGGTAAATAAAGTAGCAAAAAGAGTAGCAAAAAGAAACGAATAGAGTATAATTCATAGTGGCAGGGAGAAACTATGATAAAGAGAAAAAATGTTACCAAGAGAACAATACATTTAGGAGGCGTGAAGCTATGAATATAGGAGTAGAAACAGAAAAGATAGAATTCAAGAAGACAACCGGTGAGCTCCGGGAAGGAATAACTTCATTGGCTTCTATGCTCAATAAGAATGGCTATGGAGTTCTGTATTTTGGAGTTAAGGATAATGGGGATGTAGTTGGTCAGCAGATGGGCGACAGAACACTTAGAGAAATATCCCAAGCGATAGCAAATTTCCTTAAGCCACAAGTTATACCGACCATAGAACATGAACTAATCGATGACAAAAACGTAATAAAAATCGAAGTACGCGGTTCAGAAAAACCATATTCAGCATATGGACGTTACTATATGCGATCGGCTGATGAAGATAGAGAATTGAGCCCAACAGCTCTTAAGGAGTTGATGGATAGACAAACTTCATCGGATATTTTGACATTGATTCCCGCGCCGGTTCAGACGCTAACATTTAATAAACTTAAAATTGCATATGTAACAGCTGGACTAACAGTTGATCAGACAACCTTTGAAGATAATGCAGGGTTGAAAAACAGCGATGGAAAATATAATATGATGGCTTTTTTGCTTGCTGATGAGAATGATATTTCGATAAAAGTTGTTACATTTGCAGGAAAAGATAAAACGGATCTTATAAAGAGAAATGAGTATGGGGGAACTTGTCTGGTTACCGCCATCGATAAAGTGTTGGATTATATGGAATCCATTAACGAAACTATGGTTACGATGGGAAACCATAGGCGAACGGAAGAAAAGCTATTTGACATGGCAAGCTTTAAAGAAGCTTGGCAAAATGCATGTATTCATACGAAATGGGACAAAGGAAATCCACCAGCAGTTTATATTTTTTCTGACAGAATAGAAATTATCTCTACAGGGGGATTACCAGTAGATTTAAACAGAGAAGAATTTTACAAAGGAATCAGTAAGCCAGTAAACTCCAAGCTCCAAAAAATATTTGGGCAGTTGGGGTACGTGGAGCAGACAGGTCATGGCATTCCTCTTATAATAAGCAACTATGGAAAACAGGCTTTTGATATTATGGAGAATTTCGTTAATGTTACTATTCCATTTAATTATGAGAAAAAGAATAGTGATGGAACGGGCACTGATAACAATGTCAGCATTAATGAGGCTGAGCAGCGTGTTATCGATTTTATAAGTCAAAATTCTAGTATCACGATAAAAGAATTAGTTGCTGTAAGTGGATATTCTGATGGATATATAAGAAAAATACTCGCCTCATTGAAAGAAAAAAAGGTTATTGAGCGTCAGGGTGGAAATAAAACTGGAAAATGGGTAATTGTATGAGATAGCCTCCAAACGGAAGATGACGCAGTGTGATGCCGAGGTGATTGTTCATATGCATCTTTTTGCCGCAACAACCGAAGGTTATATCTTCATTATCAGCCTGAAGCGAACCGCAAAAGCGGATCACGGTCCTGCCGGATGCAGTCAAGCCGGTGGAAGTCGACTCATTCACAAAGCCGTACAGGCAGGCTGTTCTTAGATTCAGAGCCTGAGGTTCATGTCAAGGCTGTCGGACGGTATTAGTAACCTATAGTGTGGCATGGTCAATTCTACAAGAAAAATGATTGCCCCACTTTTTTGCAGAGTTCACATAAAAATAAGCGCTTACTGACAACGAGCGAGAGGAAACGAGTCTTACAAAATAACTGCTTAAGGAACTCAAATCATTTGAGTTCCTTTTTTAGTTGATGAAACTTAGATGTGAATATGCTTTAGCTGATAAAGTTATATTTTTTGTTCGTTGACAAAACTAAAATAGAACATTAAGATCTAAAATTAGAGAGGAGGAACTGAAATGACAGCCGAAGAATTAAGGGAAAAATTGGAGCTGATACAGAAGCTAAAATGTGAAACACCAACATTGGAAATAAAAAGTGCAGAGAAAGGATGTCCCAAACATCTATATGATTCATTGTCCAGTTTTTCAAATCAGGATGACGGTGGAGTCATTGTATTTGGCGTGGATGAGAAACATGGTTTTAAAGAAGTGGGAGTATATGACCCGCAGGATATTCAAAAGAAAATAAATGAACAATGTTTACAAATGGAGCCGGTTGTCAGACCATTACTAACGGTGGCGGAAAAAAATGGTCTGTTTTTTGTTGCAGCTGAGATACCGGGGGTAGATATTACAGAAAGACCGGTCTTTTATCAGGGGAGAGGCAGAGTAAAGGGGTCATTTGTTCGTGTGGGCGATAGCGATGAACCGATGACAGAATACGAAGTATACAGTTACGAGGCCTACAGGAAAAAGTATCAGGATGATATTAGAGTTGTTGAGAGGGCTACATTCGCAGCGTTAAATCAGGAAGCTGTTACAAATTATATTGGATTGCTGAAAACCGGGAAACCTAAGCTGGCAGCAATTCCGGATGATGAAATATATGAGTTGATGAGCATCAAGAGGAATGATCAAATCACACTGAGTACGGTCATGAACTTCAGCCCATATCCACAGGCGTATTTTCCGCAGCTATGTATCGTTGCAACAGTTGTCCCCGGAAAAGAAATCGGAGAAATCGGCGAACAGGGCGAACGTTTTTTGGATAATCAGCGTATCGAGGGGAATATCCGGGAAATGCTGGATGGCGCCATGCAATTTGTGAACAGGAACATGCATACAAAGACGATCATCGATTCCAGGACCGGAAAGCGGGAAGATCGGACCGACTATCCGGTTACAGCGTTAAGAGAAACGATCCTTAACGCTTTGGTGCATCGTGATTATAGTATTCATACCGAAGGAATGCCCATCCAAATAACGATGTATGAAGATAGAATCGAGATTAGAAATCCGGGTGGTTTATATGGCAGAATCAGAATAGATCAATTGGGAAAAGTACAACCGGATACCCGTAATCCGATAATAGCAACGGAACTGGAAGTGTTGAAAGTAACCGAGAACAGATACTCCGGAATTCCGACGATTAGAAAAGCAATGCAGGAATACGGATTGCCTCAACCGGAATTTCTTGAGGAGAGAGGCAGTTTTGTTGTGAAGTTGTATAAGCATGGAGAAAATATTGCGGCTGTTCAAAATGAAAATAGTAAAAACAACGAGCTGATTAAGTTTTGTGAGATTCCAAGGACGCGAGCCGAGATATGTAAGTTTTTAGGCTTGAGCTCTGTTACGTATGCTATTCAGACTCATGTAATGCCGTTGGTGGAACAGGGAATACTCAAAATGAGTATACCGGATAAGCCAAAGAGTCCAAAACAGATGTTTTATTGCGAGTAAAATGATGGAGGATGTACTATTTGGCATGCTACATATAATTTGATATATAATGATGCAGAAAGGGGATCTGATTATGCATATATTTGATTACTCATTTCTGCAGAATGGACTTCTTCCTGCAGGATTGCTGAATATTACAACGGACATATATACGCTGCGTGTCATGGCCATGGGGAGAAAAGAACAGTTTGTAGAGGTATTCACGGAGTTGGCGGCAATTGCAAAGCTTCAGTCCGTCAAGAGTTCGAATGAGATTGAAGGTATAGATTGCTTTTCCGAGATTGTATAGAATTATATAGTTACGATGGATTGAAGGACCAATATTGAAAAAACGAAAAGAGAAAACTATGTTAAGAGTATGGTTTGGAGATAAAGAGAATGCCATATATAACACATCGGTGTTCTTTAAGAATCGATATAAAGATGAATGGATCACGGATGAATTTGCCAGAAAGGTAATTTCGGACGTAGACCATTCGGAAGTGATTGATGCAAATTGTATTCAGAGCCCGGTGTTAGGGAATATTTCCCCGTTACAGTTGTCCGGAGGAGTGAAAGCGTTAATTCTGATGAAACATTTGCCGGGAAAAGTATTTAACGCGTCTAATTGCGGAGATAACTGTGCGAAATGGATTTTAAAGCTCGGTCAGGAACAGGACTTTACGATTAATCTTTTTCATGTGATGGATTTTGGAGGTGGAGAGTTTGACATTCGAATTCTGAATGACAGAAAGCAGATTGTTCACAATATGCAGGAGTTCCTGATTGCGGGGGCATCCTACCTGAGAGAGGAGCAGAAGGATGCACGGTGAATACAAGATCAGGGTCAAGAATAGCAGAAATAGTTATTCATTTACCTTACGAAGAAATCTGACCATTTTAAGAGGGGAAAGCGGAAGAGGAAAGACAACACTTTTCGATATGATCCGTGAATACAACCGGTACGGCAAGGAAAGTGGAGTCAGCATCTCCTGCGACCGGGAACTGATCGCGATTGAAGGGGATCAGTGGGAAGACGAGATTCTACGTAATCCAGGAAAGATTGTTATCATTGATGAGGACAGTCATTTCATTCGTTCGAAAGACTTTGCCGAAACTGTAAAAGGCAGTGACAATTATTATCTTTTGATAACCAGAGATTATCTGGAACAATTGCCGGTCAGTGTAGATGAGATTTACAGGCTTTCTGGGACAAAGAATAAGAGATTCGTGAAGATTTATACGGAAATTGAACGGATGTACGATGCTCCGGTAAGAAGATACTTGCCATTTCGACCACAAGTCATCATTACGGAAGATAAAAGATCCGGTTTTCAATTCTTTGAATCGGTCGCTAAGAAGATGGGGATCTCATGCGTGTCGGCAGAGGGAAAATCGCAGGTGCTCTCAACCTTAAACCGGTATTCGGAAATGGCTGTGGTGGTTGTTGCGGATGGAGCTGCGTTTGGCGCGGAAATGGAAGATGTAGTCAGGCAGCAGGCGTTACGCCCTCGGAAGATTGCACTATTTCTTCCTGAATCGTTTGAATGGATTGTTTTAAAGTCTGGGGTCGTAGAATTAGAGAATAATGAGCAATTGGACTCGCCGGAGTTATTTGCAAATAGCGAAGCGTTTATGAGTTGGGAACAATATTTTACAAAGCTTTTGATGGATGCTACGCAGAATTCAGAGTTTAAAAAATACCGGAAAGACAAGTTGGCAAACTACTACCTCCAGGATAGGGTGGTTCGGGAGATTGAGAAAGAAATCCCCGGAGTGGATCTGAAAGAATCGGAGGATAAGTAACGAAAAAGCGGTTACTCAGGCGCGGGCGTTAACAGATAGTCAGCTATGAAAAGTCAAGGTTCGGTCAGAGATAAAGAGCATATGGAATGAACATCATGGAGAGTGATATTTTGAGACTGTAAAATGGTTTCTGAATACGAAGAGAATTTATCCTCTTTCCATATAAGAATCCCCTGGCAGGCTTATATTCAGACCTGCCGGGGGATTCTTATATGCCGTTTTCCCTAAAAATCAACGCGTCTTCCTTCTTCCGCAGACATATACGCCGCGTACATGATCTGGGTAGTCAGGAAAGCGAGGTCGAAACCGGAGGTGGGCTCACGGTCGTATGCAATGGTTTCCACGAAGTCTGTCAACTCGCCTGTGTAGCCGCGGATGACCTCATCGCTCACAAAGGCTTTGTTCCAGCCGAGTTTCTGCGGAAGCATCTCGGAGATGTAAACATCGTCCAGTCCGTCCTCATCGAGGAAATAGGTGTTGAGAATGTCGGTGGGGGTGATGTTGCACATCAGCGCATTGTCGTTGGCGTAGACTTCGATGTAGTTTTTGGAACCGCCCAGAACCGTATCGCTGGCAATGGTCAGACACTTGGTTCCGTCCGTAAACGTGACGGTGACGGCAGCATAATCCTCCACATCTTCCGGTCTGGCCGCAATGTGGCGGTGCTCATATTCATTCAGACAAGCTGAGGTTACGCCGACATCTGCAGAAACGCTTTTGATTCCGATGGCCTCGCCCCGGGCTTTTGCCTCTTGCTGTTTTAACCACAGCATTCCGCAAAGCGGGTGGGAGCCGGTGCGGACCAAGATGCCGCCGCCGGTCTTATTCCATTTTCCGGCGACAGGGGAGCTGGATCCCTTCAGGCTTTCTTCGCCTTTCATGAAGAGGATTTTTGATTTCTTTGCCCGGATGATCTCCGCAGCTTTCTGAACGGGAGTCGCGTAGACGAAGTTCTCGGCATAGAGGAACTTCCGGTCTGAGTTTTCCAGCACTTTCCTCAGTTCTTCCATTTGTTTCATGCAGGCTTTATACATTGTGGCTTTCAGCGTGGTTAAGCCTACATTTTTCTCACCCGGTTTTCCAAAATATCCGGTGAGAGGCTTTTCGCAGATGACATGTTTACCGGCCAGGATCGCTTTGATCGCCATGGGGACGTGGAGGTAGGGTGGAGTCACAATGTCGATGACGTCGATTTCCGGATCAGCCAGCATCTCATCATAGTTCGACGTCATGGTCTCATATCCGAACTCGTCCTTTACGCTCTTTGCCAGTTTCTGGTCGATATCACAGATTGCTTTTAGACGGAATGGAACACTGTTTATTTTTTTATACCCGTTGCCGTGAAGCCTTGCCGCATAACCTGCTCCGACGGTTCCGATGACTACAGTTTTTGCCTGATTTGTCACGGTTCTCTCCTCCTTTTTGTACCATACGAGTGTTCTGTAATTTGATTATATGCGTGTAAAGATCATAGATATAATATGGATTTCTTTTAAGATAATAGGGTCAGACTATCAAGTATGGTAAAATGATTTTAAGGGGAGGTCTTGCTATGACATTGAATCAGCTGACGTATTTCCGGACGGTTGCCGAAACGGGCAATATGCGGCAGGCAGCAGAGGTGCTCTATATTTCCCAGCCGTCGTTGAGTGCTTCCATCGCGAATCTGGAAGCGGAATTGGGCGTCGCTCTGTTTGAACGGCGTCATCAGAGATTGTTTTTGACAACTCACGGAGAAGCATTTCTTGCCCACTGCCGACAGATTCAGAAAGATCTGGAGGATGCGAGGGATCATATGAAGATTCTCTCCGATGAGGAGCAGCAATTCTTTCGCATCGGCATGATCACGCCGTTTCTGCGGGATTATTTTCCAAAGAAAATGCAGGCTTTTCAGAAGCTGCCGGGGAACGAAAACGTGTCGTTCACTTTTTCGAATGCGCAGACGCCGGAACTCGTGCAAGGATTAAAGAACGGCATCTTTGACTTGCTGCTCTGCTCGGCGAATGAGGATCCGGAAGTTCGGCAGATTCCGATCCGGAAGGAGCCGCTGGTATTTATTTCACCGAAAAAAGAACCGTATGTCCTTGAGTGTTGGGAGTCCCTTTCGGAATTCAAGCTGATCGGCTATCTGAAGGATTCTGTTATGGATCGCCTGATTGAGCGCGCTGCGGGAGAGCACGGAGTGAAGTTGCATTTCCTTCACCGGGCGCCGGGGGATGATTCCATCATTTCCCTTGTGGAGTACGGTTTTGGGAATGCGATTATTCCGAAAAACAGGAATCTGATGTACTACGACGTATCCTGCACACCCCTGCCCGGAAGCGCATATTACCGAACGGTGTATCTTACTACCTTGCGCGATCATCCATGCCGCGGGGCAGCGGCGCGGTTTGCAAATTTTCTGGAGAAGGACGTAAAAAAGGGGCTGTCGTCAAACACATCATGATATTCGCATAACAACAGAAACTATAACAAAAGATTCTGAATAATATACGAATTATTCATACTTTACTGGTATAACTTGATAATATGTATACACGTCGTATAATAAAATTGAATTTATGAAATATTCGCAATTATAAATTCAGGGGAAAGGTGTAATTGCCTGACTCGGTCAGGCGCAGTTTGTGAGAGGAGACGTGTATGGCAGAAGAAAAAGAAAAAAAATCGTTACTGAATCGAGTGTTGGATTCCATCGAGCGAGCGGGCAATAAGCTCCCGGATCCGATCACGATGTTCCTTGGACTGGCAATTCTTGTTGTCATTCTCTCAGCGGTATGTTCCGCGGCAGGAGTATCGGTCGTTTCACCGGCAGACAATTCAACGATCACGGTATTTAATCTGCTTTCGATTGAGGGTATTCAGTATCTCTGGACGAATGTAATAACCAATTTCTCCGGTTTTGCGCCTCTTGGAATGGTACTGGTAGCGGTGATCGGTTCTGCCATCGCGGAAAAGAGCGGATTCCTGATTGCGCTGATGGAGCGGTTTCTCGGCGGCGCAAAGGGCTGGGTGGTTACCATGGTTATCATGTTCCTTGGTATTAACCTGAATGTGGCGGGAGACGCCGGATTCATCATTCTGCCCCCGCTGGCGGCGATTCTTTACATGTCGATCGGAAGAAGCCCGATGCTCGGTCTCTATGTGGCATATGCGGGCGTTGCGGCAGGCTTCTGCGCCAACATTTTCCTTGGACTGTCCGATGCGCTGGCATACGGATTTACCGAGAATGCCGCAAAGATGATCAACCCGGATTATCAGCAGTCCATTGCGATTAACTGGTATTTCCTGATCGCTTCCTGTATCATTCTTACCGCGGTAGGTACCGTACTGGTGGAGAAGGTCATCTTAAACCGCTTTGCCGTGACAGCGGAAGATCTGAAGAAATATGACTTTAACGCGGAAGAGGCGGCGAAGGTGACGGAGCTTCAGAAAAAGGGCCTTCGGAATGCCGGAATCGGTTTTCTGATCTTTGTCGCGGTTATCGTGTTCATGAGTGTTGCTCCGGTATACAACGGGCTTCCGATTCTGGGAGACGAAACCGGTTCGATTATTGCCGGCGCGTCCCCGTTCAGTAAGGGTATTGTGTTTACGGTAACGCTTGCTCTTCTGGTTCCGGGCGTTGTCTATGGTGTGACCATCGGAAAGTACAAGAATGATAAGGATATATGGGCGGATGCCAGCCAGGGTATGGCAGACATGGGCAACTATATCTTTATGTGCTTCTTCATTTCCATCTTTACCAACTTCTTCAGCAAGTCAAACCTTGGAACGATTCTTGCAATCACTGGCGCGGACGGATTAAAGAGCATCGGATTTACGGGTGTTCCGCTGATGGTAGGCCTCATTATTGTCGCAGCGTTTGTCAATATCTTCATGGGCTCGGCTTCCGCAAAGTGGGCGATTCTTGCCCCGGTTTTTGTGCCGATGATGATGCTGATGGGATATGATCCGGCCATCACACAGGTCGTTTATCGTATCGGTGATTCGATCACCAATCCGCTGAGTCCGCTGTTTACGTATATGCCGGTAATCTTAGGATATGCGAGACGATATGAGAAAGAGACCGGTCTTGGCACGGTAATCGCTAACATGCTTCCGTTCTCGATTACATTTACCATTGCCTGGATCATTCAGGTTATCGTCTGGGTATCGCTCAACCTTCCGCTTGGACCGGGCGGCGGAATTTTTCTGGGCTGAGTGAAAATGATATAGTTTGACATCAGGCCCGGTTCGCTGGAACCGGGCCTGTTATATGCAGGCAGCGATTGCTGCATACAGGAAACGGATTATAGATGAGCAACGCTTATGATATTCCGGGAACGGGGAAGAGCCAATGAAAGAACGGAAACGGCAGTTATCGCTGCATTTGGAGGAGAAGATGAATTTCAGGGAAAACGCATACGCAATACAGAATTTTCTGACGGATTGCCGGCATCACATTCACCGCAATCCGGAACTGTCGTTCAAAGAGTGGGAGACAACCCGATTTATTGTTGAAAAGCTCACGGAGATGGGGATCGATGTGACGACCTTTGAGGATTATCCGGGATGCATTGCCCATATCGGCGGGAAAAAGCCGGGAAGAACCGTTTTCCTCAGAGCGGATATCGATGCCCTTCCCATGGAGGAGCACAGCGGCGTGGATTATGCTAGCAATGTGCCGGGAGTCATGCATGCCTGCGGTCATGATGTCCATACGACGTCCCTTCTCGGGGCGGCAAAGCTGTTGAAAGCGGTGGAAGATTCCATACCGGGAAAGGTGAAACTTCTGTTTCAGTCCGGGGAGGAGTGTTTTGTGGGATCACAGTATTACATAAAGCATCATTGTTTTGATTCATGTGATTTCATCTATGGCATGCATGTCTGGCCGGGGCTTGAGGACGGGAAGGTGGACTTCAGTGACGGCAACCGGATGGCGGCATGCGACAATTTTGTGCTGAAGATTCACGGGAAATCCGCGCACGGATCGACACCGAATCTGGGAAAAGACGCGATCGTCTGCGCAAGCGCAATGATCATGAATCTGCAGAGCATTGCCAGCCGGTGGAATGATCCGATGAATCCGCTGGTTGTCAGCGTGGGAATGATCAAGGCCGGCACGGCGTTTAACATCCTGTGTGATGAGGTTGAGCTGGAAGGAACGGTCCGGACCTATGACAGGGATATCCATCTCGCGATCGATGATGCGTTCCGGAATGTCGTAGAGTCGACGGCGAAGACCTACGGCTGTACGGTTGATATACAGTATGACAAGCTTGAGCCGGCGGTGGTAAATGATCACGCTGCGGAAAATGAGATCGCAAGAGGCGCGGTGGCGAAGCTTTTCGGCAAAGATGCCGTCGCATATGTGGACAGCGGCATGGGCAGTGAGGATTTCAGCCAGATCATGGAGGTGGTTCCGGGAGCATTTGGTTTCCTGGGAATCCGGGACGAGGAATACGGTGCGGTATGGCCGCTTCATTCCGATCACTTCAGAGTAAACGATAATGTGCTTCCGATCGGTGCTGCGACCTATGCACAGGTGGCATATGATTATCTTGAAGCTTTTGCCGGGGAGGAAGAATAATGTCAATCCATGATTTAGCATTAAAATATGAGCCATATGTTATCGCAACAAGGCGAACCATTCACGAGCATCCGGAGCTGGGGCTGAAGGAGGTTGAGACGACAAAGCTTATCATAAGAGAACTCGAATCCCTCGGAATCGAGGTGCAGACATTTGACGGAATCACCGGCTGTGTGGGGATCATCCGGGGCGGAAAACCCGGCAGGACGGTTATGCTGAGGGCGGACATCGACGCGCTTCCGATGGATGAGGCGGATAAGACGAAGAGTTATTGCAGTAAAGTGCCGGGGGTCATGCATGCCTGCGGGCATGACTGCCATACGGCGATGCTTCTCGGCGCGGCACATGTTCTTGCAGAGAAAAAGGATGAGCTGTGCGGGACGGTTAAGCTGCTGTTTCAGATGGCGGAGGAGATTGCGAAATATTCGGAGGAGTACGTCAAACGCGGAGCGCTCCGGGATGTGGACGCGATCTTCGGAATGCATATCTGGAACAATCTGAACGTCGGTGAGATCAATTTTGAATACGGCGAGAGAATGGCCTGCTCGGATAAATTCACCATTACGATCAGGGGAGAGGCCGCTCACGGAAGTACTCCGCATCTGGGCAAGGATGCAATCGCGGCAGCGGCCAACTGCATCATGAATCTCCAGATGATTCCGGGCAGAATCAATAACGCGCAGCAGTCGATGGTGCTGACGGTGGGAATGGTCAACGGCGGAACCAAGAATAATATCATTGCCGATCACGTGGAAATTGTCGGAGGAGTGCGGGCGTTTGACAATGATCAGCGGAAGTTTGTGGCGGAACGGATCGAAAAGATCGCCAAAGAATCTGCGGCAGTTCTCGGATGCGAAGCGGAATGTGACTATTTCTTCGGCTGTTCACCGGTGGTAAACCGGGACCGGGCGCTGGTGGATCTGGCGGTCAAAGTCGGAAAAGAAGTCCTGGGCGAAAATGCGCAGGTCCCGCTGAAGAAAATGGGCGGCGCCGAAGATTTTTCGGAATACATGAAGGAGACAAGGGCGGTATTCGGATATCTCGGTTCAAGAAATGAGGCAAAGGGCATCACGGCGCCGCACCACAGCGTGGATTTCGACGTGGATGAAGATGTGCTGAAGGACGGAATGGAGATTTACGCCCGTTTTGCGATGGAGTTTCTGGAAAATAATATCTGACGGAAGAAAGTGAAGAATATGGATAAGATTGAAGCACGAATTTTAAAGATTATCGATGATCACGCGGAGGAACTGCAGGCATTAGCGCAGGATCTGTTCGATCATGCGGAGCAGGGCTTCCATGAATATGAAACAGCAGGAAAAGCAGCGGCTTTTCTGAAACGGCTGGGACTTCAGACCAGAGAAAAACTGGCGGCAACCGGAGTGAAGGCAACCATTACCAACGGGGAAGGCCCTCATATCGCGCTGATCGGAGAACTGGACGGCCTGAGCTGCCCGTCGCATCCGCACGCGACGGAGAAGGGTTTTGCACACGCCTGCGGACATTATGCACAGATCATATCCATCCTCGGCGCGGCTCTTGCGCTCACCGATCCGGAGGTGAAGGAGGCTCTGAACGGAAGTGTGACATTTTTCGCAGTGCCGGCGGAAGAGTTTCTGGATGCTTCCGTGAGAGCGGAGGTGCTGGAGACAGAGGGAATTAAATACTCCGGCGGCAAGAGCGAGCTGATACGAAGAGGCGAATTTGATGACATCGATCTGTCGGTCACCGATCATTCGCTGATGGTCGCAAGAGGCGAAGCGGTGGATCTTCTTCTTGGAGACAGCGCGGCTTCCGGCTTTATCGGAAAGACCGTATACATGCACGGAAAAGCGGCGCATGCCGCGGCGGCTCCGCATGAAGGTGTCAATGCACTGAATGCCGCCAGTCTCGCGATGTCGGCACTCGGGATGGTGCGCGAAACCTTCCGGGAAAAAGATTATGTCCGGGTGCATCCGTATTTCCGAAAAGGCGGCGAGGCAATCAATATCGTGCCCAGCGAGGTGGTCGTGGATATGATGGTAAGGGCCGCAAGTTTAAAGGCAATCGAGGAGACGAGCCGGAAAGTGGACAACTGCTTTAAGGGCGCGGCCATGGCGATCGGTGCGGAAGCGGAGATCGTGGATGCGCAGGGGTATATGCCGGTTCCGGAGTGCCCGGCGGATGAGGTGCTCTGGAGAGCTGCCGATGTGCTGAAGGAGGAAAAAGGCATCCGGGTAAAGGAGATTCCGCTGGGACAGCAGAATGCGGCCTCTACGGATCTGGGGGATCTGGCGGCGATCATGCCGATTGTAAACTTTACCTTCGGCGGAACGACGGGGGCGCTTCACAGCAGGGATTTTAAGGTGGAGTCTCCGTATATTGCCAATATCATGCCGGCACATATGATGGCGCTGACCGCTTACCATCTTCTGAAAGACGGGGCGAAGGATGCGAAAAGAATCATTTCGGATTATAAACCGGAATTTACAAAGGAAGAATATCTGACTTATGTCGAGAAGATGCACTGAGGAAGCCACCCTTCGGAAAAGAAAGAATCCCTCAGAGGACATAGTGAGTTATGGTTCGGATAATCTTATGTTATAATTTCGATATTGTGCGGCAAGATGCCTTTGACACAAAATTTTAGCATAATTCAGAACAGGATGAGACCGCAATGAGGAAGGAATTATCGAAAAACGAATGCCTGGAGGGGCTGGAAGACTGGATGATCCGCAGCATTTCACGGAAGAGAAATATCCCGATTGACGAGGCGATGAAGATTTTCTACCGTTACAAGCGTTCACACGGGCCGTATGACGGGACGGGGGATGCAAGATTTCTGGATCCGAAATCACTGGCGCAGTTTCTGGTGGAATTTGAGCCGGAGATGTATGAGAAAGAGATACAGGGGATTTCCGGGATCATCGCGGAGAAGACCGCGAAGCAGGTCCGGGATGAAGAAGAACTGAAAGAAATCAAGCGCATAAGAAAGACGAATAAACTGCCGGAAACGGAAACCAAGGACGGCCTTTAAAAAGAGAAAAAAGAAAAAAACGCAATATTTATCAAAAAACGCAGCTGTTCAATGGTATAATATAGACAATTAAGAAATCCACTCGGAAAATATCTCAATATATTGTTTGCTTATTCCCTGTTTCAGGGGAGATGACTCAAGATAAGGGGGCAATGCAACTGCCCGGTTATACCATTGATTTGGACGAAACCACCCCGGAGATCAGGAGGTGATTGCGTGAGAAAGATAATTCGAGGCCGAAACGGTCAGCGGAAGATAACGCTGCTGTTGACCCTGATGATACTGTTGATACTTCTGCTTGCGGAGACCATGATCGTTTGTGCGCAGTCGGAAAGTGCAGTGGCGCAGTCAGGAAGTGAGGCGGAACCGTCGGAGATCTTAACGGTTGGTGTGCCGACGGATCGCTGCCCGATCTTCTACCGGGATCCGGAAAACGGAGAGATTTCGGGAATCGGCGTGGATCTGATGGTTACTGCCGCGGAAAAGGCCGGATATCAGGCCGAATTCCGGGAGATCACGGAAAAATCGCTGAAGGCGGCGCTGGATAATGAGTCCTACGATGTGGTCATGCCGTTCGGAAGCGCATTGACCAGCGAGTCGGGAAAACCGAGCATCGTGACGGATAACCTGATGCAGACGCCATTTACGCTTGTCACAAAGGGCCGGCAGGATATGCCACCGCTCAATAAGCTTCATGTCGGAATGCTGAAGTCCCTGGCGGCGGGGGCGGAGACCGTGAACAAGCTCTATCCTGGGATCGAGATCACGCTGTACGGAACGATGGATGAATGCGTGAAGGCTCTCCGGGACGGTAAGGTGGACGCACTTTTACACAATTCCTATGTCTGGAGTTATGTCCTGCAGAAACCGTCCTACTCGGATCTGATGGTGCAGCCTTCCGCCATGTTCTCCATGGATTTCCGTATCGGAACGACGAATACGCCGGCCGGACGGGAGAAAGTTGCCCGGCTGAATGGGGGAATCGCTTTGCTGGACTATAACCGCCGGCAGGCGGTGATTCTGGATTATACATCCCGAAGACTGTACCGGTATGATCTGGGCGATTATCTGTATCAGTACGGTCTGCTTCTGTTTTTGAGTGGTCTGGTGCTGGTCTTTCTGATTGTGATTGCGATTCAGCGCCAGCGCGCCATGAAGCGGGAGCAGGAAGAGAAAATGCGGAAGATGGTCGATTACGATCAGCTGACCGGCGTTCTGAGCCTTACCGGCTTCCGGAAAAAAGCGGAGGAGCTGATTCGGGCGCATCCGGACATCGCCTACATGATTTCGTACAACAATATTAAGGATTTCAAATACATCAATGAGAGTTTTGGAAAGCAGGCGGGCGACGAGCTGTTGCGTTTCTGGGCGGACCGGTCGACGGAGAGGCTTTCGGAGGAGGAGGCCATCGGACGGCTGGAAGGCGATCATTTCGCGGTGCTCCGCCGGGTGAACGGCATGGAGAATCTGCGCGGGGATGAGAAGGATGTCTTTGAACTGGTTAGGGATTTCTTTATCGCGAAGGGAAAAGACAACAGGGTCCTGATCTGCAGCGGAATCTACGTTCTGACACCGGAAGATTACTATCATATTGATGTGGATCAGATGCTGGATTATGCCCGCGTGGCGGAGCGAAAAGTGCGCGACAGCGGAAAGGACGGGTATGCTTTCTACAATCAGGATCAGTGGGAGCGCGGCAAGCGGATGTCCGATATCGTCGGACATCTGACCACGGCGATCCGCGACGGTGAGATACGGGTCTGGTATCAGCCGCAGGTGGATTACAAGGAGAAGAAGATCACCGGAGCCGAAGCGCTCTGCCGTTGGGAGCACAATAAACTCGGATGGCTGAGCCCCTGCGAGTTCATTCCGATTCTGGAGGAGTCGGGTGGAGTGTACGAACTGAACAGTTTTGTCTGGGAGACAGTCTGCCAGGATCTTGCGCGGTGGAATGCGGAAGGAAAACATTTTTCTGTCTCGGTCAATATGTCGCGGAATGATATACAGACCAATCCGCGTATTCCGGAGGTTTTCAGCAATCTGGTGCGGACGTACCGGCTGTCACCGGACCAGCTGCGGATCGAAATCACGGAGACCGCCTATGTGGAGGACCCGGCGGTTCTGATCCGGATGACGAAACAGCTTCGAGAGTACGGTTTTAAGGTGGAAATGGACGATTTCGGCAGCGGATATTCTTCACTCCACATGCTGAAGGAAGTGCCGGTGGACCGAATCAAGCTGGATCTGATGTTCCTGAGTAGCAGGGGAGAGCCGGAAAAAGGCCGTGTGATCGTGTCACACATGATCCGGATGATCCATTCTCTCGGAATGGAAATGATCGCGGAAGGCGTCGAGACGGCGGAACAGGCGGATTTTCTGCAGGAACGGGGCTGCACGGAAATGCAGGGGTACTATTTTGCAAAGCCGATGCCGGCGGATGCGTTTGAAAAAATGCTGAACGGGGAGACGCAGTGCTCCGGATTTGGGCAGTAAGCGGGATCCCGGCGGAACATGGAGGCAGGAAAAAGAATAAAGATTTTGGGGGCTTCAAAGAATCTTAATTCATTTGATGCCCCCTTTTTCTTTGTTTTATGGTAAAATTCGATAGATTGCAGGATTCTGACAAAGAAACAGACAAATAAACAAAGTAACAAGAAGCAGTCAAGTAAACAAAGTAACAAGAAGCAGTCGAGTAAACAAAGTAACAAGAAACAGTCAGGTAAACAAAATAACAAGAAACAGTCGAGTAAACAAAGTAACAAGAAGCAGTCGGGTAAACAAAATAACAAGAAACAGTCAGGTAAACAAAGTAACAAAGAAGCAGTCAAATAAAAAAAAATAAACATAAAAACAGAAAATATACAGAGGAAAATAAGTATGTGTGGAATTGTAGGTTTTAACGGACATGTTCAGGCGGCGCCGATCCTCCTGGACGGACTGAGCAAGCTGGAGTACCGTGGCTATGACTCTGCCGGCGTGGCGGTTCGCAGCGGCAAAAACGATGTGGAGATCGTCAAGGCGAAGGGACGGCTGAAGGCGCTCTATGAGAAGACGAATGACGGTCTCGCGATGGCGGGGGACTGCGGTATCGGTCACACCAGATGGGCGACTCACGGGGAGCCGTCGGAGACGAATGCGCATCCGCACTGCAGTGATGACCGGAATGTGACGATCGTTCACAACGGCATCATCGAGAATTATCTGGAATTAAAGGAAATGCTGGAGAAAGCCGGATATTCGTTCCATTCCCAGACCGATACGGAAGTGGCGGCAAAGCTGATTGACTATTATGTCAAGAAGTATCAGAAGGGACCGATCGATGCGCTGTCCCGTTTCATGCTCCGCGTGCGCGGCTCATACGCGATTGCGGTGCTTTTTGCGGAGTGCCCGGATGAGATCTACGCAATCCGCAAGGACAACCCGATGGTTATCGGCGTGAAGGACGGCAATACATATATGGCATCGGATGTGGCGGCGCTTCTTCGCTACACAAGAGATATCTATTACATCGGTGACAATGAAATGGCCTGCATGGGTAAGGGCGAAGTGACGTTCTACAACATTGACCAGGAAGTGATCGAGAAGGATGTCACGGAAGTGAAATGGGATGTCAATGCGGCTGAAAAGAACGGTTTTGAACATTTCATGATCAAGGAGATCCATGAGCAGCCGAGAGCGGTGAAAGATACCCTGAATTCGGTGATCAAGGATGGAAAGATTGATTTTACGGCACTTGGTCTGGATGAGGAACACATTCGGGATTTCCGTCAGATCTATATTGTGGCCTGCGGTTCGGCCTATCATGTCGGCGTGGCAGCGCAGTATGTACTGGAAGACATGGCGGAGATCCCGGTCCGCGTGGAGATCGCGTCGGAGTTCCGCTATCGTCACCTTCTGATCCCGGAGAACTCTCTCGTGATCATTGTCAGCCAGTCCGGAGAGACTGCGGATTCTCTGGCGGCGCTGCGCATCGCAAAGGAGCACGGCGCGGAGACATTGGCCATCGTCAACGTTGTCGGATCGACGATTGCGCGTGAGGCGGATCATGTCTTCTACACACTGGCCGGCCCGGAGATCTCGGTTGCGACAACCAAGGCATACAGCGCGCAGCTGATCGCATCCTATCTTCTGGCAATCGAGTTCGCGAAGGTGAGAGAGAAAATCACGGACGAGCAGTATGCGGGATATCTGGAGGAACTTCAGACCATTCCGGAGAAGATTGAGAAGATTCTTGACGACAAGGAGAGAATCCAGTGGTTTGCCGCGAAATACGCGAACGCGCAGGATGTCTTCTTCCTCGGAAGGGGCATCGACTATGCGGTCAGCCTGGAGGGAAGTCTGAAGCTCAAGGAGATCAGCTACATTCATTCCGAGGCGTATGCGGCCGGCGAACTGAAGCACGGCACGATCAGCCTGATCGAGAAGGGAACTCTCGTGATCTCGGTTCTGACGCAGCCGGATCTCTATGAGAAGATGATCAGCAACATGGTCGAGGTCAAGTCCAGAGGCGGATATCTGATGGGACTGACAACCTACGGCAATTACGGAATCGAGGATACGGCGGACTTCACGGCCTACATTCCGAAGACGGACATCCATTTTACCCCGAGCCTTGCGGTGGTGCCGCTTCAGCTTCTCGGATATTATGTCTCGGTGGCGAAGGGCCTGGATGTGGATAAGCCGAGAAATCTTGCAAAGAGTGTGACAGTAGAGTAAAATTAATGCAATAGCGATAGATTACTACATAGCGTTCACGCTGTGAGATTCGGGAGGGCGTGCAGCAGACTGCACGCCTTCTTAATGTAACGCGGAGTCGGTGGACATTCGCGGACGTTCATCTGTAATTGAAAGGGGGAGGAAATGAGTACTGACGGTGCAAAAGAGGCATTGAAAAAACAGGGAAAAGAACTGGTAAACTACCTGATTGTCGGAATCCTGACGACGATCGTCAGCCTTGTGATCTACTATGCGCTGACATTTACGGTTCTGGAGCCGTCCAATCCGCTGAAGCTTCAGGCGGCGAATATCCTGTCCTGGATCGGTGCGGTGCTGTTCGCTTATGTGACGAATAAGCTGTTCGTTTTCCACAGTCACGGCGTCAATATTCTGAGTGAGTTTACCGCATTTGTGGGGGCAAGGGTCGGAACACTTTTTTTGGACATGGCGATCATGTTTATCGGAGTTACGGTCATGGGATATGATGACCGGATTATCAAACTGCTGGTTCAGGTTGTGGTGACAATCGCAAATTATCTTATCAGCAAGTTTTTTGTTTTCCGGCATAAGGCGCCGGAAAAAGCGGAGTCCGGGAATTGAGCGGACGGCGGAATAAACGAAAACCAGTGTGAATAAGCATAACAGAATTCCCGATCGCAGAATTCGTAGGGAAAGGAAAGAATCATGAAAATATTACTTGCGGGAGGAGCCGGATACATCGGTTCTCACACGGCACTTCAGTTAATGGCAGCAGGTCATGAGGTGGTGATCGCCGATAATTTTGACAACAGCTGTGAGGAAGCGGTAAAGCGTGTCAATGAACTTGCCGGAAAAGAGGCAGTTCTCTATGAAGCGGATGTCAGAGAGAAGGAAGCGCTCCGCCGTATTTTCAGCGAGCACTCGATTGACTGCGTGATTCATTTTGCGGGTCTGAAGGCGGTCGGAGAGTCCGTGAAGGAACCGGTCCGCTATTACCGCAACAACATTGACACGACGCTGTCTCTTTTGGAGACGATGGCGGAAGCCGGCGTGAAGAACATCATTTTCTCCTCTTCGGCGACGGTATACGGCGAGGAGAATCCGGTGCCGCTCCGGGAGACCATGCGCCGCGGTTCCTGCACGAATCCGTACGGATGGACGAAGTACATGATGGAGCAGATCCTTCAGGATGCGGCTGTGGCAGATTCGGAGCTTTCCGTGGTTCTTCTGCGGTATTTCAATCCGATCGGCGCGCATCCGTCGGGCCGGATCGGCGAGGATCCGCAGGGTATCCCGAATAACCTGATGCCGTATATCTCACAGGTTGCAGTCGGAAGAAGAGATCATCTGACGGTCTACGGCGACGATTATCCGACGCCGGACGGCACCTGTCGGAGAGATTACATTCATGTGATGGATCTGGCGGACGGCCATGTGAAGGCGGTGGAGTATGCGGTGAAACATAAGGGCACCGAGATCTTCAATCTCGGAACCGGTACACCGTACAGTGTCCTCGAGGTAGTTCATGCATTCGAGGAGAGCACCGGTGTGAAGGTGCCGTATGAGATCGGACCGAGAAGGGCGGGGGATCTGGCGGAATGTTATGCGAATGCGGATAAGGCTCTGGAGATCCTTGGATGGAAGACGACCAGAAATCTTGAGGATATGTGCCGGGATACCTGGAACTGGCAGAAGCAGAATCCGATGGGATACCGGCCGGAAAAAGAGCAGTAAACGGTGGTATAATCGATAAAAATGGGTATGGGAGAGTAGAGATTATGAAAACAGCATTAGTGATTATGGCAGCCGGAATCGGTTCCCGATTCGGCGGAGGAGTCAAACAGCTTTCACCGGTCGGACCGAACGGTGAGATCATTATGGACTATTCCATTCATGATGCCATTCAGGCGGGATTTAACAAGATCATTTTTATTATTCGACCGGATATCGAGGAAGACTTTATGGAAGTGATCGGAAACCGCATTGAAAAGATCTGCCGTGAGTCCGGCGTGGAAGTGGATTATGCATTCCAGATGCTGGAGAATATTCCGATGGGATATGAGATTCCGGAGGGCAGAACCAAACCGTGGGGGACCGGACTGGCGGTTCTTTCCTGCAGAGCCATGGTTCATGAGCCGTTCTGCGTGATCAATGCGGACGACTATTATGGAAAGGGAGCATTTCAGGCAGTTCACGATTTCCTGGTGAACTATGATCCGTCCAGGCCGACGGATTTCTGCATGGCGGGATTCATTCTCGGCAACACTCTCAGCGATCACGGGAGCGTTACCAGAGGTCTCTGCAAGGTCGATGAAGCCGGTAATCTGACGGAGGTTGTGGAGACACATGACATTCTCAAGACGGCGGACGGAGCGGAAGCGGACGGCAAAAAGCTCGACGTGAAATCGCATGTGTCCATGAATTTCTGGGGCTTTACGCCGGAGTATTTTGAAATTCTCGAAAAAGGATACAAGGCGTTCTGGGAAGATATTGCGGCCGGAAAGAGCGATCCGCTGAAGGCAGAGTATCTGATTCCGATCCATATCGGCGATCTTCTGAAGAAGAAGGCGGTTTCGGTCAAGGTGCTGGAGACGAAGGACAAATGGTTCGGTGTGACCTACAAGGAGGATCAGCAGGTTGTTGTGGAGGCGTTCCGGAAGCTGATTGCGGACGGCGTATACCATGAGAATCTGTTTGAGGATCTGAAATGATCGGACCGGAAGCTGCATCCGGTCATGCATCCGGTTATGCATCCGGGGAGGACATTGGGAAAGGTCGGCTGTTTTGGAGAAGAAGGAAATCATATCATAAGATTCATGTTTTGGGGAGCAGTCTGCCGGTGCCGGCGGACTGCTTCCGGCGTTTGGAGAGAAGATGGAAACAAAAGAAATCTATGAGAAGTGGTGCGCGCAGGCAGACCGGGATCCGGATCTTTTGATCGAACTGGCGGCGATGAAAGCGGATCCGGAAAAAATCCGTGACGCATTTTACTGTGATCTGGAATTCGGAACGGGAGGTCTTCGCGGCGTGATCGGCGCGGGCACCAACCGCATGAACATTTATACGGTCGCACGGGCAAGTGCCGGGCTTGCGGAGTACCTT
This sequence comes from [Clostridium] aminophilum DSM 10710, assembly GCF_000711825.1. Taxonomy (GTDB): domain Bacteria; phylum Bacillota; class Clostridia; order Lachnospirales; family Lachnospiraceae; genus Clostridium_R; species Clostridium_R aminophilum. Next base: position 154,857 of record NZ_KL543982.1, on the reverse strand, counting down.
CTCCGCCGTTACGGAAAAGACGCTAGTGTCGTGATCGGGTACGACTCCCGGATCAAGTCGGAATTATTTGCAAAGACGGCGGCTTCGGTATTTGCCGCGAGGGGCGTGGAGGTATCGCTCTGGGACCGGCTGAATCCGGTTCCGACGGTTTCCTTTGCGGTTCGCTATCTCGGGAAAAAGGCGGGCGTCATGATCACGGCGAGTCATAATCCGTCGAAGTACAATGGATATAAGGTATACGGGGAGGACGGTTGCCAGATTACACAGGATGCGGCAGAAGAAATCTACGGAGAGATCCAAAAGCGGAATGTGTTTGAGGATGTCCGCTTCTACGGAGATGCGGAGGAACGCAAAACGGAAGGTGAGGAGCAGAAGGCAGAGGCGGATGATCTGATGTCAGGTGAGGACGATCTGTTGAAAGGTGCGGATGATCTTTTGTCAGGGTCGGGGGATCTGTTGTCTGCTCCGGGATTTGAGGAGGCGGACCGGGACGGAAAGATACGGTATATCGGTGAAGAGGTGCTGGCCGCATTTCTGGAGACTGTCCGGAAAGAGTCGGTTCTCTTCGGCGAGGAGATCGATCGGAATGTCTCGATCGTCTATTCGCCGCTCAACGGTACCGGTCGGATTCCGGTAACCCGGATTCTGCGGGAGACGGGGTATACAAATGTTACGGTAGTGAGAGAACAGGAGATGCCAGACGGGCATTTTCCGACATGTCCGTATCCGAATCCGGAGATCCGGGAGGCGATGGCGCTTGGGATCCAATATGCCGAGATGAACGGAGCGGATCTTCTTCTTGCGACGGATCCGGACTGCGACCGCGTCGGAATTGCGGTGAAAGAACCGGAGAATAACGAATATGTCCTCCTTTCCGGCAATGAGACGGGACTTCTTCTGCTCGATTATCTCTGCAGCCAGCGGAAAAAACATGGGCGGATGCCGGCACATCCGGTGATGGTGAAGACGATCGTGACGATGGATCTGGCGGAGAAGATTGCGGAAGATTACGGAGTAGAGACGGTCAATGTTCTGACCGGCTTCAAATATGTGGGAGAGACCATCGGCCGATTGGAACGGGAAGGCCGGGCGGAGGATTATATTTTCGGTTTTGAGGAGTCCTACGGGTATCTGTCCGGGACTTATGTCCGCGATAAGGACGCGGTTGACGCGGCATTTCTGATCTGCGAGATGTTCTGCTTTTATAAGACGCGCGGCATTTCCCTTCCGGAAAAACTCGGCGAGATCTATCAACGATACGGATATTGCAGAAATACGCTGCATTCTTATGCGTTTGAGGGAGAAGCGGGATTTGGAATCATGCAGGAGATCATGCGAAGCTTTCGAAATGGCAAGGCGGAAACAGGTGAGGAGCAAAACGCCTGGAAACTGCCTGCATCGGAGCGGCGCTTTGGCGGGAAAAGGATTCTGTCGGTTCTGGATTACCGCCGCGGAATCGACGGTTTGCCAAAGTCAGACGTTTTGAAGTTTCTGCTGGAAGATTCCACAAGCCTTGTGATCCGGCCGTCGGGAACCGAGCCGAAACTGAAGGTTTACATTTCCGTGACGGCAGACACAAGGGCGGAAGCGGAGAGGACCGAGGCGGACATTGTCCGCGATGTCGAGGATATTGTAAAAAACGGAAGAGGATCAAACCGTGAGCGGAAAAACGTGGGCAGGTAAGGTCATGTGTGGGTAAGGCCGTGAGCGGGTAAGATCGTGAGCGGGTAAGATCGAGAGCGGAAAAGACCGCGAGATGAAAAGCCAGCGGGATGGTAAGACAGTAAGTGGATAAGATCCTGGGCGGGTAAGGCCGTGCGAGGAAAAGAACATAGGGGACTAAAACGTAGAAAGTGCACAGACATATTCCATGAGAAGATGATAAATTATGGAATGTGGTCTGTGCATTTTTGTGCTCTGAGTGGGCCGGTTTCGCAGACAAGGAAATGATGATTTGTGAAATATGTCATAAAAGTCATATAAAGAACAGGATTTTCTGATGCAATTGTAAAAACAATGGATTACAATGAGTACGGTAAGATTCATGATGATTCAAACAGGGAGGTAATCACACATGAAAAAAACAGTATCACTTGTTCTGACAGGCGCAATGCTTGCATCTCTCGCGGCATGCGGCGGTTCCGGCGCGGCTTCCACAACAGCGGCAGCTTCTTCTGCGGCGGCAGAGTCCAAGGCAGAGGAGACCACGGCGGCAGCCGGGGAGTCCAAAGCGGCAGAGTCTGAGGAGATCGATCCGGAGCTGATTAAGGCAGCGAAGGAAGAGGGAACGCTGGTTGTATACGGTTCCTGCGAAGAGGACTATCTGGCAGCCGCTTCCGATCACTTCAAAGAGCTCTACGGCATCGATGTTCAGTATCAGAGACTGTCCACCGGTGAAGTTCAGTCCAAGATCGAGGAAGAGAAGGGCAATCCGTCCGGCGATGTATGGTTTGGCGGTACGACCGATCCGTATAACGTAGCGGCAAAGGAAGGTCTTCTTGAGGCTTACGACGCAAAGAATGCAAAGCACCTGATCGATGCGCAGTATAAGGATCCGGACAACCAGTGGTTCGGTATCTACAAGGGTATCCTTGGATTCATGGTGAACAAGGATGAGCTTGCGCGCAAGAACATTGAGGAACCGAAGGACTGGAAGGATCTTCTCGATCCGAAGTATCAGGGGCTGATCTGGCTTTCCAACTACAACACAGCAGGAACCGCAAAGCTGGTTGTCAACACGATGATCCAGAAGTACGGCCATGATGACGGTATCAAGTATCTGACAGATCTGGACAAGAACGTTCAGGTTTACACCAAGTCCGGTTCCGGCCCGTCCAAGAATGTCGGCACCGGTGAGTGCGTAGTCGGCATCGGCTTCCTGCATGACGGTATCACCCAGATCGTGGACAACGGATACGGCAATGTGGATCTGATCATTCCGGAGTCCGGCACATCCTTCGAGGTTGGCGCGACTGCCATCTTCAAGGGCGCAAAGCATCCGAACGCGGCAAAACTGTGGGTTGAGTATGCCCTCAGCCCGGAGTGTGTAGAGCTGGCAGCACAGAATGGTTCTTATCAGTTCCTTGTCATTGACAACGCAAAGCAGCCGGAGCAGGCATCTGAGTTCGGCCTTGATCCGGATAATGTTATGAAGTATGACTTCGAGGATGCGAAGAACAACACCAAGAAGTATGTTGAGGACGTGATGAACGCACTCGGCAGTGCTGCTGATGACCGTTTCAAGACAGAGTAAGTCTGGAAGTAAATACTTTCAAATGTGAATTCCCGGCCGGACCGTAGCATCCGTTTCCGGCGGGAAAGCATAGTCACAGCTGCAAATATGGCCGGACGAGAGGAGGGAGGCTCCCCTTGCCCGGCTATTTTTGAAAAAAGCTATGACGGAAAGATGGTAAAACGTTATGGCAAAATCAAAAAGTGCCGAGCTGGATCGGAAAAAACTGATGGCGGATCCGGTCATGGTGACGACGATCGTCGTTCTGATCGCATTTCTGACCCTATTCATTCTCTATCCGCTTGCGATTCTTCTGGTTGACAGTTTTGTGAGCGAAAAACAGGGATTTACGCTGGATACGTTTCAGCGCGTTATGGCAATGTCGAATTTCCGCACCGCGATCACAAATACACTGAAGGTCGGATTTCTCGTCGGCATTGTGTCTTCTCTTGTGGGACTTCTTTTCGCCTACGTCGAAGTCTATGTAAAGCTGAAGACAAAAGTGATCGAAAAACTGTTCCGGGTGGTATCCATGCTCCCGGTCGTGTCTCCTCCCTTTGTACTTTCCCTCTCGATGATCATGCTTTTCGGCAAATCCGGCATTATCACGAGATATTTACTCCATATCTATGACAACAACGTCTACGGCTTCTGGGGCATTTTTGTGGTGCAGACGCTGACCTTTTTCCCGGTCTGCTACATGATGCTGAAGGGCCTTCTGAAGAACATTGACCCGTCGCTCGAAGAGGCGGCCCGCGATATGGGCGCGACGAGATGGACGGTGTTCACGACCGTGACCTGGCCGCTCATTCTTCCGGGTCTGGGAAATGCGTTCCTCGTCACATTCATCGAGTCCATCGCGGATTTTGCGAACCCGATGATCATCGGCGGATCCTACGATACGCTGGCGACGACCATTTATCTTCAGATCACGGGCGCTTACGATAAAGAGGGCGCATCCGCCATGGCGGTGGTTCTTCTGTGCATCACGCTGATGATGTTCATTGTCCAGAAATACTACCTCGAGGCCAAGAGTACGGCGACGCTCTCCGGTAAGGCTTCCAGAGCGAGAATGCTCATTATGGACCGGAGTGTAACACTTCCGCTGACGATTCTCTGCTCGGCGCTGGCACTCTTCGTGGTAATGATGTACATCTGTGTTCCCTTCGGAGCGCTCTTTAAGACCTGGGGATATGATTTCCATCTGACGACGAAATGGTTCGGTCAGGTCTTCTCAAAGTACAAGGGATTCAAGGCGTTCAAGGATTCCTTCGTTCTGTCCTTTGTATCCGCACCGATCACGGCGCTGTTGTCCATGATCATTTCCTATCTTGTCGTTAAGCGGAATTTTAAGGCGAAGGGCTTTATCGAGGCGGTATCCATGCTGGCGATGGCGGTTCCGGGAACGGTTCTCGGTATCGGATATATCCGCGGATTTTCCGGCGGTATCTTCCACACTGGCGTGTTGCAGAGTCTCTACGGCACCGGCGCGATCCTGATCATCGTCTTTATCGTCCGGAGTCTTCCGACCGGTACCCGAAGCGGAATCTCGGCGCTGCGGCAGATCGATAAGAGCATCGAGGAATCGGCCTACGATATGGGCGCGGACAGCTTCACCGTGTTTATGACGGTAACGCTTCCGCTGATCAAGGACAGCTTCCTGTCCGGTCTTGTCACCTCGTTCGTTCGAAGCATCACGGCGATCAGTGCGATCATTCTGCTGGTAACTCCGCAATTCCTTCTGATCACAGTTCAGATCAATGAGTTCGCGGAGAAGGGCGCATACGGCATCGCGTGCGCATTTGCAACCATTCTGATCCTCATCACCTACGGCGCGGTTCTGCTGATGAATCTCGTGATGAAGTATTTCGGAACAAGCCGCCGGATGGAAGAGGCGGAATGAACGGTCGGAATGAACGAATCGAAATAAACGATCGAAATGAATGATGAGATATATAAGGAGCTGAAATTATGGCAAAAGAGAAAAAAGGCGTTCGCCTCGAACATATTTCCAAAATTTATCAGGACCCCAAGACCGGAAAGGATTTCTATGCCGTGCATGACACCGATCTGGAGATCAAACCGGGTTCCTTCGTGACGCTGCTCGGTCCCTCCGGCTGCGGAAAGACCACGACTCTGCGCATGATTGCGGGGTTTGAGTCGCCGGATGAGGGCGAAATCTATCTCGGCGGCGAGCCGATCAACGAACTCACGCCCAACAAGCGCGATACGGCGATGGTATTCCAGTCTTATGCGTTACTTCCGCACTACAACATTTTTGACAATGTCGCCTACGGCTTGAAGCTTCGGAAGATGGATAAGGAGACGATCCGGCAGAAGGTCACCGCCATCCTGAAGCTGGTGGGACTGGAGGGAATGGAATCCCGCATGACGAACCAGCTCTCCGGCGGACAGCAGCAGCGTGTCGCCCTCGCGAGAGCGCTTGTGCTGGAACCGGGCGTGCTGCTCTTTGACGAGCCGCTGTCCAATCTGGACGCAAAACTCCGCGTGACGATGCGCACGGAGATTCGCCGGATTCAGCAGGAAGCAGGCATTACGGCCGTCTACGTCACGCATGATCAGTCTGAGGCGATGGCGATCTCGGATCAGATCATTATCATGGAAAAGGGCATCGTTTCCCAGATGGGAACGCCGCAGGAGATCTATTATCATCCGAAGAACAGATTTGTCGCGGACTTCATCGGCGAGGCCAACTTCCTGGAAGGTAAGCTGACCGCGAAAAACGGCAGCGCCGGAAAGGTGGATGTGATGGGACACGCGGTTGATGTCGCGGATGCCGCTCATCTGGACGTCGGTGCGGACGCAACCCTTGTCATCCGTCCGGAGTCGGCAACTCTGGCGGACGAGGGACAGCTTCCGTGCAGGGTGATTCTGAGCACCTTCATGGGACACTATCAGAACTACCATGTGATGGTGGGCAATACACTGGTAAAACTTACGGAATTCAATCCGAAGAATAAGAAGATCTACAATGTCGGAGATGAAGCATTTGTCAGCGTGACAGCAGACAATATTCACGTGCTGTAAGGATCGGAAAACGGGCTGACACTTTTGGGGAGTGCCGGTCCGTTTTTGTATCATGTCGTTTGATGGAATGTGTTTGGGAAGGTAGTTTTCAGTATGATGCAGATGGCAGGCAGGAAAACGCTTCTCTTCATGAAGCCGTTTTTGAAAGAGGTTCTATGGGGCGGAACCGCGCTCCGGGACCGGTTCGGGTATGACATTCCGGGTGACCATACGGGGGAAGCGTGGGTGATCTCGGGTCATCCGGCCGGGCCAAGTGTGGTTGCAGACGGAGAATACGCCGGGATGACGCTGGCGGAGCTGTGGCGGGAGCACGGGGAGCTGTTCGGCCGGAAGAAGGAGGAACCGGAGCGGGAGCACGACGATTCTTTTCCGCTTCTTATCAAGCTGATCGATGCGGGGGATGATCTCAGCATTCAGGTGCATCCGGATGACATCTACGCAAGGGAACATGAGAATGGAAGCCGGGGAAAGACGGAATGCTGGTATGTCGTGGACTGCCGGGAGGATGCGGACATCATCATCGGGCACCATGCCCGGTCGAAAGAGGAACTGAAGCGAATGATCGCGGAGAAACGGTGGAGTGATCTTCTCTGTGTGCGGCCTGTTAAGAAGGGGGATTTTTTCTATATTCCCAGCGGAACCGTGCACGCGATCCGGAAAGGGACGATTCTTCTGGAGGTGCAGCAAAGCTGCGATCTGACCTATCGGCTTTATGATTATGACCGGCTGCAGAACGGGAAGCCGAGGGAGCTTCATCTGGAAAAAGCAGAAGACGTGATCACATGTCCGCAGTCGCTGACGGAGACGAGGCAGTCACCGGTCCACATTCCGGGGGGAGAACGGCAGATTCTTGTGGACAGTGAGACGTTTACGGTGGAAAAATGGACGATCCGGACGAAACATGAGACGGATGCTGTGGATACGGCGGATGAAACCGATGACGCGGATAAAATCGAAGCGGCGGAGGAAACTGGTGCGGCAGATAAAACTGACGCGGTGGATGAAACCGTAGCGGCGGATAAAACCGATGACGCAGATGAAGTCAGGATTGCAGATGAAAAATGGAAAAACAACGATTCTTTCCTGCTGTGTGATATAATCGAGGGCACGGGCCGGATTTGCGGACGCGGGGTAAAAGCGGGCGATCATTTTATCGTCCCGAGCGGATTCGGAGATCTGGCTGCGAGCGGAGATATGACGATGATCGTATCCTATGTGTAACCCTCAAAAACAAACTCCGGAACGAAATACGGATTTGGTTCGGAATGGCCCGTCGAAAACGGGATGAGCATTAAACGGGGGCCCGGAATAGGAAACGAACAAGAAATAAAAAAACAAAAGAAACAAAAAGAAACGAATGGCAGGATTGGTATGAACGAGTTGGAACGAAAACAGAAGACGGAGACAGCAGGCGGCCGAAATGAGTGTCTGGACCGGATTCGCGCGGCGGCGACATTTCTCGTCGTCTTGAATCACACGGTTCAGCTGATGTTTCCGCTACACCCGGACGGGATTGCCCGGATGAGCGGACTTCGCCGGCTTTTTGGCATAGGGCTCTTTACGGCAGGACGCTTAGGCGTGCCTCTGTTCCTGTTTCTGTCCGGATACCTTCTTCTGCCGCGGAAATACGACGCAGAGAGAATCCGCCGGTTTTACCGTCACAATCTGATTCCGCTTCTGGTTTCATGGGAAGCGTGGTGCCTGATCTATGAGGCGTACATGGTCTGGTGGCTGCAGACTCCGTTCCGGGTGGGGCAATGGTTCCGCAGAGCACTTTTTCTCGAATACGAGGGAATGCCCCACGGCTGGTACATTCCAATGATTCTCGGAGTATATCTGTTTTTGCCGTTTGTGGCGATGGGCGTGCAGCAGATGGAAGGGAAAATCCTTGCCCTTCTGCTGGGGATGGTGTATCTGTACCGGTTTTGTCTGGAGAGTGCCAACCTCCTGATGGATGTCTTCCATGTGCATCCGTGGAATCTGAGGGAACTGCAGCTTGATCTGAATTTCAGCGGAGATTACTACGGCTTCTATCTTGTTCTTGGATATTGCTTCTGGCGATACCGCGGGAAACTGGAGAACATCATGAAGCACGCGTGGTCTGTGATGGGCGTGACGGCGGCATTTGCCGTGAGCACTGTCTTTACGGTATGGATCCAAATCCGGATTCTGCAGGCGAACTATGACTACAATGTCTGGTATACGTTCTTTATCATGCCGGTGCTGGGAAGCTGTGCATTTCTGCTTCTTTGCCGGCTGCCGCAGACCGGGATCCTCCGGCGGACCGTGACCGACATTTCAGTGCATTCCTTCGGCGTGTTTCTGATGCATGTGATGGTGATCGGCGTACTTCTCCGGCAAATGGGACTGTGGCGGAATCTGGAGGCGGAATGCCTTCTTGTGACGGTGCTGACCTTTGTGATTTCGGTTGCAGTGACAAAAATCGGCGGCAGGATACCGCTTTTAAAAGAATTATTGCTTGTAAAGAACGGATGAATCAGGCGTTCATGGATTGAGAGATAAATGGGAAAGGGGAAAGACGTTATGGCAATACCGGAGATTCGAAATATTGTGTTTGATATGGGAAGAACGCTGATCGACTGGAACCCTGAGAAAATTGCGGAGGCAGCAGGTGTTCCGGAGGATGAAACAGAGCGGTTCGTGCGGGAGACCTTCTGCGGTTATGAGTGGACGGCGGCAGACCGTGGCATCCTGAGCGATGACGATGTGGTGGCAGCTGCGTGCCGCCGGCTTCCGGAGCATTTGCATGAAAATGTCCGCACGGCGGTAACCGGATGGTGGAATCTCTGGAGTCCGAAGATTCCGGGAATGGAGGAGCTTGTCCGTGAACTGAAGAAGAACGGATACCGGATCTATCTGCTCTCCAATGCATCGTCGCATGTGCATGAGTTTTTTGATCGCCTGCCGGCATCGGACTGTTTTGACGGGAAATTTATCTCGGCGGACTGGAAACTGATGAAACCGTCGCACGAGATCTATGAGGCATTTTGCGCGCACTTCGGGCTGGTTCCGAAGGAATCACTGTTTGTGGATGACGCGCCGTGGAATATTGAGGGCGCGATAATCACCGGCATGCAGGGGATCGTCTTTTACGGCGATGCGAAAAGACTCCGCAGAGAGATGCGGGAAAGAGGCATTGCGGTTGCGGAAGAGAGGTAAAGAATCGCGGGGAACGGCGCATTCGGATCCGGAGACAGGTAAAAAGACAGGTGTTTGAAGATTCGGTAAGACCAAAAAAGCTTCGACGGGATAAACCCGGCGAAGCTTTTTTGGTGGTATAGGAAATCTCTCCGAAATTCCGGATTCCCTATACCACAAAACGATCTGCGAAGATGCGCATGCTGCGGAAATGGAAGATGTCACCTTCCGGTCAGATTTCTGATTTTTTCTGCTCCGACGTTGTTTCGATCTTTTCAACGCGGTTCTCGGAAGACTTTCCGGATGAAAATCCAAAGAACCGGGTGAACTTCGCGATCCGGCGCTTTCTCTTTTCTTTTGCCTCCAGTCTTTCACCGAGATCCCGCGCGCCGACGCCGTAGACCAGATAGAGGATCAGGCCGGAAATGATCATGATGAAGACGGTGGAAGCGCACCGGCGGCCGGATGCGTTGATGTTGTAACCGTAGAGGCCTTCTTCTCTCGTCATCGCCTGAATGATCATGGCGTAGGAGGTGGCCTGCGTGCTGGCGAAAGTCGCCGACATATCGTACTCGGTAAAGAGTGCGTTGAAATTCAGCGCAAATACCGCGAGAACGCTCGGCAGAATGATCGGAAGCTTTACTCTCATAAAGGTGTAGATGGAAGATGCACCGAGATTTTTGGCGGCATCTTCGAGTTCCTCATCGATCGCATAAAACGAGGCTTTGACCATTCGCAGCGAGAAGGGAAGTTTCGTCACGATGTAGGCCATGACCAGGAGGAACCGGACATTATTTCCGAAGTAGAGATTCTGGAAGCCGACATACCATACATCGGAACTGTTGAAAAATGTCCGGTAGGAATAGCAGATCAGAATGGTCGGAAGCAACCACGGGAAGAGCAGGGCGTACTCCATGATGATGCCGAGTTTTTTATGGTATTTGTTGAAGATATAGGTGCAGGCCGCAACGACGATGACGCAGGCGATGGCTGCCGCAAGAGCAGACAGGATAAAGCTGAGGTTAATGCCGCCGAGCGTTGCCTCGTTGCTGAAGACACCGGAGATGGAACCCGGTCTGGTCTTGTATTTTCCGCGGTTTGTCATGTATTCGTAATCTGCGGTTCCGAAGAAGTTCAGGGTGGTCCACTGTGTCAGGTCGAGCTGGCGGTTGCGGACAGCCGAGTAGGTCTGGAACGAGAAGATGACGATCATTACCACCGGCATCATGTAGATGACAAAGAGTACGTAGGCATAAATGTGCATGAGCACATTGACCGCCTTGTTGTTGAGTTTCTGCTTCTGGAGCCGGGCTTTCGTCTTGGAGACGGAGAGGTAATGGCCGCGCCGCTCGTAGGCGGAGAGCACGGTGAGCAGGACAATGGTGAAGCAGGCGAGGATGATGGACAGGAGCGCTGCTCTTGCCTGCGGGAAGGATTCGTCCGCAACGGAGGAACCGGCCAGACGGACGATCTCCGGATTGATGGTGTCATAACCCATCAGGGTCGGGGCACTCATGGCGCAGAGACCGGTGATGAAGGTCATGATGGTCAGTGAGAAGAGGGTCGGAATCAGAGTCGGCATGACTACTCTGACCAGAACCTGGAAGGGATTTGCCCCCATATTGCGGGCCGCTTCCACCGTGTTGTAATCGATCCCGCGGATTGCGTTTCTTAGAAAAAGCATATGGTTGCTGGTACATGCGAAGGTCATGGTGAAGAGAACGGCCCGGAATCCGGTGAACCATTCTGTGTTCATATTCGGAAAAATCTGTGAGAGAAAACCGGTCACCACGCCGTCCTGGGCATAGAGGAAGAGGTATCCGGTTCCGAGTGCGATTCCGGAATAGATCATCGTCGTCGCATATCCGAGACGCAGAATTTTGGATCCCCTGATGTCAAAGTATTCGGTCAGGAGCACCAGGCTGATGCCGACGACATTGACGGTTATGACCAGACAGATCGCGAGCTTTAAAGCATTCCAGACATATTTGCCCATGCTTCCGGCCAGGAAGAACCGGATTACCGCAAACGGGTCGATCTCGCCGGAGGCATTTTTCGTCAGAAAGATGCTGGAAAGAGTATTCAGACACGGCATCAGCATAAAGCCGAAGAAAAGGTAGGCAAAAAATGCGATGCCGACCATCCGGACGATGTAATCGGTCGTGATGGAATTCGTTTTGGCAGTATTCATATCATTTCCTCCAGTCTGTTCGGAATAAACCGGACTGTCTACATATTTTCGGAATAATCAGTCGGCTTATAGAACATGATATCCTTCGGATCGAGAACAATATGGACATGTTCTCCGGCTCCATAGATATTGATTCCGTCATTTTTCTCGATTACTTTGACAGTCTGACCCTCGGCATGAATATAATACTTTATGTAGAGACCATAGTATTCCATGCTTTCCACGACGCCCGGGATCTCCAGCTGGCCCGGTTTTGCGGGCACATTGACGTGAAGACGCTCGAGGCGGATGTAGTTGCGGTCTGAGGTGCTGAGGATCGGAAGCTCCGGCGGATAAGCGGTCGGATTCGCCTGCATCGTTTCCGCGATTCGCCTGCCGAGCTGCGGCTCGATCGGATCGATGTCGCCGATGAAGTTGCAGACGAACTCACTTTTGGAGTGATTGTAGATCTCATTCGGAGTTCCGATCTGCTCCACCACGCCCTTGTTGAAGACGGCGATGCGGTCGGAGAGCGTCAGGGCCTCCTCCTGATCATGGGTGACGTAGATGGTCGTGATGCCGAATTCCTTCTGCATTTTCTTTAGCTCATTCCGGAGCTGGACGCGGAGTTTGGCGTCCAGATTGCTCAGGGGCTCGTCCATGCAGATGATGGCCGGATTGGTGACCAGAGCTCTCGCGATGGCGACACGCTGCTGCTGTCCGCCGGAAAGCTGGGAAACCGCCTTGCCGAGCTGTTCTTCGGTGAGATCGACTTTTTTCGCGATGGTGCGCACCTTTTCGGCGATCTCGGTTTTGGAGAGTTTCTTGAGCTTTAAACCGAAGGCGATGTTATCATATACGGTCATCGTCGGGAAGAGCGCATAGCTCTGGAAGACAATGCCGACGTTGCGCTGTTCGATGGGGACATTCGTGATGTCGCGGTCATTGACAAAGACCCGGCCCTCTGCCGGTTCGATAAAACCGGTGATGGTCCGGAGCGTGGTGGTTTTTCCGCAGCCGGACGGCCCGAGGAAGGTAAAGAATTCTCCTTCCTGAACCTGAATGTTGATGTCACGGAGTGCCGTGAAATCGCCGAATTTTACGACGATATTCTTTAATTCGATCATTGACATAGATGGTTCTCCTACTATTGGTATTAGTCATATCCGTTTGCTGGTTCGGGAAAAGCTTCCATGGAAGGAAGTTTGCGGATGGCTCCGGATGGTTCCGGACCGAAAACATTCTCAAAAGGCTCTTTCGGGATGCGGCAAAATGCCTTCCATGGAGGCTTTTCAGAGAACAAAGTCCGCGGGGCGTTTTGTGTTTCATAGGGAATTTCGGAGAAATTTCCTATGAAACACAAAACGGCGGGCATCTGCGCCCGCCGTCTCACACGGTCCGTCAGGATCCCCTCCGGAAAGAGGGGACGAGGAGCCGAAGTCCTCATGCGGACTTTGTTCTTTCATTCGAGGGATCAGTTGCCCTTCTTCTGTGTCAGGGTAGCCCAGTCAAGCTTGTCCCAATCCGGCTCTTTTGCTGCGCCGGCTGCATCTGCCCAGAAGTAGCCGAGGTTGGTCTCGATGTTGGTCCACTCTGCGTTGTGCTTGGAAGCATACTCGGCGTAGGTCATGCCGTCAACCGTCTGCTGGGCCATGTTCGGCTGTGTGTAGAGCGCCGGAATGCCGTCCGGATACAGGGTGTTCGCTGCGTCCTCGTTGCACGGGAAGGAGTCGAATTCTTCGCCCCATGCAGCCTGAACATCAGCGCTTCCGAACCAGTCAGCAAATGCCTTGACTGCCTCGGTCTGCTCCGGGGTACGATCCTTTTTGTCCAGAACGCCGATGTACTCTGCGATGTAGAATACGCCGTCCTTGACATCTGCCAGTGCCCAGTTCTCCGGTTTTGTGGTGCCCTTTAACGGCTTGTCGGAGTTTTCTGCCGCCGCATCGATCTTTCCGTAGAGGGAAGAGGTGTAGAAGGAAGATACTGCCACATCGCCCTTGTTCAGCGGGTCAAAGCCGTATTTGTAGGTGTCGTCAGAGGAGAACTTTCCGTCTGCGCAGTATTTCCACAGCATCTTCCATCCGTCAACGGAAATGCCGCCGGCCGGGGAACTCGGATCAACGTATGCGTAGAGAAGAGAGTTGTTGATGTTGGTGTTGGTGGTTCCGCCGACCTTGTTCTGACGGTACCAGCTGTAGCCGGCATCCATCATGTCCGCCCAGTGGTCGAACTTGAGCTCTTTGCCGTTGGTTCCGAGGTCATCGGTTCGGTACAGAAGGAGAGAACCCTGAACAACCAGGCCGTATGCCGCGTTGTCAAATTTGTAGGAGCCGACTTTGTCTTTCCAGGACGGAGCCCAGTCCACGAGCTTTAAGTTCTCGTATTCGCCGCCGATGATCTGGGACCATCTGGTCTCGTTCAGACCGAAGACGATGTCGCCGTCCTTCTTCTCGTTGGCTGCCTGAACGGCTGCGGTATCGCCGGAGATAACAGAGTTATCGTCGATGCTGATCTTGAATCCCGCGTCTTCCGCTTCCTTGATGAGCCATGTGGTGCGCTCGGTGGAGTTGGAGTTGGAATAGATGCGGATGGTGTAGTCGGAATAATCCTTCTTCTCTGCGGAAGCGGCCGCCGTTGTCTCTGCTGCAGACTCGGACGGCTGCTGTGCAGCTGCCGTTGTGGTGGCGGTGGAAGAAGATCCTCCGCATGCGGCCATGGATGCTGCCATGGCGGCGGTGAGTGATAATGCTGTAAATTTCTTGAAATTCATATACATTTCCTCCCTTTGTTTTCGGGGACCACCATTGATCCCGCGTATAATCACATTTTATCCAAACGGATGGCAAAATTGAATGGGAGAAAACTGCGATTTATAGAAGGATTCTGCGATTTTGCCATCAAAATGCACAACGGGCAAAAATATAACAAAGAAAATATAGAAATAATAGATAAAAAAACGGAGCCAAACGGCCCCGTAGGATCCATCAGAATCCGTCCACCGGTGCGTGCCAGTGATCCTGATATTCCGACGGAGAGACACCGGTGTTTTTCTTGAAAATACTGCAGAAATAGGCAACGTCCCGGTAACCGACCTGTTCTGCCACCTCGTAGACGCGGATGGTCGGATCTTTCAGAAGCCGGATGGCCTGATGTACGCGGTAACCGGTCAGATAATTGTTGACGGTGTAGCTGGTCTCCTTTTTGAAGGCGTGGCTGAGATGACCTTCGCTGACGCTGACTGCCTCGGCGATGGTGCTGATGTTGATGCCCTGATCGGCATAATGTTCCGCGATGTAGCTCATGGCCTGCATGACGATGCGGCTCTTGTCGCCTTTCGGCAGAGCTTTCAGCGGATCGGTGCCGACGGAAGCCTGCCGCCGGTCGAGTTCGAGAACTTTTCGGACGGAAGCGATCAGGTCTTCATTTTCGAAGGGCTTCAGAAGATAGTCCACCGCACCGAACTGGATGGCGCTGCGGGCGTATTCGAAGTCGCTGTAGGCGGTCAGGATGATGGCGTGGGCCTCACATCCCTCAGCCCGGAGCTGCTTCATCATCTCCAGCCCGTCCATATGGGGCATACGGACGTCCGTGATGATGAGATTCGGATGATACCGGTGCACGGCTTCAATTCCGTCGGTACCGTTGGCTGCTTCCGCTACGACGGCACAGCCTTCCTGCGCCCAGTCAATGCCGAGCGCGATTCCGTGACGGACGACGGCTTCGTCGTCCACAATCAGTATTTTCAGCATGATGATTTCTCCGTTTCCGATTCAGATTGCAGACGCAGGGTTTGGCTGCGTTTCTTACAGAAGATTATTGCGGATAGATATGAGCGGCAGGATCTCCCGCAGGATCTGGTGTCTCCAGCGGAAGCCGCAGGGTGATCACGGTTCCGCGCCCGGAAGACGAAGCGGCATAGAGCCCGTAGGCTTCTCCGTAGTAGAGCCGGATGATTTTTCCGACATTGTAGCATCCGAGATGTCCCCGCGGCTTCAGGGAACCGCCGCTGTTGATGATGTTCAGGGTTTCCGGCGGCATGCCGGTTCCGTTGTCGGATACCGTGAGGACGAGTACATGGCGGCTGGCGTCCTCGAATTTCTCTTCCGCTGTGATCTTGATGTAACCTTCGTCCATGTCGGCGACACCGTGAACGACCGCATTTTCCACAACGGGCTGAAGGACGAGCTTGGGAATCAGACAGCTGCGGAACCGCTCGTCCACGTCAATCTCACAGGTGAAACGGTCCTCGAACCGGATGGACTGGATGGCGAGATAGCGTTCCACGAGATCGAGTTCTTCATCGAGGGTGATCAGCCGCGAGTCCGAGATGCTGGCGCGGAGCAGAGTCGCGAGGGACGTGGACAACGCCGCGATATCCGGAACACCGTGAGAAACGCCGAGCCATTTTAACGTATCCAGCGTGTTGTACAGAAAATGCGGATTCAGCTGTGCCTGAAGCATGCGGATCTGTGTCTCATTCAGCTCTTTCTGGCGCTGAACGGAGCGCTCAAGGTTGAGCGCGTGTTCCTTTAGCATATGGTTGAAGGAGCGGGCAAGATGCCCCATCTCATCGGTGCGGCTGCTGTCGATCCGGACCGAATAATCCCCGTTCATCGCCTGTTTCATGGCACGGTCCAGATCGAGGACCGGCTCCGAGATAAGCCGGCTGAGCTTCCAGGTCGTGAACAGACCGAGAAGAAGCCCGGTGAGTGCAATCGAAACACTGATAAAGATGAACGTCTGTGTGACTGCGGTGGTGAAGAGTTTCGGCTGCTGAAGGACTGCCGTGATTCCGGTCGGGTCAATGTTCGTGAACGTGTAATTATAGGAGCCACTGTAACTCTCGGCCGGGTCCAGCTCATACGGGCGGTTCCCGTCTGCCCCGCTCCGGAGATATGCGGACCGGAGCCGGTTGATCAGATTATCGTCCGCCGGCCGACGGGAACTGTAGATCAGCCGCCAGGAGGAATCCAGAAGAAAGACATCATTGCCGTCCGAGTAGGTGCCGGTCAAAAGGGATGCCATCTGATCGATCGAACTGTGGATCAAAATGTAGCCGAGTTCCTCACCGTCATAGGAGGTCAGGAGAACCGCCTGATCCAGACCGCCGTCTTCGCCGGCTCCGGTGACGATGGTTTCTGCTCCTGTTTTGCGATGGTATTCCCGGGCGAGCCGGAGAATGCCCCAGTCGAGAGGGAGAGACTCCGAGACGGCAGGCGAGGCGGAGGCGGTCGTAAAGCGCACGGTTCCGCTCCGGTCAAGAATCGAAAAATCGGCATACCTGCGGATGGAATGTGTCTTTTTCAGAAGCACGGAGTAGAGCGCGCCGGAATTCCAGGTTTCGCATCGGAGTGTGCTCCGGACGAGCGTGCTTTTCTGCAGAAAGTCCTCGGCTTCGGAAAGATCGCGGGAAAATCCGGTTACCGCGGCGGATACATCGGAAAGGTCGGATTCCGCGTGTCCCCGAAGGAAAAGACGGCTCTGACGGAGCGAAACGGTGAATACCAGGATACTGCAGAGAAGGACCGGAAGGAGGACGGAGAGCATCGTTGCGGCGAAAAGCCGGTGGCGGAAGGAACTTCGGATCCAGTTGTTCAGGTTCATCGCACACCTCCTTTTGAGGAGAGAAGTCCGGACGAAATGTACGCCGGATCCGCTGCGCCTTCGTAATCGCCCGGGTGGTCGGAAAGAACGGCCGGGCGGCCGGTCCGTTTCATGTTTTCATCGCCGGAGGCGGAAAGCCAGGCACTTAGAAGTGTTTTCCATTGTCCCGACGACCATTCTTCGTGGTCGCGGAGAAGCGGGATTTTGGAGAGAGGCCTGAGCTTCGGTTCTATCCGGAGGGAAGAGGTGTCGTCTGTCTCTCGGTGAAGAAGCATGGAATTGTCGGACTGATCATAGGCGGAAGTAAGATATTCCGCCGCCGAGTACGGACTCCGGCTTCCGATACGGTCCGGAAGATAGCGCTGTACATCGTCGGTCTGCAGAAATTCTTCGAATTTTCGAGCATTTTCCGGATGTGAACATCCCTTGACGATCGCCGTGCAGGAGGTGTGGACGGACGTGCCCTCGGCCGGATAGACAATGGTGATGTCAAGACCGGCCCATTTTGCGTTCAGGGCTCGGGCTTCGGAGGTGATCCCCGCATAGCAGGATCCGTCTGTGACGGAGGTGATGACGGAATCCGCGTCCGGAACGGTTTTCCGGTCTAACTGGTGAAACCAGGACGAGGCGATTCCGGCCGGATTTGCACCGATGCCGTAGGCTGCCAAAGCATCCGGATCTTCGACGGACTCGGCGGAGAGTGACTGCGCCATGGCGCACAGAGCAGCCATGGATACCGCAGAGACGGAAGGATCCTCGTATGCGATCCGGCCTGTCCACATAGCGTCAAAAAGGCTCAGCCAGCCGTTGGGCGGTGCCATCCGGATCAGGCGGGGATTATAGACGATGACGATCGGAGATGCGGAAAATGGAATGATGCGTTCATAGCGGCCCGGCTCGGAGCGAAGAAGAAAACTGTCACCTCCGAGGATCAGATCGGCATGCTCCGCTGTATCCGTCTCGACCCAGATGCCGGTTCGACGTTCAAATTCGCGGATGATCGGCGTGTAGGTCCGGTCCGGAAATGGCATATGCACAACGAGAAGATGATCCTTTCCGGCAGCCATCGAGGATGAATCTGCCGGAGAAGCGCAGGAAGTCAGAACACAGAGAATAATCAGGCATGTGCCGGAAATACAGACAGAGAAAATGCGGAAAAATGATGAAATCGGGTTCATGGAATCTTCCTCTTTTGTCATTTCAGTAGTATGAGGATATTTTACTACGTTTTCCGCTGTTTGGACAATGCCGAAAGCCCCCCGCCGCAGAGGACAGGGGGCTTTTATGAGAGTATGTATTATCGCGCGGCACCGCTGACCGGATCAAAGTAATACTGTGTTCCGTCGATGGTGACATAGCCGGTCACCATGGAACCCTTCGGTCCGCCGGAATTCGGATTGAGATAGTAGGTATAGTTTCCGATGGTCACAAGTCCGGTCATCATGGAACCCTGAGGGCCGCCTGCGTTCGGGTTCATGTAGTACCATCTTCCGTCAGAATCCTGGAACCATCCGGTGTGCATATAGCCGTTGGAGTTCAGATAGTACCATCTTCCGTCGGAATCCTGAAACCAGGTGGAGCGGAGTGCCGTTCCGTTCTGGACATAGTACCAGCCGTTTGAGTCGGACTGCCAGCCGGAAGAGGTGGATGCGGGACTGGCGGTGGAAAGGGTCGTTGAGGCGTGCGTTTTGTTATAAGACGCGGTATCGCTGCTGACATAGAGCTCGTCGGATTCGTCACTCCAGCTACTGTTGTCGCTGGTATCGCTGGCGACGGCCTTGACCTTGAAGGTGTAATAGCCGGCTGTGGTCATATAGCTGGAAAAATCATAGTAGGTCGATGTGGTGGAGATGGTGGTGACAGTGCTGCTTCCCCGGTAGAGTTTTACGGAATAAGAGGATGCGTAATCGCTCTCCGACCAGGACGCGACGCCGGAACTAGACCATTCCGGTTCTTCCGGTGCATCCAGATCGCCGTCAATCTGCTTCAGCTTGATGGTGATCTTTGCCTTGCTGGAGCTGGAACGGCTGATGGAAACACTGCTGACGGAAACGTTCTTGTTTGAGATTTTCACTTTGACGCCAGACGGGAAATAGTAGTCATCCTCGTCATTGATTTCGACAACTGCCTTGATGACCGGGTTATCGCCGTATTCCCATTCATCATCACTGTTGTAATACTCGACATCGGTAATGCTGTAGGCATCTTCGGCTGAGGTAACTTCGCCGTCCAGATCGTCATCGACCTCATCGCCCATTGCAGGGATGTTCTCGAGGTTCAGGTTGATTTTGACGGTGGAAACCTTCTCGCCGGATGTTGAGGCGAGTGACGGAAATGCGGATACGGCAAGGGTTCCGGCAGTCATCAGGGTAAGTGCGGTTGCCTTGAATTTATTCATTTTCATAGGGGCCTCCTTGTTTGTTTCGACAGTTTGTTTTAGGAGTGTGATTTATGAGATGTCTGAAGTCTATCGAAAAAATGTGAAGGAAGCGTGGGTGAAGTGTGGAAAAAATGTGAAAAACAGGAGAACCGCCATGGGAGCACCTGCGATGAACGCATCTGCAATGAGCGTTTTTAACGGCATAGGGTGCCGGGAAGATGTTTGGATGACATAAAAATCCCCACAGGACCGGGAGGACCTGCGGGGAGAAGACTGTCTGTGAAACAGCGTCGGATCGTTGGGTTACTGCTGAAGAACGCCATCCTCATTGAAAGTGCATTCTTTTCCGTCGATGGTGACGGTTGTATTGACGAGCATGGACCCCTTCGGTCCGCCCTCGTTCGGATTCAGATAGTAGGTACGGTCGTGGTAGGTCAGCCAGCCGGTCCGCATCGCTCCGAGCGGAATGTTATCGCCCGGCTGATCCTGCGTGTTCAGATAATACTGATTGCCGTCATTGTCCTTAAACAATCCGGTCTTCATGTAGGTGTCGGCACCGAGATAATACCAGTTGCCGTCCGTATCCTGGAACCAGGTATTGTGGAGCTTCTGACCGCCCTGGTCGATGTACCAGCTGTCGCCGTCACGAACCCAGACCGGCAGGGAAATGTCGCCCTGGCGGATGTCTTCTTCCGTCGGAATGTTCTCCTGTGTGATCGTCTTGTAATCGCTCTTCTCGGTGAACCGGCTGTTGTCCTTGGCTGTGCCGCCGGCGTTGGAGCGGATGCGGAAGCTGTACTTGCCCGGTGTGGTCATATAGGAAGCCAGATTCAGGTGCGTTGCCGTGGTGTCGATATCCGCGATCTGGGTGGAATTGCGGTAGAGGCGGAGCGTGTAGGACTGCACATTGTCCACCTTCTCCCAGTTTGCGGTGTAACGCTCATCCCAGCGGAGATCGGAAGTTGCCTCGGCCTTTCCGCTGACCGGTCTCAGATAGACTGTAACGGTGGCGGAGGTGGAACTGTTGGAAATCTCACTCCGGTCGACCTTCACATCGCCCTTTTCCAGCTTCAGCTTTGCTTTGCTCTTGAATTTATAGTCATCCTGATCGTCCTTCGGGATCTTGACCTTGATCTTCAGAACCGGCTTGTCATTGTATTCCCACTCTTCTTTTTTGGTGGTGTACTCCGCTTCCGAGATCTCATAAGTGCCGTCATCGACAGAGACGGAGTCTTCCATATCCTTATCGACGGGATCGCCCGGCTCCGGATTGGAAAAATTAAGGCTTACGGAAACAACCTTGACCACTTCTCTGTCGTCCTTGGATGCTGCGAACGCCGATGTGCCGGATGAAAACAGCATGGCGGCGATCAGAACCGGAAGCGCGGTCAGGCGGATGCTGCGAATTGTCATAACGAATTCCTCCCTGTGTGATTTCAGGCCGGTCCCGGATGCGGAAGGCAGACGGAAAGCACGGCTTCTATCCTTGTGTCACTCTATTATAAAAAAGTTTCGGGAGGAATAAAACAGTTTCCGTAAAACGGACAGAATTTTGTAATGAAAACAGGGGAGGGGTGGGCACCGTGAAGCGCCCACCGTGTTATGAAAAAAATTGTGGTGTGATAACGATTGGCTGTTCGTTATCATGGCCTAATCTTATCCCGAAAATGTTTCCGAATTATGTTCGAAATGTGAAAAAAATGTGTTCTTTTTCCGCATGGCAAAAAGAGAGACCTTCGCGTGAAAAGATGGGATTCCGGGATAAATCTTGCAAAATTCGAAAGATGAACACAGAAAACCTTCGCTGTGGTATACTTTTTAAGATAGACTGCCGGGAGCATATAGGAAAATTCATCCGGATTGTTGATCCGGTGATGGGAATTTCATCCGTGGAATGTTGCGGGAGCGGATTTTGACCGTGGCCGATCGACGATAGCTCCGGGCGGAGTCCGGGGAGACAGAAGGATTCCGGTCCGGACGCATCATAAACACAAATTAAAGATAATAGAGATAAATAAAGGATAATAAAGATAAATTACAGAAAGAGGAGAAAAGCCATGAAATACGATTATCTGATTGTAGGCGCAGGGCTTTACGGTGCTGTCTTTGCTCAGGAGGCAAAGAAGGCGGGAAAACGGGTGCTGGTGATTGACCGCCGCCCGAACATCGCGGGAAATGTATATACGGAGGATGTGGAGGGCATTCATGTTCACAAATACGGCGCACACATTTTCCATACCAATAACCGTGAAGTGTGGGATTATGTGACGAAGTTTGCGGAGTTCAACCGTTTCACCAACTCGCCGGTGGCCAACTACCGCGGTGAGCTGTATTCTCTTCCGTTCAATATGTATACCTTCAATAAGATGTGGGGTGTTGTGACGCCGGAAGAGGCACGGGAGAAGATCGAGGAACAGAAGCGCGAGTACATCGCGGAGAAGCAGACCGAGCGGGGATTTTCCGTGGACAGCGAATTTGTGCCGGAAAACCTTGAGGAACAGGCCATTTCTCTGATCGGAACGGATATTTATGAGAAGCTGATCAAGGGATATACCGAGAAGCAGTGGGGGCGTCCGTGCACGGAGCTTCCGGCCTTTATCATCAAGAGACTTCCGGTGCGCCTGACGTTTGACAACAATTATTTCAACGCACTCTATCAGGGAATTCCGGTCGGTGGATACACCAGAATGGTGGCGAACATGCTGGAGGGTGTGGAGGTCCGCCTCGGTGAGGATTATCTGAAGAACAAAGAGGAATTCGACGCGATGGCAGACCGCGTGGTGTACACCGGCGCCATCGACGCGTATTTTGATTATGCTCTCGGCGCGCTGGAGTACCGCTCCGTCCGTTTTGAAACGGAACTTCTGGACATCCCGAATTTCCAGGGCAATGCCGCTGTCAATTATACGGACCGCGAGACGCCGTGGACCCGCATCATTGAGCACAAGTGGTTTGAATTCGGAAAAGACGGCCAGGGAAATGATCTCCCGAAGACGGTGATCAGCCGGGAGTTCAGCTCGGAGTGGAAACCGGGAGATGAGCCGTATTATCCGGTCAATGACGCGAAAAACGGCGCACTCTACGAGGAGTACCGGAAAATGGCGTCGGATGAGAAGAAGATCATCTTCGGCGGAAGACTCGGCGAGTACAAGTATTACGATATGGACGCGGTGATCGCGGCCGCGCTGGCGAAATGCCGCGAGGAACTGGCGTAACCGTAAGGAACGCGGAAAGAAACAGGTGACGGATATGAAAAAAGTTCTTTTGCTGCTCAATGCAGGCTCCGGGACGGGGCAGGCAAAGAACCGGATGTTTGAAATTCTGAAAGAACTGACACTTGCCGGCTTTGAGGTGACGACATATCCGATCGTTCCGGACAGAGGAATGACGTCGGAGAAGATCATTCAGCAGTGCGTGGGACGCTTTGACATCATCATGTGCGTCGGTGGCGACGGAACGCTCAACCATGTGGTAAACAGTGTGGTTCAGGCGGGAATCCGTGAGCCCATTGCGTATCTTCCGACGGGAAGCACGAATGATTTCGCGCGAAGCCTCGGAATTCCGGCCGAGCCCGAGGAATACTGCCGGGCGCTGTCGGCGGGAACGACATTTGCCTATGATATCGGCCGGTTCAACGACCGGTATTTCAACTATGTCGCCGCGTTCGGGGCGTTCACGCAGGTGAGTTACGAGACCAATCAGGCATCCAAGAATGTCCTGGGTTATGCGGCGTATCTTCTGCAGAGTATTGTCACGTTTCCGGAGTCCATCGCCATGCGGTGCCATCTGGTGATTGAACATGACGGCGAACGCGAGGAGGGGAAATACCTTTACGGCGCCATCAGCAATACGACGTCAATCGCAGGGATACCGTCCCCGTTAATCCGCAAGTCGGAGATGGACGACGGGGTCTTCGAGGTGACACTGATTCAGGCCCCGGATTCTCTGGGGGATGTCCGTGAGATTCTGACGGCGCTTGCCTCCGGAAAAATGGACGGGGATTATGTCAAGGTGTTCCGCACGGACCGCCTTCACATCAGAGTTGTGGACGGCGCGGCCTGGACGCTGGACGGAGAGTACGGCGGAGCGCCGGAAGAAATCGACATCTCGGTCTGCCCGAAACGGATCCGGATGATCGTGCCGGAAGAGGCGGAATGACATGGATTCCGGCCGGCAAAACAGAATGAACGAAACAAAGAGGATAAAGAAATGCTGAATGAAACAAAAAAGGAGAGGCGGATGGAGCCGCTGGCGGCTGTGACGGCCGTGTTTGCGGTTTTTCTGACAACTGTCTTTCTGCTCTGGTGTAATCACTATTATACGGATATTATGTCCTTCCGGTACCTTTTGTATTGGGGATCCGCCGCAATCTTCAGCGCGGTGTCGCTGATCCTGATGGCGGTGCAAAGAAAGAGGGAAGCCGGGACTGCTTCCGGTAAGAAGCCGCTTGGAACGGCGATTGCCGGATGGTTCCGGGAACTTGCACTTCCATGGAAACTTCTTCTGGTGTATTACATTGTCATTGTTCTCTCAACGGTGACATCGGATTATCTCTACGAGTCTTTCTGGGGAAATGAAGGCCGCTTTACGGGGCTTTTCCTGCTTTCCCTGTATGCGCTCACGACGGTTCTGATCGCGAAAAACTGGAAGAGCGGTCCGTGGATTCTGGACGTCTTCTGTCTGGGAAGTCTTCCGGTCATGATCTGGGGGCTGACTGACTTTTTCAACATGGATATTTTCCGCTTCAAGGCGCAGTATATCGCGGATTCCGCGATCGGTCTGTTCACATCATCCATCGGAAATGTCAATAATTACACTGCTTACGTCGGCATTGTGCTGGCGGTTTCGGCCGGACTTTTCTGCGTGACGGAAAAACTGTGGAAAAGGCTTTTTTACTTTGTGGTTCTGACTCTTGCGTTTGCCGCTCTCTTTACCGGACAGAGCGACAATGCCTGGATTTCCATCGGTGTGATCTTTGCGGTTCTGCCGTTTATGGCCTTCCGCACGAAAAAGGGTGTGTTCAGCTATCTCATGGTGATTCTCGCCTTTCTCGGCGCGGTGCTGTGGATGCGGTACATCAGCGAAACCGTTCCGGTCAGAAACCACGGAATAATCGACGGTCTGATCGTTCATCTGATCAAGAGCGGAGGACTGAAGAAACTGTTCTGGCTTGAGGCCGTGATCTGTGCCATCACCTGCTTTTTCGCATACCGGGCGAAGACGCCGGAAATGCCGAAATGGATGGTTCGCCTCTGGGGCGGCTTTATTGCGGTCTGCGCGGCAGGATTCTGCTTTGTCCTGTATGACGCCAATTTCGCGGGACATGCGGAGCGGTATGCAAAGTTTGCCCAGTATCTGGTTTTCAGCGATTCCTGGGGAACGAACCGGGGTATCGTCTGGAGGATCAGCATGCATGTATTTCATCAGCTGCCGTTTCTGAAAAAGCTGATCGGTTACGGTCCGGAGACATTTGGCATCGTGACGTATGCCTATCGCGAAGAGACCATCGAATATACCAGACAGTACTACGATGCGGCGCACAATGAGTACATTCAGCTTCTTCTGACGATCGGCATTGTCGGAACCGTTTCGTATATCGCGTTTATGCTGAGTTCCATTGCTGAAATGCTGAAGTCGGCGGGAAGAAGACCGTATATCTTTGCGATTGCCGCAGGCTGCATCGCTTACCTTTCGCAGGCAAGCGTCAATATCAACCTTCCGATCGTTGCCCCGATTCTGTGGCTTCTGATTGCCGTCGGACTTGGTTTCCGCCGGATGGACACGGAAGAACAGAAGAGTACGGCCGCATCTGACATGGCTGCGGCGCAGACGGAACCGGAAGAACAGAAAACCGAGCCGGCAGCAGGAAAAGACCCGGAAGAGACAGAACAGAAACCGGAGCCGGCAGCGGAAATAACACTGGAACCGGATAAGGAGGAGACAACCGAATGATCATTACCAAGACGCCGTTTCGAATGTCGTTTTTCGGCGGCGGTACCGATATACCGGAGTTTTTCCGGGAACACGGCGGCGCGGTGCTGTCGACGACATTTGACAAATACTGTTATGTGAATGTGCGGCATCTTCCGCGCTTCTTCGACTACACGACAGAGCTGTCCTATTCGAGGATTGAGCGCGTGAAAGCGGTGGATGAGATCGATCATCCGGCCGTTCGGAATGCGATGAAGATGCTGGACATGCATGAGATCCGTCTGACCTATGAGGCGGATCTTCCGGCGAGAAGCGGACTCGGGACCAGCAGTTCGTTCGCGGTCGGCATGCTGAACGCGTTTTACGCGCTGAAGGGAAAATATGCGGACAAGAAGAAACTGTCGGACGACGCCATTTATCTGGAACGGGAACTCTGCCGGGAAGCCGGCGGATGGCAGGATCAGATTGCGGCAAGCTTCGGCGGTCTGAACCGCATCAACTTTTCCGGGGACCGGTATGAAGTGAAGCCGGTCATCATTTCCCCGGAGAGAAAGCGGCAGCTCAACGAGAATCTGATGCTGTTCTTTACCGGATTCACGCGCCTTTCCTCGGAAGTGCAGAAGACCAATCATATCACAAGCGGCGACAAGACAGCGCAGCTTCTCGAAATGTACCGTCTGGTGGATGAGGCGGAGCATGTGCTGGAGGACCGCCATGCGGATCTCGACGAGTTCGGGCGTCTTCTGGATGTGACCTGGAGACTGAAGCGGCAGACCGGAAGCAAGGTTTCGACGGATTCGATCGACGGAATCTATCAGAAGGGCCTCGAGGCCGGAGCGCTCGGCGGAAAACTTCTGGGCGCGGGCGGCGGCGGATTTGTGCTGTTCTATGTCACGCCGGAACACCGCGAAGCCGTGATGGAAGCGATGAAGGATCTCCTGTATGTGCCGTTTTCCTTTGAGGACGGCGGAACCCGCGTGATCTACTACGCGCCGGAGACCTATGACCTCTCACTCGGAAGAGACTGACGAAGAATTTCCTGCGGATTAGCCGAATCGTAAGTTTCCGTTAAAGTTTCCTTCACCATTGTGTGTTAGGATGGAAAAGGAGAAATGGCACACGGCGGTTTCCGCGCACGTCAGAGGAGGAGAATCATGGCAGGAATGTATTTTTTTGATAAAATGAGAAAGCACAGACCCGTTCTGAGAAATATGATGCTGGCATCGGCGTTCGTCGTGCTTGCGGCGGCCGGAACTGCCTGCGGAAGCAAGGCGGATACCGCATCGGCGGCAGAGACCACTGAGGCGGAGGCAAAAGAGAGCACGGAGCTTGTTCCGGCGGAAACCACGACGCAGGACGCGCAGGAGACGGTGGCGAGCTCGGTGGCGGAGCAGGTGCCGGAAGGCGGCGGAAAGCTGACGGAGATTCTGAGCGATATCCGGGAGAATTATGCCGAGGGAGCGGCGGGAATCTCGCTGAGAGCAGCGTCCCGTGCGGCATCTCTGATGGAATGGTATGTGAAGACGAAGCCGTCGGGCGACAGTATCATGCGCGAGACGGAGAAATTTACCAACGCGACCGCGGACAGGAAATCATTTGCAATCGCGGTGCAGCGTATCTATGACAGCGCGAAAGAGACGGCAGGAGAAGGCGGAAAGAGCCTTTTGGCCGATGCGGGTTATACCGGAGAGATCACATGGACGAAGGATGATGTGGATCATCTCTTCAATGCGATCTTTGAGGGGACCGGCCAGCAGAAATAACAATAGAAGTGGAATCTGAGAAACATGAGTTCAGAGAACAAGACAGATACAGGATCGGCGGACAAGCCAAGATCGGCGCTTACACTGGATTACAGGAAGCATGCGAGAGCGGCGGTCTATGACGGGCTGAATGATTATGAGGATGTTCTGGCGGAGCGCATAAGAGGAGATGCGCAGGGGACATTGGCCGAAGGAATCGCTTTTGAAAAAATGTCCTATGCCGAGGCGGAAGAACTGTCGGAACAGTCTAACGAGCCGGGGTTCGGGGAAGAAGAATATATGGATTCGGAGCGTAACGCCGGCCATTCAGCAGGGGATCGGGAATCGGAACTTCCGCCGGGGGAGATACCGGAAGCGGCAGCCGAGGAACCGGACCGGGATGAGCGGCCGGATGGAATGTCCGAGGAACAGCCGGAAAGAATGTCCGATGAGCGGCCGGATCGAATTTTCAATGAACGGTCGGGAGAAATGCCCGATGACGGAATCGCGGTATGGGAGTGCGGCCGGTGCGGATCCAGAATGCTGGGAGCAAAGGATTTTAAAGGGTTTCTATGCCCGTTCTGCAACGGACTGATGGAAGTGGAACCGAAGAAACGCGCGGAAAACTGGGCGTCCTATATTGTTCCGTTCCGGAAGACAAGAGAGGACGCAGTGGAAGCGTTTCGGAGAATGGAGCGTCAGGGACTGATCCGGACGTCCAAATCGCCGACGCGTATGGAGCGCAACATTTACGGTATGTACATTCCGTTCTATCTGTGCAGCGGCGACGTCAGCGGCAGAGTGGAGTATCACCGGAACTACAGGGGGACGCATGAGATGCCGGTGAAACTGAACCGGTTCGGCGGCGTGACTCTCAGGGGCGTTCCGCAGGATGCGCTGAATGAACTTCCGGATACAATGATCGACACCATCGGCCCGTTTGACAGCCGCTGTAAAGAGCGGTTCCGCACCGAGCACCTGTTTGAACATCCGGCTTCGGTGGCAACCGAGACGATTCGGGAGATGAGCGGACGGATCCGCTCAAAGATGGAGAGCGCGGCCAGATCGGCATTTGTGCTGGACCAGGAAGAACCGGACGGGATGACGGCGCGCAGTTCACGGCTCCACACAACCAATATGGATTTTGAGAGAGCGTATCTTCCGGTGTATTTTACAGTTGCCCCGCAGGGGAAACGGAAGGTATGGTTTGTGATGAACGGACAGACCGGAAGAGCCGCAGTGCTGGAACCGATGAGTGAAAGACGGATGGAACGGTATTGCCGCTGGGTTCTTTGGACGACCTTTGCGGTATCGATGCTTCTGATGATTATGTTTCTGATTCTCGAGTTTCTGTCGATCCGGGCCAATTATGTCTGGGCGGCGGCGCTTTTGACCGTGATGATCGGCATCAGCGCGAATCTCAGTATGCGTGAGGAAATGATCCGGAAACAGAGAGAGTGGAAGGAAGGCGTTGCGATCGATGCGCTGTGGTATGCGCATCGAGTGGATTTTCGGGATGATTTCTGAACGGGGCAGGTCAGCCGCGTAAAAAAAGTCCGCCGGATTCCGGATTCGGAGTCCAGCGGATTTTTTTATTGCGCGATCAACGAGCCAAAGCCTGTGCTTGCACAAGGCCTTGGCAACTGCCGCGATAACGAGCGAAACCCGCGAAGCGTGTTTCGTCTCGTTCTTACAGATCTTTTCCGGTCAGAAGCTTATAGGCCTCTTTGTACTTTGCGATGGTCTTGTCAATGATCTCCTGCGGAAGATCGTAGTTGCTGTCCGGATTTGCCTTCAGCCAGTCGCGGACGAACTGTTTGTCGAAGGACGGCTGGGAATGGCCTGCCTCGTAGCCTTCCAGCGGCCAGAAGCGGCTGCTGTCCGGGGTGAGCATCTCGTCGCCGAGGACGACATTTCCGTTCTCGTCCAGGCCGAACTCAAACTTGGTATCGGCGATGATGATGCCTTTGGAGAGGGCGTAATCGGCGCATTTTCTATAAAGAGCGATGGTGCAGTCGCGGATCTTTGCGGCGTATTCCTCACCGTGACCCGGGTATGCCTTCTCCAGCACGGAGATGGACTGCTCATAGCTGATGTTTTCGTCGTGATCACCGATCTCGGCCTTGGTGGACGGGGTGTAGATCGGTTCCGGAAGCTTGTCGCATTCTTTCAGACCTTCCGGAAGGCGGATTCCGCAGACCGTTCCGTCTTTTTTGTAGCTCTCCCAACCGCTTCCGGTGATGTATCCGCGAACGATGCACTCGATCGGAATCATATTCAGTTTCCGGCAGAGCATGCTGTTTCCGTCAAACTGAGGCTGCTGGAAAAATTCCGGCATATCCTTTGTATCAACACTCTTCATGTGGTTCGGAAGAATGTCCTTTGTGAGATCGAACCAGAAGCGGGACATCTGGGTCAGTACTTTGCCCTTTCCGACAACCTTGTTCTTCAGAATGACATCGAATGCAGAGATACGGTCGGTTGCAACCATAACGAGCGCGTCATCAATATCATAGATCTCTCTTACTTTGCCTTCCTTGAACGGTTTGAATTCCTTCATACATTTCTCCTTAGATAGCAGCCTTAGACTGAGCCGTTTTTCGCAGATAACAGTTTCAGTATAAGTCTTTTTTTGCTGAATGCAAGTGATGGCCGACAGTTTCTGTGACGGAATGCACATCCTTTATTTTGAATTAATTCCGGATTATTTCCTTGATTGAGATCAAATTGTGCCGCGATTGCGGGTGGCTTCAGCGCACGATAACTGCTGGATGTCCATGCAAAGTCATAGGAAGACATTTGCCAAAATCAGTATCGTCTTTGCAGATCATACCGTGTGTTTAAGCGAATTCCAGAATGGTATAGTTCATATTCAGCACATATTGATATTTCACATCTTTCGCCAAACGCTGCATGAGTACATAATTATTGGTGCTCAGCCCCTTTTCACGATCTTCTTCCATTTGGTATGCGATACATTTTCCATTGTCCATGATGGCAAAGGTCGCATCCCCGCTTTCTTTGAACCGGATGATGATCTGGGCGGCAATATTTTTTTTGTTGACATATTCCACATAAGCAACCATTTCTTCCATACACAATGCAATCCGGTACGCGATTTTTTTATGGATTCTCTGTTCATCGGCAAATTCTCGGATCGCACGGGACGCCTCCACAGCCTCGTGAGGTTTCACACTCATATAAAGGACAGTGTCCCTGCAGGTTTCCGCTTCACGCTTTTCCCGTTCGGATAAACAGCGATAACGAAGCATATAAGGAATGAGCAGCAAAACGGCGGTTATGCTATATGACAGATATACCCATGGTGCGCTGCATACTTTCATGATGAGAAGACCAACGAGGGGCTGAAAAATGTTACTTATTACGGTTATTTTTGTGGTATACTCAACATCCTTTCTGGTTACAAGAAAAAGAAGGAAAAAGTTGGCAAACGCATATGGCAGCAGATACAATGAAAAAATACGAAAAGAAGCGATACCGCCCGGAGGAATATCTTTGATTCCGTGAAGTGTAAACAGAAAACCCGGAAAAAGTTCATTTGCCAACGTGATCGCACCGATTATTCCGGCAATGAATTGCGCAGTCTGACGCATTAAAATCTTCAATCCATCCCGGTCACCGGCACCGCTAAGAAGTCCTGCGATCGGCCGCAGTGCGTCAAGGATTCCCATAGTCAGGCCATTTAAAACGGAAAAACTGAATGTGCAGATGGCATCGATCGTCCCAGCATTTTTTCCGAAAACCAAAATCAAAATCTGCATAAACAGGTAATCCTGAAATGCATTCAAAAGTGAAGATACTGCATTGGGTACGCCCAGTTTCAGGATTCGGATATATTCTGCAAAACCATAGCTGCATCGCCGACAGCAAATCATATCGGTATATCGCAGCAGACAAATCAGAGTTGCACCGGCCCTGATGAAGTTGGCACAGGCTGTTCCCAGACTTGCGCCTGCTATTCCCGTGTGCAGTAAGCCGACAAACAAAAGATTAAGAAGAAGATTGACGAATCCCTCCAGGACAGTAAGTCTGGTCAGTATTTTGGGGTTGCCGGAAATCTGCAGCATATTGGAACCGATTGTTGAAATCATGCTTAACGGAGTCGAAAGCATGGCTCCGAATGCATACTGCCATGACAGAGCATAAATTGAGTCCGGAAGCCGGTATGCTTTCAGAAGAATCCAGAAAAGCGGTATCTGGAAAATGGCCGCAAAAACAGAACAGCAGATGATCAGCCAGAAGGATGCGGTCTTGACCTGGTGAATCTGTGTGACTTCATTACTGCCGATCGATGTTGACAGACTTATTCCGATTCCATAGGAAACCATTACCGAAAAGGCCCCGACGATTAAGATCAGGGGGGCAAAAACCGTGACAGCCGCAAGAGCATCATTTCCTAAAAAATTGCCGACCACCAGCCCGTTTACCGTCACCATAAGTAACGCAGATATATTGGATAAAACCATGGATGGCAGATATTCAATGAACTTAAAAAGGGAAAGATCTCCCAATCGCTTAAATTTAGTGAGTTGATTTTCGTTTGTATGATACATATCCTGTTTTAATAAAACTGCCTGACAAAAATTGTGTTGTTCGATCACTGTAATTCATCGACAGGAAACCAAGATTTGTTAACTCTCAAGAATGCTCTCTGTTTATTATACCAGATTCCGCAGGCGAAAGTTTGAAAGTAAACTTTCAAACCTTCCCTGACGTCAGATACGGTGAGTGCCGACAGAGACATGAAATTATATTTGACATGAACCGGATGTTATGGTATGTTGATGTCAATTTAATACAAGCGACGTAGAAGTTTTTAGAAAAGTGAGGCTCCGGCCTCCGCCGAAGGAGTAAAACTCTCAGGTGTCTCTCAGGAGACGAGGACTAAAAACGGAGTGGGCTCTGGAGAATCTCCGAAAAGGAGTGCCGAAGGTGCAAGGAAACATGCTGATATGCATGCCGAATCTCTCAGGCAAAAGGACAGAGTATTAGGAAAAGTTCTGCTGGATCTATTCAGCAGGGCTGTTTTTCAGAGCCGGATTTTCGTGTTTTTGTGCGGAAATGCCGGTTTTTTTGTGCAGAGCACTTAGCGACACATATTTCACTTGGCAGCTGTGCTGCCTTAGTGAAATAGCGTGCTGAGGCAGGTATTTCCGAGCTTAGTGCGAGCCACGCAGCGACCCTTAACGACACATATTTCACTTGGCGGCTATGCCGCCTTAGTGAAATAGCGTGCTGAGGCAGGCGAAGCCGAGTTTAGTGGAGCTACGTTTCCGCGTTTACAGCACTTAGTAAAACAGTCCCGAACGATTCCCGCTTAATTCTGCGTCCCACCTGCAATCACATTTCTCAGAGGGGGACAAACATGGACAAACTGAATGACATCGTAGTACTGGTCAATGATTTCGTCTGGAACAACATTCTGTTGTATGTTCTGGTCGGAACCGGCATCTTCTTCACGATCCGCACCGGCTTTGTGCAGATCCGGAGATTCCCGCAGGCGTGGCATCGCGTATTCGGCGGCTTCAGCCTGAACGGAGAGAAAGCCGGAAAGGACGGCATGAGCTCGTTCCAGGCGCTTTCCACCGCGATTGCGGCGCAGGTCGGCACCGGCAATATCGCCGGCTGTGCGACAGCTCTGGTATCCGGCGGACCGGGCGCAATCTTCTGGATGTGGATCGCCGCATTCTTCGGCATGGCGACCATCTACGGTGAGGCGATTCTGGCACAGAAGACCCGTGTCAGAGACGATGATGGCAACATCACCGGCGGCCCGGTATATTATATCCGGGAGGCATTTCCGGGCGGCTTCGGAAAGTTCCTCGGCGGATTCTTCTCTGTAGCCATCATCTGTGCGCTTGGTTTCATGGGCAACATGGTTCAGTCCAATTCCATCAGTGACGCATTCTATACCGCGTTCGGCGCGCCGAAGTTCGCAGTCGGCATTGCGATCGCAGTCATCGCAGCCTTCATTTTCCTGGGCGGTATCGGACGAATCGCTTCCTTCACCGAGAAGGTTGTTCCGATGATGGCAGCACTGTATCTGATCGGAAGCGTAATCGTTCTTGCCATCAACTTCCGCAACCTTCCGGGAGCGGTTGCATCCATTTTCATCGGCGCGTTCAGCCCGAAGGCAGTCGGCGGTGCTGTTGCCGGAATGACTATCCGTATGGCAATGCGTTTCGGCGTGGCGAGAGGCCTTTTCTCCAACGAAGCCGGTATGGGTTCCACCCCTCATGCTCACGCGATGGCAAAGGTTAAGCACCCGCAGGAGCAGGGTGAGACCGCGATGGTCGGCGTATTCCTGGATACCTTTATCGTTCTTACGGTTACGGCACTGGTCATTCTTTCTTCCGGAGTTCTGGACGGAATGATCTCGAACGGTGTCAGCGGTACCCCGGTTGCACAGTCGGCGTTTGGCACGGCCTTTGGCGGATTCGGTTCGGTTTTCGTGGCGCTCTGCCTTCTGTTCTTTGCATTTTCCACCATCATCGGCTGGTATTTCTTTGCGGCAGCCAATGTGACACAGCTTTTCGGAAGCCGTGCGGTGAAGCCGTTCTCCGTGATCGTGGTTGCCTGCATTTTCCTCGGATCCCTGTTGAAGGTCGATCTGGTATGGAACCTGTCGGATCTCTTTAACGGTCTGATGGTTCTGCCGAACCTTGTAGCGCTGATCGCACTGAATGCGGTGGTTGCAAGAGCGGCAAGAGGAAAGCGGATCGAGAGAAATCTCAAGGAAGACGTACCGGTTGTTCAGAGACCGGTGGCGGAATAACCGCAAAATAAAGCGCATCGAAAGGATATCACAAAGACGATATAACACAAAAACGGCATCCGCCGCGGGAAGAATCATCCCCGCGGCGGATGCCGTTTTTTTCGCAGACGTTCTGCGGATATTGTTTCTGTCCGGCGTTCAGGCAAACTTCTGAACAATGCCAAACACGAAGATCACAAGCACGATGACCGGAAGAATATAAGCGACAAACGGATACATTGCCGCCGGAAAGCGAAGTCCTTTTCCGGTATTGGCCTCTGCAAGGAAGTTCTTCCAGCCCCAGCCGATGTTGCGGGTGCAGAAGAAGAGGTAGAGGAGCGCTCCGAGCGGCATGATGCAGTTGCTGACCAGAAAATCTTCCAGATCGAGCACCGCGCTTCCCGGGCCGAAGGGCTGGAACCAGGCGAGTACGCTTCCGCCGATGGCAGCCGGAATACTCAGAACGATGAGAGCGACAAAATTGATCGCTACGGCCTTTTTTCGGGTCAGGCCAAAGAGGTCGATGCCGAAGGCCATGATGTTTTCAAATACGCCGATGATGGTGGAGAGGGCCGCAAAGCTCATGAACACGAAGAACAGCGCTCCCCAGATCTGTCCGCCCGGCATATCTTTGAAGATATTCGGGAGGGTGATGAAGATGAGGCCCGGTCCCGCGCCGGCGTCGACACCGTAGGAGAAGCACGCCGGGAAAATGATGAAGCCTGCGGTCAGAGCCACAAAGGTATCCAGAATGACGACATTGACCGACTCACCCGTCAGGGAGTGTTCTTTGCCGATGTAGCTTCCGAAGATGGCCATACCGCCCATGCCGACGGAGAGCGTAAAGAATGCCTGCCCCATGGCCGCATAGATGGCATTGACGATGCCGGCCTCCCTCATTCGGTTGAAGTCCGGGATGAGGTAGAATTTAATGCCTTCTCCGCCGCCGGACAGTGTGACGGAGCGGATCGCAAGGATCAGCATGACTTTTGTGATCTTTTCAACGCCGTTCTGAAGACCGAGGGCGCATACCGCGCAGCCGATGGAGACGATGACGATCATCCAGAACACACACTGGACCGGATCAACGGTCAGGTCGGCAAAGATCTGCGCGATCTCCTCACTGCTTTTTCCGGTGAACTCGCCCCGCAGCATTTTATAAAGGTAGGCGATGACCCAGCCGGAGATCGTGGAATAGAACATGATCAGGAGGTAATTTCCGGCCATTGCGAAATAGCTGAAAATGTGCCATTTCGTTCCCGCAGGTTCCAGAACGTGGAACGATTTTGCAACACTCTTTCCGGAGCCGCGTCCGACCGCGAATTCCATTACCATGATCGGACCGCTCAAAAGCAGCATGAAGAGGATGTAGATCAGAACGAAGGCGGCGCCGCCGTACTGTCCGGTGATGTAAGGGAACCGCCAGACATTGCCGAGTCCGATGGCACATCCTGCCGACAGGAAGATGAAGCCCAGTCGGGATGCAAGTTTCTCTCTTTCTTTCATAGATTTGTTTTCTCCCAAGATATTATTTGTCCGGTCGGGACTTTTCCATTGGCGAACGGAATTGGTTCTGCCGCAGGAACGGCTCTGCACGGTATGCGGCCAGTTCGTCATGCGGCGGAAGAAATGAACTGCAAAAATCAATTCAGCACTTTTTATGAACATAACTTTAAAGGATAAAAGTCATAACCGTACTTTCTATAATATACAACCCAGAGTGATGCTTCGTCAATTTGATTTTGGGAAAGATCGGGCTTTTTTCGGGAAAGAAAATCCGGATCTGCCGGGGATCCGGGGACGGGAGAGCGCAGGGCGGATGGCAGAAACGGATCCGATGAGAAAAAGAATGAATATTCTGCATGAAACTGCCGATATAATTGTATATTGAGTTTTCTGTCAGCAGTCATTATAAAATGAATTATTGGATATGGTTACGAAATACAACTGTACATATCTGCAAATTCCGAGTATAAGGGACGAAAGACAAGAAAAAAAGGGGGTATCCGATATAATCATGTTTAATTGTCAGATGCAAAACGATAAAAGATGCGTACTATCAAAATATAATGTTTAAATCTGATAAATAAACGAGAATTTCATGTACAAAAATACGAAATTGTATTATATTGGATACAAAGCAGCAAGAGGAGACGGTATCCCGCACTCTTCGGGTATGACATGGTAGTGACAAGAAAACAACAAGGAGGCGATGCGGATTTATGGTGGAAGATACCATGAAGGCAGTCAGAGAAGCCGAGACGGAAGCGGAACGCATTCTGAAAGAGGCAGCGGACAAATGTCACAGTCTCATGCAGGAGGCGGACGAGAAGGCGGCGCACATCAAAGAAGATGCGAAGCAGAAAGCCGCCGGGACTGCTGCGGAGATCGCGCAGGCAGCTGCTTCGGAGGCAGAGCGGATGCGAAATGACGCGGAAAAAGAAGCCGCGCAGGAAGCAGAAGATCTGGTCAGGGCAGCGGAAGCAAAAAAGAGTGAGGCTGTCGAGGCGGTCCTCCGTATTCTGACGGAGTAAGTTCGAAGCAGTTGGAGTTTAAGAACAAAGGAGGATACGTGTATGGCGGTTTTGCAGATACGTAAAATCGTGATCTGCGCGCTGAATCAGGATCGGAAGGCGATCCTCAGGAAACTGCAGTCCAGCGGTCTGATGCAGCTGGCGGATGTTCCGGAGGATGACGGGTTTGAGGTGATCTCC
Source organism: [Clostridium] aminophilum DSM 10710 (assembly GCF_000711825.1). Classification (GTDB taxonomy): domain Bacteria; phylum Bacillota; class Clostridia; order Lachnospirales; family Lachnospiraceae; genus Clostridium_R; species Clostridium_R aminophilum. The sequence goes on along the minus strand of NZ_KL543982.1, from coordinate 118,099 downwards.
GCCGCGGACGAGAAATCGAAAAGCGAGCGTGAGACAGCGGCCTGCGAGCAGGCTCTGGCAGTCCTCGACCAGTACGCGCCGGTAAAAAAGTCGATGTTTGCAAGCCTGGAAGGAAAGCGGAAGGTATCGCCGGCTGAGTGGGAGAACGCCGAAAAAGATCGGGAAACGGTTCTGAACGCCGCGTCGGAGATCACCGGTCTCGCAAAAGAGATTGCCGCGGCGAATGCGGAAGCCGCAAAACTCCGGAATCAGGCGGAAACACTGAAACCGTGGAAGAACCTCGGCGTTCCGATGAATCTGTCGGGCACGGAGCGGACCGCATATTTTGCGGGAACCATGCCGCCCGGAACGGATGTCGGAGCGATTTTCCGGATTATTTCGGAGAAGTGCGACGGGCTTGATGCCGTCGATCCGAGCATCATCACGGAAGATCAGGATCAGACCTGTGTGACAATCATCTGCATGAAGTCGGATGCCGGCCGTGTGGAAGATGCGCTGCGGAGCGCGGGATTTTCGAAATTCTGGCAGAACACGGATGAGACGCCGGCCGGAAAGATCGAGCATCTCCTGAAACAGGCGGAAGATCTGGATCAGAAAGCAAAAGATCTTGAAATGAAGATAGCCGAAAAGGCGCAGATACGCGGAAATCTGGAGGTCGTCAGCGATCTCGGCCGCGTACGGGCAGTGAATTACGACGCTCTCGGAAAGATCCCGCGGTCAAAATCCGCATTCGTGATTACCGGCTATGCGGCGGAAGACAATGTTCCGCTTCTGGCGATGCTGGTGAAGCCGTTTGATTGTTCCTTTGAAGCGGACGAGGTTCCGCCGGACGATGAAAACGCTCCGACGATCCTCAGCAACAATGCGTTCTCCGCGACAACGGAGGGCGTGGTCGCATCCTACGGACTTCCGTCCCGAAAAGAAATGGATCCGACGACGATCATGTCGTTCTTCTATGTGTTCTTCTTCGGAATGATGCTCTCGGATGCGGCATACGGAGCGATTATCGCGATCGCATGCTTTTTCCTGATCGGGAAGTACAAAGACATGGATCCGGGAATGAAGAAAACCATGACCATGTTCGGATACTGCGGTATCTCAACCCTCGTCTGGGGCGTCCTCTTCGGAGGATATTTCGGCGATGTGGTTGATGTGGTGGCGAGAGTATTCTTCGGAAAGACGGTTTCGATTCCGGCGCTCTGGTTCGTACCGCTGAACGATCCGATGAGACTTCTTCTCTACAGCATGCTGTTCGGCCTGATTCATCTTTTTGTGGGTCTCGGAATCAAGGGATACAACGAGCTGAAGATGGGCGATACGGTCGGATTCTTCTGTGATGTGGTGCTCTGGTACATTTTCCTGGGCGGCCTCATCCTGATGCTTCTTCCGAGCAGCCTCTTCGCATCCATTGCAGGCGGACAGATCACTCTCCCGGCAGGTCTGGGAGCGGCGGCGCAGCCGATGGCGATCATCGGTCTTGTGGGTCTGATCCTGTTTTCACAGAGAGATCAGAAGAATCCGGTTCTCCGGCTCCTTCTGGGACTCTATGAAGTATATGGCGTGACAAGCTGGCTGTCGGATGTTCTGTCCTATTCCAGACTTCTCGCACTGGGACTGGCAACCGGCGTTATCGCATCGGTTATCAACCAGATGGGATCGATGGCAGGAAGCGGAGTCGTTGGGGCGGTGATCTTTGCGATCGTCTTTGTCGCGGGACATCTGCTGAATATGGCAATCAATATTCTCGGCGCATACGTTCACACCAACCGTCTTCAGTATGTCGAGTTCTTCGGCAAGTTCTATGACGGAAGCGGCAAGCCGTTTGATCCGTTCCATGCGGAGACCAAATATGTGACGGTGCCGGTGGATGACACCAAATAACATTATAAATAACGTTAAAGCTACTCAGAACACAGAGTTCAGGAGGAAAAATCATATGGAAAACTTAGGAGTATTTTTTGCATTACTTGGCGCAGCAATCGCAGTATTTCTGGCAGGTGCGGGTTCCGCTCTCGGTGTAGCGGTCGCAGGTCAGGCGGCAGCAGGAGTTGTAACCGAAGATCCGGGTAAGTTCGCGAAGGTTCTGATTCTTCAGCTTCTTCCGGGTACTCAGGGTATCTACGGCCTTCTGGTCGGATTCATCACGCTCTCCAAGATCGGCCTTCTCGGCGGAACACCGGCAGCGATGGATTTACAGACCGGACTTCTGATCCTTGCAGCTTGCCTGCCGATCGGAATTGTAGGCCTGATCTCCGGAAGATCCCAGGGACAGACCGCAGCGGCAAGTATCGGCATCGTAGCAAAGAAGCCGGATCAGTTCGGTAAGGCAATGCTGTTCCCGGCCATGGTTGAGACCTATGCCATCCTGGCACTCCTGATTTCCATCCTTTCGGTATCTGCGATCAACGTTTGATAGAGGAAGGAGAGCATCATATGGCAGGAATAGAGAAGATTAAGGAACGTATCCTGCTGGAGGCGAAGGAAGAAGCGGAGCAGAAGATCGCTGCAGCGGAAAAGGGCGCAGCGGAGACCGTGGCACTGGCAGAGGAAGAGGCAAAGAAGGAGATTGCGGACGCAAAAGCCCACGCGGAGACAAAAGCGGAGGGGGAGCGCCAGAGAGCAATCTCCGGAGCAGACATGAAGCGCAGAACCGCGCGTCTGACTGCCCGTCAGAATGCCATCACGGAAGTTCTTGAAGCGGCAAAGGCGGAGCTGGCCAATATGGCTCCGGACCGCTATTATCCGTTCCTTCTGAAACTTCTGGCAAAAAATGCTTCCGGAAGGGAAGGCAGATTCCTTCTCTCCGCGAAGGATTACGATAACATGCCGGCAGACTTCCCGGCGCAGGTTTCCGAACTGGCACAGAAGGCCGGCGGAAAGCTCACGGTGGAGCGCTCGGACAAGGCGGTCGGAGGCGGCTTCGTCCTCGACTATGACGGCATGGAGGAGAACTGCACGCTGCGGACTATTTTTGAGACCCGCCGCGATGAGCTCTCGGACTGCGTGCGCAGGATTCTTTTCCAATAAAAGTATTATTGATATCTGACAACCGTTTCCGCCGTGCGGAAAATGCCGGATGCCGGCATGTCCGCAGGGAAACAAATCATCATAATCAGGAGGAAAAGAATGAGCGAAAAATATACCTACGCGGTTGCACGCATCCGCGCGTTGGAGGTCTCGCTCTTCACGGGTTCGGTGATCGATCAGCTGATCGCAATGCCGGATATGGCAGCGAGCCTGCAGTTCCTGAGGGAACGCGGCTGGGGCCATCCTTCCGAGTCGGAGGGGGCCGATGAGCTCCTCGCTGCGGAAGAGAGCAAGATCTGGGAAGTTGTCTCCGAACTTCGCGTCGGACTGGACAATTTCGATGTGCTGTCTCTTCCGAAGACCTTTCACAATCTGAAAGCGGCCGTCCGGAGCAGCTGCACCGGCGTTTCGGTTCCGGGAATCTATTATGAGGATGCAGCCATCCCGGGAAAAGCGATGGAAGAGATCGCACAGGGAAAAAACTGGGACAGACTTCCGGATTCCATGCGCGAAGCGGCGCAGGAGGCGGCGGACACGCTGCTCCATACGGGAGATGCCCAGCTCTCGGATATGATTATCGATCGGGCGTGTCTGGAGGCCATCCTTTCGGCGGGAAAGAACGCGAAAGAGAGTATTGTCCGCGATTACGCGGAGGAGACCGTGGCGGTGGCGGATATCCGCACTGCCGTGCGCGGCGCGAAGACCGGAAAATCACTGGAATTTCTGAATCGGGCCCTCGCGGCCTGCGGATCGCTGGATGCGGGACATCTGGCGAGAGCGGCAGCAGGCGGATTTGACAGCGTGAAAGAATACATTGGCCAGACCTCGTACAGCGAAGGTGCGGAAGCGCTTTCCGATTCGATGTCCGCCTTTGAGCGCTGGTGCGACAACCGGGTTATCGAGACCATGAAACCGCAGAAATACAACCCGTTCACGATCGGACCGGTGTTTGCATGGGTCATCGCCAGACAGAATGAGATCAAGACGGTAAGAATCATTCTTTCCGGAAAAGAGAACGGACTGAAGGAAGAAGCAATCCGGGAAAGGGTAAGGGAAATGTATGTATAAGATCGGAGTTTTAGGGGACTATGACAGTGTTTATGGGTTCGCCTCGCTCGGTCTTGATATCTTCCCTGTCAAAACCGCGGAAGAGGCAGTGGAAAAGCTTCATGAGCTGGCTTCCGGAACCTATGGAATAATCTACATCACCGAAAAGGCCAAGACGCTTTTGGGGTCAGAAGCCGATAAATATGCGGAGAGCGCGATTCCGGCGATCATACCGATCCCGGGCGTTTCGGGCAACACCGGAGCAGGCGTGGAAAACGTAAAGAAGTCGGTAGAACAGGCAGTCGGTTCCGATATCCTGTTCGGCGGACAGAACTGACCGGAAGAGATCCGGTGAGGAGGATTTCCGCACCGGAAAAGCAGAGCTTAGCCAAGAAAGGGAGAGATTCGATATGAGTACAGGTCTGATCAAAAAAATTGCCGGTCCGCTGGTTATCGCCACGGGCATGCGCGATGCCGACATGTTCGATGTCGTTCGAGTAAGCGACCAGAAACTGATCGGCGAGATCATTGAGATGCATGGAGACCAGGCGTCCATTCAGGTATATGAGGAGACGGCAGGGCTGAAACCGGGTGAGCCGGTAGAGTCCACCGGCGCACCGATGTCGGTAGAACTTGGACCGGGACTGATCGGCAGCATTTACGACGGAATTCAGCGTCCGCTGGATGATATCCTGAAAGCAGCCGGCTCCAACAGCCTTCAGAGAGGTGTTGCGGTTCCGTCCTTAAAGAGAGAAGCCGCATGGGATTTCAAGCCGCAGGTTGCGGTCGGTGATGAAGTCACCGAGGGCGACGTATTCGGAACCGTTCAGGAGACCCGCGCGGTACTTCACAAGATTCTTGTACCGGTGGGAGTCACCGGAACGGTTAAAGAAATCAAAGAAGGCAGCTTCCACGTGGATGACGTGGTGGCGGTTGTGACACTGAAAGACGGCTCCGAGCGCGAGCTGACCATGATGCAGAGATGGCCGGTTCGAAAAGAGAGACCGTATGCGAAGAAGATTCCGCCGCAGACCCCGCTGGTAACCGGTCAGCGTGTTGTCGACGTATTCTTCCCCATCGCGAAGGGCGGCGTAGCAGCCGTACCGGGCCCGTTCGGATCCGGCAAGACCGTTATCCAGCATCAGCTGGCAAAATGGGCCGATGCGGATATCATCGTCTACATCGGATGCGGCGAGCGTGGAAATGAGATGACCGACGTTCTGAATGAGTTCCCGGAATTGAAGGATCCGAAGACCGGAAACTCCCTGATGGAGAGAACCGTTCTGATCGCGAACACCTCGGATATGCCGGTAGCGGCGCGAGAGGCATCCATTTACACCGGTATCACGATCGCGGAGTATTTCCGCGACATGGGTTATTCTGTCGCGCTGATGGCGGATTCCACCTCACGATGGGCCGAGGCGCTCCGAGAGATGTCCGGCCGACTGGAAGAGATGCCGGGTGAGGAAGGTTATCCGGCCTACCTTGGATCGAGACTTGCCCAGTTCTACGAGAGAGCGGGACAGGTTGTCGCTCTTGGACGCGATGCAAGAGAAGGCGCGCTTTCCGTTATCGGTGCGGTTTCGCCTCCGGGCGGTGATATCTCCGAGCCGGTATCCCAGGCGACGCTGCGAATCGTCAAGGTATTCTGGGCGCTGGACGCAAACCTTGCGTACCAGAGACATTTCCCGGCGATCAACTGGCTGACATCCTATTCCCTGTATCTCGACAACATGGGAAAGTGGTTTGACAAAAATGTATCCGATGACTGGATGAGCAACCGCCAGCAGATGATGAGCATCCTTCAGGATGAGTCGAAGCTGAACGAGATTGTGCAGATGGTCGGCATGGACGCGCTCTCACCGAGAGACCGTCTGAAGATGGAGGCGGCAAGATCGATCCGTGAGGACTTCCTGCACCAGAACTCTTTCGACGATGTCGACACTTACACATCGCTTCGGAAACAGTATCTTCTTGAGAAGCTGGTTATCGCATATTACACCGAGTCCGAGGCGGCACTCGGTAAGAACGCGCCGCTGCAGAAGCTGATCGATCTCGAGGTGAGAGAGGCGATCGGACGTTTCAAATACGTTCCGGAGGACCAGATCGAAGATACCTACAAGAAGGTTCAGCAGCAGCTTATCGATGAAATCGCAGCAGCAGTGAAGGAGGGTGACTGATCATGCCGAAGGAGTATAGGACGATACAGGAAGTTGCCGGCCCGCTGATGCTGGTACACGGCGTCGAGGGCGTCGCATATGAGGAACTGGGTGAGATCGAGCTTGCCAACGGAGAGACCAGAGGCTGCCGTGTTCTCGAGATCGACGGCGGAAATGCTCTGGTTCAGCTCTTTGAGAGTGCGACCGGTATCAACCTTTCCAACAGTAAAGTAAGATTCCTTGGACGCGCCATGGAACTTGGCGTATCCGAAGATATGCTCGGCCGTGTCTTCGACGGTCTGGGCAGACCGATCGACGGCGGTCCGGAGATTCTTCCGGAGGAGCGCCGCGATATCAACGGACTTCCGATGAACCCGGTAGCCCGCGCCTATCCGCAGGAGTTCATTCAGACCGGTGTCAGCGCCATCGACGGCCTGAACACACTGGTAAGAGGTCAGAAGCTTCCGATCTTCTCGGCTTCCGGTCTTCCGCACTCGAATCTGGCGGCGCAGATCGCGCGTCAGGCGAAGGTTCGCGGCGACAATGAGAAGTTTGCGGTAGTCTTTGCCGCGATGGGAATCACCTTTGAGGAGGCGAACTATTTCGAGCAGTCCTTCCGTGAGGCCGGCTCCATTGACCGTACCGTTATGTTTGTCAATCTGGCAAATGACCCGGCGATCGAGCGTATTTCCACCCCGCGAATGGCACTGACCGCAGCGGAGTATCTGGCGTTTGAGAAGGATATGCAGGTTCTGGTTATCCTGACCGATATCACAAACTATGCCGATGCGCTCCGTGAGGTTTCCGCAGCCCGTAAAGAGGTTCCGGGACGCCGCGGATATCCGGGATACATGTACACCGACCTTGCGACGCTGTATGAGCGTGCCGGCCGTCAGAGAGGAAAGAACGGTTCCATTACCATGATCCCGATTCTGACCATGCCGGAGGACGATAAGACCCATCCGATCCCGGATCTGACCGGATACATCACCGAGGGACAGATCATGCTGAGCCGTGATCTCTACCGCAAGGGAATCCAGCCGCCGATTGACGTTCTGCCGTCGCTTTCCCGACTGAAGGATAAAGGTATCGGTGAGGGAAAGACCCGTGCCGATCACGCCAATGTCATGAACCAGCTGTTCGCGGCATACGCGCGAGGAAAAGATGCGAAAGAGCTTATGACCATCCTCGGCGAGGCGGCGCTGACCGAGATTGACCTGAAGTATGCAAAGTTTGCGGATAATTTTGAGAAGGAATATGTTTCCCAGGGATATACCACGGACCGTTCCATCGAAGAGACGCTGACCATCGGCTGGAAGCTGATGAGTGAGCTGCCGAGAACCGAGCTGAAGAGAATTAACGATAAGTTCCTGGATGAGTATTACGGAAAAGTCTGAGGAGGTGAAGGATTATGGCATCTTCACAGATCATACCGACCAGAATGGAGCTCGCGAAGACCAAAAAGAAGCTGGTGATGGCCCTCCGGGGCCACAAGCTCCTCAAGGATAAGCGGGATGAGCTGATGCGCCAGTTCTTCGATCTGGTACGTGAAAATATGGAACTTCGTCTGAAAGTGGAAGAAGGAATCCGCGACGCCAACCGGAATTTTGTTGTTGCCAAGGCCGGAATGGACCAGCAGACCCTGTCTACCGCGCTGATGACGCCGAAGCAGGCCGTCGATCTGGACATCGGATACAAGAACGTCATGAGCGTGAATATCCCGGTCTATACGACAAAGACGAAGACGGCGGACGCCAATGACATTTACTCCTACGGTTTCGCATTTACATCCGGCGATCTCGACGGGGCGGTCAAATCCCTCGCCGATATTCTTCCGGATATGCTGAGACTGGCGGAGATCGAGAAATCCTGTCAGCTGATGGCTTCCGAGATCGAGAAGACACGCCGGCGTGTAAATGCGCTGGAGCATGTGACGATTCCGGAGTGCCAGAGGATCATCAAGTACATCACGATGAAACTGGATGAGAATGAGCGATCCACGCAGATCCGTCTCATGAAGGTGAAAGCGATGATGCTGGAGGACGCACACCACTACAAGGAAAAGAACGAAGCAAAATATGCGGAACTTGCAACGGAAGGCTGAGGAGACAGACTCGGACCCGGCAAGACCTTGTAAACATTACATCCTGTAAATATCATCTGTTTCAGAAGTGAAAAATACGCTCTGCTGTGAAGGAAAGTTCACAACAGAGCGTATTGTATTTACGCGGCTGACTCGCCAAAGCCACGCCACGGCTTCATCAGATCGTGGACAGGGCACAGTCTTCATCCATCGTCAGATCATAGACCGTAACGCAGTTGCGGCCTTTTTTCTTGGACTGGTAGAGCGCGATGTCCGCTTTTTTGAAGGCGTCGTCAAAATCGGATTTCGTATTGTCGCTCAGACCGATGGAAATGGTGATGTGCTTCACCTTTTCAAAGGATGCGCCCTCGATGGCGGTGCGCATCCGCTCCGCGATCTGATAGGCTTTTGCGACGGTGGTGTTGTAAAGGATGACCAGGAATTCCTCGCCGCCGGTCCGGATGATGATGTCCTCATTGCGCAGGCAGGACTGAACGATATTGGCCGTCCGCTGCAGTGTCTTGTCGCCGATGTCGTGGCCGTAGCAGTCATTGACCGACTTGAATTTATCAATGTCCATCATCAGAAGAACCGTTTCGTTTCGGCGGTTGACGCGGCGGTCCGCTGAAAGCGCATTCCATTTGTTGCGGTTGAAGGTTCCGGTCAGCGGATCGTGGAACATATCATACTCGATCTTTCGCTTGGAAAGATACAGGTCCGCATAGGCCTCTTCGAGATTATAGAGCATGACAGAGATTCCGGAAGACATCGTGATACAGACCGCGAGGATGAAACTGGCACAGATGCCCGGAAATGCGAACAACGCCATGAGCTCGATGATGGAGAAGGAAATGGAGAGCTTTGAAATTTCCCTGACCGGCGCGCTGATGCCGATTCCGAATACGATCAGGTGTGCGAGGGTGAGATCCACGACCAGGGCACCCGTGAAATCGAGCGCATAATGCGAAATCAGGATGCAGAGCAGTGTCAGCCAGGCACAGAAATACATCGATTTGATCTTCCAGCGGTAATGAATATTTTTTCGGCGAATCAGAGCGAAATAAAGGATGAGCCATGAGATGAGCGGCAGGGCATCCATGAAAAGAAGAAGTGCCACATTGGATATTTTCTCTGTTGCGATGTTGACAAAGAAAAAACCGAAAGCGACGAGCATGGAGAGCGTCATGGACACGAAGGATGAATGACAGAAACGTCGAAATTTTGCCCGATAGAAATCATTGCGATCCGATTCACGGATGAATGTCGGTTCCATAAAATCGAGCCCGTGCGGTGTATTCGCCATCTGTCCTGCCTCCTTTTCCCAATGTATAAAAACAGCGTCCGAACTGTTGTGTTATAGCGGTTCGAACGCATTTCCTCAGAGTCGTTGTGTTTGTGCCTGAAATGGAAAACCAATCTCAAAACATTATAATCATAAAATAAATTTTATAACAAAAAATATGATAGTCAACCGCACGATAAAATAATGAAAAGAATTATTTTTTGAATTTATCAAAGAAACGGGATTCAAAATATATTTGTTATATAATTTGCTGTATTTACATTATGCTCATTATACCTTTTGATGATACCAATGTACAGATGTAAAACTAACATTTCGTGATGATTAATGAAATTAATGGAAAATTTTTGGTAAGTAAATACCAAAAATTACTAATAATTTGAGGATAATTCCTGTTATTTAATAAACTTCCGCAGCAGTTCCACATTGCCGTCCGAGTGTTCCACCTGTTTGGAATAGAGATGGGCGATGTCGATCATATCATTTTGCGTGAAACTGTTGCAGTGGTTTTTCTCTTCCTGTCCGGAAAGGCGTCCGTCGTAGGAAGACCGCGGAAGAAGTCCTGCTGCCCGGGCAATGCACATCAGACGGATGAAACGGAGACTGCGGCGAATGAAACGCATTTCATTCTCCCAGTTTCCGCTTGAGAAGACATTCAGGCAGTAGCGGAAGAGAAAATACGAGATGAGCTTTCCGGTCCACCGGTCAAATTCCGGGTCGGCATGGTCCAGAAACGCCGGTTCCTGTCTTTGGATGGCTGTGAGATTTGCGCGGATCGGGATCATGATATCGTTCCAACGTTCGTCGATGAGTTCGAGCTGATCCATGGCTGTGAGGAGTTCTTCGTCCGATTCGGGGGAAAGTTCCGGAAAGCGGGAAAGAAGAGCTTCAAAGCGCTCGTCAGCTGTTCCGGAAGCTGCCTCCTGCATGAAGGAGAGCATTTCGTTCCGGCGCTCGAGAATGTCGTCCCGTCTGGCAGTTTCTTCCGCGCTTATCGGATCACCGTCCATGATATCTTCCTGTGTGAGATAGCGGACCGGTTCCGGATCGGAGAAAAAGAGGCGGCCGACTTCCATGCAGGAAAGACTCATGTCAATCTGCTCGTAGTCTCCCACCGGGAGATAGTAGCGAGGATATTCGGTGCAGACGCGGCAGAGACTTTCCTCGCCAAGTTCAGAGAAGATGTCGCAGAGATCCTGCCGGTTCAGGAACGGGCACCGACCTTCCGGCGTCAGAGGGAAAAAGATGTCCCCGTCTTCATCTTCGGTCATGTGACTGCGGAGACGCCGGCCGAATTCGCCTTCCGTTTCCATATAATAGTCATAGGTATCGGGATCGATGTCGACTTCCCAGCCGGCGCAGCAGGTGTCCGGACAGGCGCCGCCGATACACCGGAAGGTTTCATAGACAGAGGGGTATTCGTATTTCATGGATTGGTTTTCCTTTCATCACCTTTTTTTACACGTTCCCATATTATAACACGGAAGCCGGAAAAAACAGGCAGAACCTCTTTATTGACAGAGGGATGGATTCATCTATAATAGAATGGTTACGGTTATGAACATCTACAGAATTCAACGAAATAATTCATGAGAGATCATGAGATGCGGTTTCGGATATGGATTTTCCGGCACAGACGCACTGCCGGTGCGCATAAATATGAACTGGGATGTGAACAAAAGAAAAACAGGAGGAAGAACAATGGCAGAAAACAAAATGGGAACCACGCCGGTCAACCGTCTGCTGATCGGCATGTCCCTTCCAATGATGATTTCAATGCTGGTTCAGGCGTTATATAACATTGTCGACAGCATTTTTGTCGCGAGAATCAGTGAGAATGCGCTGACGGCGGTTTCGCTGGCGTTCCCGATTCAGGCGCTGATCATTGCGGTGAGCGCGGGTACCTGCGTCGGCATGAATGCGCTTCTTTCCCGCTCGCTCGGGGAAAAGAATCAGGCGGCGGCCAACATCACGGCGGAAAACGGCATTTTCCTTGCCGGATGCGGAGCGATCGTATTCGCGCTGATCGGCCTTTTCGGCGCGAAGGCATATTTTCACAGCCAGACCCCGACGCTGGAAGTTGCGCAGATGGGTACAACCTATCTCCGGATCTGTCTGGTCCTGTCCGTCGGCATATTTGCGGAAATGTGTTTTGAACGAATCATGCAGGCTACGGGACGGACGCTGCTGTCCATGGTCACTCAGCTTTCCGGTGCGATCACGAATATTATTCTGGATCCGATTATGATCTTCGGTCTGTTCGGTTTCCCGAAACTCGGCATTGCGGGCGCGGCGTATGCGACGGTCTGCGGCCAGTTTGTCGCGGGCATCATGGCGATCATCATCAACCACAGGAAGAATCCGGATGTGCAGATTTCCTGGAAGGACTTCCACCCGGATCTGCGCACGATCCGCACCATCTATGCGGTCGGCGTTCCGAGCATTATCATGCAGGCGATCGTGTCCGTTATGACTTTTTTTATGAACCGGATTCTGATCACCTTTTCCGAGACGGCGGTTTCTGTCCTCGGCGTATACTTCAAACTTCAGTCCTTTATCTTCATGCCGGTTTTCGGTCTGAACAACGGTTTTATCCCGATCGTCGCGTATAACTACGGCGCGGGCAACAAGAAGAGAATCATGCAGACATACCGCGCTGGCGTTGTGATTGCTGTCATCATCATGTTCGCGGGACTTCTCATCTTCCAGCTGAAGACCGCAGATCTCCTTCTGCTCTTCAATGCGTCGGATCAGATGCTGGAGATCGGTGTTCCGGCACTCCGGACCATCAGCCTTTCCTTCACTTTTGCGGGATATGCGATTGTTACCGGCTCCATGTTCCAGGCGCTGGGCAATGGCGTCTACAGCCTGATCGTCTCGGTAGCCCGTCAGCTGTTCTGTCTGGTTCCGGCCGCGTGGATTCTGGCGCGGATGTTTGGACTGGACGCGGTTTGGTATTCCTTTGCGATCGCGGAGATCGTGTCTGTCATCATGACCACGATTCTGATGATTCGCATCTACCGGAAGAAGATTCTCAATCTGAAATTGCGCGGAACAAAATAAAATACAGAACATAAGAAGAGCCGCGCAGCGGGAACCGGATCCTTTGGAGGATCGGAACCAGCTGCGCGGCTTTCTGCATGGGCACGACAATTAGCGGAACATTTGCTAAGACCGGATCGTTTTCCTTAACCGAGGTCCCGCTTTCTCAGCAGGATCACGGTCAGGAGGATATTCTCCAGTAGAAGGAGTCCTGCGGCCAGGGCATTTTTCTTCATGACTGCACGGGCAAGACCTGCCGGCGAAATCCAGGTAACCGTCCGAATCCCGTCGGAGAGAACCGAGAGATCGAGAAAGCATCCGCCGATCAGAAGGATCATAATCGACAGAAAGCAGGCCAGGCCGTCAACGCGGCCTTCCGTGGAAACCACGGATGAGATCCAGAGTCCGAACTGCGCCATGAGAACGGAGAACAGGACGGAGGAAAACGCCGCATAAGGATTCAGATTTTTGCCGAGGGCAAGTCCCGTAAACTGGATGATCAGAAGAAGACCTGCGATCGGCAGAGTATCGGAAACAACTGCCCGGATCGGGCCATGCGGCATGGTTCGGAGCCTCCGGTCCGCCGCCCGCATGCTTTTGCTTCCCCGGACAGAGGTGTAGGTGAGCGAAAGGATCGTCACCACTAAGATGGAGAAGGTCCAGGTATCCGGAAGGAAGGTCTCCACGATGCCGGTGGAGGAGAGAGAGGCCTTCTTTTCTGAACCGCGGGAGGATGTGTCGGAGTAATCCGTGTGTGAAGGGTTCGGATCAGAACCGCTTGCATTACCGGAGAACTCTTCCTGTACCGGATCGGAAACGGCGGGCTCCCGGGCGGAAGAACCGGCCTCTTTTAGCTCGGAAAGCGTCCGGATCTGGTATGAATCCGGCATGGATGCGCGTTCCGCGCGGATCATTTCTTTCATGTCAGAAAATTCCTCATCCGACAGTGTCCGGCCGATCTCTTTTTCCACCATGGCCCGTGATTTGTACAGACTTTTTTCCGAGATGACCGCGCCGGAGATGATTTCCCGTGTGCTCTGTTCGGAATAGGTGTCCCGCGCCGCTTCATAGTGAACGGTCAGCGGTTTTCCGGCTGCAATGAGATTTCCGAATCCCTGTGGGATCGTCAGTGTGCCTTCCGGTTCTGCTTCAAGGGAGAAAATGCCGCCGGCGTCGGTGATGGTCACGCCCTCCTGCGCTCCGAGGGTTTGGATCAGTTCTTCCGAGTATTCCGTCTGGTCCAGGTCCCGAACCGAGATCCGGACGGAGTTCTGTCTTCTCGAGACGGCTGTCTCCACCGAAAAGAGCAGAATGCCGGAGAAGAGAAGGATCAGAATCATCCGGAACGGACTTCCGAAGAAGACCAGAGCTTTCCATCCGGAAAGAGAGAGTACCGGGAAGAGACCTTCGGTTGCGGCGGATCCTGTGTCGGAAGAGTGTCCGGCTCCTGCAGAATCGACCACGGTGGTATCCGGGGCGCCGGGAGACGTCATATCGGATGCAGAAACCGCATATGAAGAGATGGGGCGGAGCTTCCGGGTCAGCTTGATGATCAGGATGAGCAGGACCAGAATTCCGCAGAGGATCATCGGCGGGGTGCAGGTGTTTTTTATGAGGCGTTCCGGCGTGTACAGCATCCGGTTCGACGCGATCTCCAGAATCTCGGAAAAATAGTAGGAGACCGATAGACCCGAAACTGCGCGGAGAAATCCGGGCAGGGCGGCACGCGGCCAGAAGGTTCCTCCGCTGATGAGCATCAGCAAAAGGAAGAGATTTCCGATCTGCTGGATCCAACGGCTGTCACGGGCAATCTCGGCAATCAGCAGGATTTCGAGAAAGCCGAGCAGGATGAAAAGTGCCGTCCACGGAAGAATCATCCAGAATGCCTTCCGGGGGAGGAGACAGAAGAGTCCGAAAAGGATCGGCAGCAGAAGGAGGAAAACCGTGATCAGTTTGGACAGGTAGAAGACGATGCTGCTGTGTCCGAGAGCCTCGAGCCGGGGTATCACGCCGAGACGGCGTTCTTCCGGGATGGTTTTCAGCGCGGTCACCGCATAACCGAGAACCATGATCAGGAAAATGCCGGCGAGAATATCTCTCAGTACGGAGGTGATCATGATACGAGAAGCGGAGTATTCAGTGTCGAAGAGCGTCTGGCGGCCGAGGGCATCAGAGAGGAGCTCGGCGGATGCCTTGCGGTTGATCTCTTCGCGGATCGCCGGATCTTCGAGATCGCGTTCCGCCGCTTCCGGACCGTGCTGAAGGGTGTACATATAGCGGTATGCTCCGCGGAAAGAACTCTCATCACTCTCCATGATACTCATGATGGAACCGAAAATCGAGCGGAAGAGGGCGGACGGAAGTTCCATGCGGTCATTGATGGCGACGTCTACCGGGCACTCCTCCACTGCATACATTTTGTAAAAAAGGTACTGAGGGATCGTGACCACAGCGGCAGCTCCCTGCTCCAGAACTTCCCGGTCGGTTTCACCGTTCTCTAAAACGCGGACTTCGGAGAACATCGGGATGTCTTTCATCTGCAGGATGAGATTGCGGGACATCAGAGTATTGTCCTCGTCGCGGATCGCGATCGGGAACGGCTGAACCGCCGCCGAGGAAGAAAAACTCCGGAAGCCGAAGTACATGGCTGCGTAGAGAAGAAGGGGCAGGAGAAGGGAGAGAATCCCAGCCCGCTTGAAAAACAGTTTCAGATCTTTGAATAAACATGCTTTAAATCCTGACATATCGGAACCTTTCTCAGTGCTGGGGTGTTTCTTCGGAAGAAATAGCGCCGTTTTCCAGTGTCAGGATCCGGTCGCAGACCCGTTCCAGATCGCCTTTCCGGTGGCTGATCAGAATGATGCTGAGACCGAGCGTCTTCAAATGAAGAATCGTCTGCAGGATAGAATCGGCGGAATCTTCATCTGCGCCGACGCTCGGCTCATCGAGAAGAAGAATCTTCGGGAGAAGCATCAGCGCTGTGGCAAGATGAAGCCGGCGTTTTGTTCCGCCGGAGCAGGCAGAGACCGCCACATCGGCCCATTCGTCCAGATTCAGTTCGTGAAGGAGCCAGGATGCGCGGGTGACGATCTGTTTTCCGGGCAGGCCTGCAGCCCGGCCCCAGAAACGAAGATTGTCGCGGCAGGTCAGGGTCTCGTAAAGAGAGAGCTCCTGGGGGACATAGCCGATCCGGTTCCGGACCTCGGGAGCAAAACGGACGGTTCCCTGGTCCGGACGGATCATTCCGGCGATCATGTTCATGACGGTACTTTTTCCGGCGCCGTTGATTCCCCGGATTCCGAGAACTTCTCCCGCGCGGAGCTCGAGGTCAATGGGACCGACCGTCCGGTTTCCGGACCGGGAGTGAAAGGTTTTGGTTACGCCGGAGAGCGTGCAGTAAGTGTGATTCATATCGTTCTTTCTTTTGGTGACTGATTTTAAAGTTAGGATAGTTGATTCATAAAACGAGTCGAAACACGTTTCGCGAGTTTCGAGCGTTTCGCGGCAGTCGCCAAGGCCTCACTGGAACGTGGGTTTTGGCTTTTTGCTCGCGTAAATGCAGAGCGGCCTGTGCTGCCTGTTGGTACAGGCCGCACAGGCCGCTGACGTTATGCCGCCGGATCTTTCTGTGAGATCCAGTGACCGGAAAACGTTGACAAACCGGAAAAAGATGAGGTAACGCTGCTTAGAACATTCCGCCGAAAGCAATCATTGCCAGCTCCTGAAGATTCGGATCGCTCATCATGAGCTGCTGGAAATCGTTGGAAAGTTCCATCACAAGATTCTGATAGTCTTCCTCGGTGTAGTTGGAGATATCAACCACATCGCCTTCCGGCTTCACTGCGGTGGAAGAGTTGGTTGCATTCAGGTTGATGGTCGCGCCCATTACCTTCACTTCATAATCGGTTGCGTTGTCTGCTTCCTTCACTTCGAGAGATACGCCCTCAGCATTGTAGGAACCATAGAAGAGACCCATTACAGACGGCTTGGAAGTGTCGACGTTGTTATAGTTGAGCTTGTAGTTGTTAAAGCTCATGGAACCGCTGCATACAGAACCGTTCTTGGTGAAGCTGTTGCAGAAGGCAAAATCATCTCCGAAGGTGATGCAGTCTGCCGTCTGAGCACCGTCCTCTGCAAAGGCCATCTCAAATGCGGAGGCATTCTTTGTCTCGACGCGGATGTAGCGTGCCTGCTTGTCATCGGCATATACGGTCCATTTCAGTTCAAGGTCGGTCAGGTTCTTGGAGGCATTGTCTCCGTTCTCTTTGACTTTGCTCAGGATCTCGTCATAGGTCGGCATCTGCGGATACGCCATCTTCTCGTATTCCTGATACTTTGTGTACCAGTCTTTGAGATCGGTGTCTTTCTCGAGCGTATCACCGAGCTTCTGCATCAGAGTCTTGTAATCCTCCTCAGTCGGAACAAAGGTGTACTTTGTGAAGGACTTGCCGTCCAGAGCATTCTTTGCGTCCTCGGAAGTGATCGCGGATACGGAGAAATCGAGCTTCTGATTTTTCTCAATGGTCAGGTTCTTGTCTGTCAGAACTCCGCGGATAAGATCGCCGTAGCGCTTTGCGATCTCTTTCTGCTTTTCTTCGCTGAGCTGGAGCTCATTGATATCGTCAAAGCTGATCGAGTCATCGTTATGGCCGGTCAGTTTCTTGGTCATTTCAACGAGATTGCCGCTGTAAACCTTGTTGTTCAGAGACGGGGAAGCCATGTCGATCTTCTTGCCGTCGGTGTAGAGAAGACCGGTCAGGACATCGGCGTTGTTGTAGCGGAATGCAACGTTCATAGTGCAGTTCTGCTTGTCTCCGTCCATTTTCATGATGAGCGCGGTCTTGTCGAGAACGTCGGACATCTGGCCTGCTCCAGGCATTTTTGCGGTCAGAGTGAGGTCGGTGGAGACCTTATCCTTCATCGGCTTATACATGGTCTCCAGCGGATCAAGATAAGCGGATTTGATTGCTGCAGCCTGAAGATCAATGAATTTATTGTTATTCGGCTTCAGGAAATTGCTGGCGAAAAATGCTGCAGCTCCGACTACGACAGCGCCGCCGATCACGATCGGAATCATTTTCCCGGTTTTCTTTGCCGGAACGTTCTCCTCGGCCGGAACACCGGAAGCGGCGGTTGAATTAGCTGCAGCGGTTTCGAATTTGTAACCGCAGGCGTCGCAGAATAAAGAGCCATCTTTCACTTCTGCACCACAATTCGGACATTTCATAAATTAATCCCCCAGACATAAAAAATTAAAAGATTTGATGTTTACATCGCACCTATCATATCACCGGGGGTCAGACCCGTCACCATAAGAATTCCTTACATTAATTGGTGCTTTCTGACAGAAAAGAAAGGAATCGGGAATGCGATTTAGGCGGTTTCGCATCGGAAAATTCCCTTGTACATGAAAAGTTTTAATGATAAAATTGAACATCATTGAAATGACAGAATTGACAGTTTTCTGTTACAATCGATGCCGTGCAGCCTGTTGACCAAGTGAATGACGCAGGAGGAATTAATAATGAAGCCATTCTCCGAGATGACGAAAGACGAACTCAAGGTGCTCCGCAAAGAGCTCAAGGTAAAGTATCATGAGTTTCAGGACAAGAACTTGCAGCTGAACATGTCGAGAGGAAAGCCATGTTCCGAGCAGCTCGATCTCTCCATGGGAATGATGGACGTCCTGAACAGCGAATGCGATCTGCGCAGCGATGATGGCAGCGACTGCCGGAATTACGGCGTTCTCGAAGGACTTCCGGAGGCGAAACAGCTGATCAGCGATATGATGGAAGTATCGCCGGAGCAGGTTATCATCTATGGAAACTCCAGTCTGAACGTGATGTACGATCAGATCTCCCGTTCGTTCACGCACGGCGTCATGGGCAATACCCCGTGGTGTAAACTCGACAAGGTGAAATGGCTCTGCGTGGTTCCGGGCTATGACCGTCATTTTGGCATCACCGAGTTCTTTGGCTTTGAGCTGATCAACATACCGATGCTTCCGGACGGTCCGGATATGGATATGGTTGAGATGTATGTCAACAATGATCCGGAAGTAAAGGGAATCTGGTGCGTTCCGAAGTATTCGAACCCGACCGGAAACTCTTACTCCGCGGAGGTGGTTGACCGTTTTGCCCATCTGAAACCGGCGGCACCGGACTTCAGAATCTACTGGGACAACGCTTACAGCATTCATCATCTGTATGACAATGATCATGATTTTGTGCCGGAGATCCTCAATGCATGTAAAAAGGCCGGCAATCCGGACATTGTCTACAAATTCAGCTCCACATCCAAGATCACGTTCCCGGGAAGCGGTATCGCTGCGATCGCGGCATCCCACAACAATCTGGATGATATCCGGAAGCAGCTGAAGGTTCAGACGATCGGCCACGATAAAGTAAACCAGCTTCGCCATGTGCGGTTCTTCGGCGATATCAAGGGCATGAATGAACACATGAGAAAACATGCGGACATCCTTCGGCCGAAGTTCGAGGCGGTTGAGGAGATTTTAGAGAGAGAGCTCGGAGGCCTCGGCATCGGTTCCTGGACAAAACCGAAGGGCGGATATTTCATCTCCTTCACCGGAATGGACGGCACGGCAAAGCGCATTGTTGCCCGCTGCAAGAAGTGCGGCGTGACCATGACGGATGCCGGCGCGACCTATCCGTATCACAAAGATCCGCACGACAGCAACATCCGTATCGCTCCGTCCTTCCCGTCTCTGGAAGAGCTGAAGAAGGCGGCGGAGATCTTTGCACTTTCCGCACGGATCACCACGATCGATGTCATGCTTGAAAATATGGAATAAATACAGAATAACAAAGAAACAGACTATCCTGCGCGCCGGAATTTTCCGGCGCGTTTTCAGATGTTGGAGCACTTGGCGATGCCGGTTTCGAGTTGAGTGCATATGATGGAAAATGATCCGGAGGCGCGCAAAGTCCGCAGGATCTCCTGAGGAATGAGGGATGGGGAAGTCAAAGTCCGCAGGGTTCCCTGAGAAATGAGGGGGAAGTCGAAGCCCTAATGGGCTCCCCTCCGGAGTGAGGGTACGGGAAGCCGAAGTCCGCTTGCGGACTTTACTCTTTATGTTATAATATCAGGGCGTTTGATCTTTATTTGCGGCGGCAGAGCAAAGGCCTTTTATGGGGGACCGGCGGCTGCCGCGGAACGACGGAAACTTGCCCTGAAACATGATAAAAAATGTCCAAGGAGGTTGACATGGACGAGGAACAGAAGACGGAGATCCGAAGCCGGAGGATGACCGGCGAGAAGAACGGCGTGCTCCGCTGGCTGAGAGATCTCTTCATCATTCCGGGAATGGAAGCGGAGGAAGGATATTTTGTCGCATTCTTTCTGCCGGTTCTGGTGATGCTGGTCACCTTCGTGAACCGCAGAATCTGGCCGTTTGGCGACAATCAGTTTCTGCGCACGGACCTGTATCATCAGTATGCGCCGTTTTTTTCCGAACTGCAGTATAAGCTCCAGCACGGAGGAAGTCTTCTCTACAGCTGGGATATCGGAATGGGCGTCAATTTCAGTGCCCTTTACGCGTATTATCTCGCGAGCCCGGTCAACTGGATCGTCGCGCTGATTCCAAAGGCACATCTGATCGAGTTTATCACGGCCCTGATCGTGCTGAAGATTGCCCTTTCCGGCGTGACCTTCACCTATTATCTGAACCATCATCTGGGGGCGCCGATGTTCGGCGCGGGGATCTTCGGCGTGTTTTATGCACTGTCGGGATATCAGGCGGCGTACAGCTGGAATATCATGTGGCTCGACTGCATCCTGATCTTTCCGCTGATTCTGCTCGGGCTGGAGCGCCTCGTATTTGAGGGTAAGGGACTCTTTTACGGTGTGACGCTGGGTTTCTCGATCCTTTCAAATTACTATATTTCGATCATGATCTGCCTGTTTATGATCGTGTATTTTGGCTGTCTTCTGATTCTGCGGGGGATGTGCCCGTGGAAGAAATTCTGGGCAACGATCGGCCGGTTTGTCTTCTATTCTCTTCTGGCCGGCGCGCTGGCGGCGGTGATGCTGTTTCCGGAGATTGCTGCGCTGCAGCGCACGGCGTCGGCGGACATGGATTTTCCGAAGACCTGGGAGACGTATTTCCCGATTTTTGATATGATCGCCCGACACATGTGCGGCGTTACGGTCGAGACGGGACTGGATCACTGGCCGAATGTTTTCTGCGGCACCGCGGTGTTCCTGATGGTGCCGATGTATTTCGCGAGCCGCCGGATCGATCGGAAGCAGAAGCTGGTCAATGGAGCGCTTCTGATCTTCTTTTATGCGAGCTTCTCGATCAACATGCTGAACTTTATCTGGCACGGTTTTCATTATCCGAACAGTCTTCCGTGCCGTCAGTCGTTCATCTACATTGCGCTTCTTCTGACCATGTGCTGCCGTGCCTATCAGAATCTGGATGAGCTGAGCGGACGGCGGATCGGGATGTTTCTTGCCGGAGGGATCGTGTTTGTACTGCTGGCAGAGAAGACGGTGACGGATGACGCATTTAAATTCCCGGTCTTCTACGCGGCGCTGGGGCTGCTCGGACTGTACGCGGCGCTCATGTATCTGTACGAAAAAAGAAGGTTTTCGGCAGAGGTAATGGCAGTGCTTCTCATCCTTGCGGCGTTCGGTGAGAATCTGGCGAACACGATGATCACCAGCGTGCCGACCACAAGCCGGGCATCCTACACGGCGGACAATGCCGGAATCCGGATGCTGACCGGGGAACGGCCGACCGATGTCGGTTTCTACCGCATTGACAAGAGGGATTATCGCACGAAAAATGACGGCGCATGGATGAATTTTCCGTCCCCGTCGCTGTTTTCGTCCATGACGGATGCCAATATGACGTCGCTGTTTTCCAAACTCGGATGTGAGGGTTCGGTCAATGCATACAGCACGCAGGGCGTGACTCCGCTGGTGAACAGTCTGTTTTCAATCCGTTATACCTTATACAACAGCGAACAGAATGACCCGAATCTCCACTTTATTCAGGAATCCGCGGGAATGTACCTGTATGAGAATCCGGATGTTCTCTCCGTCGGTTTTGTGATGCCGGAAGGCCTTGAGAAAGAGTGGAAACTGAGCGGCTCCATTGCCCCGGAGGTACAGAATCATCTGGCGGAGATCCTCGGATTTGATCCTCTGATGAACAGCGTGATCTCTCAGGAAAAATCCGGAATGCTGTCCTTTACGGCAGAGGAGTCGGGAACGTATTATATCCGTCTGAGCAACCGTTCCGTCAAAAAGGCGAAGCTGACCGTGAACGGACGGACCAGGACGTATGAAGATCTGCAGCGGGATTATCTGATTCCGGTAGGATATGTGAATGCGGGGCAGTATGTCTCTCTCGAATCCACCTCACCGGTCAATGAAGAGCCGCGCGGAACCGTCTACCGCTACGATTATGACGCGCTGAAGCAGGTCACGTCGGTGCTCGGAAAAGAACAGCTGGATGTCTCGGAGTGGAAGGACAGTTTTCTTTCGGGGACCGTCACGACGGCGAAGGGAGGGGATCTTCTTCTCTCCATTCCGTATGATAAAGGCTGGAGCGTGACTGTTGACGGAAAAAAGAGTATAATAAATGAGGCTTTTGGGTCGTTAAGTAAAGTGAAGCTTGATCCGGGCACACATACGATTGAACTCCGGTATATGCCGCAGGGACTCATCCCGGGCGCTGCGGTCAGCGGCGCAGCGGTACTGCTGGTGATACTGCTGGCTGTTTTCGGGCGAAGGAGAGACCGGAGAACCGCGCGGATATCAAAGGGTAATATTCACTCTGAGGAGTCAGAATTAGAAGGAGAACACATTGATGAAGAAGCTTGAAGAGTACGTCAGAAATATTCCGGATTTTCCGGAACCGGGCATCATTTTCCGTGATATCACGACGCTTATCAAGGATCCGGACGGACTGCAGATGTCGGTGGACGGACTCTGCGACATGCTGAAGGATGTTGATTTTGATATTGTAGTCGGCCCGGAGTCGCGGGGATTTATCTTTGGCGTTCCGGTCGCATATAAGATGCGTAAGGGATTTGTTCCGGTGAGAAAGAAGGGAAAACTTCCGTGGAAGACCGTGTCGGTCAGCTATGATCTGGAGTACGGAAGCGCGGAGCAGGAAATGCATGCGGACGCTATTATGCCCGGACAGAAGGTTGTCATTGTGGATGATCTGCTGGCGACGGGCGGAACCGTGGAAGCGATCAAAAAACTCGTGAGAAAAATGGGCGGCGAGGTTGTGAAGATGTGTTTTGTCATGGAACTGGCCGGCCTTGAGGGAAGAAAGAAAAACGAAGATACAGAGGTGGCTGCGCTCATTACCTATCCGGGAAAATAACGCAGAAAACCATTTGCTATGCCGGGGAGGAGATCCCCGGCATATTGCATTTTCAGCTGGTATTATTTATAATAGTAACATTACAATGCTTTAAACTTTTGATGAGGAAATGGTACCGTCCGATGCAGGACTTGGGGATAGGAGGCGCTTTGCATGGAGAATACGGAACAGACCACGAAAGTGGAAATGACGCCTGCAAAGGCGGAGCAGAAGATCGAACATCCTTCTGATTTCACAAGTCCGGAGGTCCTTTACGAGCAACTGATTGCTGCTATTCGAAGATATCATCCGTCGGATGATCTCAGCATGATCGAAAAGGCATACCGCATCGCTTTTGAAAATCATAAGGATCAGAAGAGAAAGTCCGGAGAACCTTACATTATTCACCCGATCTGTGTGGCGATTATTCTGGCGGATCTTGAGCTGGACAAGGAGACTCTGACCGCCGGTATTCTGCACGATGTGGTGGAAGACACTTCCATGACCTACGATCAGGTGAAGGACGAATTCGGCGTGGAAGTCGCGGAACTCGTGGACGGCGTCACCAAACTGACACAGATCTCCTGGCACAAGGATAAACTCGATATTCAGGCGGAGAATCTGAGGAAAATGTTCCTCGCGATGGCGAAGGATATCCGCGTTATTCTGATCAAACTGGCCGACCGTCTCCACAACATGAGAACGCTCCAGTACATGACGCCGGCAAAACAGCAGGAGAAGGCCAGAGAGACGATGGACATCTATGCTCCGATCGCCGACCGTCTCGGTATCAGCCGGATCAAGACGGAGCTCGATGATCTCTCGCTGCGGTATCTGGAACCGGAAAAATACAAAGAGCTGGAGGAGAAGGTCGCAAGCCGTAAAGGAAGCAGAGAGAGTTTTATCAACTCGATCATGCATGAAGTCTCCGAGGAGATGAAAAAGCAGGAGATCAGCTGCAAGGTTACCGGCCGCGTAAAGCATTTCTTCAGCATTTACAAAAAGATGGTCAATCAGAACAAGACGCTGGACCAGATCTACGATCTGTTCGCAATCCGTATTCTGGTGGACAATGTGAAAGACTGTTATGCGGCGCTGGGCGTTATCCATGAGATGTACAAACCGATTCCGGGCCGCTTCAAAGACTATATCGCGATGCCGAAGCCGAATATGTACCAGTCGCTTCACACGACCCTGATCAGCCGGACGGGCCAGCCCTTCGAGATCCAGATCCGCACGTATGAGATGCACCGCACCGCCGAATACGGTATCGCGGCGCACTGGAAATATAAGGAGAGCGGCGGAAGCCTCGAGAAGAACAACATCGACAACACCGAGGCGAAACTGTCCTGGCTGCGTCAGATCCTCGAGTGGCAGCAGGATATGTCCGACAACCACGAGTTCATGAACATGCTCAAGAGCGATCTTGACCTGTTCCAGGACAGCGTTTACTGTTTCACGCCCACCGGAGATGTCAAGAATCTCCCGAAGGGATCGACCCCCATCGACTTCGCGTATTCGATCCACAGCGCGGTCGGCAACAAGATGGTGGGCGCCCGCGTCAACGGACAGCAGGTTCCGATCAACTATGTGATTCAGAACGGCGACCGCATCGAGGTTGTCACGTCGCAGAACTCGAAGGGACCGAGCCGCGACTGGATGAATTTCGTGCGGAGCACGCAGGCGAGAAACAAGATCAACCAATGGTTCAAGTCCGAGCTTCGTGAGGATAATATCCAGCGGGGACGCGAACTTCTGGATCATTACTGTAAATCGAAGGGAATCGAGATCGGTTCGATCAACAAGCCGGAATATCAGGAAAAAGTGCTCCAGCGCTATTCCTACCGCGACTGGGAATCTGTTCTGGCTTCCGTCGGCCACGGGGGAATCAAGGAAGGTCAGGTCATCAACAAGATGGTCGAGGCCAAGAAGGCCATCGAGCGCAAGAATATCACCGATGAGACGATTTTGGATACAATTCAGGCCGACGGCAACAAGATCCCGATCACGCCGGTCAGAAGAAGCAAGGCAAAGACCGGAATTATCGTCAAGGGTCTCGGCGATCTGTCCGTGCGTTTTGCAAAATGCTGCAACCCGGTTCCGGGAGACGAGATCAAGGGATTTGTCACCAGAGGCCGCGGAATCACGATTCACCGGAGCGACTGCATCAACATCCTGAGCCTTCCGGAAGATGAGCGGGAGAGAATGACGGATGCCGAGTGGCAGGCACCGGAGGATACGAACGGTACCGAGAAATACACCACCGAGATCCGCATTTACGCGAACAACCGTGTCGGTATGTTTGTCGATATCTCCAAGGTGTTCAGCGAGCGCAATATCGATATCCAGAGCATGAATGTCAAGGTCAACAAGCAGGGGAAAGCGACGATCATCTGTTCCTTCGACATTCACAGCAAAGACGAACTGGCATCGATCGCAGAGAAACTCCGCCAGATCGAAGGCGTTCTCGACATTGTCCGGAGCGCCGGCTGACGAACGAGACGAAACACGCTTTGAGGGTTATTCTATTAAATTACCGCCCGGTTCCGGCTGTCTTCCGTGGGCATCCGGGCCGGGCGTTCCTGTGTCATGACAAAAGAAAACGTTTGAAAGAAAACTATCCGACTTTGGCAAGTGGCTCGGACAGACCGGCAAGCCGGCCTGCCTGAACCTGGAGGACAAAAGTTTGAAAGAAAACTTTCAAACTTTGATTGACGGTTCAAATAGACAAGCAAGCTTGTCTGCTTGAGCCTGGAGGACAAAATATGTTTATTCAGACCATCTGTGTCGGCAACATTGATACCAACTGCTATCTGGTGTCCGGTTTTAAGCCGGGAAACGGCCCGGTTCCGGGAATTCTGATCGATCCGGGTGCGGAAGCGGACCGGATCCTTCGCGAAATAGCAAAGAAAAATATGAAGATCGAGGCGATTCTTCTGACTCACGGACATTACGACCACACCGGCGCGATGGAAGAAGTACGGAGCGCGCTGAATGCAAAGGTATATGCCTGTGACAAAGAGAAGGCGGTTCTGGCCGATCCGGCGAAGAATCTTTCCGGCGATCTCTATGTCTTCGGACCGGGACGCGGAACAAGCTATGCCGCCGATGTGTGGGTAAAGGACGGGGATGTCCTGGAACTGGCGGGACTGAAACTGAAGGTCCTTCACACGCCGGGACACACGGAGGGAAGCTGCTGTTTTTACGAAGAGGCGGAAAAGGTTCTCTTCTGCGGAGACACTCTCTTTTACCGCTCCTGCGGACGCACGGATATGCCGACCGGAAGCATGCAGCAGATCGCGCATTCCGTATGCCAGATTCTCTTCAAACTGCCGGATGATGTGACCGCGTATCCGGGCCACATGAACGAGACGCAGATCGGATACGAAAAGATTTACAATGTGCTCGCGAAATATGCGAGCTGGGAGACAGATATATGATCACCATCCTTTTAAATGACAATTCTTTCGAGCAGGACATCCGCGAACTTCTGATGGCGTTCTTTCCGGGAGAGGATTTCTCTCATGAGGAGAAGGATGCGGCGGCATCTCATATCCTTGTAAAGGGAACGCAGGGCGACGGGACTTTTCTGCTGGAAGTGAGCGAGCAGGCCGCGGGAAAAACGGTCCGGAAGGAAAATGCGGAATTCGCGGTTGACCGCTCGGTGCGGAAACTCGCGAAAGACGAGATCAAGCGGCGGCTTTACCGGATTCTTCATGCTATCACCGGAACGGAGCTTCCCTGGGGAACGCTCACCGGCATCCGTCCGACGAAGATTGCCCTGACCATGCTGGAAGAGGGAAAGACGGAGGATGAGATCCGGGACTACATGCATACCGTGTATTTCACCGGAGAAGAGAAGACGGAACTTGCCATCGAAGTGGCGTCGCGGGAGAAAAAACTTCTCTCCGCTCTGGATTACGAGAACGGATACAGCCTTTACGTCGGCATTCCCTTCTGTCCGACGACCTGCCTTTACTGTTCCTTTACGTCCTTTCCGATCGGCGTCTGGCAGAAAAAGCTGGACAGCTATTTCGAGGCGCTGTTCAAAGAACTTCATTATGTGGCGGAGAAGATGAAAGGCAGACCGCTGGAAACCGTCTATTTCGGCGGCGGCACGCCGACCTCACTGGACGCGGAGCATCTGGACCGTCTGATCACGGAAGTGAAGACAACATTTCCCATGGACCGGGTGCAGGAGTTCACGGTGGAAGCGGGACGGCCGGATTCCATCACGGAAGAGAAACTCCGCGTGCTGAAAAAACACGGGATCACCCGCATTTCCATCAACCCGCAGACCATGAATCAGGAGACGCTGAAGCTCATCGGCCGCCACCACACGGTGGACGAGGTGATTGAGAAATTCCGCATCGCGCGGGAACTCGGCATGGACAACATCAACATGGATATCATCGTCGGTCTTCCGGGGGAGGATATGGAGCAGGTGCAGACGACCCTCTCCAAAATCCGGGAACTGGCGCCGGACAGCCTGACGGTGCACTCGCTGGCCATCAAGCGTGCGGCCCGGCTCAATACCATGAAGGATCAGTATAAGGATTACAGGATCACGAATACCGGCGAGATGATCGACGAGACCCGGAAGACGGCGAAGGAGATGGGACTTGTTCCGTATTATCTCTACCGTCAGAAGAACATGGCGGGAAATTTTGAAAATGTCGGCTATGCGGCACCGGGAAAAGAGTGCCTTTACAACATCCTGATTATGGAGGAAAAGCAGACGATCATGGCCTGCGGAGCGGGCACGACAACCAAGTTCCTGATCCCGGCTGAAAACCGCCACGAGCGGGCCGAAAACTGCAAAGACGTGCAGCAGTACATCGACCGCGTGGATGAGATGATCGGGCGAAAAGAACAGCTTTTTGGGATGATCGGTTGATTGTTCCAAAACGCACAGGCGTAAAAATTCACAAAAAAGCAGAGAATCTTAGAAAATCCGTGACAGAACCCGTGACAGAATCCGGGACAGAGCCTGTGACGGGACTCACGACAGAATCAGTAACAGAGCCCGTGACAGAATCCGGACGGCAGAGAGAGGCCGTAAACCGGAGCGGGGAGCGCGGCGCGTACAGGGAAACATTTACTTGAAAATAGCGACAATTCCGCTATACTTAAATTTGTGAAATTTTTCGCCGAGAGCAATCGAAGGAGGATACCATGGCTTTAAAGAAGAAACCGGTTACCGGCATGAAAGACATTCTGCCGGCAGAGATGGAGATCAGAGACTACGTTCTGGGCATTATCAAAGATACATACCGCGAGTACGGCTACTCGACCATCGAGACACCGTGCGTTGAACATATTGAGAACCTTACCAGCAAGCAGGGCGGAGACAACGAGAAGCTGATCTTCAAGATCATGAAGAGAGGCGATAAGCTCCAGAGTGCTCTGGATGAGAACAAATGGGATGAAATCGCGGATTCCGGTCTTCGCTATGACCTGACCCTTCCGCTGTGCAGATACTACTCCAACAACGCGGCTTCCCTTCCGCAGCCGTTCAAGGCACTGCAGGTCGGAAGCGTATGGCGCGCGGACCGTCCGCAGAAGGGACGTTTCCGTCAGTTCGTACAGTGCGATATCGATGTTCTGGGCGATCCGACCAATCAGGTTGAGATCGAGTCGATCCTTGCGATCACCAAGACGCTCAAGAGAATCCTTCCGGACAACAAGCTCACCGTCCGTGTCAATGACCGTGCCATCCTCAAGGGAATGGCGGATTACTGCGGCTTCCCGGAAGACAGGACCATGGATGTCTTCATCACGCTGGATAAGATGGACAAGATCGGGCTGGACGGCGTAAAACAGGAGCTTCTGGACAATGGATACGCGCAGGATTCGGTCGACAGGTATGTGGATCTTCTCGGCTCCATCAAAAACACTCCGGACGGCGTCCGTGAGCTCGGCGAGAGAATCGCTTCCGCTATGGATCCGGCCAAAGCCGCAAATCTGGCGGAGATCATGGAGACGGCAAAGGCAGTCACCACGCTCGATTTCAATCTTGAGTTTGACCCGACCCTCGTCCGCGGTATGGGATATTACACCGGAACCATTTTTGAGGTTTCCATGGAAGGCTTCGGCGGATCCGTATCCGGCGGCGGCCGTTACGATCAGCTTGTCGGAAAATTCACCGGCCAGGACACCCCGGCCTGCGGCATTTCCATCGGATTCGAGCGCATCATCACGATCCTGATGGATCAGGGCTTCAAAGTTCCGGAGAAGAAAGTGGCAAAGGCTTTCCTTTACGAGAAGGGACTGGACGCGGCGCAGTTCCGCAAAGTCATCGCGGCAGCCGAGGAAGAGCGCGGCAAGGGCCACAAGGTAGCGCTTGCAATGATGGCGAAGAACAAGAAATTCCAGAAGGATCAGTTCGTGGAGAACGGATTCGGGGAGTTTGTCGAGTTCTATAAGAAGGATCTGTAAAAAGGTTCTTCGAAAGAAGAGCAGACAGCGGGGGATCCCGCTGCTCGAGAATAGATTGTATTTCATGATTTAGGAGGAACATATCATGGCAGAATCGATGGCCGGACTGCATCGCACACATCGGTGCACCGAGCTGAGTGAGGCAAATATCGGCGAAAACGTCACCGTTATGGGCTGGGTTCAGAGAAGCAGAAATAAAGGAAGCATCATTTTCACGGATCTCAGAGACCGCTCCGGTATTCTTCAGATCGTTTTCGAGGAAGAAAACTGCGGAAATGAGTATTATGAGAAGGCGGGGAAACTTCATGCGGAATACGTCATCGCCGTTGAGGGTGAGGTAAGAGCACGTTCCGCAGTGAACGACAAGATCCCGACCGGACACATTGAGATCGTGGCGAAGACCCTTCGCATTCTTGCCGAGGCAGAGACCCCGCCGTTCCCGATCGAGGAGAACTCCAAGACAAGAGAGGATCTTCGCTTCAAATACAGATATCTGGACCTCAGAAGACCGGATATCCAGAGAAATCTGATGACCCGATCCAAGATTGCGAACGTGGCGAGAAACTTCTTCGCGGAGGAAGGTTTCCTCGAGGTGGAGACCCCGACGCTGATCAAGTCCACACCGGAAGGCGCGAGAGACTATCTGGTTCCGAGCCGTATGCACCCGGGCAATTTCTATGCTCTTCCGCAGTCTCCGCAGCTTTTAAAGCAGCTTCTGATGGTAGCGGGCTATGACCGTTACTTCCAGATCGCACGCTGCTACCGTGACGAGGATCTCCGCGCGGACCGTCAGCCGGAGTTCACACAGGTCGATATGGAGCTTTCCTTCGTGGACGTGGAAGACGTTATCGATGTCAATGAGCGTTTTCTGAAGAAGCTCTTTAAGGAAGTAAAGGGCATCGACATTCCGACTCCGATCCAGAGAATGACCTGGAAAGAGTGTATGGAGCGTTTCGGCTCCGATAAACCGGATATCCGTTTTGGCATGGAGCTGAAGAACGTTTCCGATGTTGTAAAAGACTCCGAATTTGTGGTGTTCAAGAGCGCGCTTGAGGCCGGCGGCAGTGTCCGCGGTATCAATGTCGAGGGTCAGGGCGAGATGCCGAGAAAGAAGATCGACGCTCTCGTAGAGTTCGCAAAGGGCAACGGCGCAAAGGGTCTTGCATGGCTGGCACTGAAGGAAGACGGCACAACCAAGTCTTCTTTCGCGAAGTTCCTGACACCGGAGATCGAGAAGGCCCTGATCGAGGCCATGGGCGCGAAAGCCGGAGACCTTCTTCTGTTTGCGGCTGACCGCAACAAGATCGTATTCCAGGTGCTCGGCGCACTCCGTCTGGAGATGGCGCGTCAGCTCGAATTGACCAGAAAAGACGACTATCGTTTCCTTTGGGTAACCGAGTTCCCGCTGTTGGAGTGGTCCGACGAGGAGGAGCGCTTTGTCGCGATGCATCATCCGTTTACGATGCCGATGGAGGAAGACCTGGACAAGATTGATACCGATCCGGGTGCAGTCCGCGCAAAGGCTTACGATATCACCCTGAACGGAAATGAGATCGGCGGTGGTTCCGTCCGTATCCATCAGGGACACATTCAGGAGAAGATGCTGGAAGTTCTGGGATTCACCAAGGAGAAGGCTCAGGAGCAGTTCGGCTTCCTGCTTGACGCGTTCAAGTACGGAGTACCGCCGCACGCCGGCCTTGCCTACGGACTGGACCGTCTGGTCATGCTGATGGTGGAAGCGGATTCCATCCGCGATGTCATCGCGTTCCCGAAGGTTAAGGATGCGTCCTGCCTGATGATGGAGGCTCCGTCCGAAGTTGACGTAAAGCAGCTCGATGAGCTCGGCATTGCCGTTAAGCCGCAGGATGAGACCGCAGAGGATGCGGAATAAACCGCGGAAAACTGTGGGAAGGACAAAGTACAGAATAACGCGATGCCGATAGATTGCGGAAAAAAGCGATGCTGACAAAGCGCGGAATATCGTAACGCGGAACAAAAACCGAATCGAAAGAATGATCGGATGTTTTGAACCATGAAACATCATACGGACTCCCCCGGGGGCGAAGGAATCGTGGATTCCCTCTCCTTTGGGGGAGTTTTGTGTTTGTCGAAAATTTACATAAAAAACTGTATGTAAGAATGAATTTGATATATAATATCTGTGTTGAAGGAAAATTTTTGTTTTTTTCACAGGAAAGTGTTCCGCATTTCCTATGAAAAAACGCTCCGCGATCATATGAGACAGAACGCAGTTTTCCGTGAAATCGAATTTGGGGAGGTATGAGAATGGCAGAGGGAAAAAAGGGATTTATGAAGGAGTTTGGTGAGTTTGTCGCACGCGGCAATGTGATGAACATGGCTGTCGGCGTGATCATTGGCGGCGCGTTCTCCAATATCACAAAATCGCTGACGGATGATATCATTTCCCCGATCCTTGGTCTTTTCGGGGGAGCAAACTTCGATCAGTACGTTCTTCCGCTTTCCGGTGAGGCGGTAATCAGTTACGGTAAGTTTATCACGGCGGTGATCAATTTCCTGATCATGGCGTTTGTGGTATTCTGGCTGGTCAAGATTGTGAACCGGATTGTGGAATCGACCAAAAAGAAGGAAGAAGAGGCTCCGGCGGCGCCTACTACAAAGATCTGCCCGTTCTGCAAGACAGAGATTCCGCTTGAGGCAACCAGATGCCCGCACTGCACCTCCGAGCTTTCGGAATAATGCTGTTTTTATCATTTGCTCTGCACCGGTCGATGAATCCTAAGGGATAATCGGCCGGATTTTTGTTCTGTCCGGAAACCCATCTAAAATATTCCGTTTCCGAAATAACCTATGACAAAAACTTCATGTATGTGCTCCGCACATACATCGGAAGGAAGCAGA
This sequence comes from [Clostridium] aminophilum DSM 10710, assembly GCF_000711825.1. Taxonomy (GTDB): domain Bacteria; phylum Bacillota; class Clostridia; order Lachnospirales; family Lachnospiraceae; genus Clostridium_R; species Clostridium_R aminophilum. The sequence goes on along the minus strand of NZ_KL543982.1, from coordinate 85,778 downwards.
CTATGTAGTTTCTGTGAACCGTATGGAATTCGGGGCGGTCCTTTGCTATGATGTGATCACAGCGAACATTTACAGAGTCGGAAAGCCGGAGTCGGCGGATCCGGCAGATGAGAATAGAGAGGTGACCGTTATGGATAAACCGAAAATTTTGATTGTTGACGATGAGGCCCGCATGCGAAAGCTGGTCGGAGACTTTTTGACACTGAAAGATTTCACGGTCGTGGAAGCGGAAGACGGCGAACAGGCAGTAGAGATCTTCTTTGACCAGAAGGATATCCAGCTGATCATTTTGGATGTCATGATGCCGAGAATGGACGGTTGGGATGTTCTGCGGACGATCCGCAAATACTCGCAGGTGCCGGTTATCATGCTGACAGCACGCACGGAAGAAAACGATGAACTGAACGGATTTGGACTCGGAGCGGATGAGTACATCGCAAAGCCGTTCAGCCCGAAGATTCTGGTGGCCCGCGTGGAGGCGATCCTTCGGCGGAGCGGAAGCGGAACTTCGGATGTGATCGAGGTCGGCGGCATCAACATCGATAAGTCCGCTCATCTGGTTCGCGTGGAAGGCGAAGTGGTGGATCTGAGCTTTAAAGAATTTGAGCTTCTCACGTATTTTGTGGAAAATCAGGGTCAGGCACTCTCCCGGGAGAAGATCCTGAACAATGTCTGGAATTATGACTACTATGGGGACGCGCGAACGATCGATACCCATGTGAAGAAGCTTCGCAGTAAACTTGGCCCGGACGGCGACTACATAAAGACCGTCTGGGGGATGGGATATAAGTTCCTTCCGGAACACTGATCCGTTTACGGCTCCTTTCGGAGACGATCCGGAGGGATTCCCGGAAAAATCTTGCCTGAAAGGGAGATGCGAGGACATTTTCTATGAAAAATACAGTAAATCCGAGATCGCTGCGGTTTCGCGTGACATTGATCTTTGTGGCCGTTACCGTCGTGCTGTTTGGGTCGGTTCTGGCTGCAAATACCTGGTTTCTGGAGGGATATTACCGGAATTATAAGGTTCAGGTCCTGAAAGACGCATATGAGGAAATCAATGCCGTCGTTCAGAGCGCTGTGGAGAGAGAACAGAATTCGGCCGGAAGCGGTGGGAAAGATCAGGCGGCGGAAATGGAAAGCTTGCCGGAGCCGGGAGACGGGGTGACCCTGATTACGGGAGATGATGCGCGCGGACCCTTCGAAAAAAAGCCGCTGAACCAGCTTCCGGATGACGACAGAACGGTGAAAATGCCGGAGCAGAGCGGAAACCATCGGAATCCGACGGCCGCGGAGGATGAGCAGGATGCGGCCGGGACAGCAGATGAGCAGAAAACGGCCGGCGCGGCGGAGGAACAGAAAACAGCCGGGACATCGGAACGGCAGGCGACCGCGGGGGCAGCACAGCAGCAGGCGGCTGACGGGAGAACAGATGAACAGGCAACCGCGGGGGCAGCACAGCAGCAGGCGGCTGACGGGAGAACCGATGAGCAGACGACCGCCGGAACAGAGGAACAGGAGAGGCCGGAGGATCCGGATGACGATTTCAGTATTGCGACCGATCCGACGGTGGCGGAAACGGTGCGCCGTCTGCGTGACACCTCCGGCATTTCGATTGTGATCTACGACAGCCTTCGGAACGAGACGCTTCTCACATCCACGGCGGATGCGAGAAAACTCCGCGACCGTGTCCAGCGCTACATCATCGGCCAGTATCCGAAGGACCTGGATGTTCTGTATGAGGAGGATAACTATAAGATCCAGACGGCGTTCGATGCCTTTTCGAAAACCAAATCGCTGGAGAGCTGGGGATTTTTTACGGATAATGGAACCGTCTTCATCATGGCGATCCCGCTGGACTCCATTCGTGAGTCGTCCGTCATTTCCAACCGATTCCTGTTGCGGGTCGGCCTGATCGTGATCATTGTCGGCAGTATCCTGATCTATCTGATCACCCGCAGGATCACGGAACCGTTGGCGGATCTTTCGAAATTGTCCGAGCGTATGTCGAAACTTGATTTTACGGCAAAATATCAGGATCGGAAAAATGCGGCGGCGGAGGTGACGACGCTCGGAAAGAATATGAATGTTCTTTCCGATCGGCTGAGCCGTACGATTGAGGAACTGAAGGGAGCCAATGAACAGCTCCAGAAAGATATTGAAGAAAAAGAGAAGATCGATGAACTCCGAAAAGAGTTTATCGCGAATGTCTCCCACGAGCTGAAGACACCGATCGCCCTGATTCAGGGATATGCGGAAGGACTGGTCGAGGGAATGGCGGAAGACCCGGAAAACCGTGATTATTACTGCGGTGTGATCATGGACGAGGCAAACAAGATGAATAAGATGGTCCGTCAGCTCCTGACACTGACGGCACTCGAGTTCGGACGGGAGCGCTCGGAATTCCATAATTTTGATCTGAATGATGTCGTCCGCGGCGTGATCGGCGCAAACCAGATCCGACTGAAAGAAAAGAACCTGAAGGTGGATTTTGAGGCGGAAGGGACGGAGATGGTATGCGCGGATGAATTCCAGATTGAACAGGTGATCACGAACTATCTGAACAATGCGGTGAACCACGTGGAGGGCGAGAGGGTGATCTCGATCCGGACCGAAGAGGACGCGGAGCGCGGCATTGTCCGGACGACCGTATACAATTCCGGAAAGAATATTCCGCAGGAGGAACTCGGAAAGCTGTGGCAGAAGTTCTATAAGGTAGACAAGGCGCGGACCCGCGCGTACGGCGGAAGCGGAATCGGACTTTCGATTGTGAAGGCGATCATGGATGCGCACCATCAGGCGTACGGCGTCTCGAATACGGAAGACGGTGTGGAATTCTGGTTTGAACTGAAAATGGCCGAGATTGACACGTTTTGCGGAACACGCTAATATTATAGTCCAGGTTATAATTCAGGAAAAAGACGTTGACGTTATCCGGCGGGATACTGTCTTAGACGGGAGAAAACAGTGACAAAATTTGAACTTCTGGCACCGTGCCATTTCGGACTTGAGTCCGTGCTGAAACGTGAGATCACGGATCTCGGATATGAGATCGTGGAAGTCGAGAACGGAAGAGTAACGTTCCGCGGGGATGCGTCGGCGATCGCCCGCGCCAACATTTTCCTTCGGACCGCAGAGCGCGTGCTGCTGAAGGTGGGCGACTTTTATGCAAATACATTCGATGAGCTTTTTGAGGAGACCAGGGCAATTCCGTGGGAGGAGTATCTTCCGCAGGATGCGAAATGCTGGGTGAAGAAAGCGTCCTCCATCAACAGTAAGCTCTTTTCCACCTCGGATATTCAGAGGATCATGAAACGGGCGCTGGCAAATCACATGCAGGATGTCTATCACATGGACCGCATGCCGGAGACCGGCGCCGAGTTCCCGTTGCGCGTGTTTTTTATGAAAGACCGATGCGTGGTCGGCATCGATACGAGCGGCGATTCCCTTCATAAGAGAGGATACCGCCTGATGCAGGGAGCGGCTCCGATCACGGAGACATTGGCGGCAGCCCTGATTCTTCTTACGCCGTGGCATCCGGACCGGATCCTGGTGGACCCGTTCTGCGGATCGGGCACGTTCCTGATCGAGGCGGCGATGATCGCGGCCGGAATCGCACCGGGGATGAACCGGTCGTTTCTGTCGGAAAACTGGAACCATCTGATTCCGAAAAAGTGCTGGTACGATGCGATCGATGAGGCACAGGATCAGGTAAAAGAGGATGTCGAATGTGACATTCAGGGCTACGACATTGACCCGGATATCATCAAAGTGGCGAGAGAGAACGCCGAGAGAGCGGGCGTGGATCACCTGATTCACTTCCAGCAGAGACCGGTGGCGAACCTGAGCCATCCGAAGAAATACGGATTTATCATCACCAACCCGCCGTACGGCGAGCGCCTGGAGGAGAAGAGAGACCTTCCGGCGATCTACCGCGCGCTTGGTGAGCGGTTCCGTAATCTGGACGACTGGTCCATGTTTATGATTACGTCCTACGAGAAGGCGGAGAAAGATATCGGACGCAAGGCGGACAAAAATCGGAAGATTTACAATGGAATGATGAAGACTTACTTCTATTCCTTTATGGGAAAGAAACCGCCGAAGAGAAAAAAAGAGATTTCCTGTGAACCATAAAAATGATCGGCGAGGATGCACACGCCGCTGACCGGCCCGGGGATCCGAAAGAGGAATCAATCAATTTCAGAGAAGACATGATTCAGCAGAAATCGAGCAGAGGAACCGTCCCTGCTCGATTTTTGTTTTTGCGAGGCTAATTCGCCAAAACCCACGCTTACGTGAGGCCCTGGCGACTGCCGCGAAACGCTTGAAATTCGCGAAGCGTGTTTCGACTCGTTGATTTGTCATACAAACATATTGTAATATATAAAAAAAGAGGGAAAAATATAAAAAACAATGCAATAATCAGTCAATATGGCGGCGCGATCGGTGAGACTGCTGAAAAAGTCGACTCGATTTGAGAAGGAGGTTACGGTATGGGGAACTCCATGGATCATAGCGGGAAAAAGGGGATAATGTTTCTTGTGATGCTTTTTATTCTGTTTCTTATGCCCTTCGCAGGTCGGACCGTCTTTGCTGCGGGGCAGGAAGGAGAAAACGAAGAAGTCCGGACATCGGAGGCGATCGGCTGGAAGGATTACAACGGGAAAGGCACCGGCGCTTCCAATGAAAAGGAACTTTCTCCTGAAATTGTGCCGGGCGGCGGGGTATACGGGAAATTAGCGGAACTGAAAGGAAAAAAGGTAGGAGTTCAGACCGGAACCTATTTTGATACGCTTGCCGCAGAAACGATAGGGGAAGTGGATATCACTTATTTTTCCACTCTGGCTGATCTTACCGTGGCATTAAAAACAGGAAAGATCGACGCTTTTATTGTGGAAGAGCCAAGCATCCGGGATGTCATGAAGGAAGATAACATGCTTACCTATATTCCCGAATACCTTGAAGAGATGCAGTATGGCGTGGTATTTCCCAAAAATGACAGGGGAATGTCTTTAAAACAGGAGTTTGACGCCTACCTCTTAAAGAAAAAAGAGGACGGAAGTTTAAGAGAGATCAGCGATATCTGGTTTTCTGATGATGAGTCCATAAAGGTTGGAGAGGATTACTCCTCCCTTCCGGCTGAAAAGGGAATGCTGAGCGTTGCGAGCGAGGTGGCTTATCCGCCTTTTGAATATATGAAAGACGGTCGTGCGGTCGGTTTTGATATCGATATCGTAGCGAAGTTCTGTAAGGAATACGGTTATGGTCTTTCTGTTGTGAATATGGATTTTAACGGGGTGCTTCCTGCGGTTCAAAGCGGTAAATGTGATCTGGCGGTCTCGGCAGTCACGATCACGGAGGAGAGAGCGGAGAGCGTGTATTTCAGCGAGCCCTATTATGACAGCAGAACGATCGCCGTTGTTCTCCGGAAAGATCCGGTTGCGGATGCTTCCTTCCTTTCAAAGATTATCTCAAGTTTTGAAAAGACCTTCATCCGGGAGAACCGTTATCAATTGTTTCTGGAAGGGATCCTGACCACGGTCGTGATAACCGTCGCTTCCATCCTGCTTGGTACGATTTTAGGTTTTCTGGTGTATATGCTCTGCAGAAACGGAGGGGTTATTCCGAACAGAGCGGCGGACTTTTTTGTATGGCTGATACAGGGGATGCCGGTGGTCGTGCTTTTGATGATTCTTTATTATGTCATTTTTGCAAAATCCTCCATTGACGGCGCAGTTGTATCGGTCATCGCATTTACCCTAGTCTTTGGAGTTGCAGTATTCGGAATGCTGAAAATGGGCGTGGGAGCAGTGGACGTCGGGCAGAAGGAAGCTGCGTATGCCCTCGGGTTCAGTGATATGAGGACGTTCTTTCGGATCATTTTGCCTCAGGCCATCCCGCATTTTCTGCCTTCCTACAAGGCTGAGGTGATATCTCTGATCAAAGCGACTGCGGTAGTTGGATATATCGCTGTTCAGGATCTCACGAAGATGGGAGATATCGTTCGGGGACGCACCTATGAAGCGTTCTTCCCGCTGATTGCGGTCGCCATTATCTATTTTATTCTGGGCGGTATACTTACGGCGGCTGTAAGCCGGATCGAGATCAGCACGAACCCGAAAAAACGAAGCGAGGCAGAAATTTTAAAGGGGGTAAAGACAGATGATTGAGATCAGAAGCATTACCAAACAATTTCAAACGGCCACTCCTCTGAAAGATCTGTCGGTGACCATTCATCGGGGAGATGTGATCTCGGTGATCGGACCGTCGGGTACGGGAAAATCGACTCTGATCCGATGCATCAATCTGCTGGATCCGCCGACCTCCGGACAGATCCTGTTTGAAGGGGAGGATATAACCGCTAAGGGCTATGATATAAAAAAAGCAAGACAGAAGATCGGCATGGTATTTCAGTCCTTCAATCTGTTCGGACATCTTACGGTGATCGAGAACCTGATGCTGGCGCCCATGGAGCTGAAAGGGAAAAGCCGTCAGGAGGCTTATGACAAAGCCATGGAACTTCTTCAGAGAGTGGGACTCAGGGAAAAGGCGCTTCGTTATCCGGACGAACTGTCGGGCGGACAAAAGCAGAGGGTGGCGATTGCAAGGTGTTTGTGCATGGATCCCGATGTCATTTTGCTGGACGAGCCTACCAGCGCGCTTGATCCGGCCATGGTCTCTGAGGTGCAGGCGGTCATCCGGGATCTGTCAAAAAGCGGAAAGACGATGATGATCGTTACCCATGAGATGAATTTTGCCAGGGCCATATCAAACCGGGTGTTCTATATGGATCAGGGAGGAATCTACGAGGAGGGAACTCCGGAAGAGATTTTTGATAACCCGAAGAAAGAGCGGACCAGACGGTTTATTAAGAGACTTAAGGTCTTTGAAAAAGTGATTGACGGCCGTGATTATGACTTTATCGGTTTCCATGCCGAGCTGGACAAATATCTGATGCAGAATGATGTCAAACCGGCATTGAAATACCGCATTCGCCTTTCCTTGGAGGAACTTTTGCAGCAGATTCTTTTCCCGGAATTTGAAAAACCGGATATCCATGTAGAGGTAGAGTATGCGGCTCATGATGAAAAGTGCCGGATTGCTGTTACATACCGGGGGAAAGCGTTTGATATCAACAATACGGAAAATGAACTGTCGCTCGCGATGTTAAAGAGTACGGCAGAGAATATGGCATACTCGTATTGCGACGATCCGGAAAAGACCAACCGGTTGGAGATTGATATCAGGGGCGGTTTCGAAAAAATAACTGGCGGAGGGGTGACCTTCGGAAGCATTCTCAAAAACACGTGACGGAAGAATTAAAGTGGGGTAAAATGAAAAAAATGCAGGGAAAACCATAGGGATATCCACTTGTCGTCACGAAGAGAAAAAAGAAGGATTTGGAAATGAACAGAATCGTATTTGCAACCGGAAACAAGAATAAGATCCGCGAGATCCGTGAGATCATGGACGGACTCGGCTTTGAAATCATGACGATGCGGGAAGCCGGTTTTGAAGGCGAGATCGAAGAGGGAGCGGACTCTTTTGCCGCCAACAGCGAGATCAAGGCAAAGACCGTTTGGGAAAAGACCGGAGGCATCGTTCTCGCGGACGATTCGGGTCTTGTGATCGACTGCCTCGGCGGTGAGCCCGGGGTTCTGTCAGCGAGATATATGGAGGGACATTCGTACGAGGAAAAAAATGCAAATCTGATCGAGCGTGTAAATCAGGCCGGCGGCGCAAGAACCGCACGGTTCGTGGCCAATATCTGCGCAGTCCTTCCGGACGGATCGGTGGAACACGCCGAGGAGACAATGGAAGGCGTGATCGCGGAGAAGGTAGCCGGAAATGGGGGCTTTGGCTACGATCCGATTCTGTATCTTCTGGAATACGGAAAGACAAGTGCCGAGATCACGGAAGAGGAGAAGAACGCCATCAGCCACCGCGGAAAAGCGCTTCGCGCGATGCGGGAGATTCTCGTGAAAAAGCTGGAGATCGGCTGAGGCAGCGGTCACCGAAAACATGCGGATTTTGAAAAAGGAAAACCGATGAAAGTTCTGATTGTGAGCGACTCCCATCGAAAAGACGGGAATCTGCTGGAAGTGATACAGGGAACCGCCCCGTTTGATATGATGATTCATCTCGGAGACGGAGAGGGAAGCGATGAAATGATTCGCAGCTGGTGCGAGGAGGCAAGCCCCGGATGTGAGATCCATATGGTTCAGGGCAATAATGATTTCTTTACGGGACTTCCGGGAGAGGAAGAGTTTATGATCGGTCCGTACCGCACGTTTATCACGCACGGACACCGGTACGGTGTCTCCATGGGACCGGAGCGTCTGGCGGACGAAGCGGAGGCGAGAGGAGCAAAAATTGCCATGTTCGGTCATACGCATAAGCCGTATCTCGGCCGGGAAGACGGACTGACTGTGCTGAATCCGGGCAGCATCTCCTATCCGCGGCAGGAGGGGCGCAGACCCACGTTTGCGATCCTCGAGATCGATGAAAACGGTGAGATGGAGATCGGGCATTATTACCTTTAAAATGTCGGAGATGTCAAACCAATTAAAAAAATATAAAAAACATGCTTGACATTGGTTCGGATGTTTAGTATACTACTTTTGCTGTTGAGCGATCGACAGCGAATGACTCAGTAGCTCAGCTGGATAGAGCAACGGCCTTCTAAGCCGTGTGTCCGGGGTTCGAATCCCCGCTGGGTCATTGATTGTAAGACAATCAAATATGGTGGGTATGGCGTAGTCGGTTAACGCGCCAGATTGTGGATCTGGAGATCGTGGGTTCGAGTCCCACTATCCACCCTTTCCTTACTGGACAAGGAGAATATTTTGGGCCATAGCCAAGCGGTTAAGGCACAGGACTTTGACTCCTGCAGCGTTGGTCCGAATCCAACTGGCCCAGTCTGGTTTATGATTCGGGGTATTAGCTCAGGTGGTAGAGCACTTGACTTTTAATCAAGTTGTCCGGGGTTCGAGTCCCCGATGCCTCACGAAACGATGAAGGAAGCACGAAGGTGCTTCCTTTTTGCTGTGCCGGAAAAGCGGTCCTCATTTCCTGTATAGCGGAAGAACGTTCCTCATTTCCGGCATAGCAGAAAAAACGGTCCACATTGTCTGTATAACGAAAAGCGTTTCGTATTTCCGGTATAACCAAATGCGGTCCGCGGGGATGCACACGCCGCTGAGTGAAAGATACCGCATTGCGGTGCGCAGAATTTCCGAAACAGAATATTCCGAAGGAAAAAAGTTGGTGCGGCAGATGCGCAAATATGATATCATTTATTCGATATATTTATACAAATTACCGCTGTCTGTGCGGATAATACGGGAGGAAGAGTATGGAGGACATTACGAAAAAAACAGAAGAGGAGTCCAAAGAGCCGGTAAGCAAAAACTTTATCGAGCGAGAGATCGACAAGGACCTTGCGGAGGGAGTTTACGACCATGTCCAGACCCGTTTTCCGCCGGAGCCGAACGGATATCTTCACATCGGCCATGCAAAATCGATTCTTCTGAATTACGGTCTTGCGAAAGAATATGGCGGCAAGTTCAATTTCCGCTTTGATGACACCAACCCGACAAAGGAGAAGACCGAATTCGTTCAGTCCATCATCGCGGATGTAAAGTGGCTCGGTGCGGATTTCGGCGACGAAGTCTTCTATGCATCCAACTACTTTGAAAAAATGTATGAGTGCGCGGTCCTTCTTATTAAGAAGGGAAAGGCTTTTGTCTGCGATCTGACGGCAGACGAGATCCGCGAGTACCGCGGTGATTTCACTCATCCGGGCAAAGAGAGCCCGTACCGGAACCGTTCCGTGGAAGAGAATCTGGAACTCTTTGAAAACATGAAGAACGGAATGTATAAGGACGGAGAGAAAGTTCTCCGCGCGAAGATCGACATGGCGTCTCCGAACATCAACATGAGAGACCCGGTTATCTACCGCGTGGCTCGCCAGCATCACCACAACACCGGTGACAAATGGTGCATTTACCCGATGTACGATTTTGCACATCCGATCGAGGATGCGGTTGAGGGAATCACCCATTCCATCTGTACGCTCGAGTTCGAGGATCACAGACCGTTATATGACTGGGTTGTCCGGGAGTGTGAATTCGAGAATCCGCCGAGACAGATCGAGTTTGCAAAGATGTACCTGACCAACGTGGTGACCGGAAAGCGCTACATCAAAAAGCTGGTTGAGGACAAGGTGGTTGACGGCTGGGATGACCCGAGACTGGTTACCATCGCCGCTCTGAGAAGAAGAGGATATACACCGGAGTCCATTCAGAAGTTCGTAGAGCTTGCCGGTGTATCCAAGGCAGACAACTCCATCGACAGCGCATCTCTTGAGAGCTGCATCCGCGACGATCTGAAACTGAAGGCGGAGCGCGTCATGGCAGTTCTTCATCCGCTGAAACTGATCATCGACAACTATCCGGAGGATCAGATCGAGGAGCTGGAGGTTTCCAACAATACCGAGAATGAGACTCTTGGAAGCAGAAAAGTTCCGTTCGGCAGAGAACTCTGGATCGAGCAGGACGACTTCATGGAAGTTCCGGAGAAGAAGTACAGAAGACTGTATCCGGGCAATGAAGTCCGCCTGATGAATGCATATTTTGTAACCTGCACCGGCGTTGATAAAGATGCGGACGGCAACATCACCGCAGTTCACGCGACCTACGATCCGGAGACCCGCGGAGGCGACTGCGCGACCAGAAAGGTTAAGGGCACCATCCACTGGGTTGCGGCAAAGACCGCATTCAAGGCAACGGTTCGTCTCTATGAAAACCTGGTTGACGAAGAGAAGGGCAAGCTTAATGCCGACGGCACGCTGAACCTGAATCCGCACAGCCTGACCGTGATCGAGGACGCATATCTGGAGCCGGGCCTTCAGAAGGCAAAAGAATTTGATCGTTTCCAGTTTGTCCGCGACGGTTTCTACTGCGTTGACTGCAAGGACAGCAAAGAAGGCCAGCCGGTATTCAACCGAATTGTTCCGCTGAAGAGCTCTTTCAAAGTGCAGAAGTAAGGAAGAAACTCTGACAAAGACCGTGTTTATATATAGAAATTTCTCTATATCAAAACGGAGAAGGATGCAGAGAGATAACCTGCCAATATAAACACTATAATATAGTAATAATCCATCACCGCACCGTCGATATATCTAATGCAGATCATCGCCGATGCGGTGTTTTTCTGCTCATTTATGGGCAGTATTGCGTATTCCTGGAAAGTCGATTTGAAGTTTACCGTAGATTAATGAAAGATTATGATTTCGTAAGGAAGTTCGTTGACTTTCCATAGCACATACGCTATAATTCCAAAAGGAAAAAGGGCAGATTCTGTGAATGTGGACAAATCTTGCAGGAGGGCAATCTCCCTTTTTTATATTTTGCCCTTTTGAAAATGGAATACGTTCCATAATACGGAATCTTAACTTTGCATTGCGGCCTTTTCCAGCCGCGGGTCATATTTCAAAGGAGGTGTAGTCCAGATGTATACAGCAACCACAATGAACATTCCTACCGCTCTGGTTGTCTCTGTCAGCGGATTGGCTGTCGTTTTCATCATGCTGCTCATTCTGATGTTCGCTATCGCAATCATTTCTTCCGTAGTCGGAAGCATTGCGGGAACAAAGAAACAGCAGCCGGTTAAGGCAGCAGCTGCTGCTCCGGTAGTAAATGACGAGGCAGACAAGGAACTTCTTGCAGTTCTCGCAGCTACCATTGCAGAGGATCTCGGCAGTCAGCCGGATGAGTTCCAGATCACAAAAGTTACGGAGATCAGATAATTTATTTCTGGGAATGAAGGATTTTTGAAAGGAAGGTTACCGCAGTTATGAAGTACACAGCTACTCTGAACGGTAAGAATTACGAAGTTGAATTAGAGAGAGTTGACGCTTATGCACCGATCCCGAGATTCGGTGAGGCACAGGCAGCTCCGACAGCACCGATCGCAGCACCGGCTCCGGCCGTAGCTCCGGCTACCGCTCCGGTTCAGGCAGCAGCACCGGCTCCGGCGGCAGCTCCGGCTCCGGCAGCAGCTCCGGCAGGTGCAGGTTCCGTTAATGTTGAAGCTCCGATGCCGGGTAAGATCCTTAAGGTTAATGTTACATCCGGACAGGCAGTTAAGTATGGTGAGTGTGTCATCGTTATGGAGGCTATGAAGATGGAAAATGAGATCGTAGCTCCGCAGGACGGCACCGTTGCTTCCGTTAATGTAAAGGCTGGCGACATGGTTGATACCGGCGCTGTCCTTGCTACTCTGAATTGATCCGCAGGAAATCAAGGGAAAGGATAAAAACGATATGAAGTACATTGCTACCATCAATGGAAAAAAATATGAAGTAGAAGTACAGCAGGTGAACGGCTACAAGTCTCTGGACCGCAACGGTGTTGCAGCTCCGCAGGCAGTAGCACTTCCGCAGTCCGCACCGGTTGCGGCAGCACCGGCTCCGGCAGCAGCTCCGGCTCCGGCAGCAGCTCCGGCTCCGGCGGCAGCACCGGCTCCGGCGGCAGCTCCGGCAGCAGCAGGCGCAGCTTCCGTTGAAGCTCCGATGCCGGGCAAGATCCTGAAGGTTAACGCAAATGTTGGACAGGCAGTTAAGTACGGCGAGTGCGTAATTGTCATGGAAGCTATGAAGATGGAGAACGAGATCGTAGCTCCGCAGGACGGAACCGTTGCTTCCGTTAACGTAAAGGCCGGCGATTCTGTTGATACCGGCGCAGTTCTGATGACCCTTAACTAATTGACAGGAGGCAAGTAATGGATTTTATTGGAATTCTGACGAGTCTTGCTGCTGAGTCCGGTTTCGCGTCTCTGCAGTGGGAGCAGTGCGTCATGATCGCTGTTTCTTTCATCCTGATCTACCTGGCAATTGTAAAGGAGTTCGAGCCGCTTCTGCTTCTGCCGATCGCGTTCGGTATGCTCCTGACAAACCTTCCGGCTGCAAACCTTGCATACGATGCAACAGCAAACGGCGGTGCCTGGTATGATTCCGGACTTCTTCACATCCTGTTCATGGGTGAGAAATGTAACCTGTTCCCGTGTCTGATGTTCCTCTGCATCGGTGCGATGACAGACTTCGGACCGCTGATCGCGAACCCGATCGCTCTGATCCTCGGTGCGGCAGCTCAGTTCGGTATCTATGTTGCGTTCTGTCTTGCAATCATCACAGGAATGTTCACACCGCAGCAGGCAGCTTCCATCGGTATCATCGGTGGTGCAGACGGCCCGACCGCGATTTACCTTGCAAACAACCTGGCGCCGGAGCTGATGTCCCCGATCGCCGTTGCTGCATATTCCTACATGGCGCTGATCCCGATGATCCAGCCGCCGATCATGAAGGCAATGACAACTCTTGAAGAGAGAAAGACAAGAATGCCGCAGCTTCGTGCCGTAACAAAGGCAGAGAAGATTGTATTCCCGGTATTCGTAGCTCTCTTCACATCCCTTCTCCTTCCGTCCGTAGCACCGCTTCTTGGTATGCTGATGCTCGGAAACCTGTTCAAGGAGTCCGGAGTTGTAGATCGTCTTGTTGATACTGCAACAAACCAGCTGTGCAACATTGTTACCATCTTCCTTGGCGTAGGCGTAGGTTCCACTGCAACCGGTCCGGTATTCCTGAGACCGCAGACCCTGGCTATCATTGCTCTTGGTCTTCTTGCATTCGGTTTTGCTACTGCCGGCGGCCTTATCCTTGGTAAGATCATGTACATCTGCACAGGAAAGAAGATCAATCCGCTGATCGGTTCTGCAGGCGTATCTGCCGTTCCGATGGCAGCTCGTATCGCTCAGAAGGTTGGATCCGAAGCTGATCCGGCAAACTTCCTTCTGATGAATGCTATGGGCCCGAACGTTGCCGGAGTTATCGGTTCTGCGGTTGCAGCCGGTTTCTTCATGGTTCTTTTCAAGGGCTGATATACATAAGAGTACAGTTCTGAAGTATTCAAAGCGCGAGCCACAAATCCATATTAAATTGTTATGCACTGCGGGGTAGTCACCGGCCGTAGGCTGATGACTCCCACCGCTTCATATGCTGCTTCACAGGCAGACACGAAGACGCGCGTAAAGCGCGCCCGGCTGGGGTGTGTGCCAGCCCGGGCGCGGAGACGCCCCGCAGTTTGTATAAATAAGATGCTTTAAAAGTTTTACAAAAGGAGGCTTTATTGTGAGTAATAAAGTAATGTCTTTACATGATGCAGTTGCCAAGTACGTACAGTCTGGCGACCAGATCTCCTTCGGTGGATTCACAACAAACAAGAAGCCGATGGCTGCTGTTCGTGAAATCCTTCGTCAGGGACAGAAAGATTTCATCGTATGGGCAGGTCCGGCAGGATCTGACTGGGATATGATGATCGGTGAGAACCGCGTAAAAGCTTACATCAACTGCTATACCGCAGATTCCGGTGTAACCAACGTTTCCCGCCGTTTCAGAAAGAAGATCGAGTCTGGAGAGCTCATCTATGAGGACTATTCTCAGGATGCTATCATGTACATGCTCCACGCTGCATCTCTCGGACTTCCGTTCCTTCCGGTTCGCTTCATGATCGGTTCCGGTCTTGTAGACGAGTGGGGAATCTCCAAGGAAGTACGTAAGACGATCCCGGGCCTTACCGAGGATAAGTTTGTATACGTAGAGAACCCGTTCAAGAAGGGCGAGAAGGTTGTTGCTCTTCCGGTTCCGCAGCTTGATACCGCAATCATCCACGTTCAGAAGGCATCCCCGGACGGTACCTGCGTACTTCTCGGCGATGAGTTCCACGATGTTGATATTGCTGTTGCAGCAAAGAAGACCATCGTTACTTGCGAAGAGCTCGTAAGCAACGAGGAGATCCGTCGTGATCCGACCAAGACAAAGCTTCCGTGCTTCACTGTAGACGCTGTCTGCGTAGTTCCGTACGGTGCTCATCCGACACAGTGCTACGATTACTATGATTATGATAACGCATTCCTTAAGGCTTATGGCGCAGCTTCCAAGACAGAGGAAGACTTCCACACATTCCTGAATGAGTGGATCTACGACGTTAAGGACCAGGATGAGTACCTGGAGAAGCTGGGTGTTAAGCGCCTTCTCAACCTGAAAGTAACAGAGGGCTATGGTTATCATACAGATGTAGCTAAGGAGGACTAATCATGGCAGATTATACAAATTACACCAATAAGGAAATGCAGGCTATCACCCTTGCAAAGATGCTCCATGATGGCCAGATCGCAATCGTAGGTACCGGTCTTCCGCTGATCGGCGCTTCCGTAGCTAAGAGAGTTTACGCTCCGAACTGCAACCTTGTCGTAGAGTCCGGTCTTATGGACTGCTCCCCGATCGAGGTTCCGCGTTCTGTAGGTGACCTTCGTTTCATGGCACACTGCGGCGTTCAGTGGCCGAATATCCGTTTCATCGGATTCGAGACAAACGAGTGGCTTCACGATTCCGATAGAATGATCGGTTTCATCGGCGGCGCTCAGATCGACCCGTACGGAAACGTTAACTCCACCTGCATCGGTGAGTACAACCATCCGAAGACAAGATTCACCGGTTCCGGCGGCGCAAACGCAATCGCTACCTTCACCAACACCGTAATCATGATCCAGCACGAGAAGAGAAGATTCATGCAGAAGATCGATTACGTAACTTCTCCGGGTTGGATCGACGGACCGGACGGCCGTGCAAAACTCGGACTTCCGGCAAACCGCGGCCCGCAGGCAGTTGTTACTGACCTCGGTGTTATGAAGTTTGATGAGAAGACAAAGAGAATGTACCTTGCAGGTTACTATGAGTCTTCTTCTCCGGAAGAGGTTATCGAGAACACCGGATTTGATATCGATGTATCCAGAGCAGTTAAGCTCGATGCACCGGATCCGGAGGTTATCAAGATGATCCGTGAAGAGATCGACCCGGATCAGGTATTTATCAAGGTTCCGGTACCGGAAGCAAACTAAGACCAGATATCGAAGACCAGATATATCATACAGAGAACAATGTTTCAAAGCCGAAGCATTGCGCCAGAGCGCTTTCGGAGACATTTCCCCGAGAGCGCCCCGGCGTCCGTATAAATAAGGAGATTTAAAATGGATTTCTATTCTATGCCGAATTACTTCCAGAATATGCCGACACTCGGAAAGGCTATTCCGGCAGCAAACGCTGAGAACGAGCAGGAGATCAAGACTGTTGAGAAGCAGATTCAGGAGAAGGTTGAGGCTACCCGCGCTGCTGGTATCACAACCGAGGAGAAGCTGAACGCAAAGGGCCAGCTCACTGCTATGCAGAGAATCAACGCTCTCGTAGATCCGGGCACATTCTGCTCCCTGAACTCTCTGTTCAACCCGAGCGACAACAAGTTTGGTGACACATCCATCACAAAGGGTCTTGCACGTGTTGGCGGCAAGTGGGTTATGGTTATCGCTTCCGATAACAAGAAGATCGCTGGCGCATGGGTTCCGGGACAGGCTGAGAACCTTCTTCGTGCTTCCGATGCTGCTAAGATCCTCCACGTTCCGGTTGTATACCTCCTGAACTGCTCCGGCGTTGATTTCCCGGTACAGGATCTGGTATATCCGAACAGACGCGGCGGCGGTACACCGTTCTTCCGCAATGCAGAACTCAACCAGCTCGGTCTTCCGGTAATCGTAGGTATCTACGGAACAAACCCGGCAGGCGGCGGCTATCACTCCATCTCCCCGACCATCCTGATCGCTCACAAGGATGCGAACATGGCAGTCGGCGGCGCTGGTATCCTTTCCGGTATGAACCCGAAGGGCAGAGTTGATATGGAAGTTGCTCAGGGTATCATCGATAACCTTGAGGCTAACAAGAACAACAAGGTTCCGGCTCCGGGTTCCGTTCCGGTTCACTACGACGAGACCGGATTCTTCCGTGAGGTATATCAGGACGATTACGGCGTAATCGAGGGCATCAAGAAGTATGTAAGCTATCTGCCGGCATACAACCTTGAGTTCTTCCGCGTTGACAGCCCGAAGGCTCCGAAGTTCCCGGCTGAGGATCTTTACAGCCTCATCCCGGCAAACAGCAAGAAGCCGTACGACGTTCGCGAGGTTATCGCTCGTCTTGTCGATGACTCCCAGTACCTTGAGTACAAGAAGACATACGGACCGGAGATGACCACAGGTCTTGCAAAGGTAAATGGTCTCCTTGTTGGTATCATCGCAAACGTTCAGGGTATTCTGATGAACTATCCGAAGTACTATGAGAACGGCGGCCAGGGCCACGTTTCCGTAGGTGGTAAGCTTTACCGTGAAGGTCTCATCAAGATGAACGAGTTCGTAACTCTGTGCGCACGTGACCGCATTCCGCTGATCTGGCTGCAGGATACAACCGGTATCGATGTAGGTGATGACGCAGAGAAGGCTGAGCTTCTTGGTCTTGGTCAGTCCCTGATCTATTCCATCCAGAACTCCGGTATGCCGTCTCTCGAGGTAACACTCCGTGTTGCTTCCGCAGCGGCTCACTACGTACTTGGCGGTCCGCAGGGTAATGACAACAACGCATTCTCCATTGGTACTGCAGTTTCCAAGTACTATGTAATGCCGGGTGTAACAGCTGCAAACGCTCTGTACTCCAGAAGACTTGTGAAGGAGCAGAAGGCTGGCAACGACCTTCAGCCGGTTATCGATAAGATGAACAACCTGATCGAGGATTACGAGACAAAGTCCGCTCCGGCTTACACCGCTAAGATGGGTATGGTAGACGAGATCGTTGACATGACAGAGATCCGTCCGTACATGCAGGCATTCACAGAGGCTGCTTATCAGAACCCGCAGTCCATCTGCCCGATGCACCAGATGATCACTCCGAGATCCCAGCGTGATTTCGAGATGAACTACGAGAAGTAATCTGCGCAGAAAATGAGCGAAAACCGCGAAGCGTGTTTCGCCCCGTTTGAAGCAATGAGTCCGTCTGATTGAACGGACATAAAAAGGATAAGTTATTCGTTCCGCTCCGAGACACCGGCAATTAAGGCAGGTTGGTGGGGCTGGTTCCGGAGATAAGACGAGAGCAATGCGGACCGCATATTGCCGGCTATGCGGCAAATGCGGTCCGTTCCTTTTATTCTTCATTGCATTCGTTTACTGATATTTTATCCGAAACTGACGAAATTAATGTCGGAACGATAATGCAAAAAACGGCATATCCTATGCAATACACTGAAGGAATGAAAAACGATTCCATAATTTCATCGGTGAACATGCACAATAATATTGTTGTTTTTGGCTGTTTTACGTTGCGAACATGATATAATGAAAAAAGTCAGGCGATAAAACATCACTTAGAGACGGAGGTTGCATCATGGGTGATATTTACACGATGGGAATCGACGTTGGCTCAACCGCTTCCAAGGCAATCGTGCTGAAGAACGGTACAGAGATCGTCGGTAAATCTCTGATTGACGTGGGAACCGGTACATCCGGTCCGGAGAGAGCGATTCAGGCGGTATTCGATGATGCCGGTATGACCAAAGAGGATATGGCATACATTATGGGTACAGGATATGGCCGTAACTCCCTGAAAATTGTCGATCACAACATGTCCGAGCTGAGCTGTCACGCCAAGGGAGCATTTTTCCTTCTCCCGTCGGTCAAGACAGTTATCGATATCGGCGGTCAGGACGTTAAGGTAATTCAGATTGAAAATGGCGCAATGGTCAATTTCCAGATGAATGATAAATGTGCAGCCGGAACCGGACGATTCCTGGATGTAATGGCTGGCGTTCTGGAGGTTAAGACCAGCGAGCTCGGAGATCTGGGCGCGCAGTCAACTCAGCGGGTTGATATCAGCTCCACCTGTACGGTATTTGCAGAGAGTGAGGTTATCAGCCAGCTTGCCCTCGGTACACATAAATGCGATATCATCAATGGTGTTCATCACTCCGTTGCGGCAAGAGTTGTCGGACTGGCACATCGTGTCGGCGTTCGTGACGATGTCATGATGACCGGCGGTGTAGCGCAGAACTCCGGAGTAGTCAATGCTCTCGAGGAAGAACTGGGCCATGTGATTCACACAGACCCGATGACACAGTATGTAGGCGCACTGGGCGCGGCTCTGTTCGCTTATCAGAAGGCAACACGTTAAAAATCATCGGTTTTCATGGTGAAAGCGGATGTTTTTGAAAGGAGAATTATATTATGGCAGAAAATGTAAATGCTGCAGCAGCTCCGGCACCGGCGAAAAAAGTTAAGAAGCCGGAACTTCCGGGCGTACTTGCACTCCGCAAGGTTGTAAACGATGTTTATCAGGCAGCGTGGGATGCTAAGAAGGCAGGCAGACCGGTAGGTTGGTCTTCTTCCAAGTTCCCGTGCGAGATCTGTGAGGCTCTTGACCTCGCTGTTGTATATCCGGAGAACCAGGCTGCTGGTATCGGCGCACGTCACGATGGTCAGCGTATGTGCGAGTATGCAGAGGACATGGGATATGATCCGGATATCTGCGGATATACCCGTATTTCTCTTGCTTATGCAGCTGGTTACGAGACCACAAACGAGACACGCCGTGTTCCGATGCCGGACTTCGTACTCTGCTGTAACAATATCTGTAACGACATGACAAAGTGGTATGAGAATATTGCAAGAATGCACAACATCCCGCTGATCATGATCGATGTACCGTACAACAACAACATGGAAGTAGATGACTCCCAGGTTGCTTACATCAAGGGTCAGTTCCTCGATGCCATCAAGAAGCTTGAGAAGATCGCTGGAACCAAGTTCTCCGAGAAGAAGTTCAAAGAGGCATGTCATAACGCAAACCGTACCGCAAAGGCATGGTTAAAAGTCTGTGATTATCTTCAGTACGATCCGGCTCCGATGTCCGGTTTCGATCTGTTCAACCACATGGCTGATGTCGTTACCGCTCGTGGTAAGGTAGCAGCTGCAGAGGCATTTGAGCTTCTCGATCAGAACCTTGCAGAAGTAGTGGCTAAGGGCGAGACAAGAGCACCGTTCGCTGAGAAGTACAGAGTTCTCTTCGAGGGAATTCCGTGCTGGCCGGAGCTGAAGACTCTGTTCAAGCCGCTGAAGGAGAATGGTGTAAACGTTACCGCCGTTGTTTACGCTCCGGCATTCGGTTTCGTATACGATTCCGATTCTCTGGACAACCTGGACGGACTCTGCAGAGCATACTACAAGGCTCCGAACTCCGTATCCATGGAGCAGGGTGTTGCATGGCGTGAAGGCCTCATGAAGGCGAACCACGTTGACGGCGCTCTGATTCACAACAACCGTTCCTGCAAGCCGTGGTCCGGTTACATGTCTGAGATGATGAGAAGATTCACAGACGACATGGGTGTACCGTGTGTATCCTTCGACGGAGACCAGGCAGATCCGCGTAACTTCAACGAGGCTCAGTACATGACACGTGTTCAGGGTCTGGTTGAGGCAATGGAAGAGAACAGACAGAAGAGAATGGCTGCGAAAGGACAGGAGGCGTAATCATGAGCAGAGTTGAAGAATTATTAAACGAGTTTAACGAGATTGCTTCCAATCCGGGCAAGCAGATGAAAGCATACATGGACCAGGGCAAGAAGGTAATCGGTATCCTTCCGTACTATGCACCGGAAGAGCTGGTTTATGCCCTTGATATGGTTCCGTTCGGAATCTGGGGTTCCAACACAAAGACTGTTTCCAAGGCAAAAGAGTATTTCCTTACATTCTATTGTGACCTTGTACAGACTTCCTTCGAGATGTACATGGACGGCACATTTGATGGCCTGTCCGGTATCATCACCCCGACTCCGTGTGATACCCTTCGTCCGGCATCCCAGAACTTCAAGGCAGCATTTGAGAAGTACGGCAAGCCGGAACCGATCTTCCTGTCTCATCCGCAGAACAGAGTTCCGGAGTTCGGTATTCAGTTCACACTGGATCAGTACAATAACGTAAGAGAGCACCTTGAGAAGATCGCCGGCAAGGCAACCGATATGGATGCTCTGAAGAAGGCAATCAAGGTTTACAACCAGAGCCGCAAGGCACGCCGCCTCTTCTCCACACTGGCAAATGATCACTGCGACGTTGTCAATGCATGTATGAGAAGCGCAGTTCTCAAGGCTGCAAACTTCATGCTGAAAGATGAGTACACCGCAAAGCTGAACGAGCTCAACGCAGAGCTGGTTAAGCTTCCGGCATGTGACTGGAAGGGCACAAAGGTTGTTCTTTCCGGTATCATCTGCGACAACCCGGAGCTTCTGAAGCTGTTTGATGAGTACAACATTGCGATCGCTGCTGATGATGTGGCTCAGTGGACACGTTCCTTCCGCACCGATGCACCGGAGACCAACGATCCGATGAGAGATCTGGCTGTACAGTTCAGCCGTCAGGACTACGATACCATCCTCTTCGACGAGAAGTCCAACGAGAACCGCCGCGGCGAGCACGTTGCACGTCTTGCACAGGATAACGGCGCACAGGGTGTAGTTGTATTCATGACTCAGTTCTGCGATCCGGAGGAGATGGAGTATCCGTACCTGAAGAAGGCTCTCAACGATGCAAACATCCCGCACGTAAAACTCGGTGTTGCTATGCAGATGCGCGACTTCGGTCAGGCTAAGACATCTCTGCAGGCATTTGCAGACGTTCTTGAGCTCAGAAAGTAAGAAAGGCAGGTTGTGAACAACAATGGCAGATTTCAAGTTTAAACTTTATCAGACCAATGATACAGGTTACAAGTGCGGCCTTCTTGCTGAGCCGACAAAGTTCCTGAAGGCTACCTTCCGTGATGAGGAAGATGCAAAGAACTATCTTGCATGGCTGAAGGCTAACGATACTCTTCACACATTCATCGTAGAGAAGGACGCTCCGATCAAGAAGTAATTCTGAAAAGAGACGTGTTTAAAAATCCCCGACCGGGCCGCGAAAGCGGTCTGGCCGGGGATTTTTTTGTCGGTAGCTCTGCGTTTTCCAGATATCCTTCCCATTCTGGAAGATCCGAAGTTTTTCCGGTTTGCGTCATAGAAATACCGGGATCCGTCGGTTTGGGTGATGGACCGGAGAGATTTGTTCACGGAGGGGATCGCTTTGGCCAATCGTTAGACTACTTGTTTTTACGTTTTCGGACGATAATTTACGTAAAGACAATTGAATCGATAAAGAAAATGAGATACAATGAAACAAAGAAACAAAGAAAATATCAGCGCCATTTTCGGGAGGATGACTATGATAACTGAGATGAATAGAAAAATAATAAGCATATCTTCGAAAAGGCAGTTGACTATTCCTGGAGCTTTTTTTGCAAAACTTGGTTTTGGAGATAAAGCAGAATGTATTATAAGAGATAATGAGCTGGTAATACGTCCGGCGCGGTTAGAATCAAATGGAGAATTTGCAGAGGAAATACTTTCAGATTTAATAAGAGAAGGGTATTCTGGTCAGGAATTACTTGAAGAGTTTAAGGCTAGACAATCGAAGGTAAGACCTGCGGTCAAAAAGATGATAGACGATGCTCATAGGATGGCAACCGGAGAGATCGAATCAATGTCATATGATGATGTCTTTGGTGGGGAGGAGTAATGTGTGGCGAAACTGATTATTTCTCCTGCTGCAGGTAAATACCTAAAGAAGTTAAAGGACAAAAAACTTAAAAGTCTGTTTAAAGATGCCATAGATGAAATAATTGCGGATCCAATGGTAGGAGATGCGAAGGTTGGAGATTTGGAAGGAATCTCAACCTATGCTTTCAGATATAACAAAACGGATTATAGAGTCGCGTATACTGTAGAATATGTAAATGATGAAACCGTGGTTGTCATTTTGGCGGGTACGCATGAAAATTTCTACAAGGAGTTAAAGAAGCATTGGACTTGAAATATTTGCAGAGAAAAAAGCGGTCAACGGGCGTGGTGACCGCTTTTTCTCTGTGATTCTGACGGCGCATATTTTTAACAGGTTAAGATCCTGAATGAGTACGGTAGTGAGAAGGATGTAGCCGAACGCAAGGTGTATAATTTACCATTCTGAGGAGTACAATAAAATGCAGATAAGTTTATGCTCAGTAGGAGAATGGGGCCCATGTTGAAAAAAGAGATGGAGAAGAAGGGGGATCTAGAATGCGTTATTATATTGCAGATCTGCATTTTTGCCATAGCAATCTGAATCAGCGAATGGATCGCCGTGGCTTTGAGAGCGGTGAAGCCATGAACGAATATATGATAAAGCAATGGAATTCAAGGGTGCGTTCGGGAGACGAGGTTGTGATCCTAGGAGATTTTTGCATGTCGAGAGATATTGCTGAGGTGAACAGGATCCTTGGAAGGCTTAAAGGAAAGAAGTATTTGATCATAGGAAACCATGACCGATATCTCAAAAACAAGGAGTTCGACAGAAGCAAATTTAAGTGGATAGAGCATTATAAGGAACTGAATGATAACAAGCGGAAGATCATACTTTCACATTATCCCATCATGTGTTATAACGGACAGTATCGCCGAAACGGTGAGGGTGAGCCAAAAGTGTATATGCTTTACGGTCATGTTCACAATACTTTTGATGAGTACATCGTAAATGAACATCAAAAGCGGATTGAACAATATAAGCGGCCGGTTTTGGGATATGATGAACCGGTCGGGATTCCATGCCAGATGATCAATTGTTTCTGCATGTTTTCGGACTATGTTCCGCTGACGTTGGATGAATGGATCCAATTGGATAAGAAACGTCGGGAAAACATATCATTGTCTGATTACGCGACAGCGGTAGAGATGGATGATGAGTAGGAGGATAAGAAGACTTCTCAGCATGAGAATGAATGTGAGGACAGAATATGGGAATACAGGATTTGCTAAAAAAAGCTTTTCGTTATGCGGACTGTAAACGATGCGAACTACAGAATTGGTTGACACATCGGGAGATATACCGGAAGAAAGAAAAATCTCAGGAATACAATCGTTTTCTGCTCAGACAAGTTAAAAAAGATCTGGAGATGAATCATCTCCCGGTTTTTCCAAAACCAGGCGCAGATGAGATAAGAGATTATGAGAGAAGCCGTGCGGAAAAACTCCGAGAAATTGAAAATTTCAAGGATCCCGAGGCCAAGAAAAAAGCACTAGCAAATCAGTTTATTCCGATTGAGGATGTAATTTGGGTGGATAAAGTGGTTGCATTCTATTTTTCCGGATACAAGCGGCATATCGGATTTGTACATATCTGTGATTCGGTACGGAAGGAACTATATAAAAAGAGAGGATACGACTGGTATGCCCGGTCAGAAATCTTTCCGAAGATTCATTTTGATTAATGACATCATAGGTGACATTGTAAGTGACATTTTGAATGATTCTTACGATGTCACTTTCTTTCTATGGAATATTAGGATACACCTCCTGCACGGTATTGGGAACGATACGGTGCAGGAGGTTTTTATTTGAGCAAAGAGTCTAAGTTCGCGCTTGCAAGAAACCTTGGAGACTATCGCTAAATATTGTTGATTCCTTCCAGTTAGCACTTGGCAGCTCTGCTTGCGTGTCACGGAGTTGCTCGATATTGTTCTTCACATCGTTATATATACCAAATACATATGTCAAAAAATGTTTTCACGTGTTGTGCAGTCTGCTGAAAACATATCTTAAATTGTATGAATATTGGAATGAGAATTGACTTTTGTGAGTCGGGGGGGGGGTACACTTAAAAAAGTGTCATGAAATAACAATGTGGAGGATTCTATGGCTTATTCGATGCTTGATAATTCAAGAATTAAACGGATCGAACAGCTCCCGAATTCACTGGAAGGAGCGGTACTCTCTTTTATTCGAGAGCGATGTACAAAACTGAGATTCGATAAAAGTAAAACAGAAGTAAGGTCTGAAGAACCTGCGGATTTTGAAGGAACAAGTCTGAAGGCAAATCAGATCCCGTTGAATATGGAAAAGGACATCGACCGTTTATGCCTTGAAAATGCGCTCGATCGATTTTTGAAATCCGGCAGAAAAGACGATGCATTTGATGTTTATTTCTGCTATCTGGAAATGTTTATCGGCGATTACGAAAAAACAAGACGGATGATCGAATTGCTCTCGGAATTTGAGGCAAATGGCAGCGGACTGCTAATGAAGCACCGCGATCATTACGTTCATTCGGTATACGTCTTTTCTTTGGGCCTTGCAATCTATGAGACCAATACGAAGTATCGGGCGACGTATAAAAAAAACTATGCTCTTACAGATGATGCTGAGGCGGCAGCTCATTATCTGAAATTCTGGGGACTGGCGTCTCTGTTCCATGATATTGGATATCCCTTTGAATTGCCGTTTGAACAGGTATGTTCCTATTTTGAGGTTTCGGACGAAAAACGAAGCGATCGACCGTTTGTGGCATATCGATCTCTGGACAGTCTGGTTCAGATTAAGGAGGAATCGGCAAGAAATCAGCTCAGAAAGATCTTTAATGACAAAGAATTCGATTCGACAAATGAGCTGTATGCCTATCTTCTGAGTGACAAATTGGGCCAGGAGTATGGTTTTACAGAAGATAAAATGCTGGAGTATCTGACAGAAAAGCCGACGAAACCTGAAAAATTCAATTTCTTCATGGATCATGCGTATTTCAGCGCCACGGTCTTGTTTAAGAAATTGTTTGCGGAGATGCAGCTTCCGATGGAGCCGGAGCATCTGGATGCGCTGACGGCGATCTTGATGCATAACAGTCTGTATAAATTCTGTATCGCAGACTATAAGAACAAGATTCATCCGTTAAGAGCAGAATTCCATCCGCTTGCGTATATGCTGATGCTTTGCGATGAACTTCAGTGCTGGGACAGAACCGCTTATGGTAGAAATTCGAAAAAAGAACTGCATCCGATGGGTTGTACGTTCGATTTTACAGACGACCATATTCAGGCGACGTACCTGTACGATGAAAGTGAAAACGGAAAAATAAATCTGTTTAAAGACCGTTACGTTCAGTGGATGCAGGATGGACAGAGAAAAGGAGAAAAATGTCCGAAATTAAAGGCGTATTCCGGAATGTATATTACTGAAAACGGCAAATCGGAGTTTCAGGCGGATATTGAACGGATTGTCGATCTGAGTGAAATCACGTTAGGTGTAGATACAAGAATTACGAAAAATCCTCACGTCGGCAACCGAGGTTCACTGTCTGACAGCAGTTTTATCAACCTCTATAATTTTGCGGTTGTACTGAATGCCCGTTGGGAAAGCGCAGATTGGAAGAAAATGAAAGCGGCCGGTAAGGAAGAGCAGTTCCTGAACAACGATGAAGTAAAAGACCGCTATGTTGAAAGTTTTAAAAAGCTCTCTCTGGAATACAAACTTTCCAATATCAATCAGGCAAAAGCATTTGCAAAGTATTTGAGTGAGATCGGCTGCTTTTACACGAATAAAGATGTGGATTACGACCGGATCGAGAACTTTAACAGGGATGAACTTCTGAAGATCGGTGTTCTTGAGCATCAGAGATGGCTTCAGGAACACTATGACATGGGATGGACCTATGGAACACCGGAGAAAGAGAAGAGAGAACTGGTTCGTCAGCATAAGGATATGATTCCGGAATTCACAGGCTTTGAGGTTTCTGATGAGGATGCTTTGGCAAACTATAAGAGATTGGATAAAGAAGAGCAGGACAAAGATACAGAGCCTATGGAGTGTATGCTCGCGATGTTGAGGATGTTTGATGGGCTGAGAATTTATAGGATGTAAGGGAGGATTATAGAAATGGAAAAAAAGGAAAGAAACGAACGAACAGAATTCATGAAAAAAAACATTCATTGTGAGAAAGTGGATTATACAAAACCATATGTATTTGTGAGTTACGCAAGCGCAAATTGGAGAACAGTATTTGAGAAGATAGTAGTCAAATTACATGAGAAAGGACTAAGAGTATACTGTGACAACGACTTTGAGACCAATAATGATAGCTGGCTTAATAATGTAAACAAACATTTAATGGATTCAAAGTGTCACGCGGTATTGGCATTTTTTAGTAAAGAGTATATTTTGAGTTATGCAACAATGATTGAATTGCTGATTTCTCAGGATGATAATACTGTTGGTTATCATTGGATAGATGGGGAAAGAACGCCACTAGAGATCATTCCAATTTTCACTGAAAATGCGTCATCTATGGGAACTTATTTAGAGCAGGCGGTGGATAGTTTTCAAGAAAAGTGTAAAATACAAAAAACAGAGTGGGATCAAATTGTGAAGTGTATAGAAAATGGATTTACAAAATCTAAAATCGACAATAAGGAACTTAATATAAAAGATTTGCAGGATTTGGACAAAAAGAGGGTAGCAACTTGGTTTGATGATAATAAAGGAATTATTGCAAAAAACATTAATTATTATGATGAAAATGATCAAAACTTTATATCTAACCTAATTAAAACAATTGAGTCAGTGGATCAAAAATATGGTCAAAGTAAAGGTAGCGTTTTTGCAGAAAAAGATGAGATAAAGGAGTGGTTTTCAAATTCAGAGGATGATTCTGTTATAGATTTCGATGAAACTGAATTTGAAGATATAGATTTCAATGAAAATGAAACTGAATTTGAAGATATAGATTTCAATGAAAATGAAACTGAATTTGAAGATATAGATTTCAATGAAGATGTAACAGAAGGGAATGGTTTAGATATTCAAGACGATGCTAGCAATGATCCATTTGGCTTCTGCGTTAGAGAAGATGATGGTGGCAATAATCCGTTTGGTTTCGGGGTTAGTCAAAGTGATGGTGGCAATGATCCATTTGGATTTACCGTTGAACAAGATTCGTTCAACGAAGACACTACGTTAGCAGAGTTCGAAAAAATCTGTGAAAATGTTAACTTCTGCATGGAGCTTAGAAAAGTGAGGAAGGATAAAACCGTAACAGCACAACTCTTTGACTATTTTATGGCGTCACTTTTAGGCGGATGTGATTCACCTGCCATGAAGAAGGAAGATATATTGCGGAAAGCTGTGTATAACTACTGCAAGTATGCGGTAGCAAAAGACTGCGATCCGAATACTGTTGGATTCGGTGCAAGCCAGTGGACTTGGTCTTCCAATGCAAGAAAAGCTGTTCGGCCAGAAGACCGTCCGGCAGATTATTATGATGCGAATGGGAACTTTAAAGGAAGCGGAAAACTTGGAGCGAACAGCGATATTTTTGAAAAACTGCCTAGAAATCTGACAATCGGAGATGTCTTGAAAAAATATGAGAATCGAGAAGTCGGGTTTAATACCAAGGACAATGAGATGATTTTTAGGAGCTGGGAGTTGATCAAAGGATTGAGCAACAGATAATCGATAGGTTTTCAGGTAGATCTAAAAATTTCAAGTTGAATTGCTTGCCGTAATTACAGATAAGCCGGAATTTGAGTTGGATGCCAATTCATTATTCCGGCTTATTTAGATTGGATGGGATATGAAAAGAGGAAAAACAAGAGATTGGCTTTGGATAGCGATGGTCTTCGTGTTTGCGCTTTGCGTGACAGAAGGCTTTGTATACTACTATGAAACAGAAAATTTGTTTCTTAGGGTTTCTTTGAATCTTCAGAACATTATCAAAGCGTTTAAACTTGATCCGGATATCAAACAGGTTCAGGCTGTGGAATTCCTGAAAATGCATCGAACGGATGGGATGGACGGCATTCTGCTGGAGATCCTCACGTATGCATATTGTGTTGCTGTTTTGCTGGCACCGTTCTGTACGATGGCAGCATTATTTGCTTTGATCAGAGGGCCATATGCGTTCTTAAAGGGGATGGTTAAGTCGGCTTCGATTAAACAGCACAGACTTCTTGTTTTGGGAAGCGGAGAAGACTACGAAGAATTCTTGAATTCTTTATCGAACGATTGCAATGTAACAACCGTTATGACAGAGGCCATAAGCGGTGACAAAAGAATCTCATATATGGAACGGGGAATTTCTGCGAAAACCGGTTATCGGGATGGGAGAGATTGGCTCAAAAAAAACAGGGAGTTGAGTCAGTATTCCGGTATTGTTCTGTGCGATGAAAATGATTTGATAGACTACGAAATGGCTCAAATAATCGTAGAATGCCAGAACAACTGTCTCAAGAATGATTCATTAGATGTCTATGTTTGCATGAATAATACAGAGTGGGCAGAAAAAATTGAAAAACTCAGGTGTCCGGATGATAAGTCAATTCGTTTTATTCCTGTCAATATTAATGAAAAGGCAGCAAATAAAATGTTGATGGACTACCCCATATATGACTCGAGAATAAACGAGAACAGGGATGTCCATATCGGAATCGTCGGCTTCGGAGTGTTTGGCCAGAATATTCTTATTTCTGCGTTAAATATGGCTGTGTTATCGGCGGATTCCAAGATACGAGTGGATGTTTATGATCGCTCCGTGAAAAACTGCTTGGACTATTTTTTGACAAGATTTTCGACAGAGGCCACGGATATTATAGAACACAAAAGATCGAAACTATATGGCGACGAAGAAGTAAATGAATACATCCTGAAATTTCCGCATGGAAAGAGTTTTAGGATGGATGGAACGGTAGAAATTCATTTTTGGGAAACCGATATTCTGAATGTTCAGTTCAAGAAAGCTTTCGAAAAGTGCAATGAGGATATGCCGTTTTCATATGTGGTTGTAACGTTGGGAAAACAAAATGATTTAATATCACTGATTTTGAACATTGAAAGAACACTAAATCCAAGGAAAGATTCGGAGAATCGGGACGAATCCAAAGGTGGTGAGCCGAAAAAAGAGATTAGTCAGGATAGTAATAATAAAGCAACAATTATTTTTGTGATACAAGATGCGTCTGATTTGGACAGGAAAGAGAAAGCAGAGGATATCGGAGTATCTTTTTTCGGAAGAGATAAGACAGTTTTTTCATATGAGGCATTACAGAATAAGACACTCATCAAAAATGCGATTCGATTTCACGGTAAGTATAATGATTTGAGTTCGGGCCGGAGAGAAAAGGTTTCAGCGAATGAAGAATCAGATGTGGACGAGAAACATTTTACAGAATGGGAAGAGGCATGGAAGAACATTAATGGAAATTATAAGCGTCAATCCACCTTGTATCAGAGTATGAACCAGGACAACAGAAAATGGATAATGATAAAAGAAAAACAAAAGCAGAAGGGAGAAGAGGAACTTAAAGAGATTCTCTCGAAAATCGAGCATAGGCGTTGGGTCATTTACCAGATTACCCATGGATGGAGATACGACGAAAAGCGGGACGATAACAAAAAACTCCATGATTGTATATGTACATGGGAAGATATCAAGAAAAATAAACCAGATACGATGGAATATGATTATATTCCGTTTAAGATGATTACGGATAAAGATTTAGAGGATTTCAAGAAGGAAAGAAAAAGAAGAAGCTGAGCTCTTGACAGGAAAAAGGCACCACTATCCAGATTTTTATGGATAATAGTGGTGCCTTCAAAATTAACGGTGCCCCTGCGTTTTCCAGATGTCCTTTCCGTTCTGGAAGATCCGGAGTTTTTCCAGTTTGCGCAGATACAATTCCCGCAGCTTGGGGATTCGGATCTGATTTTCGGTCACATCCTCTTTATAGATGGAAAAATCCAGGTCGGCTTTTTCCGGATCAAACAGGTTTCGGTTTTGTACATATTGAAGCAGACGAACTTCTTTCTCGATGAAAGAATGGGTTTGGATGCTGTCGAATCGAACGAAGTTCAGCTGATCATACGGGACATTGTAAAACATAGAGTTTCCGGAATCGTAGATGGGTGTAAAACCAAGGATCTCCAATGTGTCCGGATTCCGAAGGACGGAAATATTATTCATGTGCCGGTCCGTATTGCTCAGCAGATAATCCGTCATGATCTGATAATCCATAAAATCGGTGAATGTCTTTTCTGACATTCCCAGTTTCAGGCATACATCCCTCAGCGGATAATACAGAGATTCGTTCTGACGGGTTTTTACGGTCTGCAGCAGCTCCCATGCGCTGATGCTTTCGATATTTTCACTGCAGAAATCGTAGCACATACAGCCGAGGCCTTCCCGGTTTCCGTCCACCTGGACTTTGGCCGGATAATACGGGGTATACTGCTTCCAGTTCTGCGCTTCGTGCAGGCTTGAAGCGAAGATCTCATTGAGACTCTGCTGATAGGATGAACCGTAATTTCCCTTGATCATGTAGCGACGGCCGTCTTTGGCGATGCACCATTTTTTCTGTAGCTCCCCTTGGGAAGTGGCACAGTTGAATCGGGTTTCTTTTCGCAGGTCGATCATGTGGTCCCGGTTTAGGGTAATGTCGCCGAATGTGTCAACAAAATCGTTGGTAAACAGATTGGCGTCCTCCCAAGTCAGCGATTCGCCGCGGGGCATAATCCAATAGCAGTCGGACAGGCTGAGAGCAAGGTTATTAACCAATGCATTGCTGGTAGAAGAATAGCCCAGACGCTGAAGAGCGGTCTTTGCTCCGTGCCGGCTTTTGGGAATGGCACGATCCCGCCACCAGTCATGAAATCTCATATTGTTCATCTGCCCACCGAGCGGGAAATGTGCGGCAGCAGCCTCATTTCGACGCACGTTGCTCAGGATGCCTTCGTCCGAGATCTGCATCAGGCAGACACGGATATTCTTGTGCATTAAGAAGTATTCTTTTGCTTCGGATGCCAATAGTGCCACCTCTTTTCTCACGTCCAGATAATATCGTCTTTTTTGTCATACATGCAGTCCCGGTTGAAGCGATCCTGAATTTCATAAAATGATTCAAACAGATCGTGCAGATAAAGGCCGAGATTCTGCTCTTTGACTCCTTCCAGATCTTCCCGGATCCGGATTCCGTTTCCGGTTTTGTCGTATACCATTTTCCGGTTTTCGTCATAGAAATACCGGGATCCGTCGGTATGGGTGATGGACCGGAGAGATTTGTTCACGGAGGGAATCGCTTTGGCCAATAGTGTGACCACGTAGGGGGCCGGAGACGCCTCGCCCTGTTCCCATTTCCGGAGGGTGCTGACGGGAATGCCGTATTCGGCTGCAAACGTTGCCTGCGACAGACCGGTCGCCATCCGTAATTCTTTGATCGCGTATGCCATGTTTTTTTTCAACCTCTCTTAAATGGAATACTATCCAATTCGGTTAGTATATAATGAGAATATATCCGAATTGGACAGTTTGTCAATCATTCTTGCAGAAATGAGATTTTACATTTGAAATGATCCAGAAAAGCGGAAGAAATAATTTCGGATATCCGCAAAAAAAACGAAGCGATTCTATGTATCCAAGAGAACGGTATTTAGAAAAAATACATGTCCGTCCTGACAAATTAAATCCACAAACAGAAAACACAGGAACTCACATGCCGGAAACTACATCGAATACCGGCTCTGCCGGTTAAAAAAAGATGCCGGCGGCCAATCTGCGACAGACTGACGGCCGGTAATGATAATTTTCCCAGAGTGCCAAAAGCACGGGAAGTTCTTTTAAATCAACGAATGTGACAGATCTTTTTTGAATTATTCGTCATACTCGGTATCGACTATTCTCCTGAGCATATTTTTTAGTGTCTCGGTTTCCTCCGGAGTGAAATCCTTCAAAGCCAGAGCATTGACTTTGTCAATAACCTTGTTTGCACTGTATTCCAGCGCTTTTGATGTCTCGGTCAGAGTGATTTTTATGTATCGGCGATCATTATCGTCAATTTCTCTTTTGATGAGACCCTTGGATTCCATGCGTTCAAGAATCCCGGACATGGTGGAATTCTCGATGTTGTGAAAGTCTGCGATCTCTTTGGGATTTGTCATTCCAAATTGCCAGATACATTTCAAAACACCATACTGAATAGGTGTTAAATCGTACTCTTTGAGCTCATTTTTCATTTTCTGAAATACTTTGTGCTGAGCACCTGTCAACAAGTAATTGATACATTCTTCAATCTTCATATTTGATATCCTGTTCTAATAGTTTTTACAGTTTTACGCCTAACAGCTGAAGCATATTCCTTATGATGGAATTATCATCTGCTTCAATGGCATAATCACTGAATTGAAAAATTGGAGAGAATTTGTTGTTGTTGACAGCAATGATATATTGACTGTCTTTCATACCCGCCAGATGCTGAATAGCTCCGGAAATACCGAAAGCAACGTAAACTCTGGGGTGAACAAAACTTCCGGTCTGACCGACCTGTTCATCGGCACCGGCCCACCCAAGATCGACTACGGGTCTTGATGCACCTACGGATGCGCCGTAACAATTGGCCAGTTTTCTGAGTGCACTGAACGAATCGGAGTTCATTAAACCTCGACCACCTGAAAAAATAATCTCCGCATTTTGGATCCCACTGCTTCCTGCGACATCTTTCATGACGGCGATATATGGAGTGAGACCATGAAATATGTAACGGGACATACTTTTTCCGTCCAGTGAAGGTTTTAGACCATAAAAGGAATTGTTTTTGAAATCGATTGCCGTACAGTCGGTTAAAAGTGCGCGACTCAGACATGCAGCGACCGCGGAAGCAATGCTTCTGTAAATAAATGTCGACGGAAACAATACAAGTGATGCATGAACCGCTGCCAGTTTTTGCGTAAGAATATTAATTACAGCGTTATCATCGTTATAATTATACTCCTTATAGTCCGGAGTTGCTATACTAATTATTTCGAAATCAT
Organism: [Clostridium] aminophilum DSM 10710; assembly: GCF_000711825.1. Classification (GTDB taxonomy): domain Bacteria; phylum Bacillota; class Clostridia; order Lachnospirales; family Lachnospiraceae; genus Clostridium_R; species Clostridium_R aminophilum. The sequence continues at coordinate 52,170 of NZ_KL543982.1, read as the reverse complement.
CGGCAGCAGCATTGAGAGGAATGATTTCTTTCGCTTTTTTATATAACGCGGAGTTTTGGCAGCTATTGCCGGTTTCCACAACACATATGATATGTTTATTGATTGTATTCTTTTGCACGGTAACCTAACTCCTTTAATAGATTGATTAGATTCTGTGCGGATTCCATATCATTGGAGCCGTTTAACATCGTCAATGTCTGTGCATTCGACTTTGCCAGGCTTTCGTCACACACAAAATCACAGGTGCTTCTATATAGAGAAGAAGGCAGAAGCTCTTCCATAGGATCACCGGCTAATTTGATGATTTTTTTCTCACTGTAAGTGGAGATGATATCCGATATATAAGGCTGGCGCCGCAAACCGTCTTTCCGGATGGAGTGTACCAATAATGGAAGCGAGTGGCAGGTTGACAGGTGACGGTCCGCAGATATAAATTTTGTGTTCATCATTTTGGAGCCATTGTATATACAGTTTTCACTGTAGGTCACACGAGGGATGTGAAGCTTTTCCGATACACGGGTAGCCAGTGTTACAGCATCACCGTCGTAGGCCAGTCTGCCAAACATGATCAGATCATAATCGGTAAAATGTGTTTCTATCGTTTTTGCAATAATATCTCCCAGTCGGTCTGTGCGTGAAAAGTCAAAATTCTGAAATGCAACATGTACGGCTTTGTCCACGCCATAGGTGTATGCCTTCATAAGAGTCTTTTGACTTTCTTCAACATCTTCGGCAAAAAGTATTGCCGAGACAAGCCCTCCACACTGCTTGCGCAAGTGAAGGGCTTCAAGAATCACGTTGATATCGCTGGTGGACAGATATTGTTCTTCATCGAACAAATCAGGATTGTTAAAGAGGTTTCTCAGAATTACAAGTGTGTTCATTTTTACGTGATATTTCGTTCTTCTTGTTATTTAAGTCCCATGAGCTCATCTTTGAAAATACGCGGGTCCATTTCTTTAAGATCTTTGTCGATGATCGGCTTAAACTCCATCAAATCGAGAATATCTTTCTGAAGGTCAACTCCGGGGGCTATCTCGGCGAGACGCATTCCATTCTCTGTAAGCTCAAAAACAGCTCTTTCGGTGATATACATTACAGGTTGTTTTACTTTTACGGCATATTTTCCGGAGAAAGTAATCTGCTCAACGGCATCTTTCAGTTTTACATTTTTCCCTTCCTGATCGATAACCAGCTTTCCGTTTTCACATCTGACTTTCAGACCTCCGGCCGTGAAGGTTCCGCAATAGAATACTTTTTTCGCATTCTGCGTGATGTTGATGAAACCGCCGCATCCTGCGAGACGGGGACCAAATTTGCTGACATTTATATTTCCGTCTTTATCTGCTTCGGCAAGACCAAGGAAGGCTAAATCAACGCCGCCGCCGTCGTAGAAGTCAAATTGAACGTTCTGGTCCAGAATGGCGTCTGCGTTTACCGATCCTCCGAATTTCGGACCTCCGGCAGGAATTCCGCCAACCGCACCGGCTTCCACCGTCATTGTCATATAGTCGCCGATGCCTTCCTCGTTAGCGACAACAGCAACATACTCCGGGGCGCCGATTCCAAGGTTTACGACGGAACCCTCGGTAAGCTCAAGCGCTGCTCGCCGACCGATAATTTTCTTTGCGTCCAGTTTGGCGGGGGTAGAATCTGCATCAAGAAGTACATGAAACTGTCCGGACATCGATCCGTCAAATGCGCAGGTTCTGCACTGCTCATGATCTTCAGGGCATTCTGCGATCACGATGGCATCGACATAGATTCCCGGGATTTTTACAAGTTTCGGATCCAAAGTTCCCGCTTTTACAACTTTTTCTACCTGCACAATGACCTTGCCACCGGTGTTTTTCGCCGCCTGAGCGATGGCGGTTACTTCTGTGGAAGCGACCTCATGTTCAACGGTCACGTTTCCGCATTCGTCGGCGTAAGTGCCGCGGAGAAAGGCAATGTCAACGTTCATGGATTTATAAATGAGCCGCTCTTCACCGAGAACGTCGATGACTTCTACAAGATCTTCTTTGGTAACATTATTCAGTTTTCCGCCGGAAAGTCTCGGATCGACGAAAGTATTCAGTCCGACATGTGTGATGGTGCCGGGTTTATGAGCAGCGATATCCCGGAAAAGCTGAGAGAGTGTGCCCTGCGGGAAGTTATATCCTTCGATTTTACCCGAAAGGATAAGCTCGCCGATTTTGGGAGCCATATTGTAATGTCCGCCGACAACACGTTTGAGAAGTCCTTCATGGGCAAGATGATCCGCGCCGGAACCGTCTCGGTTACCCTGAGCAGCGGCATATAACAGTGTCAGATTTCTGGGAGAACCGGTCTCAAGGAAACGAGCCTCCAGGGCTTTATTTAATGTCTCGGGCATGCAGCTTGCCACAAAACCCGAACTGGAAAGCGTCATGTTGTCCTTGACCATGGCAGCAGCTTCTTTAGCTGAAATAATAGGAGTTTTTCTCATGTTTGCCTCCAAATCCAAATGCTTTTTGGAATTTCCCGATGTAACTTCTTATGATATAAGGCAGCGATTTCGAAAGGAGCGAAATCGCTGCCATGGGGAGTAAATGGGTTTATTAGAAGTCGGTTAATTCAGCCGGACGTTTTTCGAGAAAGGCATTCATGCCTTCTTTTTTGTCATGAGTAGAGAAGGCAAGTCCGAACAGGTTGGCTTCAAGCTGTAAGCCGCTGGCAAGATCAACATCAAGACCTACGTTAATAGACTGTTTTGCAAGAGATACCCCATAACTTGCTTTGCTGATAATCTTTTTCGCCATTTCCTTGCAGTAATCAATGAGCTCTGCCTGCGGAACCACATGATTTGCGAGACCGATTCGGTAAGCTTCCTCTGCGCTGATCATATCTGCGGTGAAGATGAGCTCTTTTGCGCGTCCCTTACCGACGAGACGGGCAAGTCTCTGTGTTCCGCCGAATCCCGGAAGGATGCCAAGGTTTACTTCCGGCTGACCGAATTTTGCGTTGTCAGACGCGATACGGATATCGCATGCCATGGAAATCTCACATCCGCCGCCGAGCGCATAACCGTTTACCGCAGCGATGACAACCTGCGGGCATTCTTCAATCTGCTTGAACGCCTTGTAGGCAACCATGCCCATTGTTTTTCCTTCGGCCGGGGTCGCGTTAACCATCTCTGAAATATCAGCACCGGCTACAAATGCTTTCTGGCCGCTGCCGGTGAGAATGACAACCTTGATATCCTTCCGGGAAGCGATATCAGTGAAGCACTCATATATCTCCTGCAGGGTGGCGCTGTTTAACGAATTAAGTGACTTTGGTCTGTTGATCGTTACTACAGCAATTTCATTTTCCACTTCCATTACCAGGTTTTCCATTTGGTTTATCCTCCTTGGTTGTAAAAAACCATAAACTTAAAAACCTTGCAAAAAGTTAATAGAACAAATAGTTTACGCGCGAACTAAATGGGGTAAAAAACTCTGATGACGGCCATGAATCCGGTGAAATAGCGGAATGGTACGGGTCGCATTCGTCTTCGATAAAAACTTATAACGATATGCGCCTTATATGACCGAAACATCAGAAAAACAAACAAAACAATCTAAAAAAGATCGTTTACGGTAGTCATTATTGACCATATAAAACAAAATGTCAATACCAAAAATTACAAAAAAAAACAAAATTGTATTGACAACCAAAAATTATTGGACTATTGTAAGCACAAACAAATAGCACGCGAACTATTAGACAGTCGAAGAATTGTCTGATTCATAGAACGGAGAGACAATGGAGGCTTTATCAGAACTTTATCAGAAGAATAAGAATATCAAAAATATCAACTTGGTAAAGCCACCGGAAAGAATATTGAAAACAGACTTTAGGAGGGAATTATGAATTTCGAATTAACAGAACAGCAGTTAGCAATCCAGGAGACAGCCAGAAAATTTGCTCAGGAAGAATTACTTCCGGGAGTCATTGAGAGAGATGAGGCCGGGGAGTTCCCGATGGAAGCATTTCACAAAGCCGGCAAGCTTGGCCTTATCGGTCTTCCGTATCCGAAGGAGTATGGCGGTCAGGGACTCGGATATATGGAGTACGCACTTGCCGTTGAGGAAGTTTCGAAAGTGGATGCTTCATTTGGTATTTCTTATTCCGTAACAACATCGCTTTACGGCGGATCTGTATGGAATTCCGATGCAACGGACGAGCAGAAAAAGAAATTCCTTCCTGAAGTACTGAAGGGTGAGTGCCTTGGATCATTTGGCCTTACTGAGCCGAATGCCGGATCAGATGCTGGCGGCTGCATCACAACAGCGGTAAAGGATGGAGACGATTACATCATTAATGGTTTGAAGTGCTTTAACACAAACGGACCGCTTGCAAGATATACTGCAGTATATGCGTTGACCGAGCCGGAAAAGAAGTCGAAGGGGCTTGCCTGCTTTATCGTAGACAGAAACACCCCGGGTGTCAGAACCGGAAAGATTGAGAATAAAATGGGTATCCGCTGCGCACAGGTTTCGGAAGTTATCTTTGAGAACTGCCGTGTGCCGGCATCCTGCAAGGTTGCTATGGATGGCAACGGGTTCAAGACCGCGATGAAGACACTGGATTGCGGACGTATCGGCGTGGCCGCTCAGGGACTTGGAATTGCGGAAGGTGCTTTTGAGATCGCTAAGAATTATATGAAGGAAAGACAGCAGTTCAACACACCGATTGCCAAGTTCCAGTATCCTCAGTTTAAGATGGCTGAGCTCTCCATGAAGATTGAGGCTGCTAAGTATATGCTTTATAAAGCAGCAACGGATCATGATACGGGAAAGAGCTATAATCAGTCTGCTGCAAAGGCGAAATTCATGTGTACGAATGTAGCTATGGAAGTTACCGAGTGGGCAGTACAGTTCATGGGCGGAAACGGCTACATGAAAGAGTATCATGTTGAGCGTATGATGCGTGATGCCAAGATTACGCAGATCTACGAAGGAACCAACGAAATTCAGCAGCTCATTGTCGGAGGTGCTCTGTTTAGATAAGGGGGTACAAAACTATATAGGAGTGAAAAATTATGGACGTGGGTATTTTTGCGCTATTAATTGCGGTTATCCTGTTTGCGCTTCTTGCATTCAAACAGGTAAGTGCTCTGGTCCTGGCTCCGGTGGTTACGATATTTGTACTGATCTGTAGCCAAATGGGGATACTGGACAGTTTGAAAACCATGTTTATGCCGGCTGCGGCAGAATATGTTTCAAATTATTTTTTGATGTTCTTTGTAGGAGCAATCTTTGGCGCTGTTTACCAGTTCACAGGCGCTGCTGAATCCATCGCAAGATGGATCAGCAGCCTGTGCAAAGGTAAATATGTTGCTCCACTCATTATGGTTATCACCGGTGTGTTAACATTTGGTGGTGTCAGTGGTTTTGTGGTTTTTTTCGTTGTTTATCCGATCGCGGTAAACCTGTTTAAAGAATCGAATCTGACCAGACGATTAATTCCGGCAGCCATCTCCGCAGGATGCTGGACGTGGTCAATGACCGCTCCGGGATCTCCGTCTGTTCAGAACGTTATTGCCATGACAAGCCTTAAAACACCGTCAATGGCAGCATTTGTTCCTTCGCTGATCGTGACAGCAGCTGAGTTTTTGATGATTTCTGTATGGCTTGAGTGGCGGTCAAGAAGTTTTACAAAGAATGGGTATTTTTTTGATGACAGCAGACTTAAGACCCAGCTCACGGCAGAAGATCTCAACTGCAATGCGAGGGAGAATCTTCCGAATGTGGTTTTCGCTTTACTTCCGATTATATTCATTCTGGTGCTGTTCAATGCCGTAAAACTACCGGTTGAAACTTCTGTATTTTCGGGTATTGTATTAGCTGTCATTCTTATGTTCCGCCACGTAACAGGGGGATTGGAAGCGTGGATTGGAATTTTCAACAAAGGAGCAGCAGATTCCGGAGTTTCTATTTTGAACACGGCCATCGTTGTCGGATTCGGCGGTGTTATAAAAAACACGGAGGCGTTTGCAAACCTTGTTGAGATACTTAAGGGACTTCATATGCCGTCATTAGTTTTCGTCATGATTACCGTAGCGGTATGTGCGGGCGCCTGCGGTTCGGCATCCGGAGGTATGGGAGTTGCGTTCAATGCTTTGACAAGCACGTATGTCAGTCTTGGCGCAAAACTGGAGTATATTCATCGTATTGCCACAATTGCAGCAGGTACACTGGATACACTTCCCCATCAGGGAGCTCAGATAACGCTTCTTAATATCTGCAAGCTTACTCATAAAGAAGCTTATTTTGATATTGCAGTCACACAGATTGTGATCCCCTTTGTATCCTGCGGAATATTTATTGTACTCGCTATGATGGGCTTATAACGGTTGGTTTCGTAAAAGAAAATGGCTGAAGATGATCTCTTCGGCCATTTTTTTCGTGAAAGAATATTTTTGATTGAAATTACCGTCACCGTCTCGGCAACGCATTCCCAAGGAAATACGACAGCTCGGAGGCGCAGGAAGCAACTTCTTTCTTCAGGCGATCCAGCTGAACTTTTTCCGCAATTCTGGAGTGCGGGACAATGATGCCGACCGACGCTTCGATCTTTCCGTCCGGCCCGAAGACCGGAGAGCCGATTCCGCAGGCATCGTGGACATATTCGCCGTAGGAACAGGCGATTCCGTCCCGGCGGATCTCATCCAGCTCGACCTTCAGGGCGCGGCTGCTGATCTGCGGAAATGCGTCCGGATTCGGGACGCATTTTTCAAGATAGTAGTCAATATAGTCCTTCGGCTGGAAGGCGAGAAGAACTTTGCGGATCGCGCCGCAGTGAAGATCCAGCTCATAGCCGAATTCTTCAACGACTTTCAGATGGTTCGGGCCGTCCACTTTCTGAAGAACGAGGCCCTTGTCGCCGACGCGGATGACCAGATAGGTGTCTTCCCGCGTGGTGAATGCCAGTTTTTTCAGGAGCGGGAGCGCCGCATCCTGAATCCTGTAGTTGCCGGCAGCCGACCGGCCCAGCGGTATCAGCGCCGGACCGAGCTCGTAGGTATGCGAGGATTCGTCTCTGGTCACGTAGCGCATCTCACAGAATGTCTGTAGAATGCGGTGGACAGTGCTCGGCGGAAGCTCTGCCTTCGCGGAAATCTCCGCGATGGTGTATTTATGAGTGTTGTCCCGGAGGAGTTCCAGAATCTCCATGGAACGCTTCAGGCTCTGAACCATAATCAGACCTCTTCTGTCTTGTCGGCGGAAACCTCTGCAGTGTCAGCAGCTTCCTCAGCGGCTGTGCCGGCAGTCTCGGCGGAAGCCGGAGCAGCACATTCGCTGTCGGTTACTGCAGCGTCACCGGAAGCCTTAGCAGTATCGCCGGTCTTTTCCGGACATTCGCAGGCCTCATCCGCGGTGCTGGCTTTTTCATCCGCACCGTTCTCTGCATCGTCTGTTTTCTTGGAGTTCAGAGAGACGTAATTTCTGCTGCTCTTGGATTCGGCCAGATCCTCCTCATCATCGAACTCATCGAAGTCATTCTCAAATTCGTGGAAATCCTCACTCAGCTCCTTATGAAAGGACTTGTACTGTAAGATATAAGAAACTCCTGCAGCGACAGCACCGGCGATTGCGGCGAGTACAACTAATTTTCCTGTACGTTTCATGATAGATCTCCTTCTCTATAAATGATGTATGTTTCAATATCGCCAGAAATACGGGAAATGCGGGCAAAAGACATGACCGCATTCTTTACATAATTCTAATACGAAGGCTGCTAAAATTCAAGGACTGCGGGGGTGGAATCATACAGATTGCACACAAACGCGCGGTAAGGTAAAATAGTCGCTATGGATATTACAAAAATTATTTCAGGTGAACTCGAAATCAAGAACTGGCAGACGGAGGCAGTAATCCGCCTGATCGATGAAGGCAGCACGATTCCATTTATCGCCAGATACCGGAAAGAAGCGACGGGAGCGCTGGATGACACGGTACTGCGAAAATTCGCGGAGAGACTGACCTACCTGCGGGCATTGGAGGACCGGAAGGGGACGGTAATCTCGACGATCGAATCACAGGGGAAAATGACGCCGGCACTGGCGGAGGCGATCGAGAAGGCGCAGACGAACGCCGAACTGGAAGACCTGTATCGCCCGTACCGGCCGAAGCGGCGGACCAGAGCGATGATCGCCCGTGAAAAAGGCCTGGAGCCGCTGGCAAAATTCCTGATGGATGACCGGGCGAACGGTGATGCGCAGGCAGAGGCCGGAAAGTATGTCGATGCGGAGAAGGGCATCGCAGATGCCGCGCAGGCGCTTCAGATGGCGCAGGACATCATTGCGGAAGAGATCTCGGACAGCCCGGAAGAGCGGACATGGATCCGGAAGACTGCGGAAGAAAAAGGCGAGATCGTGACGGTAAAGAGAAAACGCAGAGCGGCAAAAGGCGCGGCGGAGGAAGCTCCCGTCAATCAGAAGCTCGAGGCGAGGGAGGCAGTCTACGCCAATTACGAGGACTTCCGCGAGCCGGTCCGCTCGATTCCGGGACACCGGGTTCTTGCGCTGAACCGTGGCGAGAAGGAGGAATTCCTCACGGTATCGATCGACGTGCCGGAAGAGGATGTGCTGCGCCACATGGAGAGAAGACTTCACTGCGACCGCAGGGCAAGCGGCGTGCCGTACCGGAAAGAGGCGGCGAAGGATGCATGGAAGAGATTGATCCTACCGCAGGTGACGACCGAAGTGCGCGGGGAACTCACTGCGAAGGCGGAAGAGGGCGCGATCGGCGTGTTCGGTGCGAACCTCCGCCAGCTCCTTCTGCAGCCGCCGCTGTCCGGGAAGACGGTTCTCGGATGGGATCCGGCATTCCGCACGGGCTGTAAGCTCGCGGTTTCCGACCCGGAGGGAAAGATTCTTGCGACTACCGTCATTTACCCGACGGCACCGCAGAATAAGGTAAAAGAGGCGGAAGAGGTTCTGGAGAAACTGATCCGCCGCTACCATGTCGATGTGATCTCGGTGGGCAACGGAACCGCGTCCAGAGAATCGGAGAAGATCATCGCCGATTTTCTGCGCAGAACGAAACTTCCGGTAAAATATGCCATCGTCAGCGAAGCGGGCGCGAGCGTGTATTCCGCCAGTGAGACGGCGGCGAAGGAATTCCCGAATTTTGATGTGGGTCAGCGGAGCAGCGCATCCATCGCGAGACGTCTTCAGGATCCGCTGGCAGAGCTCGTGAAGATCGATCCGAAGGCCATCGGCGTCGGCCAGTACCAGCACGATATGAATGAGAAACGGATGGATGAGGCGCTTCGCGGCGTTGTGGAGGATGCGGTCAACAGCGTCGGAGTCAATCTGAATACCGCATCGGCGGTTCTGCTGTCCTTTATCTCTGGAATCTCCGCGACGGTGGCGGAGAATATTGTAAAGTACCGTGAGGAACATGGCGCATTTTCCACTCGAAAGGAACTCCTCAAGGTGCCGAAGCTGGGCCCGAAAGCCTATGAGCAATGCGCGGGATTTCTGCGAATCCGCGGCGGAAAAGAACCGCTGGATATGACCGGGGTGCATCCGGAAAGCTATGAGGCAGCGAGAACGCTGCTGGCACATTTCGGATGCAGCGAGGAGGATCTTGCGAGCGGCGTGACCCGTTCCATCGCGCAGAAGATCCGGAAGGAGGATCTGAAGAAACTGTCGGAGCAGACAGGGCTCGGCGAATACACGCTGAAGGATGTCATTGACGAGCTCTCCAAACCGGGACGCGACCCGAGAGAAGATGCGCCGGCACCGGTGCTCCGTCAGGATGTCATGGATCTGGAAAGTCTGAAAGAGGGCATGATTCTGACCGGTACGGTCCGCAATATCGTGGATTTCGGCGCTTTTGTCGATATCGGCGTGCATCAGGACGGCCTCGTGCATATCTCACAGCTGGCAGACCGCTTTGTTAAGAATCCACTGGATGTGGTGAGCGTCGGAGATGTGGTGAAAGTCCGCGTGCTCTCGGTTGACGTGGAGCGGAAGAAGATTTCTCTCAGCATGAAGAATGCGGAAGAGGGAAAAAAGGGCAAATGAGCCGGAAAAGCGGGTAACTGTGACGGGGATAAAACCATATAACATAAAAGATATATAGGATAATAAAAGAGATAAAAACATATAATCAGATGTGAAATAACAGATGCGAAATGGCCTCTGCCGGGAACCGGCAGGGGCCATTTCTGTGGTCATATCAAAAGAAGTTTTTTCTGTAAACGATGTCAGAGAAACGGAAAGCCGAAAGCACTTCTTTAACGCGGCGGGAGATCTTCTCTCTGGCGGACATATTCCTGTTCCGACCGGTCATAGTACATCAGCTGATCCTCATTCGGCACAACCATATGAAGGTCGCGTTTTGCGGCGAGAGCAACATAGGAGAGATCGGTTTTCAATTCCAGATCGGTCTGCGCGGCAACATTTTCGCTGTGCAGGGTCTGGATTTCGGTCTGAAGTGCATCAATTCTTCGCTGATGTGCCGTGATGGAAGAATATACGCGGATGTAATTCAGACAGATAAAAAGGGTGATCAGGCAGGCTGCGAAAAAAACGGCAGCGTAACCCGGGCCGATCGAGCGCACTCTGGCGCATCGGAAACCGGATGCCTTCTGCTGTTCTTTTTTTCTTCGCTCGGTGAGATCAATTACTTGTGTTTTAACGACCCTCGCGGTATTGCCTTCGACGGAGTAGGTCGTACATAATTTATAATCTTTTCTGACCATGGCCCTTGCCCTCGAACGATCAATAAACCAAAACTATCATAAAATCTATGATGCCACACACATGGTAACACAAAAGTAAAAAAATATAAATAGAAAAATTATATTTTCCATATAGAAAAAACTATATAATGCAGCCTTACTCTTCCCGGATCAGCTGCTCGAGATAGAGCAGAATGACCGGGGTATTCCGGCTGCTGTAAGGGGAGTCTGTGTTCAGCTCTTTCTGCAGGAAACGCAGGGCTTCCGCATTGCCAAGCGAGGCAATCTCTTCCAGATCCCGCATGATGGACGGCATATCTCCGCTGTAGTATTCCGGAATATAGGCAAGCCGGTTTGCGAGCGCCCAGGAGGAGGATTTCCCCGGAAGTCCTTCTGCGGCCCGGTTCAGATACCGGAGGGCCCGCTCCCGGTCGGAATGCTCCGGAAAACGGCTCCGGCCTGCAGATTCTTCCGGAACGGAAGGAAAGATACGGCCGTCCAGATAAAACAGGCCGAGCCGGTTCGCGGCCCATCCGATGCCGAAGTCTGCGGCCCGAAGCAGGTGCTGCTCGTAGTCCTGAAGGAGCGGGGAGACATCAGCGGAACCGGACCGTATCCGGTCCGCGCATTCAGCGGCGGCATTGGTCTCCGCATAGATATATCCGCTTTCCGCAGATTTGCGGAAGTAGTAATCCGGTGCCTGAAGAGAGAATTCTTCACGGCGGTTTTCCGGGACTTCCCTGCTGATCCGGCCAAGGAGACAGAGCGCCGCCCCCGGATCGGGAGACTGCGCTGCCGAAGAGGCAAAGGATATCGCGCAGCGAATCCGCTCTTCGGCGGAAAACATTTCCAGATCCGGGATTTCCGCACAGTTTTCCAGCGGGTTATTCCGGCCGGCGAGAGGCCGGCGGTAACTGAAGACAATGTGCGCGATTCCCCAGAGTGCCGGACCGTAGGCACCGCTGTTCGGAAGCATGGCAGCGGTTTTGGCGGTCTTCTGCGCGTTTTTGCGGAGTCCGTCCGGCGAAAGGATTCCGGCAGAACGGCAAAAATAGCGGAATGCTGCTCCGGGATCCGTCGTCTGCTTATGCCCCGTGGTTTCCACGAGCAGGCGTATGCCGCAGTGGAAGGACGCGGTCGGATTGGGCGATTCATCGCGGTCGGCGAGTGCTTTTTCCGCAAGGACCGCGGCTTCGCCACCGGAAGGATATCGATCGGTCACGAGGCGGGCGTACTCCGCCGCGCCGTATTCCGGAAACGCGGCAGATGCGGCTTTTTCCGGAAGAATCTTCGAGGCGGCAAAAAAGATATAGAGATACAGCAGTTCGGCGGCATGATCCGGATCGGCCTCCGCCGGATCGGCCGGGCCGGAAGAGGAAAGACGGAGCGCGAGATCCTCGCGCAGCGCAGGCGGATACGGCAGAAATTCGTTGTTTGCCGCATTTCCCTGAGGGATCCGGCTGCAGTATACGTCGGTCTTCCGGACGAACTCCGCAAGAGAGGCGGAGAGTACCGAGAGCTGCATATAGTTCATCTGCATAGTGATATCCGAAAAACGTTTCATGTAGGTGTCTTTGTCGCGGAGTTCGGATATCAGGGCGTGCGAAACCTTCTCCGTCAGGCAGTCATACCGAATAAAGTAACTGATCTTTCTCGGATTTTTGCCGGCGGAGCTGCGGTCAGACGTTATGAAACTGTAAAATTCCTCTGCGCGCCGGAAGATGGAAACATTCTCCTTGAGATAGTAGTAGAGACTTCCGAACAGCCCGCATTCGTCTTTGCGGCTCATGGTTTCTGAACGACCTTTCTGGTGTTGGTTTCGGTGCGTGAATAGGTGAGCGTAAACGGAAATGTATGCTCGCCTGATAATGCATTCTCATTATATGATAGAAAAAATATATTATCAATCATAGAATGCAAAACTATTTCGGAATTGCGAGGAAATAAAATAGTCTTTTACCATATATTGCTACTTGATTGGAATGATACCCAAGAAAAAGGATAATATCGGACGTTGAAAATGATAGTCACATGAAAACAGAAGATAAGATAGAATATAATACAAGAAAAATATAGTTTGTAGTTGAATAACTAACAGAAAATTTGCCTGGAATAAAAAACAAAGTATATCAAAACTATATTATATGGCTCTGAGGCTCGTGTTTTTTACGGTACATTGGTACCGTTCGGGCCCGGTGTCACGTCGCGCCGCCGTATGAGCACAAGCGCTCCCACGGCTTGTACTTTTCGTGGTATACTGTTATCGCTTGGAGGAAGAATTATGCGATATTATTTTGCGCCAATGGAGGGCGTCACCGGATATCCGTTCCGGAATGCACATTCACAGATTTTTCCGGGGATGGACCGCTATTACACGCCGTTTGTGGCTGTCGGTCCGAACATGACGATGCGGAAACGGGAGATTCGGGATACCGATCCGGCCAATGATGAGACCGGATGTCTGATCCCGCAGGTTCTGACCTCTCATGCGGAGAGCCTTGTGTGGGCGATGGAGATCTTTGCGGAAAAAGGATACCGGGAAGTGAATCTGAATCTCGGCTGTCCTTCACCGACGGTTGTGACCAAGGGAAAGGGCGCCGGAATGCTGAAAGACCCGACGGCGCTCGATATGTTTCTGGAAGACACCTTTGACGGATTGAATCAGAAAGGGCTTTCCGGACGGATCCGCCTTTCGGTCAAGACGCGCCTCGGCATTACCGATGCATCGGAGATGAAGACACTGACGGAGATTTATAACCGGTATCCGATCGCGGAGCTCAGCATTCATGCGAGGACGCTTGCCGCGAAATACGGCGGAGAGCCGGATCTGGATGCATTTGCCGTTGCGTGCCGCGATGCGGTCATGCCGGTATGCTATAACGGAAACATTTTTTCAAAAGAAGAGATGCAGAATCTGGAAGCAAGGTTTCCGGCGTCGGACTTCCCGAAGCTGGAGGCGGTGATGCTGGGACGCGGGATTGTCGCGAACCCGGCGCTTCAGAGGGAATGTGCCGGAGGGGCAGCGGCGTCGCGGGATGAGATCCGTCGGTTTCATGCAGAACTCCTTCGACGCTACCGTCAGGAGATTCCGGAAGACAATAATATTCTGTTCCGGATGAAGGAACTCTGGGCGTATCTCGGAGACCGGTTCCCGGAGGATGAAAAGAAGCTGAAGAAAGTCCGGAAAGCAAAAAAGATGGCAGAATACGAAGCGGCGGTTTCGGAACTGCTGAACGGCTGAGTTGCTGAACAGCCGAGCTACGGTGCGGCAGAATTGTTGAACTGCGGATCTGCCGAACTGCCGCGCAGATGAATTGCTGAGCTGCTGAGGTGTTGAACTGCTGTGTTTCTGCGCCGGGAACGGAAGGGAGACGGTTCGCCGTTAGGATCCGCCCGGGACGGCCGGGAGGACTGCCGTGAGAGAATGATGAGGAGGATACTATTTATGGAAACAATGGAAAATATTGTCACAAGAAGAAGCATTCGAAAATATACGGACGAACCGGTGACCAGAGAGGACATCAAGCGCTGTGTGGAAGCGGCGAGATTTGCGCCGAGCTGGAAGAATACACAGACAACGCGGTATATTGCGGTCTTTGACAAGGAGATGAAAGAGCGGATCGCAAACGAGTGTGTGTGCGATTTTGAATTCAACCGCAACAACATTAACAGCGCAGCGGCGCTGATTGTGGAGACAACGGTGGAGAAGCGTTCCGGATTTGAGAAGGACGGCTCATTTTCCACCACAAAGGGAACTCACTGGCAGTCCTTTGACGCAGGCATCGCGGCGGAGGCATTTTGCCTTGCAGCGCATGACATCGGTCTTGGCACGGTGATTCTCGGTGTGTTCGATGAGGACAAAGTAAAAGAAACGGTCAATGTTCCGGAGGGACAGAGTGTATCCGCTCTCATTCTGATCGGACATCCGGCACAGGAGCCGAAAGCACCGCTCCGCAAGGAAGTGGAAGAACTGATATCCTACCGATAAAATGTTCGCGGATCCGTATCAGATAAGGCGTGAGAAGCGGATATCCGTATGCGATGGATGCCTCTGGCCTGCGGCTCTGAGAGGATTATAAAATTATTAGCACTCAAATGTTGACACTGCTAACAAAGCGTGCTATAACTTGTCTTGTGATCAGAAAAGGCCCTGAAAGGGACCTTGGCACATACATTTTTTACAGCTGAGGAGGAAGCAAGTAATGACAGCAAGACCGTTATTTGACAATGTTGTTTTAAAGCCGATCGTTGAAGAGGAGAAGACCGCTTCCGGCATCGTTCTTCCGGGCGGAGAGAAAGAAAAGCCGCAGCAGGCAGAAGTTGTCGCAGTAGGACCGGGAGAGCTTGCAGACGGAACCAAGGTTACCATGCAGGTTAAGGTTGGCGACAAGGTAATCTATGGAAAGTACAGCGGCACAGAGATCGAGATCAGCAAGGACGAGAAGTACGTTGTTGTTGAGCAGAAAGACATCAAGTGCGTTCTGGACTGATTTGTTGACCGGAACAGATAAGCATAGAAATTGAACAGAGGATTCCGCGGAAAACAGCGGGATCGTGATTCGGAGGTAATGATCATGGCAAAGGAACTTAAATTCGGAGTTGACGCCAGAAAGGCTCTGGCAGCCGGCGTAAATCAGCTTGCAGATACTGTTAAGGTAACCATCGGACCGAAGGGAAGAAATGTCGTTCTGGACAAGGCATACGGCGCTCCGCTGATCACCAACGACGGTGTTACCATCGCAAAGGAGATCGAGCTTGCCGATGCATATGAGAACATGGGCGCTCAGCTGGTTCGTGAAGTTGCAACCAAGACCAACGATGTTGCCGGTGACGGTACCACAACCGCAACCGTTCTTGCTCAGGCAATGATCAACGAAGGCATGAAGAACCTGGAAGCAGGCGCAAACCCGATCGTTCTCAGAAAGGGAATGAAGAAGGCTACCGATGCTGCTGTTGAGGCGATCAAGAAGATGAGCCACCCGGTTAAGGGTCAGGACGACATCGCAAGAGTTGCCGCTATCTCTTCCGCAGATGAAGAAGTCGGCAAGATGGTTGCTGACGCAATGGAGAAGGTTTCCAAAGACGGTGTCATCACCATCGAAGAGTCCAAGACCATGATGACAGAGCTTGACCTGGTTGAAGGTATGCAGTTCGACAGAGGTTATGTATCTGCTTACATGTGCAATGATATGGAGAAAATGGAGGCAAATCTCGAAGATCCGTACATCCTGATCACCGACAAGAAGATCTCCAACATTCAGGAAATCCTTCCGCTTCTGGAGCAGATCGTAAAGATGGGCGCGAAGCTTCTGATCGTTGCAGAGGATGTTGAGGGTGAGGCTCTGACAACCCTGATCGTCAACAAGCTGAGAGGAACCTTTGATGTTGTTGCGGTTAAGGCTCCGGGTTACGGTGACAGAAGAAAAGAGATGCTGAAGGATATTGCAATCCTGACCGGCGGTGAGGTTATCTCCAGCGAGCTCGGCCTTGAGCTGAAGGATGCAACCATCCAGCAGCTTGGACGTGCCAAGTCCGTAAAGATCCAGAAGGAGAACACCACCATTGTTGACGGCGAGGGCGACAAGAGCGCAATTGCTGACAGAATCGCTCAGATTAAGGCTCAGCTTGAGGAGACCACTTCTTCCTTCGATAAGGAGAAGCTTCAGGAGAGACTGGCTAAGCTCGCAGGCGGTGTTGCGGTTATCCGCGTCGGCGCTGCAACCGAGACAGAGATGAAGGAAGCAAAGCTGAGAATGGAAGATGCTCTCAACGCTGCAAGAGCAGCCGTGGAAGAGGGTGTTGTATCCGGCGGCGGTTCCGCATACATCCACGCAGAGAAGGCTGTTGAGGCCGTTGCTGCAGAACTGGAAGGTGACGAGAAGACCGGTGCGAAGATTATCCTGAAGGCACTGGAAGCTCCGCTGACTCAGATCGCCATCAACGCAGGACTTGAGGGCGCCGTAATCGTCAACAAGGTAAAGGAGTCTGGCGAGGGTCAGGGCTTCGATGCTTACAACGAGGTTTATGTTGACATGATCGAGAACGGTATCCTGGATCCGACCAAGGTTTCCAGATCCGCTCTTCAGAACGCTACTTCCGTAGCTTCCACCTTCCTCACAACCGAGGCGGCGGTTGCTACCATCAAGGAGCCGGCTCCGGCTATGCCGGCACCGCAGCCGGGAATGATGTAATCCGCAGGAAAATATCCCCGGATACCATCGGTCCGTTGTTATAACAGAGAATATGAGAGGACTTCCGATTTTGAATCGGAGGTCCTCTTTTTTCTGTACGCGAGCAACGAGCAAAAGCCTGCGCTTGTGCGAGACTCTGGTGACTGCCGCGATGACGAGCGAAATTCGAGAAGCGTGTTTTGTCTCGTTTCACAGGAGAAATTCTTCGGAATTCCTGTGGAACAAAAATGCTCCGCCAATTCCGGACCGCAAAAGACAGGAAGCGGGCGCAAATCCGTCTGTGTGATTTGCGGCAATCCTACCCCGACGAAGAAAATTAGTGTACAATAATACTATATATGCAGAAGAGTTCCCGTGGATGGAATCGGACAGTATCATCCGAACGGGAGTGCGAAGAGGGGAACCGGAATATGAAGAAAACGAGATGGATCGGACTGACAATGGCTGCGGCCATCACCGCCGCGGCAGCGGGAACCGTATATGCGGGAACAAACGGAAAACAGGCGACGGGGCCGGCATTGGAGGCGGAAAAACGAAATGTTCCGGCAGGCGACAGGACCGGTTCGGCCGTGGAAAGCACGGGGGCCGGCCGGCAGGCGGGAAGCATTGTGACCGGGCAGAATACAGAGAACCGGAAAGGCGGATACGATTATCAGACTGCGGTCAAGCCGGACGATCAGGCGTGGGCCGATCTTCAGGCTGCTCCCGCGGGTGGCGCGAAAGGCCAGTGGGGCAACTACCAGCCGACGCCGAATGCGGTGCCGAAGGGCAATGACGACGAGGCAAAGATGCACACATACGGTGCATATTCCCGGTCTTCGGACACGGAATCCAAAGTGCTGTATCTCACCTTTGACGAGGGATATGAGAACGGATATACGCCGGCAATTCTGGACACATTGGCGAAGCACGGCATTCAGACAACATTTTTCTGCACCGGGGAATTCATGCAGACGCAGCCGGAGCTGGTCAGGAGAATGGTGAATGAGGGGCATATTGTCGGAAATCACACCTGGAGTCATCCGCACATGAATACAATCACGACACATGAGGCATTCTGGAATCAGCTGAAGAAGAATTCCGATCTCTTTCAGGAGATTACCGGACTGGAAATGCCGCGGTATTTCCGCGCGCCGGAGGGCGGTTATTCGGATGCGATCTATGCACAGGCACAGGCCATGGGTTATAAGACGATCTATTGGACTGTCGCATACGGTGATTACGATACGAAGAAACAGCCAGATCATGCGTCTGCGCTGGCGACGCTGAACCGGAGAATTCATCCGGGCGCGGTAATTCTTCTCCACGCCGTATCGAAGACCAACACGGAAATTCTGGATGAATTACTGACCGGATGGGAAAACCAGGGATATACGTTCGGAACGCTTGACCGGCTGCAGTGATTGGAATTCCGATAACGCCCTGCCGAATGACGAGAACATAACTTGAAATTAGAGAAAAGATGAAATTTTTGCATGGCATGCTTTAAAGCATTTAAGCGTTGTAAAGGAAAAGCAAAGAGAATATAATAGAGGTATCATATTCGAAAGTAAATAATACGTATTGAAAAACGTGATGAACGGTCGGATACATGACAGAAGATGTTTGGGAGGTTATTCTATGCCGAGAAACCAGAAGCGAGAACACAGTATGGCACTCTATGAGGCAATCCTGGATCTGAAGGATGTCGATGAGTGCAAACGTTTTTTTGAGGATCTGTGTGCAGCGACCGAACTTCAGACGATGGAACAGAGATTTGATGTCGCTTCCCTTCTTATGAATGATGAGGTGTATACGGAGATTGCAAAGAAGACAAATGCCAGCAGCGCCACAATCAGCCGTGTGAACCGGATGCTGAATTTCGGCACCGGGGTTCTGCCGGAGATTATCCGTGCGCGTCTTGAGAGCGGAAAGATTCCGATGGCGGCAGGTGAGGCAAAAGAAGAAGGGTGATGAAAGGCGAGCCGGAAAAAGACAGATGTGGCAGGCCGCCGGAGAGGTCTGACGGTCGCGCAGACAGCGATCTCCGATCAAAGGATGCAGGAGAAACATAACGGTTTTCGATCATAGAGGGGAGGTTCGGACATGGAACTTGGCCGGCTTTTTCAGGGATGCAGAACCTATCGCAGATTTCTGCAGGAACCGGTGCCGGAAGAAGTGATTCTGGAGATGCTGGATAACGTGCGAATGGTATCCAGTGCGGGAAATCATCAGACGCTGCGGTTTGTCGCAGTCCGGGAACCGGAGACGGTGGAACGCATTCAGCCTCTGGTAAAATGGGCGGCCATGCTTCCGAAAGAAATCGGTACGCCGAAGAAGCATGAACAGCCGACAGCCTGGATCGCAATCGTGAAAACCCCGGAATCCGGTCCGTGGTCCGATGTGGATGCCGGAATTGCGGTGGAGAGTCTGGTCATGACGGCATACAGCCGGGGCATCGGAAGCTGCATCATGGGCGCGATTGATGCGCCGGCAATTGCGAAGATTCTGGATCTTCCGGACGGATACAGCATCCGTATGATGATCGCGCTCGGAAAACCGGCATGTGAAAGCCATATCGTTGACGTGCCGGAAAACGGGGAATTGAAGTATTATGTGGATGAGAACCGGAATTATTACGTGCCGAAGAGAAGCACGGACGAATTGGCGCATATCATCTGAAAACAGAAGATGAATTTGATCGGGAAGAACGGCAGAAAACCTGTCGTTCTTTTTTTTTGTTTCATCGTAAATTTCTCCGAAATTCCCGATGAAACAAAAAACGCTCCGCGAGGATGCGCACGCCGCTGCCGGGAAGATGCCACTTTACGGTGCCTTATGGCTGAGATCAGAAATCTGAATGCATTTCATTACCAAAAAGTTGCTTTTTGGTGCAATATAGACAAAAATACGAAGAAAATAATTGACACTATCGTACATAAAGTCTATAACAATATAGAATAAAAGAATTTTGCCATAAAAATTGATTTTTTTAGGAAAAAGCATGGACGAGAAACCAATACTCTGGATTGTGATTCCCTGTTACAACGAGCAGGAAGTTCTGCCAATTACATGTACGATGTTTTTGGAAAAGATTCAATCGCTTGTGAACAGGGGGATGATTCGGGATGAAAGCCGGATCCTGTTTGTAAATGATGGGAGCCGGGATGATACCTGGAGCATTATTCAGAAACTGACGGAGCAGGATTCCCATTACAGGGGAATTTCGCTGAGCCGTAACCGGGGACATCAGAATGCTCTGCTTGCAGGACTGATGGAGTCGAAGGAACGATGTGACATTACCATTTCCATTGACTGCGACGGACAGGATGACATTGATGCCATGGATGAGATGGTCCGCGCATACATGGAAGGGTATGAGGTGGTTTACGGTGTTCGAAGCAAAAGAGATACGGACAGCTTTTTTAAGCGAACAACGGCGGAAGGTTTTTATCATCTGATGAATCGCATGGGAGCGGAGGTTGTCTTTAATCATGCGGATTATCGACTGATTTCAAAACGGGTTCTTGAGAAATTTGCGGAGTTTGAGGAAGTGAATCTTTTTCTTCGCGGGCTCATCCCGCTGGTGGGATTCCGCAGCACTACCGTATTCTATGAGCGCAGGGAAAGAATTGCCGGAGAGAGCCATTATCCGCTGAAAAAGATGCTGGCGCTGGCATTTGACGGGATTACGAGTCTTTCTGTCAAACCGATCCGGCTTGTGACACTTCTTGGTTTCATTATTTCTCTCATCAGTTTTCTCGGAGTAATGTGGGCTGTGATCCAGGCCATTTGCGGAAAGACTGTTTGGGGCTGGGCAAGTACGACGAGTATCATCTGTTTTGTTTCCGGCTGTCAGATGCTTTCTCTGGGCGTGATCGGAGAGTATATCGGAAAAATCTATATGGAGACGAAAAAAAGGCCAAGATATATCATTGATAAGCGGATTCTCTGACGGATAGCCGTTTTAGGAGAATCATTTCGGTGAATCAGTGTTTTTATTATTTTTATATAAAAACAAATTTATAACAAGGGAAGGATGAAAAGGTGAAGAAAAAAAGGCTATCAAAGCGATTGGCAGTGATCGGTCTGAGTGCGATGCTGATTGGCACGAGGATGACATTTATGGTCAATGCCGCACCGCATCAGGTCACGGCGGAGGACATGGACGGTCTCCGGCTAATGTTTGATGCAAAAGTGTATGCAGAATTAAACAAGGATGTTGTGGACCAGCTGGGGACAGATCCGGAAAAGCTGTTTGAACATTTCGTCACAAAGGGAATCTATGAGGCGAGATGCTGCAACGCAAATTTTGACGTAAATGCGTATTTTTCTGCATACGAAGATCTTCGAAATGTATTCGGAGATGACATCGTAAGCTATTATACGCATTACGCCCTTCATGCGGCAGAGGAGCAGCGTGTTCTGACAACGTATGAGGCATGCGCGGAGAATGGCGTTCCGATTACGGATTTCAACGGAAACACGGTGGAATATGATCCGCAGGATAAGCATCATAGTATTCCGGAAGGCACTGTCGTGTCAGACATCGCCAACCCGCTGAGTCTCGGCGGAAACAAGGGCAACAGTGACAGCGGAAATCAGTATGATTCCGGAGACGATGATGACGATGATGACAATTTCTATCGTCCGAGCGTCGCACCGAGTGAGAAACCGATGCCGAGTATCACACCGAGTGAGAAACCGGTGCCGAGTATCACACCAAGTGAGATGCCGGAACCGAGTATAACGCCGAGCGAGGAGCCGAGTTTCGAGCCGAGTTGGTCGCCGAGCGAAGAACCGTGGGAGAGTATGGCCCCGAGCTGGTCGCCGAGCGAAGAACCGTGGGAGAGCATAGCCCCGAGCTGGTCACCGAG
>NZ_KL543982.1:0-30090 GCF_000711825.1 [Clostridium] aminophilum DSM 10710 | reverse complement strand
CCGGTCCCGAGCTGGTCACCGAGTGAAGAGCCGGGCGTAGCACCGGAGGCGAGTGCGGCACCGATAGCACCGGCAAGCCAGAGCCCGGAAGAACCGGAGAAGAAACCGGAAAAACCGGAGAAGAAACCGGAAAAACCGGAGAAGAAGCCGGAAAACCCGAGTGAGGAGCCGACAAACCAGAGTGAGGCACCGGTAGATCCGAGTGAGGTACCGGTAGATCCGAGTGAGGCACCGGTAGATCCGAGTGAGGTACCGGTAGATCCGAGTGAGGCACCGGCAGATCCGAGTGAGGCACCGGTAGATCCGAGTGAGGCACCGGTAGATCCGAGTGAGGCACCGGTAGATCCGAGTGAGGCACCGGTAGATCCGAGTGAGGCACCGGCAGATCCGAGTGAGGCACCGGCAGATCCGAGTGAAGCTCCGGCCCCGAGCGGCAATCCGGACTCAGACAATGATCAGAAGTCACAGTCCGACAACAACGGTGGAACCGGAAATACCGGCGGATCCGGCAACTCCGGAGGTGGGGGGGGATTTAAGCCGGCTCCGGAACCAAAAAAATGATTCATCCGGTTCTCTTACCGGGCAGACTGTAGAATAAGAGAAACGTAACGTATCGTACTCTTTAACGAGGAATGACGGAGAGAGATCTCTATATCAGAGATGATATAGAGATCTTTTTTCGGATAATGGTGTATTATGAAACCGACAAAAAGCAAAAACAAAGAAATTATCTGGATGATCCTGATCAGTTTGGCAGCATTTGTTCTGAGATATATGTTTCACGATGTGATCAGCAACGACATGAGAATGTGTCTTCTTCCCTGGTATGAGACGATTGCGGGAATGGATCTCCGGACTGCACTGACTACACAGGTTGGAAATTATAATTTTCTGTACCAGTTGCTGATTTATTTTCTGACTCTTCTGCCGGGCGAAGCAATGATGAAATACAAGATGCTTTCCGTCCTGTTTGACTTTCTTCTGGCAGGAGGAGTCTGGCTTTTTTTGCGGGATATTTATGGACAAAGAAAAGCGATCGCCGGATATGCGGCGGTCCTCTTTCTTCCGACCGTATGGCTGAATTCAGCGGCCTGGGGGCAGTGCGACAGTATGTATGCCGCCATGATTATCTGGGCGATGTATTTTCTGCACCGTAATCGGATCTGTACCTCGTTTGCGTTTCTCGGAGTTGCGTTTGCTATTAAGCTTCAGACAATATTTATTATTCCGTTTTACGGTTTTTTATTTTTGGATGGTCTGATTCAAAAAAAAGGGAAGATTCGGATTTATCATTTCCTGATTATTCCGGCGGCAATGATTGCGACTGCTATTCCAAACCTTTTCTGTGGAAGGCCGGTCTGGGATATGATCTCCGTATACAGCAGTCAGACCGTGGAATATGATTCCATCACCAAAAATTATCCCAGTGTCTGGAATCTCTGGAAACTGTCCTATCATGCGGATAAATGGTGGTGCATCGGTGTAACTGCGCTGATTCTCATGGGGCTGCTGTACTGGTTTTGTCTTAAGAAAGCAGATATGAGAAAACGCCATTTCTTATGGTGCGCGTTTCTGCTGACGTATACCTGCGTTCTTTTTCTTCCGGCAATGCATGAGCGGTATGGTTTTCTGTATGAGATTATTGCGGTGCTTCTTGCGTTTTGTACCGGCTGCGGATGGATCATCGCGTTTTCGGTCCAGCTTGTCAACATGAAGACGTATTTCGCATACCTCTATGGTACACCGCAGAATATGGAACTGTTGAGCATATGCAACCTTGCGATATATCTGTTTTCGATCTATGCATTTCACCGAGAGATGGAGGGAAGACCGATTGAAATGGAAATCTTCCGGCGGGAGGAAAACGCGGAGGGCGGAACAGACCGGATCCGGTCGGCACAGAGAATGGTTATTTCTTTGTTTGATAAGAAAGCGATGGCTGCGCTGACATTTCTCTTCCTGATCTTTGGCTCCATGCATCTGGGACAGATGAGGGCGCCGGTGACTGCGGCGCAGGTCGGAAAGGAAACGGAAGCCGGGACCGATGTTCTGGTTTCGTTGAGACAGAAACAGAAGGTTCACTCCATCTGCATTTATTCCAAGATGGCACCGAAGGATCCGATTATGGTCTATTATGCGAAGGATGGGAAATGGGAGCCGATCGGAAAGGATCTGACACTTGGCGGTGTCTTCACATGGAAAGAGATCGTAGCCGATGTGGAAACGCATCAGTTTTGTGTGATTTTCTCAGCCGGAAAGGACGAGATTGCGGAGATTGCCTGCATGGACGAGGAGGGGAAAAGGATTCCGCTCATTCCGTCCGGGACGCCGAAAGAACTGTTCGACGAGCAGGAGTGCATTCCGGAGATTCCCAACGGATTCTATTCGATGACGTTTGATGAAGTCTATCATGGACGGACGGCATATGAGTTTTTGCATGGAATGCCGATTTATGAGAATACACATCCGCCTCTCGGAAAAAGCATTATCTCCGTCGGTATCGCGATCTTTGGTATGAATCCCTTCGGGTACCGGATTGCCAGCCTGATCTTCGGTGCGCTGTGTATTCCGGTCATGTATCTGATTGCACTGAGAATCTGCGGCAGATCGGACTATGCGGTGCTGGGAACGGTTCTTCAGATCACGGAGTTCATGCATTATACGCTCTCACGGATTGCCACGATCGACATTTTTGTCGCGTTTTTTGTGATATGTCTGTTCTACGGACTGATTGCATTTCTTCAGGAAGAAAGACTGCGTTATCTTGTGATGTCAGGTGCGGCATTTGCCTTAGGTGTGGCGACAAAATGGACCGCTCTGTATACCGTGCCCGCCGTGGCGGTGATTCTTCTGGGATGGATGGCCGTCAGAATGCAGATGCGGGAACGCAGTATGGCGCCGTTCCGGTGGGGAGACTCTCTGCGAGGGGCAGGACCTTTCCGCTTTATCGGGATCTGCCTTGCGTGTTTTGCGGCAGCGCCGGCACTGGTATATGCGCTGTCTTATATTCCCTTCGCAAGGGTATACGAGGGGCAGAATATCTTCCAGCACGCGGTATCCAACAGCATTCATATGCTGAATTACCATGAGGGAGCGCTGAAACCACATCCGTATTCTTCACCCTGGTACACTTGGCTGTTTGACTGGATACCTCTGGTGGATTTCCGTACTTCGTTTCAGGGAGTAAAGAGTTCGATCTCCACTTTTGTGAATCCGCTGGTCTGCTATGCGGGACTTGCAGCGGTCGCTCACCATATCTATCTTGCATATAAGAAGAATATGACAGCAGTGGTCCTGCTCATCTTTTATCTGGCAATGCTGCTTCCATGGGTGATGATTTCAAGGACGGTATTCATTTACCAGTATTTTATCTGCACGAAGGTTCTGATTGTGATGATTCTTCACAGCATCCGGAATCTTGGCTTTGTGAAGGAAAAGAAGGTGCTTTGTCTGACGGGGGGACTGTCAGCGGCATTCTTTATCCTGTATTTTCCGGTGATCTCCGGGGTTGCGGCCAGTGAGTTCTATATCAATGAAATTCTGAAGATATTGCCGATGTGGAAGTTCTAAAACGTCCATGTCATATGAGAAAAAGAAACTGACAGTTTTCTGCCGGTTTCTTTTTTTTGGTGACCGGCGGCGGTGTGCGAAATCCCTGCGTTTGGACAGCCGCGCGTCCGGCCGCGGCATAACAGGCTCGAATTGCCTGTTATCATGCAGTGCCGCCGGATGAGCACAGGTGCTCGACCGGCTCATGCTTTTTCGTGGTATAATTCTTACAAAAGCCAAAGATATTCCGGCGGATGATTCGGAAAGAAATGAGGGCAGAGCTTGTCAACTACCACGCACCTAAAGGTACGTGGCTTGCATCTACCCTGTAGTACGTCTAAGACTCCTACATTTTAGCGGTGTAAATTCCGTGGTGATGCATCATAGGGTGATTGACAGCACCCTTTGCAGACAAGACATGCTCATCTGCAACTGTATCAGGTACTAAACTTCCCATGCCGTACAGTCGGTAATGCCTGAGCATATTTTACGCTGTCGCAGGACATTTGACAGCAACCTCATATATACATTGCCAATGTTCAAAAAGAGTGCCTTTGGTCGATATGTAACCTCACGGAAACATCTGCCTAACGGTTTTCTCTAAAATACATTATACCACGAAGGGAATTAGATGACAATTTACAAGGCTCCTCCCACCGCCCAAGGGCAGTGGGAGGAGCCTACGACAACCGAAAGGATTTTATTTATGAAGAAATGGATTGGACTGGGCATTCTTTTGACAGCACTCGTGAGCGGATGTGCAAAGACCGCTCCGGTTTCGGAACAGATCAAAACAGAGACCGAAGCCCGGACAGGCGGCGCGGAAAATGCATCGGAGAAGGAAACTGCATCCGGGGAAAAGCAGGAAGAACAGAAGGAGCAGAACGAAGAGAACGAACAGAACCAAATTCTCCTCGGAGATGAGCAGTTTGACCGGTATCTTCCGCTGCTTGACGGAAAGAGGGTGGCGCTTCTTTCCAATCACACCGGCATTGTCGGCGACCGGACCAGCCTTTCCGGTCAAAAGAGGGAAAAAGGGGATGATCTGGTTCCCTTCGGCTATGACCGGGATGGGAAAGAGGTCGAATACGGTCAGCATATTCTGGACGCACTGATCGAACACAATGTGAATGTATCTGCCATCTTCAGTCCGGAACACGGGTTCCGGGGAACGGCAGATGCGGGAGCGAGCATCGACGATACGGTGGATCCGAAGACCGGTGTTCCGATCCTCTCACTTTATCATGAAGATACCCATTATCCGTCGGCGGAGAGCATGGATTCGTTCGACACACTCGTGGTGGATATGCAGGATGTGGGACTGCGGTACTATACCTACTACATTTCCATGTACTATATGATGGACGCATGCGCGAAATCCGGAAAGGAAGTCGTTATTCTGGACCGGCCGAATCCCAACGGTTTTTATGTGGACGGGCCGATCCTGAAAGAGAAGTACAAGTCCCCTGTCGGACAGCTTCCGATTCCGGTTGTATACGGAATGACCTGGGGAGAACTGGCGCAGATGATCAACGGGGAAGGATGGCTGGAATCCGGGAAAAATGCCTGCCGTCTGACCGTGATCCCGTGTCAGAATTACACGCACTCCATGAAGCCGGTTCTGATCCGGAGGCCGTCCCCGAACATTAAGGACATGCGGGCCGTGTATCTCTACGCATCCACCTGCTTTTTTGAAAATACCTACATTTCCGTAGGCCGGGGAACGGAGATGCCTTTTGAGATCTGGGGAAGTCCGTATCTTTCGGAGAAAGACTATCCGTTTTCATTTGCCCCGGAGAGCATGGACGGAGCGGGAAATCCGCAGTTTGAGGGAAAAGTCTGCAACGGAAGAGATCTGAGAGAGATCCCGTTGGAAACAATCTGGGAGGATGGCATTCAGCTGGACTATCTGGTCAGCGCATACCGGGATTTCCATAAAGCGCATCCGGATCTGGATTTTTTTGGATTCCGAAAGGATTATGAGTATGACTGGATCGATTATCTGAGCGGATCCGACGAGCTTCGAAAACAGATTGTCGCCGGGAAGAGTGCGGAGGAAATCAAGGAATCCTGGAAGGATGAGATTGCCGCGTTCCGGGAGCAGAGAAAACCGTATCTTCTGTATGAGGACTGTGAATAAAGGAATCGATACGGAGCAGGAAGAAAGTGATTTCTTTATATATTCTTTATAGAAATTTTACTGACACGGACCGGACCCGGTGCTAAAATGTTAACTGTTCCACAACACATATAACAAACGGCATAAGTCCAATCCGCATTATAAGAGCGGAAAGCTGCAAAAGATACAATGAAAGGAAAACTGAGTATGAATGAAATTAAAACCCCGAAAAAACCGCAGATCTTCTACTGGCTTGCGGTGGTTCTGGCCGTGGTGTTCTTCAACGCGGTTGTCACGCCGGCGATTATCCGTCGGACGGTGAAAGAGGTGGATTACAGCACCTTCATGGATATGACGGAAAACGGTGAGATCGGTGAAGTACAGATTGAAGACAATCAGATCATTTTTACCGGATCGGACGGAAAGACCGTCTACCGCACCGGACCGGTGACGGATCCGGAGCTGACGGAACGTCTTCATAAGAACAATGTGAAGTTTTCCGGAACGATCGTGGAGAAGGCGTCTCCGATTATGACCTTTATCACATCCTGGATTCTGCCGATCCTGATCTTCTGGGGACTCGGGCAGTACATGTCCAAGAAGATGGCCGGAAAAATCGGAGGAGGAGTCGGCGGTTCCATGCCCTTCGGGATGGGAAAAAGCAATGCCCGGGAATACGCGCAGTCGACTGCCGGGATCCGGTTTGCGGATGTGGCCGGTGAGGATGAGGCGAAGGATAATCTGAAAGAGATCGTCGAGTATCTTCATGCACCGTCCAAATACCGCGATATCGGTGCATCCATGCCGAAGGGAATTCTCCTTGTCGGTCCTCCGGGTACCGGAAAGACCATGCTGGCGAAGGCAGTTGCGGGAGAGGCGGGCGTTCCGTTCTTTTCCATCTCCGGCTCCGAGTTTGTGGAAATGTTTGTCGGTATGGGCGCATCCAAAGTCCGTGATCTCTTCAAGCAGGCAAAGGACAAGGCTCCGTGCATTGTGTTTATCGATGAGATCGATGCCATCGGAAAAAAGAGGGACGGCGGCAATTTCGGAGGAAACGACGAAAGGGAGCAGACCCTGAATCAGCTCCTCACAGAGATGGATGGTTTCGAAGACAATTCCGGTATCATGATCCTGGCGGCAACCAACCGGCCGGAGGCGCTGGATCCGGCTCTGACGAGACCGGGGCGTTTTGACCGGAGAGTACCGGTGGAACTTCCGGATCTCAAGGGAAGAGAGGCGATTCTCCGGGTTCATGCGAAAAAAATCAAGGTGTCGGACAACGTCGATTTTGAGAAGATCGCCCGGATGGCCAGCGGCGCTTCCGGCGCGGAACTGGCGAACATGATCAATGAGGCGGCGCTCCGCGCGGTCCGCGACGGCAGAAAATTTGCGAGTCAGTCGGATCTGGAAGAGTCCATCGAGGTTGTCATCGCCGGTTACCAGAAGAAGAACGCCATCCTTTCCAATAAAGAAAAACTCATCGTCTCCTATCACGAGATCGGTCATGCGCTTGTGGCGGCACTTCAGACCAACTCTGCCCCGGTTCAGAAGATCACCATCATTCCGCGAACCTCGGGAGCGCTCGGATACACCATGCAGGTGGAAGAGGGCAATCACTATCTGATGAGTCAGACCGAGATGGAGAACAAGATTGCGACGCTGACCGGAGGCCGCGCCGCGGAGGAAGTGGCGTTCCACAGCATCACGACCGGCGCGAGCAACGATATCGAGCAGGCGACGAAACTTGCCAGAGCCATGATCTCACGTTACGGCATGAGTGAGGAATTCGACATGGTGGCGATGGAGACGGTTCAGAATCAGTATCTGGGCGGTGATGCAACTCTTGCGTGCTCGGCCCAGACGCAGGCAAAGATCGACCAGAAGGTGGTGGAGCTTGTTCGGAGAGAACATGAGAAGGCAAAAAACATCCTTCTTCAGAATAAAAAGAAACTGGATGAGCTTGCGAAATATCTCTATGAAAAGGAGACGATCACCGGCGAGGAATTCATGGATATTCTGAACCGGGAAGGCGAAGAGACCGCTCTGTAACATTTTGTAGGATTGTGTCCGATTGGATTGATTTTTTTAATATCGGGTGCTATGATGGGAAAAATCACCTGAAAAGAAGCAGAAAAAGACTTTGTTTCAGCACTTAATCGATGAAAGGAAGGCACGACAATGGCACAAATTATTGGCGAGGGAATTACATTTGATGACGTTCTTCTGGTACCGTCTTATTCCGAGGTAGTACCGAATCAGATTGATCTCTCTACACAGCTGACCAAAAAGATCAGACTGAACATCCCGCTGCTCAGTGCAGGCATGGACACCGTAACTGAGAGCAAGATGGCCATCGCGATGGCACGCCAGGGCGGAATCGGTATTATTCATAAGAATATGTCTATTGAACAGCAGGCAGAAGAGGTTGACCGAGTTAAGAGATCCGAGAATGGCGTTATCACCGACCCGTTCTTCCTTTCTCCGGACAATACACTTGCCGATGCCGACGATCTGATGGGCAAATACCGCATTTCCGGGGTTCCGATTACCGTGAACGGAAAACTGGTCGGCATCATCACGAACCGTGACCTGAAATTCGAAGAGGATTATACGAAAAAGATCAGCGAGTGCATGACAAGCGAGAACCTTGTCACCGCGAAAGTCGGCGTGACACTCGACGATGCAAAGAAGATTCTTGCCCGTGCGAAGGTGGAGAAGCTTCCGATCGTGGACGATGATTTCAACCTCCGCGGTCTCATCACCATCAAGGACATTGAAAAGCAGATCAAGTATCCGAACTCCGCAAAGGATGAGCAGGGAAGACTGCTGTGCGGCGCTGCAGTCGGCATCACCGCCAATGTTCTGGACCGTGTTGCTGCGCTGAGAGACGCACACGTCGATGTTGTCGTTCTGGATTCCGCTCACGGCCATTCCGCAAATGTCATCCGCTGCGTGAAGATGATCAAGGAGACATTCCCGGATGTACAGGTTATCGCGGGCAATGTGGCAACCGGCGAGGCAGTAAAGGCTCTCATCGAGGCCGGCGTCGATGCTGTTAAAGTTGGTATTGGACCGGGTTCCATCTGCACAACCCGTATCGTTGCCGGTATCGGTGTTCCGCAGATCACTGCGGTGATGGACTGCTATGCGGCGGCGAAGGAGTACGGCGTTCCGATCATCGCGGACGGCGGTATTCAGTACTCCGGCGATATCGTGAAGGCTCTGGCAGCAGGCGGAAGCACTGTCATGATGGGCTCCATCTTCGCAGGCTGTGACGAGGCACCGGGCGCGTTTGAGCTGTTCCAGGGAAGAAAATACAAGGTATACCGCGGCATGGGCTCCATCGCGGCGATGGAGAACGGTTCCAAGGACCGCTATTTCCAGGAGGGCGCAAAGAAGCTTGTTCCGGAAGGCGTCGAGGGACGTGTGGCATACAAGGGCTATCTGGAAGACACCGTATTTCAGCTTCTCGGCGGAATCCGTTCCGGTATGGGATACTGCGGCGCACCGACGATTGCGGATCTGCAGAAGAACGGCAAGTTCGTCAAGATCTCTGCGGCTTCTCTCAAAGAGTCCCATCCGCATGATATTCAGATCACAAAAGAGGCTCCGAACTACAGCGTAGACGAGTAATCGGGCCGGGATTTTGCCGTAAGAACAGGAGCGCGAAGCGCGGAAGGTTCGGTTTCGTAATCAGGCAGTGTGAAGTATCCGTCACCGCCGGTTTCGGCATATGTACCCACGGGCGAAAGCCCGCCAGGGATGACAATTGTACATGTGAGCGCGAAGAAGGGTTCTTTGCGTGTTTTCACGGGCGGAAGTTGTTCTCTGGGACACTTCCGCCCGTTTTTTCATAGGAAATTTCTTCGAAATTCTTATGAAAAAAAGATCCGCGGACCTTCATACCGATTGTTAACCGCTCTTGTTTCGGGCGATGACATACGTTATAATTATAAGCACCTATGACCATATCTCCCGGGGATGAGGGAGATGGCGGAGTCATAGTCCGCTTTCGGACTATGATTCGGATCAGGAGGATAAATTTATGAAAACCAGAAGACAGCTGAGAGAGCATTGCTATAAACTTCTTTTCTGCACCGGATTCCATTCCGAGGAAGAAATTCCGGAGCAGATCGACAATTACTTCGGAGAACCGAAGGAGAAGGATGAGACGCCGGAGGGAGACGGAGAAGTCCTTCACAATCCGGAGATGGATTCCGACTCCCGCATCTATGTGACGGAGAAAGTACAGAAGATTCTTGCGGTTATTCCGGAACTGGACGGGAAGATCAACGGCATCGCAAAGGGCTGGAAGACAACCCGTATGGGCAAGGAGGAACTGACGATTCTCAGACTTGCGCTCTACGAGATGCTCTATGAGGAGGATACGCCGGAGAAGGTATCCATCAACGAGGCAGTGGAGCTTGCGAAGAAATACGGCGGCGATGATTCACCGAAATTCGTCAACGGAATTCTCGCAAAGCTCGTATAAATCATGGCAAGTGTATACTCTGTCACCCAGATCAATTCCTACATCCGGAACATGTTTGCGACGGATTATGCGCTGCGGAGGGTTTCGATCCGCGGAGAAGTCTCGAATCTGAAATATCACAGTTCGGGACACATCTATTTCACGCTGAAAGATGACGGCAGCAGCATTTCTTCCGTCATGTTTGCGGGAAAGCGGGCGGAAGGACTGAAATTCCGGATGACAGAGGGCCAGAAGGTCGTTGTCTCGGGAAGCGTAGAAGTATACACGAAGACCGGACAGTATCAGCTCTATGCGGCGAAGATCGAAGCGGAGGGCCAGGGCGACCTGTTCCGCCGGTATGAGGAACTTCGAAACCGCCTGCAGGAGATGGGACTGTTCGATGAATCCTATAAAAAGCCGATTCCGAGGTATGCGCGACATGTCGGAATCGTGACGGCTTCCACCGGCGCGGCGATCCACGATATCATGAACGTCTCTGCCCGCAGAAATCCCTACGTTCAGCTGACGCTCTGTCCCGCACAGGTTCAGGGAGAAGGTGCGGCAGCGTCCATTGCGGCCGCAATCCGCAAACTGGATGCCCTTCATCCGGATGTCATGATCGTGGGAAGAGGCGGCGGATCCATCGAGGATCTGTGGGCCTTTAATGAAGAAGAGGTTGCAAAGGCGATCTTCCGGTGCCAGACGCCGGTGATCTCTGCGGTCGGTCACGAGGTGGACTGGACGATCGCGGATTTTACGGCAGATCTGCGTGCGCCGACACCGTCTGCGGCAGCGGAACTGGCCGTGTTTGACTATGCGTTGTTCTGTTCGCAGCTGACAGAGGCCGGACGCGGGATGCGGAATGCCGCGGCAAAGAAGCTGGACCGTGAGCGGAGCCGGCTGGATCATTTCCGGCAGGTGATCGAGCTGCACAGCCCGGGCCGGGTGCTGAACGAAAAACGGCAGAATCTGGCGGAGATGAGTGATGCAATGATGCGCGCGCTGGAGATGAAGATTTCTGACCGGCGCCGGGTTTTGGAGAGTGCCGGCCGGGATCTCGGACGGCAGATGGAGCGGAAACTGGAAATGCGGAAGAATGAACTCCGCGTTCTGGCAGGCCGCCTCGACGGTATGTCGCCGCTTCGGAAAGTGAGCGGCGGTTTCGGATTTCTGACAGACGGCACCGGCGCAAGGATCGAGTCGGTCGGACAGGTGAAGAGCGGAGAATCCATCCGGATCCGCCTGTCGGACGGAAAGATCCGCGCGACGGTTGAGGATACAGAGAAAACGGGAGGAATCGATGGCTGAAACAGAGCAGAAGACGAAGAAGCCGGCAGCAAAAAAGCCGGTGGATCTGACGAAACTCAGCATTGAGGAACTTTTTGAGGGGCTGAATCAGACCATTCAGAAGATGGATGACAGCAGCGTTTCGCTGGAAGAGACGTTTCAGCTGTATGAGCTGGGCATGAAGGCTGTGAAAGAGGCGGGATCCCGCATCGATGAGGTCGAGAAGAAGATCCGTATCCTCGGCGGGGAGGAAGATGTATGAGCGGTGATTTGTTCCAGCGGGAAAAGCAGGAGATTGATGCGATCGTTGCGGCCTATCTTCCGGAAGAAAAGGGAGAGCAGGCGACCATTTTCAGGGCGATGAATTACAGCGTGGAGGCCGGTGGAAAACGGATCCGGCCGATGCTGATGCGGGAAGTCTACCGTCTTTTCGGCGGAACGGGCCGCGAGATCGAGCCGATGATGGCTGCGATGGAAATGATGCATACCGCGTCGCTGATCCATGACGATCTTCCGTGCATGGACAATGATGAATTCCGCAGAGGAAAGAAGACGACGTGGGCCGTGTTCGGTGAGGATATGGCCACGCTGACCGGCGATGCGCTGATGATTTACACGTTTGAGACGGCGGCAAAGGCGCTGGAATTAACCGATGATCCGGCAAAAGTCGCCCGGTGTATGCGGATCCTTGCCGAAAAGAGCGGCGTCTACGGTATGACCGGCGGTCAGTGTGTGGACGTGGAACTCACCGGAAAGGCGATTCCGAAAGAAACGCTGAATTTCATTTACCGTCTGAAGACGGGAGCGCTTCTGGAGGGATCGATGATGATCGGAGCCGTCATGGCCGGCGCATCGGAGGAAGATATTCGGAAAGTGGAGAAAATGGCGGCGGACATCGGTCTGGCGTTCCAGATCGAGGACGATATTCTGGATGAGATCTCCACGACGGAGGAACTGGGAAAACCGGTGGGAAGCGACGAGAAGAATCACAAGACGACCTACGTGACGGTCGAGGGACTGGAGAAGTCGCGGAGCGACGCAGAGCGTCTTTCGGAAGAGGCGGTGGAGATCCTTCACGAACTTCCGGGCGAAAACCGTTTCCTGGAAGAGATTATCCGGAAACTGGTTTCCAGAAAGAAATAAAACAGGGAGTGTGTGTATTGATCCTTGAAAGAATAAATGGACCGGAGGACGTAAAAAAGCTGAATCAGAATCAGCTGATCCGTCTGTCGGAGGAGATCCGGGAATTTCTGATCGAGAAGATCAGCGTGAACGGAGGACATCTGGCGTCGAATCTCGGCGTGGTCGAGCTGACGATCGCCATGTACCGCGCGTTCAATTTTCCGGAGGATAAAGTGATCTGGGATGTGGGACACCAGTCTTACACTCACAAGATACTGAGCGGAAGAAAATCGGATTTTGACAATCTCCGTCAGTACGGCGGCATGAGCGGCTTTCCGAAACGCTCGGAAAGCCGTTTTGACGCGTTCGATACCGGACACAGTTCAACATCGATCTCCGCCGGGCTCGGTATTGCCCAGGCGCGGGATCTTCAGAAAGAGCAGTACAAGGTCATATCGGTGATCGGGGACGGAGCCCTGACCGGCGGTATGGCCTATGAAGCGTTAAACAATGCCGGCCGGATGAAGACCAACTTTATCATCGTTCTGAATGACAACAATATGTCCATTTCGGAAAATGTCGGCGGAATCTCGACATATCTGAGCAGCATCCGCGCGGATGAGGGGTATAATCTTTTGAAGAAGAATGTCTCTCAGTCGCTGTCGGCGATTCCGGTGCTGGGCGACAGCATGGTGCATGCGCTCCTGCGGACCAAAAACAGTATCAAGCAGCTCTTTGTGCCGGGCATGCTTTTTGAAAATATGGGCATTACCTACCTCGGTCCGGTGGACGGCCATGATGTGAAGCGGCTCGAGCATATTTTCCGTGAGGCGCAGAAGATCGACCACTCCGTGCTGATCCACGTGATGACGAAAAAAGGAAAAGGATATGCGCCGGCAGAAAAGAATCCGGCGGCTTTTCACGGCGTGGGTCCCTTCGAGATTGAAACAGGGCTTCCGAAAGCCCCAAAAAAATATCCGAGTTATACGGATGTTTTTTCGGAGGAGATCTGCCGCATGGCGGAAAAAGACCGGAAGATCGTGGCAATTACCGCCGCGATGCCGGACGGAACGGGACTCTCGGAGTTTGCAAAGCGTTTCCCAAAGCGGTTTTTCGATGTCGGGATCGCGGAACAGCATGCCGTGACCAGTGCGGCCGGCATGGCATCGGTGGGGTTAAAGCCGGTGGTCTGTGTCTATTCCTCCTTCCTGCA
The DNA here is from genome assembly GCF_000711825.1 of [Clostridium] aminophilum DSM 10710. Lineage (GTDB taxonomy): Bacteria > Bacillota > Clostridia > Lachnospirales > Lachnospiraceae > Clostridium_R > Clostridium_R aminophilum. The sequence goes on along the minus strand of NZ_KL543982.1, from coordinate 16,329 downwards.
GAGGGGATTCGATCAGATCGTCCACGACGTCTGTCTGCAGAATCTGCCGGTTGTGTTCTGCCTGGACCGGGCGGGCCTGGTCGGTGCGGACGGAGAGACTCATCAGGGAATCTTTGATCTCTCGTATCTCTCACTGATCCCGCACATGACGGTGATGGCACCGAAGAACCTGTGGGAACTCCGCAGTATGCTTCATTTTGCCATGGAGCTTGGCCGGCCGGTGGCAGTGCGGTATCCGCGGGGCGAGGCATACCGCGGACTGGAAGAATACCACCAGCCGGTGGAATACGGGCGTGCGGAGATGCTGATCGAAGAGTCGGAGACGGCGCTCTGCGCGGTGGGAAGCATGGTCAGCTGTGCGGAGCATATCCGCGAGAAACTGAAAGCAAAAGGCCATCCGTGTACGCTGGTGAACGGCCGGTTTGTGAAACCCATTGACACGGATATGATTGACCGCCTCGCAAAGAATCACCGGACCATCGTGACGCTGGAGGAAAATGTTCTCCGCGGCGGTTTCGGCGAGCGCGTAACGGATTACGCGGACAAGCATCATCCGGAGATCAAAGTGATCAACATTGCCCTTCCGGATGATTACGTGGAACACGGAAATGTCTCCGTTCTCCGCAGCATGCTGGGGATCGACAGCGATTCCATCCTCGAGAGGATCAACCGGGAAGTTTACGGCGCAGATTACAGCCCTGAAAAAGGAAATGAATAAACGGACCGGTTTGACGGTATTAGACAGAACGGAATAATAGGAGGTTCTTTCAGTGAAGGAAAGACTGGATGTCCTGATGGTGAACCGGGGCCTTGCGGAATCCCGCGAAAAGGCGAAGACGATCATCATGTCGGGAATTGTATATGTAAACAATCAGAAGGAAGACAAGGCCGGATCCCAGTTTAAGGATGACGTGACCATCGAGGTTCGCGGGGCGACGCTGCAGTATGTCAGCCGCGGAGGTCTGAAGCTGGAGAAAGCCATGAAAGCCTTTCCGATTGATCTCCATGGAACGACCTGCATGGATGTCGGGGCATCCACCGGCGGATTCACGGACTGTATGCTGCAGAACGGCGCGGTGAAGGTCTTTTCCGTCGATGTCGGACACGGACAGCTGGCATGGAAGCTCCGGAATGATCCGAGGGTTGTCTGCATGGAGAAATGCAACATCCGTTATGTCACGCCGGAAGACATCGGAACCGCGGTGGATTTTTCCTCCATCGACGTCTCCTTTATCTCGCTGACCATGGTGCTCGGCCCGGTAAAAGAGATTCTGAGAGATGGCGGTCATGTGGCAGCGCTCATCAAGCCGCAGTTTGAGGCGGGGCGCGAGAAAGTCGGCAAAAAAGGCGTTGTCCGCGAAAAGAGCACGCATGTCGAGGTGATCGAGAAAGTCATCGCCTATGCGCACGAGATCGGATTGACCGTGGAGGGACTGGACTATTCTCCGATCCGGGGACCGGAAGGAAATATTGAATACCTCATTTATCTCGGGAAAAATGACGGACAGCCGGATGCGGCGCTTTCCGGACAGCCGGTCATCGATGTGGTTGAGGCAGCACATGCGGAGCTGGATAAATAAAACGCGAAAAGGGTATGAAAAAGTTTTTTCTGATTGCAAACCGCAGTAAGGACGCCGCACAGAAGACGGCGGACGATATTCAGAATTATCTGGAAGAAAACGGCTGCCGGTGTATGATCAGCCCGGAGTCACTTCCGACGGGGATCTTTGATGAAAAGGTGCCGAAACGCCGCTACCGTTATACCAATCCGGACGAGGTGCCGGACGGTACCGAGTGTGTGATCGCCCTCGGGGGAGACGGAACGCTTCTTCAGGCCTCCCGGGATCTGGCCGGACTCGATATTCCGCTGTTCGGCATCAATCTCGGGCATCTTGGATACCTGACACAGGTGTCCAGCGAACCGGAGCTGATGCCGGCGCTGGACTGCCTGATGGAAGGTCTTTTCCGGGTGGACCGGAGAATGATGCTTCACGGGAAGATCTGGTCCGGTGATACGATGATCAGCGACGACATTGCCCTGAATGATGTGATCCTGAACCGCTACGGCATGGACGCTCTCCGGTTTGACGTCTATGTCAACGACACGGTTTTCAATGAGTACAAGGCGGACGGGATGATCGTTGCGACGCCGACCGGTTCGACGGCGTACAATCTGTCGGCGGGCGGTCCGATTGTGGATCCGGGCGCGAATCTGATGATCCTCACCCCGATCTGTCCCCATACCCTGAATTCCAGAAGCTATGTTCTGCCGGCGAGCAGCAAGGTTTCACTCCGGCTGGATCCGGAGTACCGGCTCCGTCAGTGCGTCAGCTTCGACGGAGGAATTCCGATAAAAATGATGCCGGGAGACCGGATTGACATTGAGACAGCAGGACTGACGGCACCGCTGGTCAACCTTGACCGGGTTCCGTTCCTTGAAATCATACGGAGGAAGATGAGACAGATATGAAACTGGAAAGACACAGCAAAATCGTTGAACTCATCGGTAAGCATGACATTACCACGCAGGAGGAACTGGCGTCCTATCTCAACCGGGAAGGCTTTCATGTAACCCAGGCGACGGTCTCCAGAGACATTCGGGAACTTCGGCTGATGAAGGTGCAGACGTCGGACGGAAAGCAGAAGTATGCGGTATTCCACCCGCAGAATGACTTTGACGACAAATACATCCGCATTCTCCATGACAGTTTCCTGTCCATGGATATGGCGCAGAATATTCTGGTGATCAAGACCGTTTCGGGCATGGCGATGGCATGCGCGGCAGCGCTGGACAATCTTCATTTCCCGGAAGTGGTCGGCAGCATCGCCGGCGATGATACGGTGATGTGTGCGATCCGGAGTGTGGACGACACCATTGTCCTGATGGATAAGATCCGGAAACTGATTGCGGCGGGCTGACCTACAGCCATTCGGAGAATCTTCGCTGACAGTTTGAAGTGCCCGGCGGGCGCGTGAATCTGGCGGGGAAGTCTGTCTGCCTGCGCAGCCCCAAAACCGGCGTGCAGGACTCACGGACCGCTTGTTTAACTTGGAGAGGCATGTGGAAGGGGGAAACATGTTACTTCATTTGCATGTCAGAAATCTGGCACTGATTGATTCCGCCGAGGTGGATTTCGGGCACGGCCTGAATATCCTCACCGGTGAGACCGGCGCGGGAAAATCGATTCTGATCGGATCGGTGAATACGGCGCTGGGGGGAAAGACGTCGAAAGACATGATCCGCCAGGGTGCGGATTCCGCGTCGGTGGAACTCGTTTTTTCCGTGGACAGCGACCGCCTGAGGAAGGCGCTGTCGGACCTCGATGTCGAACCGGATGAGGACGGACTCGTGATTGTGAGCCGCAAGATCACCCCGCAGAGAAGTCTGTCACGGATCAATGACGAGACGGTGACGGCGGCGAAACTGCGCAGCATCACGTCGCTTCTGATCGATGTTCACGGACAGAACGATCACCAGTCACTTCTCTATAAGAGCCGGCATCTGGAGATTCTGGACGCGTTCGGAAAAGAGGAGACCGCGGAACTCCGGAAGAAGACGGCGGAGACGTACCGCCGGTATGCGGATCTGAAGCGAAAGCTGGAGACTTTTACCGGCGATGAGGATCAGCGGCTGAGAGAGCAGGATTTCCTGAATTTTGAGATCCGGGAGATCGAGGAGGCGGATCTGAAGCCGGATGAGGAAGAATCGCTCGAACAGAATTTTCGGCGCATGAACAACGCACGCCGGATCGGCGAACACATCCGCCGGGCGAGAAATGCCATGGACATGGACGGCACGTCGGATGCGCTGGCGGCAGTCAAAGAGGCCTACCGGTTTGATGAGAATCTGAAGAATATCCATGACATGCTCTATGATATGGACTCCATGGCGGAGGATCTCCGCCGGTCTTTAGATGAGTATATGGAGGAGATGAGCTTCGACGAGGAGCGCTATCACGAGGCGGAGGAGCGGCTCGATCTCATCCACAATCTGGAAGCAAAATACGGAAAGACAATACCGGACGTTCTGAATTCGCTGGAGCGGATGCGGGACCGGCTGACCGAGCTGGAACATTTTGAAGAGGCGAGAAGAGACGCGGAAAAAGAGCTGGAAGTCTGCAGTGCGGAGCTGAAAAAACTCTGTGAGAAACTGACCGGAAAGCGGAAAAAGACGGCGGAAAAACTGACCGGCGAGATCGCAAAGCGTCTTCTGGAACTGAACTTCCTGGATGCGCGGTTCCGGATGGAATTCCGGAGGCTGGATCATTTTACGGCAGACGGCTGGGACGAGACGGAATTCATGATGAGCGCGAATCCGGGAGAGCCGGTGCGCCCGCTCGGAGAAGCGGCGTCGGGAGGAGAACTCTCCCGTGTTATGCTGGCGATCCGCACCGTGCTCGCGGAAACGGACGACATCCCGACGCTGATCTTTGATGAGATCGACACGGGCATCAGCGGCCGAACCGCGCAGAAAGTGTCCGAGCAGCTGCGCATGATCTCGGAGCGGCATCAGGTTATTCTGATCACGCACCTTCCGCAGATCGCGGCGATGGCCGATCAGCATTACGAGATCCGGAAGTCTGTGGCAAACGGCCGCACCGTTACCGGAATCCATGCGCTCACGCAGGAGGAAATGTGTGAGGAGCTGGCGAGACTTCTCGGCGGCGCGGAAATCACGGACGCGGTCCGTCAGAATGCGGCGGAGATGAAGAGACTGGCGGATGCCGGAAAAACAAGAGGAGACAGGAACTGACATGAGAGACGGGTTTGTACGCGTCGCGGCAGCAACACCGGACGTGAAAGTGGCGGACGTCACATTTAACACAGATAAAATCATTGAGGGAATGCGGGATGCAGCAGAAAAAGGCGTAAAGATTCTGGTTTTTCCGGAACTTGCGGTTACCGCCTATACCTGCGCGGATCTGTTTGAACACAGACCCCTTCTGGATGCGGCAAAAAAGGGACTTCGGAGAATCGTGGAGGCAAGTGCCGGCTCCGATATGCTGGTGTTTGCCGGTGTGCCGTGGATTTACAGCGGAAAGCTCTATAACTGTGCCGCATGTGTACAGAACGGACATCTCCTCGGACTTGTGACAAAGAAATGGCTTCCGAACTACAGCGAGTTCTATGAGGCGAGATGGTTTACCAAGGGCTTTGACGAGGCGGTTGAGGTGGAGTTCGACGGCGAAACCGTGCCGATGGGATCAAAGATCCTCTTTGCGTGCGAAGAGGAAGAAGATCTCGTGGTCGGAGCGGAGGTCTGTGAAGATCTCTGGGTGCTCCTTCCGCCGAGCATTTCCCATGCGCAGGCCGGCGCAACCGTGATCGTAAACTGTTCCGCCAGCGATGAGACCACCGGAAAGAGCGATTACCGGAGAACACTGATCAGCGGACAGTCCGCAAGACTTCTCGCAGCGTACATTTATGCCAATGCCGGCGAGGGCGAATCGACTACGGATCTGGTCTTCGGCGGTCAGAATCTGATTGCGGAGAACGGATCGGTGCTGGCAGAGAGCGAGCGTTTTAAGAACGGCATGATCACGGCGGATATCGATCTGGAGCGCCTTGCCGCGGAGAGAAGAAGAATGTCTACTTACCGCGAGGAGGGGAGAAAGAACTACCGGATCGTGCGTTTTCGTCTGAATGAGAGCAATGAGCCGCTGGAGCGGTTTATTGACCCGTCCCCGTTTGTTCCGGGAAATCCGGCGGAACGTCAGAAGCGCTGTGAGGAGATCCTGAACATTCAGGCAATGGGACTGAAAAAACGCCTGATGCACACCAACTGCAAGTCGGCGGGGGTCGGCATCTCCGGCGGTCTCGACTCGACGCTTGCGCTTCTGGTGACGGCGAGAGCATTTGACCTGTGCGGTATTCCGAGAAAGAATATCGTCTCGGTTACAATGCCGGGCTTTGGCACAACCGACCGGACGTACAACAACGCCTGCAAAATGACGCGGATTCTCGGGGCGGAGCTCCGGGAGGTCAGCATTGCGCGCGCCGTGACGGTTCATTTTGAAGATATCGGTCATGATATCAATGTGCATGATGTGACCTACGAGAACGGACAGGCCCGGGAGCGCACCCAGATTCTGATGGATATCGCAAACCAGACGGGCGGACTCGTAATCGGAACCGGCGATATGTCGGAGCTCGCGCTCGGATGGGCGACCTACAACGGCGATCATATGTCCATGTACGGTGTCAATGCCGGCGTTCCGAAGACGCTGGTGAGACATCTGGTCCGGTACTATGCGGATACCTGCGGAGATGAGGCGCTGGCAGACATTCTGAAGGATGTTCTCGACACGCCGGTCAGCCCGGAGCTTCTCCCGCCGGAGGACGGAAAGATCTCCCAGAAGACCGAAGATCTCGTGGGGCCGTATGAACTGCACGATTTCTTCCTGTATTATGTGCTGCGCTTCGGCTATCATCCGGCGCGTATCTACCGTCTGGCCGTGCATGCGCTGGGCAATGAGTACCCACATGAGACGATCCTGAAATGGCTGAAGACGTTCTACTGGCGGTTCTTTGCGCAGCAGTTCAAGCGTTCCTGCCTTCCGGACGGACCGAAGGTCGGATCTGCGGCGGTATCTCCGCGCGGTGATCTCCGTATGCCGAGTGATGCCGTGGTGAAGCTGTGGAGAGAGGAATTAGAGGATCTGGTATGATAACAAGTCAGTCGAATGCGAGAGTGCGCGAAGCGGCGATGCTGGCGCAGAAGGGAAAAGAGCGCAGAAAACAGGGACTGTTCGTCGTGGAAGGTCCGCGCATGGCTGCGGAGATACCGGACGAACTCTGTCAGTCGGTCTTTGTATCGGAGAGCTTTCTTGCACAGCATCCGGAGGGCGATGTGTGGCGCGATGCCGTGGAGAAGAAAGGCTATGAAGCCGTGTCGGACGAGGTGATGCGGTATATGAGCGATACACAGAATCCGCAGGGCGTCTTCTGTGTGGTGAAGCAGCTGTCCTGGACGCTGGAGGAGGTACTTCATCCGGCGGGAGAGGGACCGGCACTTCTGATGATTCTGGAATCTCTTCAGGACCCAGGAAATCTCGGCACCATCCTTCGGGCCGGAGAGGGCGCCGGGGTGACCGGCGTCATCATGAATGACGAGACGGCGGATATCTATAACCCGAAAGTGATCCGCTCCACGATGGGATCGGTGCTTCGCGTGCCGTTTATCCGTGTGGACAATCTGGCCGGGACACTTTCCGAGGCAAAGAAAGCCGGTGTTCGCCTGTACGCGGCGCATCTTGCCGGAAAGAACAATTACGAGGATGAAGACTATCATGGACCGGCGGGGTTCCTGATCGGAAATGAAGCAGCCGGTCTGACGGATGAGACCGCCGCGCTTGCCGATGCGCTCGTAAAAATCCCCATGGCGGGAAAGGTGGAATCTCTGAATGCGGCGGTGGCGGCTTCGGTACTGATGTTCGAGGCTGCAAGGCAGAGGAGAAAACATGCGAGATAATTACATACCCTATGTGGTACGGATTGTGATCGGGTCGGTGATTGTAGTCTCGGCGATTCTTCTTTTCATTGACGCAGAGGCGTGGAGAATTCTTTTTCCATTGGTCTTTTTTTCGTCTTCCGCGATCTGTACACTGGACGGGATTTTTCTGATCCGGAGGACCGGCGGAGACTTCAGGGCACATCTGATCTACATGATTCCGATTGTGATCGGAGCGGCGCTCTTTGTGTTCGGAGTGATTTCGGTGCTGACCATCATTTTCCGATAAAGAAGCAGATACAGTACGGAGGTTGGAAGTTTGAAAACAGAGATTCTCAGAATGCTGAAAGAGACGGACGGATACATATCGGGTCAGTTTCTCTGTGAGAAATTCGGTGTATCGAGAACGGCGGTGTGGAAGGTGATCCGCCAGCTTGAGTCGGAGGGATATGAGATCGAGGCGGTCCGGAACCGCGGATACCGGCTGCGGATGGCCGGGGATGTCATGACACAGGAGGAGCTGGCGAGCACGATCAATACCAGATGGGCCGGAAGATCCCTTCTCTACATGGATGAGGTGGATTCCACCAATAATCTGATCAAGCAGTTGGCGGAGCAGGGGGCAGAGCACGGAACTCTTGCCGTTGCGGATGCCCAGACCGGCGGAAAAGGGCGGAGAGGCCGCGTGTGGCAGTCTCCCCACGGCGTCGGAATCTGGATGAGTCTTCTGACGAGACCGGATCTTCTTCCGGAGAAAGCTTCCATGATGACGCTTCCGGCGGCCATGGCGGTTGCGGATGCAATCCGGGAGACCACCGGACTGGAATCCATGATCAAATGGCCCAACGATATTGTGGTGGGCGGAAAGAAGGTTTGCGGCATTCTGACGGAAATGAGCGCGGAAGTCGGAGCAATTAACTACGTAGTTACCGGAATTGGCATAAACGTTAATACGGAGGCATTTCCGGACGATATCAAAGACATAGCAACATCACTGCTGATCGAGACGGGAAAACGGGTTCGCAGAAGTCCGATTATCGCGGCAACGATGGCCGCCTACGAGAGATACTATGATCTGTTTATGAAACATGGGGATATGACGGCACTCATGGATGATTATAATGCGCGCCTTGCAAACCGGGACTGCGGGGTACGCGTTTTGGCGCCGGAGCACGAATACACCGGCACAGCACTCGGAATCGATGAGAACGGTCTTCTCATTGTCAGAACGGAAGACGGAGAGATCCGGAAAGTTCTCTCCGGCGAGGTATCGGTCAGAGGCATTTACGGGTACGTGTAAATGTGTAAAAGCGTCTGGATAAGATGCCGCTTGTGGGGAAAACGCTCAAAGTCCTGTGGATACAGGCAGAGACTGTGTGGATAAAATCAGAACCCGCATTGGATTCGTCTTTGGGAAAAGATCTTTTTGAAAGGCGTTTCAGAAAGATCGGAAGAAGACTTGAAATCGGTACGGAAAGTGTATATACTGAAATTTTGCACGGATAGATTTATCGACACATCTCGGTGAAAGGATGTACTGTGAATAAGAAAGATTTTTTAGCGAAACTGCAGAAACTGTCAGAACTTGGAAAACAGAATGATAACGTATTGTCGATCGTCCAGATCGAGAATGTGTTTGCCAAAGATGATCTGAAAGAAGATCAGATGGAAGAGATCTATGCATATCTCGAGAGCATTCATATCCATGTAAATACAGATACGGAGGAAATCGATCCGGTGGAGGAGACATCGGAGGCGGAGATTGACGCGGAATGTCTGAGCGGAAAAGTGATCGAGGAAGATCCGGACGATGATTTCCTGAAAAATGAAGAAGATGAGGAAGATGAAGTCGACCTCAACGCGGTGAATCTTCTGGAGGGTATCGGAACGGAAGATCCGGTCCGCATGTATCTGAAGGAGATCGGTACGGTGCCGCTTCTCAGCGCGGAGGAGGAGCTTTCGCTTGCCAAAAGAAAGGCAAACGGCGACGAGCACGCAAAGGCACGTCTCATCGAGGCAAACCTTCGTCTGGTAGTCAGCATTGCAAAGCGTTATACCGGCCGCGGCATGAGTTTTCTGGATCTGGTGCAGGAGGGAAATCTCGGCCTGATCAAGGGCGTTGAAAAGTTTGATTATACCAAGGGTTATAAGCTGTCAACTTACGCGACATGGTGGATCCGTCAGTCGGTTACGAGAGCGCTTGCCGATCAGGCGAGAACAATCCGTGTGCCGGTTCATATGGTTGAGACCATCAACAAGATGTCCAAGATGCAGCGTAAGCTGACATTGGAACTGGGCTATGAGCCGTCTGTTCCGGAGCTGGCAAAGGCACTGGATATGACGGAAGACAAGGTTATGGAGATCATGCAGATCGCCAGAGAGCCTGCTTCTCTCGAGACACCGATCGGTGAGGAGGACGATTCCAATCTGGGCGATTTCGTGGCGGACAACAACATCACGACACCGGAGGAAAATGTGGAATCCGTCATGCTGAAGGAGCACATCAACACCCTGCTGGAGGATCTGAAGGAGAGAGAACGTCAGGTTATCATTCTCCGTTTCGGTCTGGAAGACGGTCATCCGAGAACTCTGGAGGAAGTCGGAAAAGAGTTCAACGTTACGCGTGAGCGTATCCGTCAGATCGAGGCAAAGGCGCTCCGGAAACTCAGAAATCCGGTTCGATCCAAGAGAATCCGCGATTTCCTGTAAACCGCGCGGACAGCGGGTCAAAGTCTGTGTCTGCCGGAGATCATAGCCATTCCGAAAGAGTTTCGCTCTGGAACCAGAGACAGGACACTGGAAAACAGAGACAGGACACGGGAAAGTAAAGACAGGACAATAGAGATACGAGGAGAAAGCAGCTTGCCTTCCGGCAGACTGCTTTCTCTGCGATAGCCGGAGGAAACATGAACAAGCGGAATTATCAGAAAGAACTGGACTGCTTTATCGAAGAGATCCGGAAGGAAGGCCGTGTTCCGAAGCTTCTTCTTCACGCATGCTGCGCGCCGTGTTCCAGTTATTGTCTGGAATATCTGTCGCAGTATATGGAGATCACGGTCTTTTATTTCAATCCGAATATTACGGAGAAAAAAGAATATGAGTACCGTGTCTCAGAGGAAAAACGCCTGATACGGGAACTTCCCGCAAATCATCCGATCTCCTTTCTCGAAGGGGAATACTGTCCGGAGCGGTATTTTCAGGCCGTGAAGGGGCATGAGGCGGATTCGGAGGGCGGAGACCGGTGCACGATCTGTTTTGAACAGCGGCTTGAGGAAGCCGCAAAGATCGCAAAAGAAGGAGAATTTGACTTCTTCACCACAACGCTGACGATCAGTCCGATGAAAGATGCCGAACGCCTCAACCGGATCGGCGAGGAGATGGGAGCGCGGTACGGAGTCAGCTGGCTGGGTTCCGATTTCAAAAAGAAGAACGGCTACCGCCGGTCCACCGAGCTCAGCCGGAAATACGGACTCTACCGGCAGAATTACTGCGGCTGCGTTTTCTCCAAACGGGAAGCGCAGGAGCGGGAAGCACGGCAGAAAGAGGCGAAAGAATAAGCCGGCCTCAAGTCGGAATCCGCACCGGAAAGGAAAACGGATGACAGGACAGGATGACGGGCCGAGGCAGGATGACGAAGCCCGAAAGACATCGCAGGACAGGAACATTAGATTGTGCACAATCTTGACAAAGCATACGGTTTATGCAACAATGCAGGTTGGACTGATTAACAATTAGCCATAGCAAACTGGTTATACATATTGGGGGCATTATCATGACAAAGATTGATATTATCTCCGGTTTCCTCGGAGCCGGAAAGACAACATTTATTTCCCAGCTGATCAAGGCAGCGCTTCACAAAGAAAAGGTGGTTCTGATCGAGAATGAGTTCGGTGAGATCGGCATCGACGGAGGATTCCTCCAGGATTCCGGCATCGAGATCCGCGAGATGAATCAGGGCTGCATCTGCTGCTCTCTGGTCGGCGATTTCGAGACTTCTCTGTCCGAGGTCATCACAAAGTATGCGCCGGACCGCATCATCATCGAGCCGAGCGGCGTCGGTAAGCTTTCCGATATCATCGGCGCGGTCAAGAAGGTTTCCACGAATCTGGAAGTGGAGCTGAACGCTGCGGTTACCATCGTGGATGCGAAGAAGGCAAAGATGTATGCCCGCAACTTCGGTGAGTTCTTTGAGAACCAGATTCAGTATGCCGGCAATGTCGTGCTTTCCAGAACCGACATCGCGACGGAACAGAAGATCGAGGAGGCGGTCGGCATTGTCCGCGGCATCAACAAAGACTGCAAGATTATCACGACGCCGATCGCGGAACTCGACGGCGATACCCTGCTCGACATCATTTCCCAGCCGGACAATCTGGAAGAGGAAATGATGAAGGAAGTGATGGAGCGCCTTGAGGAGCACGAGCATCATCACCATGATCACGACGATGATGACGAGGAGTGCGAATGCCATCACCACCATCATGACGATGATGACGAAGAGCATGAGCACCATCATCACCACCATCATGACGGCGAGGAGTGCGATGACGAGGAGTGCGAATGCCATCACCACCATCACGACGATGATGACGAGGAGCATGAGCACCATCATCACCACCATCATGACGGCGAGGAGTGCGATGACCCGGAATGTGAGTGCCATCACCATCATGAGGGAGAGCACCACGACGGCGAGGTACATGTTCACAATCATCACCACCACCATCATCACCATCATGACGGCGAGCACGATGCGGATGAGATCTTTACCAGCTGGGGTCTTGAGACACCGGCAAAATACACCAGAGAAAAGGTGGAGGAGATTCTCCGTAAGATGTCCGAGACCGAAGAATTCGGTCAGGTTATCCGCTGCAAGGGCATGCTTCCGCAGGAAGGAAGCGAGAAATGGATCCACTTTGACATGGTTCCGGAGCAGGTTGATATCCGCGAAGGATCCGCTTCCTACACCGGCAAAGTGGTTGTCATTGGCGCAGATCTGAAAGAAGATCTCATCAAGGCGGCATTTGTCGGCTGATACGGAAAACATAATCATTTTTAGAGAAAGCGGTCAGGCCGGAACGGAAATGCTCCAAACCTGACCGGCGGCTCAGACAGACGGGCCTGTCTGTCCGGGCCTGGAGGGCAAAACATGGCTGAAAACAACGAAAGAATCCCGCTGTTTCTGATTAACGGCTTTCTCGAGGCCGGTAAGACACAGTTTATCAATTTCACCATCCAACAGGAGTATTTTCAGACAGAGGGCAAGACTCTTCTGATCGTCTGCGAGGAAGGCGAGGAGGAATACGACGAGGAGCTTCTCGCAAAGCACAACACGGTTATGGTTGTGGCTGATGACGAGGATTCCATGACGGAAGCGTATCTGATGGGACTTCAGAAAGTTCACAATCCGGAGCGTGTGCTCATGGAGTGGAACGGTATGTGGGATATCACAAAACTTCAGATTCCTTCCAGCTGGGAGTTCTATCAGCAGATTTCCATTATGAACGGTGCAACTCTGGAGCCGTATCTGAACAACAACGATCTCAAATCTCTGGTCGGCCGCATGGTCCGCAGCACGGAGCTTCTGATCGTCAATCGCTGTGACGGCATTGAGGACAAGCTGGCCGGTTACCACCGCGTGCTGAAGGGCATGAATGCGCAGTGCGATATCGTGTTTGAGAACAGTGACGGAGAGATTGACAATGTAGCGGAAGAGGATCTGCCGTATGATGTCAATGCGGACGTGATTGTCATCCCGGACGATGCGTACGGAATCTGGTATATCGATACCTTTGACAAGCCGGAACGCTACCGCGGTAAGACGGTCGAGTTTACCGGAATGGTGTTAAAGAGACCGGAGTTCCCGGCCAATGATTTTGTTCCGGGAAGAATGGCGATGACCTGCTGTGCGGCGGATATGTCTTTCCTCGGCTTTATGTGCAAGGCCAAAGGCACGGGGAGAAAGGTTCAGAATCAGGACTGGGTTCGCGTCAGGGCAAAGGTTGAGTATGAATACCGGCCGGAATACGAAGGCGACGGACCGATGCTCTATGCGGAGGATGTTCAGCCTGCGGAACCGATCGAGGGATATGTCGGATTCTGATGAAACGGGAATGATACGAACATGATGCGGAATAAACCGGAAATGATGTTGGAATGATCCGCAAATAAACCGGAAATGATGTTGAAATGATCCGCAAATAAACCGGAAATAATTCAAAAAACGTGAATAAAACAGAATAAACCAGGCTTGGGATACGCTCCATCCGGAGGATCCGCAGCCTGGTTTTGCCGTTATTCTTCACCGAGACGTTTCAGGACCAGATCGTAGCCGTCGCTTCCGTAGTTCAGCGCGCGGTTGACACGGCTGATGGTTGCAGTGGAAGCGCCGGTGAGCTTCGCGATTTCGAGGTAGGTTTCCTTCTTGCGAAGCATGGAGGCAACCTCAAAACGCTGGGCCAGTGAGAGGATCTCGTTCACCGTGCATACATCCTCGATGAATGCGTACGCCTCATCCAGCGTCTGAAGCTGTAAGATACCATTTAACAGATGGTCGACCTCCGGATTATGAATTTTGTCATTGCTCATGTTCCGTTTCCTCACTCTCTTATATTTGATGCCGGCGGAAGAATCCGTCCCGGCAATGATATCAGAAATGATGTCCGTATAAGAGAATTTTAACACGGTGAAGTCGTAAAGTCTATAGGAAAACAGCGGCTTTTCCCTTTTCTTGACGAACAATGGTGATTTTAGTATGATTTGTACGGTGCCGCCGTAAGACTGCACTGTAAGGACGGCAGTACGGAGCGAGAACAGACGGCAGAAAACTGCAGAAAACAGAATCGCCGATCACGCGCAGTCCGTCAGATATTATCACAGAAAACAGAGGTAAAACCGATGAGTCAGTTTAACAATAGAAGAAGCAGAAGACGCCCGACCGCGTCCAGCCTGTGGTCTGTGCCGTTCCTGGCCGGAACACTGATCGTATTGTGCATCGCAGCCGGAATTCTCTTCTTCGTGAAAAAGAATGACAGCGCCCTTGGCGGAAAGATCGAGAAAGAGACCGGTGCAGCGGAGTCAGCATTCAGCGGAGAAAGCGGTGTAGCCGGCGAGTCCGGTGAAGAAAGCGCTGCAGACCATGAGTCGGCGGAGAATGCAAACGATCTGGAAGGCGTTCTCGCAGCGGCGGACCGCAAGGCAAAAATGTATGATTACGACGGCGCAATCGCGGACCTGAAGGCGAGCGCTTTTGCAGACGACGAGCAGGTCACAAAGGCAGTGGAAGGCTATGAGCAGACCAAATCCACACTGGTTCGTCAGGACACGTCGAAAGTGACACACGTCTTCTTCCACACACTGGTGGTCGATTCCTCGAAGGCATTTGACGGTGACAGCCGTGAGGCGGGATACAATCAGGTCATGACGACCATTCCGGAGTTTAAAAAGATTCTTCAGCAGATGTATGACCGCGGTTTTGTACTGGTTCGTCTCCACGATGTGGCGTATGAGGAGAAGCAGGCAGACGGTTCCATGAAAATGAAGCCGGGCGACATCATGCTTCCGGAGGGCAAGAAGGCCTTCGTCATGTCGCAGGATGACGTCTGCTACTATGAGTATATGACCGGCGACGGCTTTGCGACCAAAATGGTGATCGACGAAGACGGAAAGCCGAAATGCGAATATCAGAAGGATGACGGGACGGTGGATGTCGGCGATTATGATCTGGTTCCGATTCTGGACCAGTTTATCGAAGAACATCCGGATTTCTCCTACCGCGGAGCAAAGGCCTGCCTTGCATTCACCGGATACAACGGCGTTCTCGGCTACCGTACCGATGACGCATATCTGACCAATGAAAAGTTCCTTGCGGCGCATCCGGATTTCGATATGGAAAAGGAAAAGCAGTCCGTCCGCGATGTGGCGGAGTGCCTCCGGAAAGACGGATATGAGCTGGCAAGCCATACCTGGGGTCACCGCAATGTCGGTGCCATCTCCCTTGCCGATCTTCAGACCGATACCGACAAGTGGGCAAACCGCGTGGAATCTCTGATCGGAAAGAGCGATATCATCCTCTTCCCGTTCGGCGCCGATATCGCGGACTGGCATCCGTACAATACCGCCGATGATCGCTATCAGATCCTTTACAAGGCCGGATTCCGGTACATCTGCAACGTAGACAGCAACCAGTACTTTGTCCAGTACGGCGACGATTACTTCCGTCAGGGAAGACGCAATCTCGACGGATACCGCATGTACTATGATTTGCCGGAGAGCAATCCGACCAAGTCTCACCTCGATGATCTCTTTGATGTCAATGAAGTCTTCGACCGGTCCAGACCGACACCGGTTCCGCCGATGGGACATGAGACCAAGGGCGTGGGAAATGTGACCGCCGGACACTGAACGGAAACGGGGCAGGTTCCTTGTGGGGGAATTTCCCAAATGATAAATGCGGGACGCATTTCAAATGTCTGATAAAACGTGAGAGGGAAGCGGGGGTGAACCGCCAATGTCATTAAGTTAAGATGACAGAAATAAGAGTTCTATATCTTAAGTGATATAGGGCTCTTTTTTATAAAAATACTTGACATGTTTCAAAAAATGTGCGGCCGCTTTCGCTACTGATTAGTTTTAATGTAGCGAAAGCGGCCCTTGAAATTGTAAGCATAATTCTCAATTTCAAGGAGGCGCATATGAATCCAAAACAAGTAAAAGATTTATTGGTTGACAAAATAAAGCTGGTTTCAGCAAATGCTAAGTCGTTCTGTATTGATTCTGATAAGAACTTTTCAAGAAAAAGAAAGCTGACTATGGAGAAAATCATAACCGGAATTATTGGTATGGGAAGTGGAAACATTGCAAATGAATTAGCGGATTTC
>NZ_JONJ01000004.1 GCF_000711825.1 [Clostridium] aminophilum DSM 10710 | reverse complement strand
CCCCCGGTACAGGGCAGGTTACCCACGTGTTACTCACCCGTCCGCCACTAAAATTACAAAATTCCATCCGAAAACTTCCTTCTGTAATTTCCGTTCGACTTGCATGTGTTAGGCACGCCGCCAGCGTTCATCCTGAGCCAGGATCGAACTCTCTCGTTAAAAGTTTGATCCGGTTTAGACTTAAGCTTGGCTTATTCTTAACCGTTATTACTGTTTAAGGTTTTGTTCTTGAAAATCTCTCGAACTTCAGGCCTCTACCTTATCGGCCTTTGTTCTTGGAATTTTCAGGGTTTTATATACTGTTCAGTTTTCAATGTTCTTTGTTGTTGCCTCTCGGCGACAGCTCATTCATAATACCAAAGCTTTTGTCGTTTGTCAACAACTTTTTTCTTTTTATTTTTGAAAGCCGTTTTTGCTCTCAATCTCCGCATTGTTTCAGACCGGAATCGGGCCGAATTGCATTTTGGGAGAAAAAAAGAAAGCGGAGAAAGAGGGATTTGAACCCTCGCGCCGGTTTTACCCGACCTACACCCTTAGCAGGGGCGCCTCTTCGGCCTCTTGAGTATTTCTCCGAACTTCTGAATGAATATTCAGTTGTTCTCTGGCATTCCGCCAAAGCAAAATCATTATATCCGATGCCTTATGGTGTGTCAACTGCTTTCTGTATTTTTTTCGGGCAGAATGCATAAACCATTCTGCCCGAATCATTTACATTTCTTCTCTGCAATACTCTTTTACCGCTGTCTCATAGAGATTACCGCCCTCACAGTCCGCAACCACAATACACGGAAAATCTTCCACGGTAAGTTTCCGGATGGCCTCAGTACCCAGATCATCATAGGCGATCACCTCCGAAGCACGGATGCATTTGGAGAGCAGCGCGCCTGCTCCTCCGATTGCCGCAAAGTATACGGCCTGATTCCGTTTGACCGCGTCCATTACTTCCTTGCTGCGCTTTCCCTTGCCGATCATGGCTGCCTGACCGAGATCCAGAAGACGGGGCGCATATTTGTCCATTCGGGTAGCCGTTGTCGGTCCTGCTGAACCGATCGGCCGCCCTTCTCTGGCCGGAGACGGACCCATATAATAGATAATCTGCCCGCGGAGATCAAACGGAAGTTTCTCTCCACGGTCCAGTGTTTCGATCATTCTTTTATGTGCTGCATCCCTTGCAGTATAGATGGTGCCTGTGATTTTTACAAAATCCCCTGCACGGAGAGATGCCGCCGTCTTTTTATCGAACGGTGCTTTAATTCTGATGTCATTTTCCATCTTCTTCCTCCTCCGGTGATCCGTTCACCGGATTTCCTTTCTCCCGGCCCGTCACCGGGACTGTACACAGTTCTGCTTTTCCGAATGCTCAGATAACACGGTGCGCATGGCGATTGACATGACAGCAGATATTGACTCCGACCGGAAGCCCGGCAATATGCGTCGGGTAGGTCTCTGCATTGACCGCCAGTGCCGTCACGGTTCCGCCCAGTCCCGCCGGACCGATTCCCATCCGGTTGATCCGTTCCAGAAGTTCTTTTTCCATCTCACGCACATACGGTACCGGCGATTCTTCGTTCAGGTCTCTGGTGAGGGCATGCTTGGCCATCTCGGCACATTTTTCGAAATCGCCTCCGATTCCGACGCCGACCACCATCGGCGGGCAGGCATTCGGTCCCGCGTCTCTTACTGCTGTCAGAACAGCCTCTTTTACCCCTTCCAGGCCATCTGCCGGTTTCAGCATAAATACGCGGCTCATATTCTCGCTTCCGAATCCCTTTGGCGCAACGGTGATGTCCACCTGTTCGCCCGGAACAATCTCACAGTGAATGATTGCCGGCGTATTGTCTTTGGTATTCACCCGTTCAATCGGATCGGCGACAACCGACTTTCGGAGATACCCATCGGTGTATCCTCTCCGAACGCCCTCATTGACCGCAGCGTAAAGATCGCCTCCCTCAAAATGGACATCCTGACCGATCTTCAGGAAAATGACGGCCATGCCGGTATCCTGACAGATCGGGATCATATCATTTTTTGCAATCTCGAGATTCTCTTCCAACTGCGAAAAAATCTTTTTCCCGATTGGTGACTGTTCCGCGGAAGCCGCCTTTGCAAAACAGGCTCTCATATCGCCGGAAAGTTCGTAATTTGCCTCGATACACATCTCTTTAATCTGATCTGTGATCTCGGAAACCTGGATGTTTCTCATCGTCTCCTGTTGCCTCCCTGTCTGTTTTTCTTTCCTGTTTTTTGTTTCTTCTGTGTTGTTCCGGAAACATTTTCCGGAACATTATGTCCAAAAACGGTTCCGGTTATTCCTGCATATCCAGAGCTTCCGGTCCGGCGAGAAAGATTTTTCTTCCCTCCACGCGAACCAGACCTTCTCGCTGCATATTCATCAGTTCCCGTGAGACAGAGGGTCTGGCCGCGCCGATAAAGTCGGCAAGTTCCTCTCTTCCCGCAGTATAGGGTCTGCTGAAATCCCCGCCGATAGACATGGCGATGGTCTTTGCGATCTTCTGACGAAGCGAAGAACAGGTGACAATCTGCAGTCTCCGGTTCAGATAAAACGCCTTTGACGCCAAAATCGACAGCATGTTTTCGAGAATACGGCTGTTCACCTCTCCCGGTTCCATCAGAACCCGCTCCGGAATCCGGAGAATACGGGAGTCCTTCTGTGCCTCCGCATAATGACCATAGCATGTTTTTCGCATAAACAGAAAGACTTCTCCGAAGATTTCTCCCGGCCGGTCAATGGTTGTCACAATCTGCCTCTTTCCGGAGAGCGTGTTGCTCCCGACGACGATGCTTCCGGAAAGCAGAATCAGAATTCCCTTTGGTTCATCCTCCTCATGGAAAACCAGCTCTCCCTTTTTCAACGACAGAATCCCCGCATCGTTTTTCTCCAGAAACTCCCGGATTAAGGATTCCGGAATGTTCTGAAACAGCGCACATTTTTTCCAAAATGATGTCTGAATTTTCATCTGTTATCCTTACCTATTTCCGTAAAACACGGATTTGCAAGCAAACACTCCAAACTTTGTGTTTCATGTTCTTATCCCGTCACCGGTCCGCCCGTGCAGGCACGGTGATGGTGTTCGTTTTTTTCTACAGGAACAGCTCCCGACGGAAAAACCGCGAGAGCTGCCTGATTATGTCTGATTATTCTTCGTTTTCACGGTCCGTTTCGGAAGCCATTTCCTCTCCGGATTCCTCCTGCGGCTCGATCATATCGTCATCGGTATCATCGCTGGTGCGCACCTTGGCAATTCCGGCAACGGTAATTCCGTTCTCCCGGTCAATATCCATCAGCTTGACACCGGACGTGTTGCGCCCGATGCGGGAAATGCCTTCGACGGTCATCTGAATCAGAATGCCCTCGTTGGTCATCAGCATGATCTCACGGCTGTCATCGACAATTTTCGCGCCGATCAGATTGCCGGTCTTTTCGACAATCTTGTAGCAGAGCACGCCGCGGCCGCCGCGGTTCTGTGCACGGAATTCACTGATCGGCGTCTTCTTGCCGTAACCGTACTCGGATGCAACCAGGAGATCTTCACCCTGACTCTCCAGCTGCATACCGACGATCTGGTCATCCTCATCGATGCGCATGCCGATAACGCCCATGGAGACACGGCCCGTCACGCGGACATCGGTCTCATGGAAGCGGATGCACATACCGTGTTTGCTGACCATAAAGATATCTTCCCGGTCATTGGTCGCCTTGACCTCGATCAGATCATCATCTTCACGAAGTACAATGGCCTGAAGACCGTTCTTGCGGACATTTGCATACTCCGAGACAGCGGTTCTCTTGATGATTCCGCGCTTGGTTGCCATTGTGAGATACTTCTGGTCTTCATCCAGCTCGCCCGCTGCCACAAACGCAGTGACGTATTCTTCCTTCTGGAGCGGAATGAGGTTGATGATCGCGGTTCCTCTTGCGGTTCTTCCCGCCTCCGGAATCTCATACGCCTTGATGCGGTATACGCGTCCCTTGTTGGTAAAGAACATCAGCGGATGCCGGTTCGTCGTCATCAGAAGATCGTCAATGTAGTCATCCTGGATCGTCTGCATGCCGCGGATTCCCTTTCCGCCGCGGTTCTGACTGCGGAAATTATCCGCGGTCATTCTCTTGATATATCCGAGATGGGTCATGGTGACAACCACATCGTCGTCCGGAATCATATCCTCATCCTGAATGTCAAACTCATCATAGCCGATCTCGGTGCGGCGGTCATCGCCGTACTTGTCGGATACTTCCAGAATTTCTTTCTTGATAACACCTAAAAGAACCTTGCGGTCTGCAAGGATTGCGCGCAGTTCTTCGATTCTCTTCATGAGTTCCTGATACTCGGCCAGAAGCTTATCGCGCTCCAGACCGGTCAGAGTGCGCAGACGCATGTCTACGATCGCCTGTGCCTGCTCATCGGTAAACTGGAAGGACGCGATGAGCTGTTCCTTCGCCTCGGCAACATTGGCGCTCGCCCGGATAATGCGAATGACTTCGTCAATGTGATCCAGCGCCTTCAGAAGTCCTTCGAGGATGTGAGCTCTCGCCTCTGCCTTATTCAGGTCGTATCTGGTTCTTCTGGTGACGACATCCTCCTGATGCTTCAGATAGAGCTCCAGCATCTGAAGAAGGTTCATAACCTTCGGCTGATTGTCCACGAGCGCCAGCATGATGACGCCGTAGGTATCCTGCAGCTGCGTATGGCGGAGCAGCTGATTGAGAACGACATTGACATTGACATCTCTTCTCAGCTCGATATTGATCCGCATTCCCTCACGGTTGGATTCATCGCGCAAAAGGGTGATGCCGTCAATTTTTTTCTCATGGACAAGGCTGGCGATCTTCTCGATCAGTCTTGCTTTATTGACCATATACGGAAGTTCCGTCACGATAATCCGGCTCTTTCCGTTCGGCATGGTCTCGATATTGTATACCGCGCGGACACGGATCTTGCCGCGGCCGGTCCGGTAAGCGGATTCAATGCCGCTGCGGCCGAGAATGGTCGCGCCGGTCGGGAAATCCGGTCCCTTGACGATCTCCATGACCTCATCGATCTCCGTGTCGCGGTCTTCCTCGACCTGATTGTCGATGATCCTGACAACTGCGCTGATAACCTCACGCAGGTTGTGCGGCGGAATATTGGTCGCCATTCCGACAGCGATACCGGTTGCACCGTTTACCAGAAGATTCGGGAAACGGGCCGGCAGTACGGTCGGCTCTTTCTCCGTCTCATCGAAGTTCGGCATGAAATTGACGGTGTCTTTTCCGATATCCGCCAGAAGTTCCATGGAAATCTTGGAGAGTCTGGCCTCGGTGTATCGCATCGCCGCTGCGCCGTCGCCGTCCACGGATCCGAAGTTTCCGTGTCCGTCCACCAGCGGATAACGCTCGTTCCATTTCTGCGCCATGTAAACCAGGGCGCCGTAGATGGATGAATCGCCGTGCGGGTGATATTTACCCATGGTGTCGCCGACAATACGGGCGGACTTTCTGTGCGGCTTATCCGGTCCGTTGTTCAGCTCGATCATGGAATAGAGCACTCGCCTCTGAACCGGCTTCAGACCATCCCTTACATCCGGAAGCGCTCTGGAAGCGATAACGCTCATCGCATAATCGATGTAGGACGTCTCCATCGTCTTTTTCAGATCAACTTCCTGAATTTTATCAAAAACATTTGGTTCCATTATGTCCTCCAGTGTACGGCTTAAATATCCAGATTCTTAACGTATTTCGCGTTTGCTTCGATAAACTCACGGCGCGGCTCGACCTGATCGCCCATCAGCGTCGAGAACGTCAGATCTGTCTCACTCTGGTCATCATTGTCCATGTTGACGCGGAGAAGAACACGTCTTTCCGGATCCATGGTCGTCTCCCAGAGCTGCTCGGCATCCATCTCACCGAGTCCCTTGTATCGCTGAACCTTGTTGTTCTGATCGCGGCCGATCTCCTGCATGATGGATTCCAGCTCTTCATCGCTGTATGCGTACCATACGCGCTTGTTCTTCTCGACTTTGTATAACGGCGGCTGTGCCAGATATACATGTCCCTGATGGATCAGTTCCGGCATAAAGCGGTAAATGAAGGTCAGCATCAGTGTTGCGATATGCGCACCGTCGACATCGGCATCGGTCATGATGATGATCTTGTCGTAGCGGAGCTTCGAGATATCGAAATCCTCATGAATACCGGTTCCGAACGCCGTGATCATGGCGCGGATCTCGGCATTGCCGTAAATGCGGTCCAGTCTTGCCTTCTCAACATTCAGAATCTTTCCGCGAAGCGGAAGGATCGCCTGTGTTGCCTTGTTTCGCGCATCTTTTGCGCTTCCGCCCGCGGAGTCTCCCTCGACGATGAAGATTTCGCAGTTTTTCGGATCCTTGTCCGAACAGTCGGCAAGCTTGCCCGGAAGGGCCAGACCGTCCAGTGCGGACTTTCTTCTGGTCATCTCACGCGCTTTCCGCGCCGCCTCTCTCGCTCTGCCGGAAAGAATCGATTTCTCACAGATGATCTTCGCCACATCCGGATTCTGCTCCAGGAAATACGTCAGCTGTTCGGAGACGATCTGATCAACCGCGGAGCGGGCCACGCTGTTGCCGAGCTTCTGCTTGGTCTGTCCCTCAAACTGCGGATCCTCGATCTTGACGGAGATGATCGCCGTCATGCCTTCGCGGATATCCTCGCCCACTAACGCCGGATCGCTGTCCTTTAAAAGCTTATTGGCTCTCGCGTAATCGTTGAAGGTCTTGGTGATTGCGCTCTTAAAACCGCTCAGGTGTGTTCCGCCCTCCGGCGTATTGATGTTATTGACGAACGTGTAAATGTTCTCGGAATAGGAATCGTTGTGCTGAAGCGCCACTTCCACGATTACCTTGTCCCGGATGCCCTCGCAGTAGATGATCGAATCATATAACGGCTGGCTGCTCTTATTCAGGTACTGGACAAATTCCTTGATTCCGCCCTCATAGTGGAATACGGACTCATGTTTTTCCTCGCGGTCATCCGTCAGCGTGATCTTCAGTCCCTTGGTCAGGAAAGCGGTTTCACGGAGTCTGGTCTTCAGAATATTGAAATCATAGACCGTCGTCTCGAAAATGGTTCCGTCCGGTTTAAACGTAACCGTCGTTCCATGGTCTTCCAGCGAACAGGTTCCGAGCTCCTTTAACGGATACATGGTCTTTCCGCGCTCATAGCGCTGACCGTAGCGCTTGCCGTCGCGTCGCACCTCAACTTCGAGCCAGTCGGACAGCGCGTTTACAACCGACGCGCCGACGCCGTGAAGACCGCCGGATACCTTATATCCGCCGCCGCCGAACTTACCGCCGGCGTGAAGGATGGTAAAGACAACCTCTACCGCCGGCTTTCCGGCCTTTTTCTGAATATCGACCGGAATTCCCCGTCCGTTGTCCACGACGGTGATGGAATTGTCCGGATTGATCGTGACGTGAATCTCTGTACAGAATTTGGCGAGAGCCTCATCGACAGAATTGTCTACGATCTCATAAACCAGGTGATGAAGACCGCGGACCGATGTACTTCCGATGTACATTCCCGGTCTTTTTCGGACAGCTTCCAGACCTTCCAGAATCTGGATCTGGTCTGCGCTGTAATCGTCAATCTTTTTTAAATCGTCTGAACTCATCTGTCAGTTTCCTCCTCTGATGCTGCCTTACTGTCAGCCGGATCCGCTTCTTCCGCGTGTCCCCCGGTCACCCGGAAGAGACGGTCAATGTGAAACGAATGGCTTATAAAATCATCTAATCCTGTACATGTGATAAACGTCTGTATCCCCTGCAGAACCCGCAGCAGATTTTCCTGCCGTCCCGAGTCCAGTTCGGAGAGCACGTCATCCAAAAGCAGGATCGGACTGTCGCCGATTCTCCGCTTTACCAGCTCAATTTCTGCCAGTTTCAGGGACAATGCCGCCGTTCGCTGCTGTCCCTGGGAACCGAACCGCCGGATATTGATTGCCTCGCGGTCGGACGGATTTTCTTCCGGCCCGGAAATCGTCGTGACAAAAAATCCAAGATCGTCCCGGTGCGGACCGGTCATCGTCGTCTTCTGACGACGGTCACTCTCCCGTCCGGCGAGGAGCCGTTCGGCAAATTCCGCTTCCTCCGTATCCGGCTGGTAGCGGATGACAAGCTTTTCCTTGTGCCCGGATAAACGAATATGAATATCCTTTAAAATTCCGTTCAGATCCCGGACAAATTCCCTCCTTGCCCGGATCACTTCCGTGCCGTAGCGGACGAGCTGTTCATCCCACATCGGAAGCGTCGCTTCCAGATCCGGATGAACATACAGCTCCTTCAGAAGCTGGTTCCGCTGCTGGAGCACTTTGCTGTAGCTGACCAGGGAGTGAACATACATCCGGTCGAGCTGGCAGAGTTCCATATCGACAAACCGTCTCCGGTCCGCCGGACCGTTTTTCACAATCCCGAGATCTTCCGGTGAGAAAAATACCACATTGATCACACCGAACAGCTCCGAAGCACGCCGGATCGGAATACCTCCGACGGCAATTCCCCTTGAACGCGCCTTTCGAAGATGGATGTCGATCCGCCCGGGAACACCGTCTCTCCGGATCCCCATCCGCAGATGGGATTCCTCCTCGCCGAACCGGATCATTTCCCGCTCCCGGGAAGCCCGGTGTGACTTGGATGTCGCACACATATAAATTGCCTCGAGAACATTGGTCTTTCCCTGCGCGTTATCTCCGTAAAACACATTGATCCCGTCACTGAATTTCAGGTGAAGATCGCTGTAATTCCGGAAATTTTTCAGATCAATCGACTCTATCTTCATGAAATCACTTCACTACTTTCAGTTCCTTGCCGTCAAACGTGATCAGATCCCCCGCCACAATTTTTCTTCCGCGGCGCGTATCGGTCTCTCCGTTGACTTCCACCAGACCGTCCTGAATCACAAACTTTGCATCCACGCCGGATTCCACCCAGCCGGCCGCCTTGATGACCTGGCCCAGCTTGATGAACTCATCACTGGATCTCAGTTTAAAAATCTGCATAAACTCTCCTTTTTTCTTCAAGGCTCAGGCACGAGCCGGATTTTTGCTTCTCCCAATCAGATATCCGCGGAGTTGAAATTAACCGGAAGAATCAGGTAAATGTAGCTTTCCTCCTCGTCCCGGATAAAGCACGGGGACTTGGCATTGATCATGTAAAGGGTCACTTCCTCACTGTCGATGTTCCGCAGCGCATCCATGAAAAAGGTCGGATTGAAGCCGATCATGAGATCGCTTCCCGTCTTCTGAACCGGAAGTTCCGTATTCATGGAACCGTAAGTGGAATTCAGACGGATCTGAAGTTCGCCATCCGTAATGTTGAATACCACCGGCTTTTTGTCGGATTCACGGATCAGGATCGTCGCCTTATCGATCTCCGAAAGGAAGTTCTGGCGGTTGATCGTCACTCTGGTCTCATATTCTCTGGTCAGCATCTGTCCGACGCGGAAATATTCTCCGTCGATGAGTCTCGTCACAACGGTGGTATTTTCAAATTCAAACATGGCATGATTCTGATCGAAATAAATCATGACGTCTTCCGAGATCTCGTCACCGAGAATTCTGGAAATCTCGTTCAGATTTTTTCCCGGAAGAATGGCGGAAACATCGCTGTACTTATCCTTTAAGGTGATATTTCTCATCGCCATACGGTGACCGTCCAGTGAAACAAGACTCAGCTTATCGCCTTCTACGTGAAGGTATTCACCGGTCATCATCTTATTGCTGTCATTCGGAGAGATTGCAAAGATCGTCTGACGGATGATTTCCTTGAGCGTAAACTCGGAAATGCAGATGTAATTTGTCCGCTCAATATGCGGAATGTAGGAATACTCTTCCGGATCCTGACCCTGAATGCGGAAAAGCGACTTTCCGCTGCGGATCTCTGTCACCAGCTTTTCATCCGACTCAATGATGATCTCATCCTCGCCGGAAAGCTTGCGGATGATTTCGGAAAACAGCTTTGCCTCGAGAGCGATTTTTCCATGTTCTTCAATGGTACCTTCCGCGCGGGTCTCGATACCGAACTCGGTATCGTTGCCGGTCAGAAGAATTTCCGATCCGGCTGCATCGATCAGGATGCATTCGAGAATGGTCATGGTTGTTTTGGAAGGAACAGCTTTCGCGGCGATATTGATCGCGCTCATCAGATCGTCCTTTTTGAAGATCAGTTTCATAGCGGTTGATAACTCCTTTCGCGAAAAACGGCAGGTATAACGGATAGGAATAAAAAGATTTTAGTCTTAAAAGCAGTAGGGGCTGTGAATTGGTGGAAAATCCCTCAAAACCCACAAAACTCAATCGGTTGCGCAATTGATAACACGGTGGATAAATATCCCGGATCGCCGGGAATAATCCACAGATGTTCACACGCCGAAATCAGGGGCAAAAATGAGTCCACACTGTCCACAGCCGATACACCGGCCGTTCACATTTTACTGTGTATTAATTTTTTTAATCAGCACGTCGATCGTATTCTTCAGCGATTCATCGGAAGTGATGTCCTGGGCGATCTTTTCCTGACCGTGAAGGATCGTGGTGTGATCGCGTCCGCCGAGGTAGTTGCCGATGGTTTTCAGCGGTGTGGACGTCATCTGGCGGCACAGATACATGACGATCTGGCGCGGAACGACGACCTCACGGCTGCGCTTCTGGGAAATGATGTCGTTCGGGGTGATGCCGTAATGGTCTGCGACCACGTTCAGGATCAGCTCCGGCGTCACTTCGTGCTTCTCGTTCGGGGAAATCAGGTCTTTCAGCGCTTCCTCGGCGAGTTCGACCGTGATTTCCTGCTTGTTCAGCTTGCTGAGAGCGACAACCTTGGTCAGCGCGCCTTCCAGCTGACGGATATTGGACTTGATGTTGTTGGCGATGAACTTGATGACTTCATTATCAATATTGAAGCCGTCCATCTCCTCCTTTTTCCGGAGGATCGCCATTCGGGTCTCATAATCCGGAGACTGGATATCGACGGTGAGGCCCTGCTCGAAACGGGACTTTAGTCTTTCTTCCAGCGTTTCGATCTGTTTCGGCGGTTTATCCGAAGAAATGACGATCTGCTTCTGGGCTTCGTACAGCGCATTGAAGGTATTGAAGAACTCCTCCTGCGTACTGTCTTTTCCGATGATGAACTGGATATCGTCGATCAGCAGAACGTCGTTGTTGCGGTATTTGTTGCGGAACTCCGTGGTGGAGATATTATCCTTGTTCCGGATGGCGTCGATCAGCTCGTTGGTGAACTTCTCACTGGTGACATAGAGCACTTTGGCATCCGGATTGTTTTTCAGAATAAAATGACCGATGGAGTGCATCAGATGCGTTTTTCCGAGTCCCACGCCTCCGTAGATAAACAGCGGATTATACATATTGCCCGGAGATTCCGCGACCGCGAGAGCCGCAGCATGGGCAAAGTTGTTGTTCTTTCCGACGACGAAGGTCTCAAAGGTATACTTCGGGTTCAGGTTGGCATCTTTTACCCGGGCATCCATCTGGGAAGAAGCCGGATCAGGCTTCTTCGTCGCAGGCTTTTCCTCGCCGCCCGCCGGGGACAGCATGTCCTCCGTCACGAACCGGACGGTACAGTGAATATCCGCGACGGTCTCGATGGAGACCGGAAGGGTGATGCTGTATTTCTTCTCCATAAAAGAGAGAAAATGGACATCCGGGCACAGAATCGAGAGAACGTCGGAAGATTCCTCATACGCAACCGGTTTCATCGGCAGCAGCCATGTCTGGACGGAGACCTGACTGATCCCCTGCGTTTCGATCATATGGTCCAGAACATCCTGCCATTTCGAATTGATTTGTTCTAATTTTCCCATGTCTAACTCCTGACAATTTGAAATATACGAAATAAACGCAGGCTCCGGTTTCGGAACTGCGTGGGAGGACACTTACCCAATCTAACGAGTATTCTATCGTACTGTCCACAATTTTTCAATGAGTTTATCCACATTTTGGGGATAAACTGTGGATAAGTTGAGTAAAAAACGGTGGATTAATGGTGGAAACCCGCGAAAATAAATTATTTCTCGAAAGAGTGGATAATGTTAATACATTTCAAAAAAATGTGAATTCTGATGTGAAAAGAGGTGGAAGAATCCACCTCGTGTTATGTTAAGGCTAATAATACAAAAAGCAATGTTGCTATTTTTTAACATTGCTTTTCTCTCGGCTGATCTTTTCTGTTTTCCTTTGGAGCAACTATCAAGAATCTCCGTCGGTATCCGTTGGGGCTGTGTTAAATACATCACTTAGTATAGTCTTTGCTGAATCAAGCGAAACAGTCGGCCTATAAAGTGCCAGATAAGCTACCAAACTCGTTAAAGCACCATCTATCTCGCTCACATTCGATCCTACATTTTCAGAAATATACTCTACAACATCGTCGGATAATAGTATGTCGCGTTCATTCGCTTTCATTCGTATGACATTTTGCCTCATGGAAATGTCTGGAGCCTTGAGTTCCGCAATTAAACCACTGGACAATTGCGTTTTCATATGAGCGCTTACCTTGAGGGTTCTAGGAGGTTTATTTGCAGCAAAGACAAGTTGGTTCCCATCTCCTAAAATGCTGTCAATAGCAGATGAGAGTTCAGAAAGTGCTATCTCTTTTCCTATCAGGAATTGAAGATTATCAATCAAAAGAACGTCTTGTGTCCGATATAAATCCCGAATATCCGCCATGGCCCAAGAAATTCCACTATTTGTTGCAGCAATAATATCGTTATAAAATGATTCTGCCGTAACATACATAATGTTCATATCGGGAAATGATTTAGTAGCGAAATCTTCAATCGCTTTCAAGAGATGAGTTTTCCCCGTTCCGCCTTTTCCATATAAAAAAAGAGGATTATATGCGGTTTTCGGATTCCGCGCTACTATCTTTGACGCTTTAGCAGCTATCATGTTTTCATCAAAAGTGATAAACTTTTCAAAGCTGAAAACAGAGCTATTGAATGATTTATTCTTGTCTTCTAAAATATCCTTTGATTCCTTTAACATTTGTTAGGCCTCCTCTGTCCAATCGTCTTCTACAGGAAGCGGGTGCGTAGAGAGACTATAGCTGTATTTTTTCTCAATTATGTCTATAGCTTTGGTTTTCTTTTTCCATTGTCTGTTTCCTTTCGATTAAAGAATAACAAAAACTATGTGCTAAAAAATGCACATGGTTCAAAAAGGATAAAACTCAATACTACAGGGAGCTAAAATGACAAAGTGCGGGAAGATTAAGTTCTTTATTTAATGATTGACGAATCCGGGTATCTCCTATATAATTGGGAAGATGTTTAATCCGCAATAGAATAGAGAAAATATGTGGATATGACGCGAACACGCCCGGACTGAAGCAGAAATGCGCTTCAGTATATAAGGGGTGCGCGACAGTACGGCCGCCAGGGCCGGCGAAAGAGAAATATAAGGAGGTGTAAAACCCATGAGCAAGATGACATTTCAGCCGAAGAAGAGACAGAGATCCAGAGTCCATGGCTTCAGAGCAAGAATGAAGACTGCAAACGGCAGAAAAGTTCTGGCTGCAAGAAGAGCTAAGGGCAGAGCTTCTCTTACTGTTTAATCAGCAGAAAAAAGGGAATACATACGATAGGTCTGCTATCCCTGCAGGCCGAGCAACAAGAGGCCGCAATGAATCATTGTGGCCTCTTGTTAGTATAAAATGTAAAACAGGGAAAAAACGAAACGGGATAGAAACGGAAGGCACATGAACAGATTTCATTCAATCCGAAAGAACAATGACTTCAAAAAGGTGTACAGGACGGGCAGGTCATACGCAAACCGTCTTCTGGTGATGTATGTCCTTCCGGCCGATCACACGGAATCCAGAATCGGTATCTCCGTAAGCAAAAAAGTAGGTAACAGTGTTGTGCGTCATCACATTACCAGACTTCTTCGTGAAATTTTCCGACTCCGCGAGGATAAGCTCACGAAAGGATTAGACATCGTCGTGGTTGCCAGAGTGGCCGCGAAAGACGCGGATTACAGACAGATTGAGAGTGCATTCGAGCACTTATGCGGACTTCATAACATTTTATCAGAATTGTAAGCCGGGAGTGAAAGGAATATGGTCAGGAAAATCATGCTGGCGGCGATCCGGGGATATCAGCTCTTTATCTCCCCGATGACCGGACCTCACTGCAGATACACACCTACTTGTTCGCAGTATGCTATCGAAGCGATCCAGAAATACGGCGCTTTAAAAGGCGGTTTTCTTGCTTGTAAAAGGATATTGAGGTGTAATCCTTTTTCAAAAGGCGGTTATGATCCGGTCCCATAACAGGTAAAATCTGCCGCAGGCAGATAAAGAGGAGGTTCCCTTTGGAATTATTTGTAGCCACAAAGACAGGATCCATTCTTAGTCCGATTGCGACAATCTTCGGATATATCATGGATTTCCTGTTCAAAATCACCAGCAGCTTTGGAATTTACAACCTTGCACTGTGTATCATCCTGTTCACCGTGATCACAAAGCTGATTCTGTTCCCGCTGACCGTAAAACAGCAGGAATCCTCCAGACTCATGAGTATCATGCAGCCGGAGCTCAAAGAAATCCAGAAGAAATACAAAGGAAAGAAAGATCAGGCTTCCATGCAGAAGCAGCAGGCGGAGATGAATGCCGTCTATGCAAAGTACGGATACAACATGACGGCGGGATGTCTGCCAATGCTGATCCAGCTTCCGATCATCTTTGCTCTTTATCGTGTGATCTACAACATTCCGGCGTATGTTCCGTCCGTAAAGAGCATTTACCAGACCGTAGCGGATTCCCTCGGCGGAACTTCTGCCGCTCAGGCTCTGGTTGATTTTGCGAATAATAACGGATGGGAAAAGCTTCTGACGGGTCTCTCCAACCTTGGTCTGGATGATCCGGAAAAATACGGCAATACGGAAATCAACAATTTTATCATTGATTTCCTTTATAAAATGACGGACACACAGTGGACAGCTCTGAAAGATGCTTTCTCAGGCGCATTTGCATCCGCTGACGTTGCCGAGGCGGCTGCACACATCGGAGAGATGAACACCTTCCTCGGAATCAATCTGGCGGAGGCTCCGTTCCAGGGATTCACCGCCATCAGCCTTGCGTGGCTGATTCCGCTGCTTTCCGGTATTACACAGTACGTTTCCACGAAGCTGATGACAGCCAATCAGCCGAAGGCGGATCCGGATACTCCGGGAGCCGGTATGATGAACCAGATGACGGTAACCATGCCGCTGGTATCGGTATTTATCTGTTTTACACTTCCGTGCGCGATCGGTATCTACTGGGTGGTTCAGGGATTTGTCACTCTGATCCAGCAGATCCTCGTCAATAAGTACATGGAAAAAATTGACATCAATAAGCTGATTGAGAAGAATCTCGAGAAGACAAACCGCAAGAGAGCAAAGCAGGGACTGCCGCTTCTGAATGCAAACAGCAACGTCAAAGTCAGCGCATCCAGAAATGATTTCACGGAAGTTGAGAGACCGTCTCTTGCAAAGAATGCTTCCAAGAAGAATCAGAAGGATTCTTCCGCATATTATCAGAAGGGTGAAGCAAAACCGGGAAGTCTGGCTTCAAAGGCATCCATGGTGAAGAAGTTCAACGAAAAGAACGACGAAAACAAAGCGAAGTAATCAGGAGGCAGAAGCATGGATTTTATTACAGTTACCGCAAAGACGGTAGATGAAGCGGTCAATGAAGCCCTGATCGAGCTTCAGGTCACCAGCGATAAGATCGAATATGAAGTGATTGAAAAGGGAAGCGCCGGTTTCCTCGGTTTCGGTGCTAAGCCGGCAGTCATTCGTGCAAGAAAGAAGCCAGAATCGGACGAAGTGGAGAAAATCGAAAAAGAGATTCTGAAGAGTGTTTCCCCGAAGGCAGTCAATGATGATATTCAGGCAGAAAAGGCTCCGGCAGAGAAAGAGGAGCGGGCAGCATCCCCGAAGCCGATAAAGGAAGAGAAGAAGCCGACGGTTTCTGCTCCGGAAAAGAGAGAGGCCGTATCCGAGGAGAAGGCACCGAAGAGTGAGAAGCCGAGAAAAGCGGCAGATCCGGAGACCGTGATCCGTGATGCCGAAAAGTTCCTGAACGATGTGTTCCATGCGATGGGATTTACCGCAGAGGTGAAAGCGGAATTCCGTGCTGAGGAAAAGGAACTTGCGGTTCTGATCAGCGGCGATGACATGGGCGTTCTCATCGGCAAGAGAGGACAGACACTGGATTCCCTTCAGTATCTGGTAAGCCTTGTGGTAAATAAGAGCGGTCAGGAATACATCCGCATCAAACTTGACACCGAAAACTACCGCGAGAGAAGAAAAGAGACTCTGGAGACACTGGCGAGAAATATTGCCTATAAGGTAAAGCGATCCCGCAGACCGGTATCCCTTGAGCCGATGAATCCGTATGAGAGAAGAATCATTCACTCCGCACTTCAGAATGACCAGTACGTCATGACCAAGAGTGATGGCGAAGATCCGTACCGTCACGTTACCATCTTCCCGAAGCGGAAAGACCACGGCGACGGAGAGCGCGGCGACCGCCGCGACGGCCGTCCGGACAGAGGCGACCGCAGACCGAGAAGAAACGGGAATGGCGGACGCAGCTGGAACAATGCCGGAAGAAGAGGCAGCAGCTTCCGCGGCGGATATTCTCACAATGCCGCGGGCGAAACTCTCGAAAAGGATTCCGTTCCGGCTGAGCAGACCAAAGCGCCGGAGGTAAAAACCGCGCCGGCTGCGCCGGTAAAGAACGCAGAGGAAGAGATTCCGAAGTGGAAGAGAGATATGCAGAAATACGGAAATTCCGTAAAATCCAATTCCTGATCACTTAGACAGGGACAGGAGGCAGGAGCCATGCCGGTCACGGCATGGCTCTTTTCAGAAGGAAGGATAATATCATGCAGACGACACAGACGATCGCTGCCATTGCGACAGCATTGACCAATTCCGGAATCGGAATCATCCGCGTGAGCGGAGAAGACAGCCTGGAGATCATGGATCAGATCTTTCGTCCGGCAAAAAAGGATTTAAAGCTTTCCGAGTGTAAGGGATATACGGTTCATTACGGACATATCGAAGAGAACGGCGAAGTGATCGATGAGGTTCTGGTCATGGTGATGCGGGCACCTCACAGTTATACGACGGAGAATACCGCAGAGATTGACTGCCACGGAGGCGTTCTCGTAATGAAACGGATTCTTCAGGCCGTGCTGAATCACGGGGCAAGGCTGGCAGAACCGGGCGAGTTTACAAAGCGCGCTTTTCTCGGAGGACGGATCGACCTGTCACAGGCGGAAGCGGTCATGGACCTGATTGAGGCAAAAAACGATTACGCGATGGAGAGCTCGATCGCGCAGCTTCGCGGAACACTCTCGGAGAAAATCCGGAAACTCCGCGAAAAAATTCTGTATGAGACCGCATTTATCGAGACGGCGCTCGATGATCCCGAGCACATTTCGCTGGACGGATATCCGGAAAAACTGAGAAGCCGCCTCCTTCCGCTGATTGCGGAGATGAAAGAGGCGGAGAAGAATTTCGGCAGCGGCCGGGTGATCCGGGAGGGGATCAAAACCGTCATTTTAGGAAAACCGAATGTCGGAAAATCCTCTCTGATGAATGCCCTTCTCGGCGAGGAGCGGGCGATCGTTACCGATATCGCGGGAACGACGAGAGATACGCTGGAGGAAAATCTCCGTGTCCGGGGAATCAGCCTCAATATCATTGATACGGCGGGCATCCGTGATACGGACAACACCGTGGAGAAAATCGGCGTGGAGAAGGCAAGAGATCTGGTGGAAAAAGCCGATCTCATCCTTTATCTTATTGACGGATCGAAGGAACTCGACGATAATGACCGGGAGATTATTGAAATGATCCGGGACCGAAAGTGCATTGTGATCCTGAATAAGACGGATCTGGATCTGAAGATCACACAGGAAAGAGCGGAGCAGGAGACCGGACAGTGCGTGATTCCGGTATCGGCAAAGGAGAAGACCGGCATTGAGAAGATCGAAGACCGGATCGAGGAAATGTTCCTCTCCGGAGGAATTGATTTTAATGATGAGGTGGTCATCACGAATGTCCGCCATCAGAATGCGGTCCGTGAGGCGAAAAACAGCCTGGAAATGGTTGTGCGGAGCATCGATGACGGAATGCCGGAAGACTTCTTTACCATTGACCTGATGAATGCCTATGAGCAGCTCGGAACCATTCTCGGAGAAGAGTTGGGAGATGATCTGTCCAATGAGATCTTTGCCCGATTCTGTATGGGAAAATAATCAAAAATTTTTAAATAGACGAATAGAAGAAATTATTGATAAAAAGGAAATAGTCATGTCAAGTGTAGTAGAAGAAACCTATGACATTGCCATCGTCGGCGCGGGACATGCCGGCTGCGAGGCGGCGCTGGCCTGTGCCCGCATGGGATTTGAGACCATCGTCTTTACGGTCAGTGTCGACAGCATTGCGCTTATGCCGTGCAATCCCAATGTCGGCGGAAGCTCCAAGGGGCATCTGGTCCGGGAGCTGGACGCGCTGGGCGGTGAGATGGGAAAAAATATCGACAAGACCTTCATTCAGTCCAAAATGCTGAATACATCCAAGGGACCGGCGGTTCATTCCCTCCGCGCACAGGCGGATAAGCGCGAGTACAGCGAAGCCATGCGCACGACCATGGAGAATACGGAACACCTGACGATCCGTCAGGCGGAAGTTGCGGAACTGATCGTGGAGAACGGTGTGGCTGCCGGCGTAAAGACATGGTCCGGCGCCATTTACCATACCAGAGCGGTCGTTCTCTGTACCGGAACCTATCTCCGTGCGCGCTGCATCTACGGCGATGTCAGCAATTATACGGGGCCGAACGGACTTCAGGCGGCCAACCATCTGACGGAATCCCTTGAGAAAGCGGGAATTGAGATCCGACGCTTCAAGACCGGTACCCCGGCGAGAGTCGATAAGCGAACCATTGATTTTTCCAAAATGGAGATTCAGCCGGGAGACGAGCATGTTCAGCCGTTTTCCTTCTCGACTGATCCGGAATCGGTTCAGAAAGAGCAGGAACCGTGCTGGCTGACTTACACCAATGAGGAAACTCACCGGATTATCCGCGAGAATATCGACCGTTCGCCTCTCTATTCCGGCCGGATCAAGGCAAAGGGACCGAGATACTGCCCGTCCATCGAGGATAAGGTGATGAAATTCCCGGATCATGACCGTCACCAGGTGTTCATTGAGCCGGAGGGCCTTTACACCAATGAGATGTATGTGGACGGCATGTCCAGCTCCATGCCGGAAGATGTGCAGTATGCGATGTACCGCACGGTTCCGGGACTGGAACACGTCCGCATTGTCCGCAACGCCTATGCCATCGAGTATGACTGTATCGATGCGAATCAGCTGACCCCGGCGCTGGAATTCAAGAAGATTCCGGGACTTTTTGCGGGAGGTCAGTTTAACGGAAGTTCCGGTTACGAGGAGGCGGCGGTACAGGGATTCATCGCCGGCGTCAATGCGGCGAGAAAGCTTCAGAAAAAAGATCCGGTGATTCTGGACCGTTCCGAAGCCTACATCGGCGTTCTGATCGATGATCTGGTCACCAAGGAAAACTTTGAGCCGTACCGGATGATGACAAGCCGGGCGGAGTACCGGCTTCTTCTTCGACAGGACAATGCGGATCTCCGACTTTCGGATATCGGCCACGAGATCGGACTGGTCAGTGACGAACACTGGGAGCGCGTATGCGAGGAAAAACGGCAGATCGCGTCGGAGATCGCAAGACTGTCCTCCATCAAGGTGGGAGCATCCGCAAAGACCGGCGCCTTTCTGGAGCAGGCCGGAAGCACGCCGCTCTCCACCGCAGCTTCTCTGGCAGAGCTGATCCGCCGGCCGGAACTCAGTTATGAGGCGATTGCGCCGATTGACCCGGACCGTCCGGAGATCACCGATCCGGAGACCATCCGTCAGATCAATATCAACATCAAATATGAGGGATATATCCGCCGGCAGCAGCGCCAGGTAGAGCAGTTCCGGAAGATGGAACACCGGAAACTCAGCCCGAATATGGATTACAGTCAGATCAAGAGCCTTCGGATCGAGGCGGTACAGAAACTGAACGAGATGAAGCCGGAAAATATCGGTCAGGCATCCCGTATCGCCGGCGTATCACCGGCGGATGTGTCGGTCCTGATGGTATGGCTGGAACAGAACCACCGGAGTGGGGACCACGAGAACGGATCCGAAGAGTAAAGAGGACGAAGAAAGCAGAAGAGAGAAAAAGAGACCATAGCCCGGAAAACTCTCCTGTGATGAACAAAGAAAATTTCAAATATATATAAATAAAAATGAATCTTCTTGAATAAATATTCAACAATGACAATCCTTTTTTTGAAGTGATCCGTTGGAAAACGGATGAAACAGATCAACAAAAGACTGCAGAAGCGTCCCGCAGGACGACAGGATGAATCAATGAACGAAGAATTTGTGGCCCGCCTGAAGCGGGAAATGTCGGAGATGGGAATTTCGCTTACCGGAAAGCAGACAGAGCAGTTTTATCACTACTTTGAAATGCTGGTTGAGTGGAATAAGGTCATGAACCTCACGGCCATCACCGAGATGAACGACGTAATAACAAAGCATTTTACCGACAGTGTATCGCTGATTTCCGCCGTAAAGAACCCGGCGGAAATCAGCGGAAGTCTGGTGGATGTCGGGACCGGAGCCGGCTTTCCGGGTATTCCGTTAAAAATTGTTTTTCCGGATCTGGATGTGACACTGGTGGATTCTCTGGGAAAGAGAATCCGTTTTCTGGAAACCTGCGCCGAGGAGAACGGTCTTTCCGGAATTCGTGCCATTCACGCCAGAGCCGAGGATTTCGGACGGATGAAGGAACACCGTGAGGTCTATGATATCTGTGTTTCCAGAGCGGTTGCCAATCTTGCAACGCTGTCGGAGTACTGTATTCCGCTGGTGAAAAAAGGCGGATTGTTTGCTCCGTACAAATCCGGAAAACTGGAAGAAGAGATGCAGATGGCGGATGGTGCGGTGAAAAAGCTGGGAGGAAAAATCGAGAATATCACGGAATTCCGACTCCCGAACGGAGATGAACGAAAAATCGTGATGATCCGGAAGATGACTGCTACGCCAAAGATCTATCCGAGAAAGGCCGGAACCCCTTCCAAAGATCCGCTGCACTGAAAGCACTGGTTTCAGTAATTGCGCTGACAGGTGATTGAATATGTGATTAGATGTTTCACGTGAAACGTTCCTATGGTATAATCAATAAACATAGGGTAATGTTTCACGTGAAACATTTATTTGTTTCATGGGAAAATTCTCCGAAATTCCCTATGAAACAAAAACGCTCCGCGAGGATGCGCACGCCGCTGTAAGCAAATTCACTAAGCTCGAGAAAACCAGCCGCAGCACGCTATTTCACTAAGCAGCATAGCTACCAAGTGAAATATGTGTCGCTAAGAGCTTCGCCAAGGAAGCTGTCACCTAACGGTGACCAGCGGCGGCGCGCAAAGTCTCCGGGGCGCTCTCGGGATTGCGGAGATGAAGAAAACGAAGTACGCTTGCGGACGGCATTCTTTTACCGCAATGGACAGGAACACAGCAAAACTGTTCCGGGAAGACGAGCGGATCTTTTGAAATAACGGTTATGATTTTAAACGGATTAAAAAAAGTAAAATGCATAATATGCATAAAAGACGATGAGCGCGATTGAGCACGATATGTCTTTGAAAGAAAAAAGAGAAAAAAGAGATCCGAAGAGACAGTCGGAAGAAAAACAGAGAGAGAACGGAAGGATAACATGAGCAAGATCATTGCGATAGCGAATCAGAAGGGCGGCGTCGGAAAGACGACGACAGCGATCAATCTGTCGGCCTGCCTGGCAGAAAAGAAAAAGAAGGTCCTGGCGGTAGACATGGATCCGCAGGGAAACATGACAAGCGGCCTCGGTCTTCCAAAGGGAGAAATCGACAATACCGTGTATGAGTTGATGATGGGAGATGCTTCCTTTGAAGAGTGCGTGCAGAGGGGAGCAGAGGATTCTCTTGATGTCATTGCTTCTGACAGTGATCTGGCCGGTGCGGAGATCGAACTTCTCAGCACGGAAAAGAAGGAAAAGCGCCTGTCGGAAGTTCTGGAGAAGGTTCGGGACCGGTACGATTTCATTGTCATTGACTGTCCGCCGTCCCTGAGTCTTCTGACGCTGAATTCCCTTACCGCGGCAGACAGCGTGCTGATTCCGATCCAGTGTGAGTATTATGCACTGGAAGGTCTCTCCCAGGTTCTGCGCACGGTGGAACTGGTATCCAAAAAGATGAATCCGAATCTGAAACTGGAAGGAATTGTCTTCACGATGTTTGATTCCAGAACAAATCTGGCTTCGGAAGTGGTGAATAATGTGCACGAGAATTTCCAGGGACACATTTTCAAGACACTGATTCCGAGAAATGTACGGCTTGCGGAGGCACCGAGCTTCGGTCTTCCGATCAATCATTATTCTTCCCGATCCAGCGGCGCGGAAAGTTACCGCAGTTTGGCAAAGGAAGTTATCCGTCTGAACCGGTAATCACCCGGGAATTCAGCGAATTCTGATCAGAAAGTTATCGGAGAAAGGAAGGATCGGACATGTCAAAAAGAAGGGGACTCGGAAGAGGACTGGAATCATTTTTCGGAGATATTGAAGAAAAAAAGGCGGAGCAGCGCGAGGAAAAAGTCAATTCCGGGGAGAAAACGGAAGCGAAGGAAATAAAGAATGAAAAGAAGAATGAAAAGAAATCCGCTCCGGCCGTGAAAAAGGCGAATACAGAGCCAAAACGGAAAAAAACAGCGGCATCAAAAAAGAAAAATGAGAGTTCCTCTGCCCAAAAGACCGCAAAAAAAACAGAATCCGGCAGAACGGAACCAAAGAATATCGAGCCGGTTCTCACCGATCCGGAGATTCCGGTTTCGAAAAAAGAAAAAACTTCGGAGAGAACCGCGGAACCGCAGAAGAATTTTATCGGGCTGACGGAAGAGGGAATGGCACAGAAGGTAAGCCTTGCGCTGATTGATGCCAATTCGGAGCAGCCGAGAAAGAAATTCAATGAAGAGGAACTGGCGGAGCTGGCCGCTTCCATCCGTACCTACGGGGTACTGCAGCCGCTGATTGTCACCAAAAAGAATGAGCGGTATGAAATCATCGCCGGAGAGAGACGATATCGTGCCTCCAAACTGGCCGGACTGCGTGAAGTTCCGGTGATTGTGCGGGATTACAGCCGTCAGGAGATGATGGAGGTTTCTCTGATCGAGAATATTCAGCGGTCCGATCTGAACGCGATTGAAGAGGCAAAGGCTTATCATACGCTGATCACGGACTTCGGACTGACACAGGAGGAGATCTCCACCAGAGTGTCCAAGAGCCGTGTCGCGGTTACCAACAGCATGAGACTGTTAAAACTGGATGAAAAGGTTCAGAACATGCTGGTAGACGGTAAACTGACCGCCGGACATGCGAGAGCCCTTCTTGGGCTGACCGACCGCGAACAGCAGGCAGCGGTCGCGGAAAAGATCGCAGCAAAAGAACTCAGTGTTCGCGAGACCGAACAGCTGGTGAAGAAGCTGACGCAGCCGGAACCGGATACAAAGAAGGAGCCGGCTGAAAAAGAAAATGACAAACTGGGGATTTTTTACCGCGAGCTGGAAGACCGGCTGAAAGAGGCGATGGGGACAAAAGTTCAGATTCGCAGGAAAGAACAGGGCCGCGGCAGAATAGAGATTGAATACTACTCTGCGGATGAGCTGGAGCGGATTTCAGAGATGCTTCAGTCCCTTCGTGATTAAGGAGATATCGAAAAATGGAAAACAGCATTTTAAACCATTTTCCCGTTGATCCGGGAATTATTCTGATTACGCTGATGGTGATTACGGTGATCTCTCTGGTGATCATGGCCGGAGTAATCTTTCAGTACCGGAGACTTTACCGGCGCTATGACGTTTTTATGAGAGGAAAAGATGCCGAGACACTGGAGGATGTCATTCTGGATCTGGTGGATGAGACGGAGGATCTCCGGAATTCTGCCAATGCCAATCAGGAGAAGATGGATTATGCGATGGAGATCGTAAAGTCCAGTTTCCGGAAACTTGGCATGGTAAAATACAACGCATTTAAGGGAATGGGCGGAAACCTCAGTTTTGCCATCGCTCTTCTCGATGAAAACAACACCGGATTTGTTCTGAATTCGGTTCACTCCAGAGACGGCTGCTATCTCTATATGAAGGATGTTCTGGAAGGTCGGACGGAGGTTCTTCTCGGAAATGAGGAGAGAGAGGCCCTGGAGCAGGCACTCGGATATATCGGAAAACCGGGAAGAAGCAGAAGAAAGGAAAATCCGCAGGAGGAAGAAGAGGCGGAGGAGGAAATCTGAGTCACGCGAGTAATGATCTCCGGGGGTGCGCTCGCAGGGCCGCAGGGATTCTGATTTATGCGGCTGATCCGCCAAAGCCCACACCCCGGTGAGGCCCTCGAGACTGCCGCGAAACGATCAAAATCCGCGTAGCGTGTTTCGACTTGTGACTGCAGCAAAATGGTTTTTCTGCGAAAGATTTTCTAAGAAAGTTCTTTCGAGAATCCTGTGGTTGTTAAGATTTTTCCCGATACGGGGAAGAATGCAAGATATCATTTTGATGGTCACCCGTGAAATTGTCGTAGTGGAAGGAAAAGTATGCATAAGTTTCTGAGAACCATCGGTTTTTCCAATTACAGACGGGAAAATGAAGTGAAAGCGCTGTTGGAAGTCCTGTCCAGAGAATCGGACAATGCCCGTTTTTTCCAGACGGATCGCGACAGCACGCTCTGTGAGATCCGGAATGAGGTCGCACCGGGACTCGGCATCGCGATGTTCGGACAGATGAATGATCGGGATGAGCTGGATATCCGCTATTATTACCCGTATATTGAGAGCGGACTGGTTTCCTCCAAAGAGCAGTGTACGATTCAACGTCATGCCGAGAAGGAGACATTTGCAGGCATGCTGGACGAATATGCGGTCGGAGTGTCACTGATTTTTTATCTGCTGAATCCAATCGAATACCGGGATAAATTCATGAAATACGGTCCGCGTCTGGATGTTTCGGGCGTCCGGCTTTCCGCACTGGCGAGTGAGGGAACAATTCTTCTGCCGATTCAGTTTACAGAGAAACAGAAAGAGAAGGATATCATTCTGACATCCAAGAGAAATGAGATGCTGAAGGCGGCCCGTGACGGCGATGCGGAGGCGATGGAAGCGCTGACGTTCAGCGAGTATGATCTCTTTAATCAGATCATCAAGCGGGTGGAAAATGAAGATATCTATTCGATTGTCGATTCCACGTTCCTTCCGTCCGGTCTGGAGAGTGACCAGTATCAGGTGCTCGGCATGATCGAGGATCTGAAAGAAAAAAAGAACCGGATCACGGAGGAAATCGTCTATGATATGCTGATCCGCTGCAACGGAATCCGTTTCCGCGTTGCGGTCAACCGAGAGGATCTTCTCGGAGAGCCGGCAGTCGGCCGCCGTTTTAAGGGGAAAATCTGGATGCAGGGCATCGCGAATTTTACCGTGGCGTGATTTCGATGGAATGTGATTTGTTAATTTGGAGCTCAATTGGAGTTTTATTGGCGTCTTATTGGAACTTTGGAATTTAGTTTTTGAAATCTCCGGCCTTTATTTGACGGAAATATAAAAAGACAGTATAATAATCGGGTGGCTGCAGGAATTGCAGTCGCCCGATCATTTTCTTTTTGTTTGCGTAGCTCAGCTGGATAGAGCGTCCGCCTCCTAAGCGGAAGGTCGCGCGTTCGAATCGCGTCGCGAACAGGATTTACAGGCGGAATTTCGTTGAAAGACGGAATTCCGCTTTTTTACGTGGCTAACTCGCCAAAGCCTGTGCCTGCAGTCGCCGACCGGAAAATGCGGTCAAATATGTTTTTACTAAAGCTGCTTATGAAAGTACTTCTACTGCCGGTTATGCTGGTTCTCTTCGTGCTGAGAGTGCTTGTTAAGATCGGTATCGAACTTTCTTCCGTCATTGTTGGCGGATTGATTCTGATCATCCTTGGCTGTATCATCTACGTCATCGTTCAGCAGATGTGGCCGTCCATGTGGATCCTGATTGCCATGGTAGCCGTTCTGATCATGGTGACTGCCGGTGCCGGCATACTGGATGTACTTTTGGAGGAAGCCAGTATCAACCTTGGTTTATTGATGCAATCTTGAAGTTTTCTTGATCCTAACACACTTTGTTAATGATCTTGTGGTATGATTGCGGAAAAGTCAGAATGAAATGGTCCCGACAACTCGGGATTTGTAGGGGCTATGGATATGGACTGGAAAGACCGGGAGAAAAGCCAGGATCAGGATTCCTGATGATACAGAGCTAAGATTGAGATCGGATTAGGATTATTAGGAGAAAACAAAATGGACTATGAGTATGCTAAAGAGAAGGATATAAAAGAGCTGTATGATCTCCAGCTGCGTGCATTTGAAAGCGAAGCTGAGATGATCAACAGCAGGAATGTGCCTGCCCTGATGGAGTCGTATGAGGAGAACCGCGCAGACTTCATCAACTGGACAGTCCTGATCAAGCGGGATGATTCAGGGAAAATAATAGGTGCTGTAAGATGCAGGGAGAACGGCGATCACATCGAAATCGGTCGTCTTATGGTTGCGCAGGAACACAGGAACAGGGGTATAGCGACTGACCTGATGACAGCAGTTGAAGAACTGACACAGGCAAAAGCTTTTGAGCTTTATACATGTACAAAAAGCTATATCAATATCAACCTGTACGAGAAGCTAGGCTATAAGATATATAAGGTGGAGCAAGGTCCCAGCGATCTTTCATTTGCATATATGAGAAAAACGCTTGATTAGGCTGACAAATTCGAATTTATCAGAAAATGAAGAATAGTTGAAATGGAGGCGCTATAATAACATGAAGATTGAAGGGAACCAGAAAGAACTGGATGCAATGGTAGAATTTCATAAGGGAAACCGTGTCGAGGGACTGAGACTGCAAGAAGAATTTGCAGCGGAATTTCGTAAGGAGTATAAAGACAAAGATCACTGTCCTTGCCTGAAAGCCTGTCGTTATCACGGAAACTGTAAGGAATGTGTAGCAATCCACAGAGCGCATCAGGAACATGTTCCTAATTGTATGCGACCATTGATTAATAAAAAATTGAAATTGATGTCAGAATTAACAGAGCATACCTTGGCAAATGAAATAGAAGCTCCACATGAGATTTTAAGAAAATAGGCAAGTCAAATTCAAGTTTATGGAGAGTCACCGTTATGATTAGAGAATTTCAAAGGGAAGATATAAATAAAGTTGCAAATATATGGTTGGATACAAATATAAAGGCACATAATTTTATCCCCGCCGAATACTGGAAAAGCAATTTCCAATCAGTAAAAGAAGCGTTGTTACTAGCAGAGGTTTATGTGTATGAGTATGATACAGAAATACAGGGTTTTATAGGGTTAAATGATGAATATGTTGAGGGTATTTTTGTTTCTGGTGAAATGCAATCGCAGGGTATAGGTAAAATTCTGCTGAATTATGCAAAGGATAAAAGGAATAAGTTGCACTTGAACGTATACCAAAAGAACGCACGGGCAATATCTTTTTATAAGAGAGAAGGATTTGAGATTCAGCATAGTGGCTTAGATGAGGCTACCGGAGAAAAAGATTATGTAATGACATGGCAACACAAATAGAAATTCCAGTTTGTCGTCCTCTTAAAATGCATATGACTCTTACATAGCCAGGTGCTTACCCAGTGTCCTGGCTATTTTGCTGCCCTTTTCCTGCAGGTGCACATGTAGGTGAA
Organism: [Clostridium] aminophilum DSM 10710; assembly: GCF_000711825.1. Classification (GTDB taxonomy): domain Bacteria; phylum Bacillota; class Clostridia; order Lachnospirales; family Lachnospiraceae; genus Clostridium_R; species Clostridium_R aminophilum. The sequence continues at coordinate 156,762 of NZ_JONJ01000004.1, read as the reverse complement.
GGGCTTTTTTTATTTTCCGCGGCTAACTCGCCAAAGCCTGTGCCTGCAGTCGCCGACCGGAAAAAGCGACTGTGAAATACAAATCAGATTTTGAGAAAAACCATCCCCGCAAGGATTCCCACGATCAGAACCGCAAAGAAGACGATATCGTACCATTTCACCGAAGGGATCCGGTAAAAGGTGCGGTTTCTTTTTCCGCTAAACCCCTTGGATTCCATGGACATGGCAACGGAGGAAGACCAGCGGATGCTGTTGACCAGCATGGTGAAGAGAGGCTTCATGGACAGCGGGCCGGCAGGAATCCCACGCACCGCAAAGGCAGTGCGAACCTGCTGATATTCCCGCATCATATGAGGCATGAGATTGTATGCGGCAAGAATGCTGTAGGCAAACTTCGGGGAGAGACGGCATTGATGCATCAGTGAAAAGATAAAGTCTTCCCCATTGGTCGACAGCGCAAAGAAAATGCCGAGGCCGGCAAAAGCGAGAAGTCTGGTCGACAGCTGCAGCGCCGTGCGCAGATTCTGTGACATGGCCGCGCGGACGGCGTAGGGAACACCGGAGATTCCGGTCAGTTCCGCATCCGTGACCGAATTTCCTTTTGCGTACAAAAGTCCCATCATAAACAGCCCGAACGCGGCAAGAAATGCCGGAATCAGGATCTTTCCGATCCGGGAAGGACGGGCGTCCGAAAAGAGCAGAAGACCGGCAAGGCAAAGCATAAAAAGAATCAGATTCAGGCTGATCAGATAGGAGAAAGAGAGCAGGATCGCGCCGATCATGACAGCCGCAGCCTTGACGGATGGGTTCAGGTTTTCCAGTTTCATTGAGTCATCTTTCCTTTCTGTCTTTATAACAGTGAGAGCGGATCCACCGGAAGAAGCCGGCGATCGGTCAGTTCATAAACCCGATCAGCGTACATTCCCGCAAGTGTCCGGTCATGGGTGATGAAAATGACGGTAAGGCCGTCTTCTTTTATCCGGTTTTCCAGATGCTCCATGATTGCCGCGGTTCCGCGATAATCCTGTCCATAAGTCGGTTCATCCAGAAGAAGGATTTTCTGCCCTCCGGTAAGAACGGAGAGAACGGCAAGACGACGCTGCTGTCCCTGGGAGAGCATATACGGCGAGTAGCGCATTTTGTCGGAAAGACCGTAGAGCTCAAGGAGTTTTTCTGCTTTTTCCTTTAATGACGTTTCGGAAAGTCCTTTATTCCAGATGCGGAGTCCTTCCACCACTTCCTCATAGACATTCTGGGTGATAAACTGGTTTGCCGGATTCTGAAAGACAATGCCGATTTTTTGGTAGAGATCTTTTTTCCGCAGCGATCGAAGCTCCCGCCCCTCAAGAACAATTTTTCCAAAGTAGGGATGCTGCTTTAGGACAGAAAGAAACGTGGTGGTCTTTCCGATGCCGCTTTTTCCGAGAACCGCGGTCATAGTGCCTTTCTCAAACGAAACGCAGGCATTTTCCAGAAGAAGGTGAGAATCCTCTCGAGAATACGGGATGGAAAGATCCTCAAAGCGCAGGATCGTTGATTCATCCGGTGCGGAGATCTGCGGAGAGAACGTCGGAGCGGAAGAACGGGGGGAAGAATCGAGAAATTTTGCATCTCCGGTCGGATCGGAGAAGGAACCGGAATGATTCTTTCTTTTCCGGTCCCGGATTTCAAAGAGTCCTTCCCGGTCAAAGAGATCCCGGAAAGAATCCAGATTATCCCGGTGGATGCCCCGTGCCAGAATCCGGGCGCCCTCTCCGAGGACAATGAATTCGTCGGCAGTGTCTTTCCAGAGATCAATCCGGTGATCGATGGCGACAATCGTAGTCCCCCTTTCCCGCAGGCGGCGGATGAAGGATAGAAGCTGCAGCGCATTTTCCCGGTCCACATTGGCAAAGGCTTCGTCGAGAACGAGAATCCGGCTTTTCAGCGCATCAATGCAGGCCAGAAGCGCGATCTGTTTTTCGCCGCCGGAGAGGAAACACAGCTTACGGTCTAAAAGATCTTCCACAGAGAAAACTCTGGCGGTTTCCTGAATGCGCCGGTCCATCTCTTCCGGTAGAATTCCAATGTTTTCCAGACAGAAGATCAGTTCCGAGCGGAGCGTATCCATGCAGAACTGTAAATCCGGGTTCTGAAAGACAAATCCGAGATATTTCGCCCGCTCATTCACCGCCAATTCCGATACTTCCTTTCCGAAAAGACGGATGCTGCCGGATTCAAGATAACCGCCATTTTCCGGATAGAGACCGGCGATGAGCGCCGAGAGGGTGCTTTTCCCGCATCCGCTGGCGCCCATGAGAACGGTAATCGTTCCTTCTTCAACGGACAGACGGGCATGGTCGATCACATTCCGTTTTCCATTCCGGAAATAGCGGAAAATGACATCGCTCAGATCGATTGCGGTGTTGGAAGTCGTCATTTGCTTCTCCTTATTGCAGTATGGCCCGCGACTGCGGAAGTTCGCAGTGCGGGCTGTTTACAGCAAAAGACCGGAAGTCATCTGCTGGGATAAGGAAAGAGAAAATGTATCGTGTTCTCCTTCCTGTTTTATCATGGAATATTCCGAAACTTATGCCAGCGCGTCCTCGTCATCGCAGATCGCATAACCGCGAAGAACCCCTGCCTTTGAGAGTCTGTCACCGAGGATCGGTGTGAGGATACCGCAGAAAAAGACGGCGCTGATGATGCGGACAATTAGCATTACTCCCAGAACCGGGAGGGCAATCATATTATATCCGCTGACAAAGCAGTTGTAGATCAGTGTGAGTACGGAGCAGACCACTGCGGACGTGATCATGACCGGACGGCTGAAAACGAGATATTTTTTCAGCGCGATCGGAAGTTCGATGCCGATGCCCTGAACGACACCGGACAGGATCACGATTGGTCCGAAGAAGTTTCCGAGGAGCGTTTCAATGATGGCGGCGAGAATCTCCGCGATCATGCCGGTTCCGGGTTTTCTCATGATGTAAATGCAGAATGCCGCCGGCATGAAATAGATTCCGTAGAACGGTTCATAGCCGAGCGAGCCCATTCCGGCCGGGGCAAGGAGACCGTACAGAATGCCGCCGGCGTAGGTCGCACCGAGAAGCAGGATGCCGAAGAGTACCGCGCAGATGGCGATCATCAGCGCATCTTTTAATTTCCATTCATTGTTCTTTGTCATGATCATCACTCCTTTGTCGGGCTGTTGCAGTTAACGGTAAAATGCAGAATATAATGGGGCACGGCGGATTCATCCATGAGAGCGCAGACATCCCGGAGATAGTCAAAGACCTCATGCACATCCCCGCTGATCCGTGTTGCGTAATGGATGGTGGTTGGCTCAAGGCCGCGGTCCTGTGCCATGTACCATACTTTGGCAATGTCGTCGATATAATTGCCGACGCCCATCGGATAGAGCGCAAGTTTGCATTTTACCGGAAAATGGATTCCTTCCGCCGATTTCGCATTCGGCGCTTCGCCATCCTTTTCCAGCAGGCTGTCACCGGCAATATCTCCCGGGCATCCCTTGGAGAACTGTCCTTCCAGCGCCATATGCACGCCGGAACGGTAGGCGTTGACAAACAGTGCTTTCACCGCATCTGCAACGTACGGAAGTTTTCCGCGGTAGACGGTCGAGAGAGCGTCTGTTTCGCTCCAGACATAAGAGGTATCCGTCTTTTCAAGAGAACCGAGAATGATGTCAACGTAGCGGTCCGTCATCGGATACAGTGTGAATCGGCATCCGGCGATCGGAAGATCGGTTCCTCTTCCTTCCCAGGGAAGATCCTCTCTTGTACTGCAGACATTGCATCCGCAGGAATTGTTATCCATGTGTTGTCTCCTTTCTTTCGGCAGGACCGCGTATTTTGCGGTCCGGTTGAGGTGATGAGTCATTGCAGCATTTTGAGAGAAACGCTATTCCGGTGAAGTAAAGTAAAGAAAAAAAGGAGCCTTCTTACTCGTAAGAAAGCTCCGAAAAATAGCCTGCGGCTGATATCGAATTTCTTCCCTACGCCGGTATTAGCCGGATCAGGTTCAAAGGGTCAGACGGTTTGTCCTCTCAGCTCCGAAGAGTTCCCCCAAAATTGCGATTCCTATAAAAAATGTTGCTTTTGTTGCATTATATTTTGAAATTTATGGATTGTCAACGCTGAAATCAAGAAATATAAAGAAAATTTAATGGAATTTTCTCATTTATTGATGAATAAAATATCATGTTGGAGCCTTGCGGATGAAACGAAAAAGGAGAGGAGTGAAAATACCAAAGAGGAGAAGGAAGCGGTTTCGAATGGTATAATAGCTTCTACTTAGCGAGCAAAGCGAGCTTAGTAGAACTAATACCAAACCCTTAACGAGATCAAGTCGGAGACGCAGATCGAGTTTAGTTGTTGTGGTAAAATAGAAATAGAGCAGAACCGGCTGAGAAAAGAATAGGAAAGATGCATCATCAGTCCGGAATAAATGACGGAAGAAAAGGTTGGAAGAAGATGAAAGAATACAAGGGGAAAAATCTGGAGTTTGACGGGCAGACACTGTTTATCGGATATCAGCTGGAATATGCCGGGAAAACAGTCCTTTCGGGCATCAATCGAAAAGCGGAGCGGCCAATGCCGATCTGGCTGGAGATCGATCCAGATGTGGAACAGAAGGAAGAAAGATCGAATTGTTTTGAACATAAAGAGAGCGGTGAGCGTGCAGAGAGTAGAGGGAACGGGAAGTTTCGCCTTATTTCTTCACCGCAGGAAATCCATGTGCTTCAGCTCTTTGTTATGAATGAGATGATTCAAAAAGGGGAGATTCCGGAGAACTTCTTTCAGAAACCGGATCCGGAGGATAAGATCATCGGAAAATGGATATCGTCCATCCAGTTCTGGAAGAAAGAAAAGAAACATACCGATGCCATGATCTTGAATCTTCGGGAGAATGGCACCTATGAGATGACATGGCAGCCGGAAATGATTCCGGGGGAATTTGCGATGGAGAGAGTCGGAGAGGCATTCCGGAAACCGGAGTCGGACCGGAGGATGGTGACCGGAAGATGGAGAAAACTGGACGATCATCTTCAGAGAGTAAAAAAGCCGGACCCATATGCGAACCGGGATTACCGGCTTATGGAGGAAGCGGACGCTCCTTATGGGAAGGTGCCGGTGGTGGCAGTTCTTCACAAAAGTCTGATCACGCATAAGCCGGCGCTCACCGTGACCTTCTATTCCGCGGAGGGAATGGAGGAGACGCTGCAGGTGACATTTTACCGTCCGGATATGGTTTGACGGAAGCGGTGACCCGCGGTTGGAGGAAAAAACGCTTATGCTTTTTCTTTTTCGGAGCAAGATGGAATCTTCATGGATCACACCATGCGATAGGGCAGTTTGAAGACATTACACAGAACATGAAAAAAGTGCTGTAAACGGCTTGACTGAGCGGCTTACAGCACTTTTTGGATTCTAAAATGGCGCGATTTTATTGCCTAAGGGGTGGATTTGTCCGGTTAAGAGGAAAAATATCGCGTCTGAGAGCCTGTTTGAGACGGAATATTTTCGTTCCGTCTGTTTATCATGAGATTGACGGCGGCACAGAGCAGGATGGTGATGACCATGTCCGGAAGCGTATTTCCGACAACAATATCCACCCGCATCAGAATGCGATACAGGATAAAACCGATCAGCCATAAAAACAGATTCGGAAGGTTGAAGGAGCGGTGCTCGTCTCTCTTTTTTAAAATAAAGAAATCCGCAATCTGGATCGCAATCATCGGAGCAAATACCGATCCGATGAAATAGAGGAATTCGGTGATATCATAAAGCGGAAGAAATATTGCGCCCAGAGTACCGATCACTGTGACGGCGATGGCAACGGCTTTTCCGTTGATTTTTCCGGGAAGCGATTCACTGGACACACCGGCAGAGTAGGCATCCAGAAAGGTTGTGGTAACGGTGGAGAATACGATGATCAATAGCCCCGCGATGCCGAGCCCCGCTTTCATCATGATCTGTGCCACGTCGGATTCAGCTGTGAAAATCGCAGCACCCATGCCGATCACATACATCCAGCAGCTCACGAGCCCATAGGTAACCGCACTGACGGCAGTTGCTGCAGCCGGCTTTTGAGCCTCACGGGTATAATCGCTGATCAGCGGAAGCCAGGACAGCGGCATGGCAACGGAAAGCTCGACCGCCGCACCAAAGGTCATATCTTCGCCGCTGACGTTCGGGACACTGCTGTTTTGAAAAATGACGAAGCAAAGCACAATGGTCAGAAGGAAGAGTGCGGTCATGGCGGCGGTATTCACCTTGCCGAGATTCTTGATTCCGATCAGAATCCAGAGAATAATCAGTGCGCCGATGACCGTACACCATATCCAGTTTCCGATGGGAAAGATCCCATTTACCGCGAGGGCTCCGTCAAAAATCATGATTGCTGTCCAGCCGGCAAGCTGAAGGATATTCAGAACGGAAAAGAGCAGGGCACCTTCCGTTCCGAAGCTCATCTTTGCGGTTTCCATTGCGCTTTTTCGCATGCTTCCGCCGATCAGACCGGCAAGAAAAAGCATGATGCATCCGATGACATGACCGATCAGAATGGCAAGGAGTCCCTTGGTAAAACCAAGGGGAGCCAAATACGTTCCGGTGATGATCTCCGCGATGGAAACGGCAGCGCCGAACCAGATTAAGCCGTTCTCAAAAACCGATGTGCGTTTCTCTTCCATCTATTTTCCCTCCTTTGCGAATTCACCTGTGAGGTCAAATGCATGGTTCATCGGTCCGGAACCGGCTCCCAGATTCAGCATGGCTGCCAGTGCACCGGAGATATAATCCTTTGCTCTTTGTACCGAGTCCGCAAGCGAAAAGCCTTTGGCAAGATTGGCGGCAATGGCACTGGAGAGCGTACATCCGGTTCCATGGGTGTTGGGATTATCAATTCGTTTTCCCTCAAACCAGATCAGTTTGCCGTCGGTATAGAGCAGATCATTTGCATCATTGATGCTGTGACCGCCTTTGAGAAGAACGGCGCAAGAACAGCTTTCTCCGATTTTCCGGGCTGCCGCCAGCATATCGTCCTTTGTGTGAATGGTCATCCCGGAGAGAACTTCGGCTTCGGGAATATTCGGCGTGACAAGGGCCGCGACGGGCAGCAGTTTTTCGGTCATGGTCATAACCGCATCCGTCTTCAGCAGAGAAGAACCGGAGGTTGCTACCATAACCGGATCCACAACGATGTTTCTGGCGTCATAATGCCGCAGCCGATCTGCAATCACACAGATCAGTTCGCTGGACGACACCATGCCGATTTTTACGGCATCGGGATAAATGTCTTCGAATACCGCGTCAATCTGCTGTTTCAAAAAATCAGGTGTGGATTCCTGAATGGCTCTCACACCGGTTGTGTTTTGTGCGGTTAAGGCCGTAATGGCACTCATGGCATAGACACCATTCATTGTCATGGTTTTGATATCTGCCTGAATACCGGCGCCTCCGCTGCAGTCACTTCCTGCAATGGTCAATGCTGTTTTCATGATCATTTTTCTCCTTTCGTTGTTTCAGCATCGTTTTCTATAGCGGCAGAAGGTGGTGCTCCCAATCTGTCGCTTGTGATAAGCCCGGGACGCATTTGGCGCCGCGGGCCTTTCATCGGATTTCGTTGTGGTAATTCTGTGTTTTCGTTTTGGCTGTTCATACTCTGCCGTTTGGAAACAGAGATATCAATGGCCTTATCTCGCATCGTTTTGCGGTTTTATGCATTTTAAACCGGTTGTCATATTAACTCATGGCCGGTCAAGTGTCTCCTGCATGGTATGGAGAATGCCGGCATGTTTCAGGCTGCAGATCAAAACCGCGGAGATTGCGGCTCCTCCTGCCGTGGAGATGAAAAACGGCAGGACAAATGCATAAAATGCAAGACCGGCTGCGCTCTGCCCCATAAATAAAACGGCGATCGGGTATGCGCACAGGCCGCCCAAAACGGCGGTGCCGAATACTTCACCGGCCAGTGTCTCGCCGGTTTTTTTCGTTTTGGCATAGATGACACCGCACACCAGTGCGCCGAACATGCTGCCGGGAAATGCCAGGAGACTTCCGAGACCAAGAAAATTCCGGATCAGGGAGGCGGCAAATGCGGCACATACTCCATAGACGGGGCCGAGTAACACCGCACACAGAATGTTGACCATGTGCTGAACCGGGGAACATTTGCTCCCGAAAACCGGGAACGAAAAGAGGCTCCCGACAACCGCAACGGCGCAGAATACACCTGCAATCGCTAATTTTCTGGTATTTGTCTTATTCATTCTTTTTCTCCTTTGATTTACGCGAACAACGGGTCAAAGTCTTTTATGTTTGGCACCTCGCGCTGATTATGGAAACGTCTGTTTCAGCGGCGATTCCTCGTGGCGCAGTGATTTGGCAATAACTGCATGGAAGTTCGGTCGATGCTTTATGGCATCCTCTCACGCCGGAACACGGCTTCCCATCGCTGATCTACAAGACTCAGGGCGCTCCCCCTCAGTCCGCCACAGATGTGGATTACGTTTCCTCCTTTCTCAAAGGATGAGCAAAACGGCAGATCCGCTAAGCTCGAAAACACAGTTTCCGCGATATTTCGCGGGTTTCCCCTCAGTGCCCCATGTTCTTACGGCCGGAAAATGTCGGTTCATGCAAGCATGACAGCCGCCTGCCGGTCTTTTGCAGCAAAAACAGGAGGATACCTTTTGCGGTATCCTCCTGTAACAGAGCGAAAGTGTTTCCTACGGCGGCATTATCCACATCAGGTATAAGGGTCGAAGGTGTTTCCTTCCTCTCAGCCTGTCCATACAAGCTCCCCTGAATTTATTTTTGGTCAATAGTACACCTTGATTTAAAGAAATACAATAGTTTTCAGAAAATCAGCAAAAAAACATCAACGCATGAGAAAAATAAATAAATCGATCTGCGGATGCTGCAAAATGACAAAGGTGGATTTCGTTCTGTTCCGCTGTGACAGGAAAAAGAGAACCAAAATGTTTCACGTGAAACATTTTAAGCAGACAGATGCACGGAAGAAAAAAATGGCATGCACGCATAATCTGTGTTAGAATCAACGCTGCGAATCAAAGAAAGAATGAAGAAAAAATCAAAAAGAAAGAATCAATTTGGAGGAACCATGTCAGAATACTCAATCGGAGAGGTCACAGCAAGTGATTCTTACAGCCGGGCAGCGGTAAAAGCGCTTCTGGAAAAAGAGGGAATCCGTCTGGATGCCAATCTGGATTACACCTGTGCCATGTATGATGAAGATATGAATGTCATTGCGACAGGAAGTCTTTTTATGAATACGCTTCGCTGCATGGCAGTGAGCAGCGATCATCAGGGAGAGGCACTGATGAATGAGATCGTGACTCATCTGGTACAGAAACAGATGGAGCGAGGAATGATGCATCTGTTTTTGTATACCAAATGCGATACGGCGAAATTCTTTGCCACGATGGGATTTTATGAGATTGCCCGGATAGAGGGACACCTTGTGTTTATGGAGAACCGCAGAGATGGATTTTCTTCTTATCTGAAACAGCTTCGCTCCGAGACGGAAGCGCAGCTCACGGAAAAAGGAGGAGAATTTGCCGGATGGGCGAAGGAAGATACGGACGAAAAAACGGAGAAAAAACGGGAAGATAAATCGGACGAAAAGCAGGACGAAAAGACAAAGAAGATTGCGGCGGTCGTCATGAATGCGAACCCGTTTACCCTCGGACACCGGCATCTTCTGGAAACGGCATCCAAAGACCATGATCTGGTACATGTGTTTGTGGTCAGTGAGGATGCCAGCCTCTTTCCATTCCATGTGCGGAAAAAACTGGTGATGGAGGGAAGCCGGGATCTTTCGAATCTCATCTATCACGAGAGCGGACCGTATATCATCAGCAATGCGACATTTCCCAGCTATTTCCAGAAGAGCGGAGAGGATGTTATCCGCGGACACGCGCTGCTGGACCTGAATATTTTCGGTCATATCGCGGAGGAACTCGGGATTACCGAGCGATTTGTCGGAGAGGAACCGCGAAGTCAGGTGACGGGAATCTACAATGAGATCATGCATGAAGAACTGCCGAAACTGGGGCTTCGATGTGTGGAGATTCCCAGACTCAGGAACTCCGAAACGGATGAGGTGATCAGTGCATCGGATGTCAGAAGTGCGCTGAAAAGCAGTGACGTTCAGTCGCTGGAGAGACTGCTTCCGAAGACAACACTCGATTATGTAAAGAGTGAGGATGCAAAGCCCGTGCTTGAGGCAATTCGCGGAGCACAGGATGTGATTCATTACTGATGGAAAGTCTTAAATGTAAAAAGATGTCATCGGGAAATGTCAGTTGAATAAAAAGATACAGAAAAGCGTCTGTCTGAGAAAATCGGGCAGGCGTTTTTTATGTCATAGGGAAGTGCTCCGCGAGGATCCGTGATGGAGCAGGATGGAGGCAGACCAAAAAGCATACATGGTATAAAAGACTACATAATGAAATAAAGATAACCGCAAAACATTGACACAATAGCCCTGATGAGTATAATACAAAAAGTAGTTAAAATATTTTAAATGAAATTCATTTGGGAAAGGACGCGATCACGGCGAGGAATCGTGCGTAAATCGCATTTTGGAGGCTGAACGAATATGTTGATTCGCGGTATCAATCTGGAAATTCCACTGATTCAGGGGGGAATGGGCGTCGGTGTTTCTCTTGGCGGGTTGGCGGGAGCCGTCGCCAGGGAAGGCGCGATGGGCTGTATCAGCACAGCGGATTCCGGCTATCTGGAGCCGGATTTTGACCGCAATCCGTTTGAGGCGAACATCCGCGGTCTTCGAAAGGAGATTCGGAAAGCGAAGGAAATCCGGGGAGAGAAAAAAGGGCTGATTGCGATCAATGCGATGGTTGCAACGACGCAGTTTGAGGAATCAGTCCGTGCGGCGGTGGACGAGGGAATTGATGCCGTGATCTCCGGCGCGGGACTGCCGCTGGAACTGCCGGCATTTGTTCCGGAGAACGGACCGCTGATCGCGCCGATCGTATCGTCTGCGCGGGCTGCCAAGGTTATTCTCAAATCATGGGAGCGCAATTACGGCCGGTATCCGGATTTTGTGGTTGTCGAGGGATATAAGGCCGGCGGTCATCTGGGCTTTAAAAAAGAGGATCTTTTAAACGGAAGCTGTGAGGAGAATACGGCGATTGTCCCGGCAGTCCGGGAAGTTCTGACCGCATATGAAGAGAAAAAAGGCTGCCGCATTCCGGTCTTTTCCGCCGGAGGTGTCTGGGATCACGAGGATTTTCTGAGAGAGACCGGAGCCGGCGCAGACGGTGTGCAGGCCGCAACCCGCTTTATCGGGACATACGAGTGTGATGCGGATCAGAAATATAAAGACGCCCTGATCCGGAGCGGAAGAGGTGATCTCCGGATTATCAAGAGTCCGGTCGGAATGCCGGGAAGAGCCGTGATGTCGCCGCTTCTTGAACTGGTGGAAAAAGACGGAAGAAAACCGCCGGTAAAATGCAGCCGGTGCATTAAAACCTGTGATCCGAAGACGACGCCGTACTGCATTACACAGGCGCTGATTGCGGCGGTAAAGGGTGATTGGGAGAACGGCCTGTTCTTTTCCGGTGACAACGCTGAACGGCTTACGCGGATGGAACATGTGTCGGATGTGATTCGGGATATTGTCTGCGGTGCGTAAGAAGTTTTTTTTGCACAGGAGAACGGCAGGCTTTTTGCGGGCCTATGCGGAGAAACGGTTTCGATCGGCACAGAATTATGGTATTCTCATGATAGTGGAGCACGAATTTGCTTCAAAAGGAGTGAGAAAAAATGATTCCGAGCCAGATTTTCTGCTGTCATTTTCAAAATCAGAATAACGGAGAACTGGAAGTCCGGGCGCTGGAAATGAGCCCGGACTATTTTTCGTTTCGTCTGAGCAGGAAGCGGGACGGAGAGGTTGGAAAAATGCAGCATTTTCCTGCAAAACTGATCTTTTATCGACAGGAAGGGTCGCAGGAAGGACTGCAGGAAAACCGGACGAATGAGCCGTGGGAAGGACTTCAGGAAAACCGGACAGAAGGGTCGCAGGAAGGACTGCAGGAAAACCGGACGAATGAGCCGCGGAAAGGACTGCAGGAAAACCGGACAGAAGGGTCGCAGGAAGGATTGCAGAAAAACCGGATGAATGAGCCGCAGGTAAATGAGCCGCGGAAAAGTTCACCGGAGAATTCTCAGGAATTCGATATTTTCCGCGAGGTATCTGTTGCAGAATACCGCATCATGAAGACTGCGGTGAAAGAATTCTGGACGGAATACCGGTTTGAAACATCCGATCCGGTGTACCGGATGGAGGCAACCCGGCTTCTGAAGGAGTACGGGTCTTATATCAGGCTGAGACTCGAGGAGACGGATGCAGAGACGGCGCGGGCACTTACCGGATATCCGGTGGATGAGACGAAGATTTCGAAGACATTTGCTTTGCAGAAGGCGGCATGGGCGGAAGGGCTGAAGAAAGCCGACGGAATCCGGGAGATTCTGGCCACGAACTGCGAAATCGGCTTCGCGCTCGCTGAACCGGCACTCTGGGAGGCATACCGGGATTCGGAATCATGGAACGAATTTGTCGAGTGGTACTGTCGGAATCGTGTGCCGGAAAGGGCGCCGGGGGAGAAGAAGAATCCGTTCCATCGAGAGTTATCGGACTTGCTGGCGGAAAAATGCCGCTATCTCTATGTCGGCAATTCCTTCTGCCCCCATCTATATCCGGATTCCGCCACATTGCAGAAGCTTCGGAAGCGGGCAGATCGGGATCGGAAAACGATCGTCTATGTATTCAGCACGATGAGCGAGCATATGATCCCGATCTATCGGGAACGGCTGGAAGAACTGAAGAGATGGCCGGCTGCGGACCTGCAGAGGAGCCGGTATATCGGAAATCATCGGAATGAAGATGCATGGAGCGAAAAGAGAGAAGCGGACCGGATGAACACCGGACAACAGACCGGGATATCAAATGACGATGAGCGGAATAGAGAAAACGCCGATGGATGTCCGGAAATTGTGGTCAATGATGCCGGTATGCTGTCCATGCTTCGGGAAAGCGGAGAAACCCGGCTTTTCCACATCACTTACGGTGTTATCCCCATTCGGAGGCGGAAAGACCCCCGGCTTTTGTGGAAAAAGGAGCCGGAGCGGTGGAAAATCCACAGAACAACGGTGAATGACGGAGCATTTTTAAGGGAATTACAGGAAGCCGGCGTGGACCGGCTTTCGTTTGAAACCTGCGGCTATGTGCCAGATCTTCCGAAAAATAGCGGAGAAAAGACGCAGAGGGGAAACATTACGGTGTATTTTCCGTATTATCAGATGAACACATCCACCTGGTGCACAACCTACGCGATGTGTCATAACGGGAAGAGAGGACGGCAGGAGGAAGCGGAGCGCTGCCCCGGTTACTGCAGGTCGGAGACATTTCTCTATCCGGATGATCTTCATATGGTCGGGCGGTTCAATTCGCTGTTCGGATTGGATTATGAGGCGATGGAAAGCGTTGATCGGATCAGGGATTTTGTGAGACAGGGAGCAGACCGGATCGTACTGAATTTTCTGTAGGATTCGGTCTGCCTGCAATTTCACCGCATTTATGCGGAAAGATTACGGAGGAGACGGGATTATGACAAAGAACATCAATTCATCCATGAAAATTACCGTCGGTCTCGGATCCATCGATGATTATCCGGATTTTGTGCGCGCCGGCGCGGATGAGGTATTCTGCGGATACATTCCTGACGTTTGGATGAAACAGGAAGGGACGGACCAGCCGATGAACCGGCGGGAAGTCCGGTATGTCAATGTTCAGGCCGGATCCTGGTCGGAGATGGAGATTCTGGCGGATATGCGGAATGCACTCGGTGTTCCGGTGACAGTCACGATGAATTCGCCCTGTTATGACCCGGACGGATATCCGGTCATTATGGAGACGATGATCCGGTGCGCGGACATCGGCTTTGATTCCTTTATTGTGGCGGATCCGGGCCTGATCGGTTATCTGAACCGGAATCTGTCCCCGTTTGACCGGACAAGAATTCACCTTCATCTGAGCGGGGAGACGGGAGAGATCAACCGGTATGTGATCGCGGATGCGCGGAAAGCCGGCATTTCCAGAATCATTTTTCAGAGAAAATGTTCTCTTTCGGATATGGAAGTGATGATCCGGAATCGGCCGGAGAAAAGTATCTGCGATACAGGAAGAATCAGCAGATTTCCCGGCATTTCCGGAAAAAATGAGGCGGATTCGAAAAACACAACGATGGAATTTGAAGCCTTTTTGCTGAATGAAATGTGTGAGTTCAGCGGCTGTTACTGCAATACACTTCACTGCGATGAATTTGCTCCGGCATGTCGGATTCCGTACCGGATGGAGAACGGAAACATCGGAAGAAAGGAGCACCTTACCTTTGAGGACGGTTTCGAAGGCACTGTGAAAGGGATGCGGAACCCGAAGGAGAAGTGGAACCCGGAAGAGATGCGGAACCCGGAAGAGATTCAGAACTCGGAGGAACTTCAGGATCCGGAGGACAATGTCATCGGTGCGGGCGGCTGCGGACTCTGTGCGCTATGGGAGCTGCGGGATATCGGCGTAAATGTTCTCAAGATTGTATCCAGAGGAAATTACACAGAGAATACGATCCGCGATATCCGGGCGGTAAAAAGAGCATTGGAGATTCTGAAAGATGCTTCGAATGAGCCGGAATATATCCGGCGGATGAAGAGGGAGCTTTTTCCGACCGGCTGCGGAGGTTCCTGCTACTACCGACAGAGTAAAAAAGAATAACGGATGTTTCACGTGAAACATTAGCCGTACCGCTGTCTGGTAAATGTCATTTTACGGTGACCAGAGGTGGCGCAAAGCAAAAACCAACGAAAACAGTTCATAAAATAAACACAAAATAAACAATTTTCTAACACACATCATCGATATACTCGGATTCATCAAACAGAACAGCAATCCGGCTCTGTTTATCAAAACAGCAAAACGCGTTCATTTTTTTTTGAATGTTGATTGCCGAACCGGGAGCCATCGCCACAGGAAATCAAGTCAGAACATGGACATTTAAACTTGATTTATCGTTTCCGACAGGCGGCTGAGATACGGGGTTTGAGAAAACATGAAAAAGAATCTGAAGATGGAGGAAGATCGATGAGAAAAAATGTGTTAGTGCTTATGACCGCAGCGGGACTGGCAGCAGGAACCGTTACGGCGTGCAGCAATGCGGGAGTAGCTGAGGTGACCACGGCGGCATCGACTACTGCGGCGGAAAAGAAAGAGTACACGAATGCCGAGGACGGCGGACATGCAATTTTAGAAGACGGTACGACGGCGGAATACAATAATATTACAGTCAGCAAGACCGGTGATTCGGAGGGGGATGAGGCTGATTTTTACGGCGAAAATGCGGCGGTTCTCGCACAGAACGGCGCAACTCTGAAAATCACCAATGCCGACATTCATACCGACGGAACACATGCAAATGGTGTATTTTCCTATGGTGAGGGAACAACCGTGGACATTTCGGATTCCACGATCAATACCAGCTCCAACTGCTCCGGCGGTCTTATGACAACCGGCGGCGGAACCATGAAGGCATCCAACCTTACGGTAACGACGCAGGGACGGTCTTCCGCGGCGATCCGTTCCGACCGCGGCGGCGGTACGGTTACCGTAAACGGAGGAACCTATGAGACGAGTGGTATGGGCTCTCCGGCCATTTATTCCACTGCGGATATTACGGTAAAGGATGCAAAACTGAAGGCAAACACCTCCCAGGGTGTTGTTGTAGAAGGAAAAAATTCTGTCGAGCTGGAAAATGTTGATCTGACCTCGAATCACACACAGAAAAATAGCGACAAATCGGATCAGTACCAGGCGGTAATGCTGTATCAGTCCATGTCCGGCGATGCGGATGAAGGTGTTGCGTCCTTCACCATGAGCGGAGGCTCCATAACGAACAAGAACGGCGGTATGTTCTATGTCAACAATACGGTAGCGGAAATCAGTCTTACCGATGTTGCGCTCACCTATGCAAACGATGATTTCCTGAGAGTTGAAAAGGCAGGATGGGGAAATGAAGGCTCAAACGGCGGTCAGGTTACGTTTCAGGCAGTGAACCAGAAAATGGAAGGCCTAACGACGGTCGACGCCATTTCCACTCTGAACCTGTATCTGAGCGATGGATCCGCCTATCATGGCGCGATCAATACAGACGGAGAGGCCGGCGGCGTCTATGTGGAGATCGACGATGATTCGACATGGACACTGAGCGCGGATTCCTACATCAGTTCCCTGACCTGTGATGTGGATGCCATCGATCTGAATGGCCATAAGCTCTATATTAACGGCAAAGAGTATACGGAGGGCACCGCTTCTGCAGGAACCGCTGTAGAGGCTTATAAGGGCACTTCCGCCGCTTCAGACAGCAGCAACGGTAAACCGGACGGAAAACCGGGAGAAAAGCCGAATGGTGCGTCAAAGGACAAAAAGAACGAATCCTCTCAGAAATCCGACCGGCAGGCCCCGCTGTTCAGGTCGAACGGCAGTGAAAAAGGATCCTCTCAGAAGGCTGACGGTCAGACCCTGCCATCGAAACCGGATGGCGATGGGAGCGGATCCGGACCGAAGTTTGACGGTCAGACCCCGCCGTCCAAACCGAATGGCGCCGGAAAAGGCGAGAAAGGACCGGACGGCGCAAATCCTGCAGCAGAGACCGCTGCAGCGAATTAAACATCAGGATTCGGATTCATCCACATATTTCCGAAGCGTTGTTCGGCTGATATTCAGCCGCCGGGACGCAGCCGCCTGATTTCCCCTTTCTTCATTCAAAACTTCCAGAATAATACGCCGGGTGATGTCATGGAGAGACCCCTCCAGAGAGATCACCGGCGTATTTTTTTTGGCCGGTTCGGGAACATACTGTTCCGGAGAGATCGCGCGGATGAGAAAGAGGCTGCAGTCCGGGTAATCTTCGGATTGCATAAGTCTTCCGGATATGTGAAAAGGTTTTCCGGCGACCATGGTGGTGCGTTTTGCCTCTCCGTTTTCTGTGACGAGCTGTGACATGTTCCGGAGAAGAGTTTCCATCTCCGGGGTAAAGGCTTCGGACCGGTAAATCATGGAGCCGGTGTGATCACATACGGCAAGCGGAGATGGTGCAGTATGGATAATATCAAGGAAAAAGCGGTTGAAGCGGAGAAGATCACGGCTGGTTTCGAAAAAGTCTTCTACGAAGTCAAGAAGATGGTTGACGGTCTCTTCACCGGTTTCAATCAGAATACTGCGCATTCCCATAATACTGGCGTAATTGTGCGTCCTCAGATCTCCGAGAACGAGCGTATATCCGGCATTCCGGATCTCATTCAGGCGTCGCGGGAGTTCTTCCGAATCGCTGACGGTGAAGACATCCGGTGTTTCATCAAAAAATCCCCGCAGCAGAGCCGTATAGTGGATAATATTGTGAAAGCCGATGACACAGATCTTTTCGTGTCGGCCTGAAGTGCGGCGAAGCGTACGGAGTACGTCGTAGAGAGATACGCCGACATCGATGATCCGTCGGTTGGGGATCAGAGACTGCAGGACTTCCGCCGTTTTTCCGCGGGAAATGATAACGTCATACTGGTCGATGGAGATGGTGCGGATCGTCTCGCGCACCTGAACAGAATCTGCCTCCAGCGCGGTTAGTAGCATATTCGGGCGGTCATAGAGCGCATCATCGAAGACATGCACCAGATTCGCATAGGGTGCGATCAGGAGAAGCCGTATGGTGTCCGGTGAAGCGGATTTCGGAAGAATAATCTGTTCCTGAAGCGGATCGTTCACTCTTTTTTTTACAGTGTTTTTTTCGTTCAGTTCTGACATGAATCGCACCTCCGGTCTCGTATCAGAGGAGAGAGAAGATCCTCTGAAATCATAGATCTATCATACCATTTTTTGGCTTATTTGCGCGAAAAAACGGAGACGGTTATAATAAGATACTTTATTATAACCACTCTAAATCAAAATTTATAAATATACATTTATAATGTATTTATATTTACGACTAAAATGAAAAGCCAAAGACTCCTTTTTGATGAAGAAATCCGGCCGGTTCGCCGGATACATTTGGCAGGCATCCGACAAAATGAATGAATAGTTCAAAAAGTTATTTTTTGTAGTTTTGTTGAAAAAGGGTGAACGAGTGGTAAAAATCAAGGAATTAAGCCGCAAAAAACGGTCCAAAATGGCGAAAATTTGACATTAGTGGGGATTGTTGCTATAATTTCCCCAATAAGACGGTCTGAAAAGATGCTGAGGACAGCGACTGGTAAGTGGGGATACGGTTTTGCTGTCAGATGGAGGGAGTGATTCGCCGAAGCCGCGTCAGTGTGCGGGAACGGCGGGCACAGCGAACACAGCATATCGGACGGAAGCCCGGAAGAGGTTGTCCGTTCCGATGCAGAGACCGGGGAGAACGATAATGAGACGCAGAAGAAGACAGCGTAATAACTGGAAGCAGGCCGCTGTCCTTGCTGCCGTGTGTGTCTTCATGGTTGGAGGAATCACACTGGCGCTGGGAGGGGTCCGTGCAGCCAGACGCAGGAGGGCTGAAGCGACAGAGGCATCGGAAGCGGCGATTCGCCGTGCCGAGCTTCAGCAGCGTCTTGCGGAGATGGAGACGTCGCCGGAGAATCTGATTTCCATTGATTCTGATTCGGTTCCGACGGAGACATCGCTTACGGCTCAGAATGAACAGGAACTGACACCGTTGCAGAAGTCCTGGCTGAATTACATCATGCCGCGGGCGGAAGAGTACATCAATGTCCGCAAGGACCGGAATACCGACAGTGAGATTGTCGGAAAGATTTTCAACGGAGACCGTGCGGAAGTCCTTGAGAAAGGCGATGAGTGGTCACTTGTTGCATCCGGAAACGTGAAGGGGTATGTCAAGAACGAGTACTGCCGTTTCGGACTGGATGCGCTGGAATGGGCAAAGAAGAACTGCGATGCCATCTTCCGGGTTGAAGGGGAAGGCCTTCGGATCCGGGCGGAGGAATCGGAAGATTCCGTGATCATCGGAGTGGTGACCGAAGGAGATACGCTGACCATCGATTCCACCGTAGAGAAGGTGAAGGAAGGCTGGCGGGCGGTTTATTACAATGATCAGACCGGATACGTCAAGGCGGATTACGGAGAACTCGCATACCGTACCGGTAAGGGAGTGACGATCGAGGAGGAAGAAGCCGCCATCCGCGCACAGAAAGAGGCACAGGAAGCTGCCTCGAGGGCTGCGGAAGAAGCCCGGAAAGCCGCAGAGGCTGCCGCGAAGGAAAAACAGCGGAAAGCCGAGGAAGAGGAGAAACGGAGAAAAGCGGAAGAGCTGGCGAAATCCAAGGACGCGAAGCTTCTGGCATCCATTATCCAGTGCGAGGCCGGAGGAGAATCCTATGAGGGTAAAGTCGCGGTCGGAGCGGTAATCATGAACCGGGTGAAGAGCAAGAGCTTTCCGAACAGTATTTCCGGCGTTGTATACCAGAGCGGTCAGTTTACGCCGGTTGCGACCGGCCGTCTTTCCAATGTTCTCGAAAACGGTCCGACAGCATCGTGCCGGAAGGCTGCGCTGGAGGCGCTTCAGGGAAGAGACAACACCGGCGGCGCGCTGTATTTCGGTACAAAAGCACATAGTCCGGCCAAAGCCACAATCGGAGGGCACACCTTCTATTAAAATAGAAACAGCATCGCAGAAAAGACATTTCATAACAGAATGCGGATTCATCCCGGAGAGCAGACGGCTCTCCGGGATGTTTTATGTGACAGAAATACTTTTAAAATACTCTGTAAAACTCTGTTTCATAAAACGATCTTCGCGGACGGATACGCCGTGGAGCGGCAGACCGCAGCTTATTACACCGGAAGGTCATTATACCGGAAGGTCATTAAACAGACCGTTGGTCTTTCGGGGGGTGGAGATCAGGATAGAGATTAGGATAGAGATCAGGATTGAGACCAGGCCGGAGACTGCGGCTGACAACGGAAATCTTATTCGAGTTGCAAAGAGAGCCCTGAAATGATAAAATAGCTCTACTAATTTTACACAATCAAATTGCACGGAGGTATTCATATGAGTGATCGGTATGCGGCGCTGAAACTGGAAAATCAGCTCTGCTTTCCTCTTTATGCATGCGCAAAGGAGATCACAAGACAGTATAAACCGTTTCTCGGAAACATTGACCTGACCTATACGCAGTACATCGCAATGATGGTTCTCTGGGAGAATGAGTCCATCGGGATGAAGGAGCTTGGAGAAACGCTGTTTCTGGATTCGGGAACGCTCACGCCGGTTCTGAAGAAACTGGAGGCAAAGGGATTCATCACAAGAAGACGTCTCGAGGGAGATGAACGGGAAGTACAGGTAACGCTGACGGAGGAAGGAAAGGCGCTTCAGGAAAAAGCGCTGGATGTTCCGGAAGAGATGCGCACCTGTGTTAAGCTGGATCCGGAAGAGGTGAAGATGCTGTATCGTCTTCTGTATAAGCTACTGGAAGGGATGGAAAACGCAGGCCGGTAAAGGCAGGCGCAGAAATTCCGGACAAATAGAATGAATATTTATGCATTTTTGCCGGGGCCGGCCTTTTTGTGCCCGATCTGCGTTGAATATGCGGTGATCGCGCGGAAGTGATCAGGGATCGATCAGAGATGACCCGATCATGGGGAGCATGAGACGAAGGTATACGGAAAGACCGGCGGGCGAACAAGGAGTTTGGAAATGGATAAAAAAGCGGTTGCGGAGATCAAGAAACTCATCCGCAGGACGAACTGCCGCCTCGATCAGATGAGAGGCTGCTACGTCAATGAGAACAAAGAAAAAGTATTTGAGCTGAAGGAAATGTTCCTGGCGCTGGAAGATAAGGAGATGGACCGGTACTGCGAGATTCTCCGCAAGACCCTTTCCGGCCGTCTCGGAAAAAATCTCTTTAATACGGAATTTCCGCTGGAAGAAGAGGCGGCAGGCGGAAAGCAGGCGGTTCTGATGGCGCTGCGGGACAGCTGCCTGAAAGATGACGATCTGGTGGAGGATTTCTATCAGAAGGTGATTGAGACCTATGACTATCCGGGAAAATATCTGATTCTTCTGGTACACGGAATGTATGATATCCCGGCCAAGACCTCCGACGGTCTGGCGCTGGATGAGGCTTCGGAGTATGTATACAGCTTTCTTGTCTGCTGCATGTGTCCGGTGGAGCTCCTGAACGAGGGCCTCTGCTATGACGGCAGTATTCAGAAGTTCCTCTCCCGGAGCAGTGATTACGGCGTGAAGAAGCCGACGGTCGGATTCCTCTTCCCGTCCTTCAACGATCGTCAGCCGGATATTCACGAGCTTCTATATTATGCAGCCAAGGGGGATGCCCGGCACGAGGAACTGGCGGCGTCTCTTCTCGGCTGTGAACTGGATCTTGCCGAGAAAGAGCAGCAGGATACGTTCCATCGCGTGATTGAGGAAGGTCTCGGCCGCGGCTGTGATTTCGAGATGGTCAAGAATATCACCGATGCCGTGAACGAGCTGGTCGAAGCGGCCAAGGACGATCCGTCGCCGGTTCAGGTGGACAAGGGAGACATGGTCCGCATTCTTGAGGACAACGGGGTTGACGAGGACACGATCAATCAGTTTAAGGCAGTCTACGATGAAAATGTCTCCGACAGTGATATTCTCATGGCGGAAAATGTGGTCGATACCTCCAAGATCGAGGTGAAGTCCGCGGTGATGAAGGTTTCAGTGAAGAATGAGGCAACCGGCCTTCTGCAGACCAAGATTATCGACGGCGTGGAATATCTTCTGGTTCCGTTGAATGATGATGTGGAAGTGAACGGAATCCGCATCAGGAGAACGCAGGAGACACCGGAGAGCGTGATCAATACAAAAGCGGAATAACAATATAAAAAAGCCGTACCGGGCAGGTGATTTGATCATCACCGCCACGGTACGGCTTTTTTATAACAGGGAATCATTAGGGGATTCCAGATGAACCGGTCATGCCGGATTATTTCTTTCCCTTCTTGCTGAGGGATTTACCCTGCGCCATTTCCAGGTCAACGCCGGTCTTGTTCGGCGCATCGTTCTCGAAGCGGTAATCCTTTCCCGGAAGGATTGCGTTCAGAAGGATACCGATGAGAGAACCGGTTGCGAGACCGGAGAAGGTGAGGGTGATCTCACCGGCCGGGAAGCTGAGTGCACCGGCGGAAGAGAAGTTGATTCCGATGGAGAGAACCATGATCATCGCAGCGATGATGACGTTACGGGTCTGAGAGAAATCAACCTTGGTCTCGACAACATTCCGGATTCCGACTGCGGAGATCATTCCGTAGAGAACCAGTGAGATGCCGCCGACGATGGAGCTCGGCATGATCTCGATGACTGCCGCGAACTTCGGGCAGAAGGAAAGCAGGATGGCGATGCATGCCGCCAGACGGATTACCATCGGGTCGTAAACCTTGGTCAGCGTCAGAACACCGGTGTTCTCGCCGTAGGTGGTATTGGCCGGAGCGCCGAAGAGAGAGGCCAGTCCGGTTGCGACACCGTCTCCGATCAGGGTTCTGTGCAGTCCCGGATCACGGATAAAGTTGATTCCTACGGTGGAGGAGATCGCGGAGATATCTCCGATGTGCTCCATCATGGTTGCGAAGGAAATCGGGACAATGGTGAAGATGGAAGTGATCAGCAGTGCGGTATCCGCATTTCCCCTGGTGAAGATGGCGAATACGGTGCGGCCGTAGTTTACCGGGAAGCCGATCCACGGTGCGTCGGCAACCGGCGAAAAATCAATGACACCGGCCAGCGCCGCGACGATGTAGGAACCGATGACACCCAGAAGGATCGGGATGATTTTTACCATTCCGCGGCCCCAGATGTTGCAGCAGATTACGATCAGAATCGCAACCAGAGCGATGGGCCAGTTTGTGGAACAGCTGTCAATGGCGGATTTGGAAAGATTCAGTCCGATGGCAATGATGATCGGGCCGGTGACAACCGGCGGGAAAAACTGCATTACCTTATTGGCACCGAAGGTTTTGAAAAAAACTGCAAGAATGAGATAGGCGAGACCGGAAACCGCAACGCCGAAACATGCATAAGGAAGAAGATCCGGTTCTTTGTTTGGAGCGATGGCCATATAGCCGGCAAGAAAAGCGAATGAAGATCCGAGGAAAGCCGGAACCTTGTTTTTGGAAATCAGATGGAACAGCAAAGTTCCGAGACCGGCAAAAAGAAGTGTGGTGGAAACGCTGAGTCCGGTCAGAAGCGGAACCAGAACGGTGGAACCGAACATGGCAAACATGTGCTGGATTCCAAGGATCAGTACCCGCGGTTTTCCGAGAACGGATGCGTCAAAGATGGCATCATCACCGATCTTAACTTTTGGATTACTCATATTTTTCTCCTTCTGGATCAGGCATGAGCCGGTTGTATCTGCGCTCATATCTGATCGTTCAATTGTTTGAAAGTTTTCTCTCAAACTTTCCCCCTGTGAATGTGCGATACAGACGGCCGAATCTCCGAAAACGGCGGAAATTCAGGCTTTCTCTGTACATTATTATGCAGACAGCCACCGGAGACCGGCACACTGTCTGCAAATTTCCTATATATATTAGCGACTCTTCTTCCTTCCGTCAAGAACGATCGATAATAAAATAACTATTTTTGACAAACTTTTTTTGAAAGATGGATTTCATCATAGTATACTGAAGGGTAAGACTTTATTCTATGAGTAATCTGTGAAGCGGATTGCGAATATCTTTGACGTGATCACAAGCAGGGAGGTACGGCAGTGAAGTGGGAATATCTCTTTGACGACGACATTCTCGCCCGCGGAAGGCGATATCTTCGGGACGGACGGGTCGGAACGGTATGGCAGTCCGGGTCGGAATATAAGGGCACTGTGCAGGGAAGCCGACGCTATTCGGTGAGCGCACATTTTCTTGAAAACGGCAATCTGGAACGGGTCGGCTGCAGCTGTCCGTATGCGCACAAAGGACATTTCTGCAAGCATATGGCGGCACTCCTCTATGCCATCGATGCGGGAATGGTTCAGGAAGAGGAGACGACGGGCGCATCCGACGGCAGCACGATCTGGAAAAACTCCCGGATTCTGGAAAGCGAGCTGACCGGGATAGAGGAAATGTTTTCCGACCGGTACTATTTCTTTGATTATCCGGCAATGATCCGGAAGCTCCGTCTTCGGCAGGCAGTCTGGAATCAGGGAAAAGCACTGGCCAAGAGCGGTGCGGTTCGCTGGAAGAGTTTTCAGATTTTGGGATCCCACGATCAGACGGTATTGACCAAGGGGGAAGTCAGCGCATGGGCGGTCGGTGAGATCGTGCGCGAGCATCAGGCGGCTCAGGTGGAGGTTGTGTTCTCTCAGAATGAGATCACGCGCATGACATGCGGAAACTGGAGCTGTCCGGAATCGTATTTCGCGCTTTCAAACAGTGACCGGATCTGCGAACATGAGGCGGCTCTCCTCTATCTTCTCGGGGAATACATCCGGGAACACAATCCGGGTGATGCGACGGATGAATCCGGAGAACTCCTTCTCCGCGGAATTGAAAATCTGAGAACGGGACCGGAGGAATCCGATCTTCATCTGGAACTGACCGGCGGAACCCGGCAGAAACCGCTGATTCTGGAGCCGTTTTTTCGCGGCGAGCCGGCGGGAGATGCGCCGCTTCTCGGATTCGGCATCGGTGAGAGCAAGATATATAAGATCAAAAATCTCTCGGAATTTGCCGCGGCCATGGAGCGGGGCAGCGCATTTCCGTTCGGTACAAAGACGATGCTGATTCTGGGGGAAGATCGGCTGGCGGCCGAGTCCGGGCCGCTCTGGAAAATGATCCGCAGCGCGGCGGATGAACTTCGGGAAGCGCGAAGACTCGGCGTTTCCGGGAACATCTCTCCGGATCTGGGGGAGACGATTCCGCTTTACGGCGAACGGTTTGACCGGTTTTTCGAGATCATGAACGGAAAAAGCGTGGAGATGCGGATTTCCCAGGGGCGGAAACGAATGCTCCGACTGCGGGATGCGGAACTGACGGTCCGGATCGATATTACCGGAAATGTCGACGGGAACGGCGTGTTTCACGGGCTCAGCGTGGAAGGCACGCTGCCACAGATTTACCGCGGACTGGAGCACGCTTATTGTTTTGACGAGGGACATCTGAACCGGATCGCCGGAGACGAGATACGGGAAATGGAACCGCTTCTCCGGATCGCGGAAGGCGGCGAGATCCATTTCCGGATCGGGAGAAAGAATCTTTCTTCTTTTATGTATGACACGCTTCCATGGCTGGAGAAACATGCGGAGGTACGGTTCCCGGACCGGGAGACCGCGGAGCGGTGCGTTCCGCCGAAGGCCGCCTTTGCCTTTTATCTGGATGCCGACGGGAAAAGCGCGGTCTGCACGGCGAAAGTCTGCTACGGGGAAAAAGAGTATCCCCTCACAGGAATCCCGTATGAGGCGGAAGCGGTCTCCGCATGGGATCCGGATTCGGTCCGCGACCCCGATCGGGAACAGATCGTCATCGGGCTCCTCCGGCAGTATTTCCCGGAGATGACGGACGATGGCGCACAGTTTTCTACCGGAAAGAAAGAGGAATTTGTCTATCTTCTTCTGGAAGAGGGCGTGGACCGGCTCATCGCGGCGGGGGAGGTATCCTCGACGGATGAGTTCCGGAGACTGGCGATCCGCCGGAAGACGACATTTACCGTCGGTGTCTCTCTGCAGAGCAACCTTCTGACCATGCATGTCCAGGGAGATGAACTCAGCTCCGACGAGCTGATCGAGGTTCTCGCGCATTACGACCGGAAAAAGAAATTCTACCGCTTAAAGAGCGGGGATTTCGTGAATCTGGATCAGGAAAACATCGCGGAACTGGAGAAGATGATGGAATCCCTTCATCTGTCGCCGCGGGAATTTGTGGACGGAAAGATGAATATTCCGGCCTACCGCACGCTCTATCTGGACCGCATGCTGGAAAATGTCGAAGGTCTGTATGCGGACCGCGACCGCCGGTTTAAAACGCTGGTAAAAGAGTTCAAGACGGTCAGTGACGCGGATTTTGAGGTGCCGCAGGCGATGAAGGGCGTCCTCCGGAAATATCAGAAGACCGGATACCGCTGGATGCGGACCCTTGCACAGTACGGATTCGGCGGGATTCTGGCCGATGAGATGGGACTCGGCAAGACGCTTCAGACCATCGCGCTGATTGAGGCAAAACGGGAAGAAAATATGTCGGCTCCTTCCGCGGATTCCCCGCCGGTGATCGCGCTCATCGTGACGCCGGCTTCCCTTGTATACAACTGGGGAGAGGAACTGGAGAAGTTTGCTCCGAATCTGAGGGTCCAGCTGGTTACGGGCAGTCAGGCCGAGCGGGCGGAGAGAATCCGTTCTGCAAAAGACTATGATGTACTGGTTACGTCGTATGACCTCTTAAAGCGCGACGCCGCGGAATATGAGGGGATCGAGTTTGACTATGAGGTCATCGATGAGGCGCAGTATATCAAAAATCACACGACGGCAGCCGCCAAGGCGGTCAAGCTGATTCACAGCCGGAGCCGGTTCGCGTTGACCGGAACACCGATCGAAAACCGGCTGAGCGAACTCTGGAGCATCTTCGACTATCTGATGCCGGGATTTCTGTTCCGGTATGAAGATTTCCGCCGTCAGATTGAACTTCCGGTGGTGAAGGAGGGGGACACTGCGGTAAGCGAGCATCTGAGCCGCATGGTTTCGCCTTTTATTCTCCGCCGTTTCAAGAAAGATGTGCTGACGGATCTTCCGGAAAAACTGGAGGAGGTCCGCTATTCGGTGATGAGCGGGGAACAGAAGAAGCTTTACGATGCGCAGACGGCCCACATGCGATCCATTCTGCGCACTTCCGACAGCAAAGAGGAATTCAACCGGAACCGGATGCAGATTCTGGCAGAACTGCTCCGCCTCCGGGAAATCTGCTGCGATCCGGGGATGTATCTGGAGAATTACCGCGGCGGCTCCGTAAAGCGCGAGGCGTGCATGGACCTGATCCGGAGCGCGATCGACGGAGAACACCGCATTCTGGTATTCTCGCAGTTCACTTCGATGATGGAGCTGTTGGAAGAAAGTCTCCGGGAAGAAAAGATCGCCTATTACCGGCTGGACGGGCGAACCCCGTCGGAGGAACGGCTTCGCCTGGTAAACCGGTTTAATGCGGGGGATGTTCCGGTCTTTCTGATCTCGCTTGGCGCAGGAGGGACCGGTCTGAATCTGACCGGCGCGGATGTCGTGATTCACTATGATCCGTGGTGGAATCTTGCGCGCGAGGACCAGGCGACGGGACGAGCACACCGGATCGGCCAGAAACGAAAGGTCACCGTGTATAAGATGATCGTGAAGGGAACGGTTGAGGAGAAAATCCTCGAGATGCAGGAGGCAAAGAAAAAGCTTGCGGAAGACATTCTCGGGGCGGAAGGTGCCGGTTCGGCATCGCTCACGAGGGAAGATCTGCTGGAGCTTCTTCAGGAGTAGGGCGGAGTGCCCGAACCGGAGATTCCGGGAACGGGTCGAAACACGATCCGCGAGTTTCGAGCGTTTCGCGGCAGCCGCCATGGCCGCGGCACGCTATTTCACTAAGGCAGCACAGTTGCCAGGTGAAATAGGCGTCGCTAAGTGCTCCTCTAATAAGAAACCAACAGGACTGCCGATTCAAAGGGAACCGGCAGTCCTGCTGTTTTTAAAATGTCATATTCTGTTTATTCGTTTTCTGCTTCCAGTTCCAGCTCACCGTTCAGATAGTCCACCACTTCATCGGCGTTCATGCCGTGAACCATGCACGCATCGTTCAGCGACTCGGTGAGAGAAGACGGGCAGCTGATGCAGCCCATGCCGCACTGCATGAGAAGCGCAGCGGCACCTTCGTGTGCCTTCAGGATATCACCGACGATATCCGTGCCCTTGATCGGTCTTTTTGCGGCTGCCGCGGCCTTTTCTTCTTTGGATTTAAAAATATCGGATAAACTCATGTCATTGACCTCCCGGATTCAGAGTGTAGTTTTCTGTTTCAGCGGAAGCGGATATCGGGTCCGTACCCGCCGATCATCGCGAACATAGGGGCAAAGCCCGTGTCCGGGCCTGCGCAGGGCTACTGCCGCGATCACGAGAGAAAACATCGAAACAGATGATGTCTCGTGTAATTAGTATACTATACTCTGTCAACTCAGACGGAGGAATCGCTCATCCGCATACTGCTTTCTATGAGGAGACTCCTCCGTCTGAGCCGGAATGTTATGAGGGCGGCTCCGGGTGCAAAAACTGACATTTCCCGGTGAGGACTTCGGATCAGGCTCAGAATGCAATGCTCTTATACGGTTTTCCGTCGGAGAGCATATGGAGGCCGAGGTGAGAGGAGAGATACTGAATCACTTTTTCTCCGCCGACGCTGTTGCCCTTCTTGTTGAGTTTCGGCCCGAAGACACCGATTCCCATGCCGTTCGGCGCGACTGCGCAGATTCCGCCGCCGACGCCGGACTTGGACGGGAGACCGACTTTCACCGCGTACTCGCCGGACTCGTCATACATACCGCACAGGAGCATCAGTGTCTTGACGACGCGGACAATATCGGGGGTAACGATCTGTTCGCCGGTCGTCGGATCGACGCCGTCATTTGCCAGAACCATGGCATAGTGCGCGAGATCTTTTGCCGTGACCATGACGGAGCACATCCGGAAGTAGAGATCAAGAATATCCTCCACATCCTCCCATTCGCCGTCGAGAATGTGGTCATTCATCAGGATGTAGGCGATGGCGCGGTTTCGTGTTCCGGTATGTTTTTCGGATTGATAGACACGTTCATTCATCGCGATGGAGTCATTGGCACAGAGTTTGCGCACAAGCTTCAGAAATTCCCCGAACGGATCTTCCGCGCGAATGCAGCTGGAGACCACGATGGCACCGGCGTTGATCATCGGATTGAAGGGGTGCCAGTCTTTTAATTCGAGCTGAAGAATGCTGTCAAAACGGTCTCCGGTCGGCTCCATTCCGACTTTGCTGAAGACCCGGTTGAATCCGGCCGTCTGAAGTGCGAGGATCAGAGAAAATGTCTTCGAGATGCTCTGCATGGTAAATGGGATATCATAATCACCGGCCGCATATACGGTGCCGTCCGGCTTGATGAGGCATCCGCCGAGATTTCCCGGCGCGGCCTTGGCAAGCTCCGGAATATAATCCGCAACCTTTCCCTCATAGAGAACCTGGCGTCCTTCCGCGATGGCGGCTTCCAGAACTGTCTGAATATCTAACGTTTCATCCATACGATAACCTCCCTGGGACAGAAGAAATAAGATGGGTGCGCTTCTGCCATATCTGTCAGATCAAGAATATCATCCAGTCCGGCATCTGTATAATATTTCCGACAGATAACGGTTATCCGTATCGCAAATAACCAAGATGTCAATAATCTCACAAAAACAGGATCAAATCATGTATGATATTCGGGAAGAAATGTACAAAGGTACAGATAAGTCATCCGAAGAGAGATTGAAATGGGGGAACCGAAATGGATGCAAACAATATCCGGTATTTTGTGGCGGTTGCCAAGTATGGCTCGATCAATCAGGCAGCCAAGGCAATGTTCATTTCACAGCCGCAGCTGAGTCATATTATCCGTTCGCTGGAGGAGGAAGCGGGAATGACGCTTCTGCGCAGAACAACGCAGGGAACCAGACTCACGCACGAGGGAGAGATCTATCTCCATCACTGCGAGATCATATTGAAAGAAATGGATAATCTGAACAGTTATATCCGGGGATCCCGCAACGAGATGACGCGGCTGTCGGTAAGCATGACCCGCTTTTCGCACACATCCGAGTGTTTTAATGAAATCTGCCGGCGGTATCAGGATGTTCCGGGCATGACCTTCAAGCTGTATGAGGATTCTTCGCTGAATGTCATTGAAGATGTGACCGTCGGGCGGTCCAGCATCGGCGTGATCCACTTCCTGTCGCAGAACGCGGAGATCACGCAGAAAAATATCGAGAGCCGCGGACTGGAATTTATCCCGCTTGCGGCATTTCGGCCGTATGTATGTTTGTCCTCGTCGCATGAACTGCTGCAGGAGAACGGCAGAAAGGGACTTCACATCGAACAGCTGAAAGATTATGGATTTGTGCGTTATATCGGCCAGTATGAGGATTTTATCTATCACATCGAGACGATGAAGGGACCGGTGGATCTGAATGATTCACAGAAGATTGTCTATGTCACGGACCGGCAGGGGCAGATGCGTCTGATTTCCGCGACGAATTTTTACACGATCGGAATTTCCGAGTTCAACGGGCAGGATTCCATGTATAAGGTAATCTCCGTGCCGCTTCTTGACTGTGTGGAACATCTGAAATTCGGAATTATCCGGAAGAAAAATGAACACCGGCTCGAGATCGAGCAGGAATTTGTCGATCTCGTATGCCGGCGTTATGCGGGTCTTCAGAAACAGGAGAATCAGAGAAATCAGCCCTGACCCGGACCTGCCGGAGCCGGTACGGCCGGAGCCTGGGTTTCGGCCGCAGGTGCCGGCGCTATCGGCGCCGGTGCGGCATTGGTTGCTTCGGCTGCCGGACCGGCCGGTCCGGAAGAAGCCGGTGAGGTCTGGGCTGCAGTCTCGGCAGCTTCGGCTGCGCGGGATGCCTCTGCGGCCGCTTCCGCAGCCTGAGAGGCTGCAGCTGCCTCTGCGGCTGCTTTGGAAGCTGCTACAGCCGCAGCAGCGGCGTCATTGGCTTCCGTGTGTGCTTTATAACGGCTCACATGATCCTGAACTCTCTCGATGGTGTTGCCGTTCTTCTTGGTGATCTTATATACCGTCCATGTGCTTCCCGCAGCGTTGGCACCGGTTTTCTGGCATTCCAGTTCCAGTGTCACGCCGTCTTCCAGAACCGGCACGCCGTAGATTTCGGCGGTTACGGTCCGGTTTTCATAATGTTCCAGAACACAGATCGGATACTCGGATGTATTTTTAAATTTATAGTTCGGTCCGCCCCAGGATACGGTGGCATCACGGCCCGGAGTGACATAACTCGGTTCAAAGGTATGGGATGAACGGAGAGTTGACTCGAGACCGGCGTAGAATACCGCGTTGTAGAGCGTCGTGGAAACCTGGCAGACACCTCCGCCGACTTCCTGTACGACCTCGCCGTTGGAGTAGGCACCGGCCGGACCGTAACCCTTGGCGGTGGTGCGCTGGCCGACGACATCGTTGAAAGAGAATTCCTCTCCCGGCTGCAGGATCAGACCGTTGATCGCCTCGGATGCAAGGCGGACGTTGGTATTTCTGACATTGTTTGCGGTTGTATGAGTCGTAAACGAGCCAATGATGCGGTATTGATCTTCCATGGAGCCGGCAGCGTCCTCGGCCTTACCGATCGCTTCGACGTTTGCCGTGAAGTCGCGGGCTTCACATGCCGACAGGATGGCGTTTCGCGTTGCCGATTCATTGAGCTCATATCCTCTTACCGCCGGTCCGAACTGGAATTGACCGGTGGTCTTATCATATCCGGTCAAAACACCCGGAGTCGCTTTTTTATTCCATTTTTCTGCCACATCCGCAAGAACGTCTTCCGCTTCGCTCCGGAAATCCGGGAGAGACAGGACATAGTCTCCCTTGTGGTCGCTGGTGCTCTTTCCGCCCTCTTTTTCGAAAATGTCGTCGAGCTGTTTCCGGATGGATTTTCCGATCAGATCCTCCACGGCATAGCTTCGTCCCTGATCGGAGACCGCCTTGTAAGATGCGCTTCCGGAGGAAGTGCCCGCCGGTTTTACGACTGTCTCCGCCGGATTGCTCCCGGATTCTGCTCCGTCCGGTTCTCCATCCGCATCATCCACATAGGAGTTATCGATCAGATGCATATCCCATCGGTAGGAACCGCGCAGTCTTTCCTCGACTTCGGCGCGGGTGAGACCTTTCAGGGCAATTCTGGAGGCGTCGGTCTTTTCGTTTCCGGCGATGGCAGAATAATCAAGGTAAAGGTCGCTTCCGATCGTATCTTCCGGAATGATGGAAATCGAATCCGTAGAAGATGCCGGGGCGGATGCCTTGGTCAGAAAATCTGATTTTCCGCAGCCGCTGATCACTGCCGCGGATGCCGCCGCGCAGATGAAAAAGGATGCGGAAAGCAGATGATAACGGAATGTGCTGTTCATGTTTGTGTTTCTCCCCTGGTATATTGAACGATATAGAAAATAGAATCGGGACCTCCGCATGCTGACCGCGCAGCGGATAGACCGGACTTCCATTATAGCAAAGATTGGCTGAAATACATGGTATTTTTTTCATTATTAAAGGAAATGTCAGGAGTTGAAAGGTTATCGCATGGCTCGTACTTTTCGTTGTATAATAGAAGACAGGAAAGCGGACCGCCAGGGATAATGCGTGGCCCGGTCTGAAAGAAAAAAAGGAGGGAGACATGTCCAAGAATGCATTTGCCGATGTGGCGGCCGTGCCGGGCTGTGCGCAGTGGGAAGCGCTGATCCGCAGAGAGACGGGACTCTACCACAGAGATGACGAGGTTCGTTCGGAGTTCGCGCGGGATTATACAAGACTGCTGCACTCGCTTGCCTACCGGCGGCTGAAACATAAGACACAGGTTTTCTATAACATTGACAATGACCATGTGTGTACGCGGATGGAGCATGTGGCCCATGTCGAGTCCGTCAGCGGAACGATTGCGAAGTTTCTCGGCCTGAATACGGAACTGACGAAGGCGATTGCGACCGGACATGATGTCGGACACGCCCCGTTCGGCCATCAGGGGGAACGGATTCTGAATGAGCTGAGCCAGAAATATCTCGGGACGGCATTCTGGCATGAACGGAACGGGCTTCGTTTTGTGGACAAAATCGATCTTCTGGCGAACAGCTACAACGATAAGAAAAATCTGGATCTCACCTACGCGGTGCGGGACGGGATCATTTCCCACTGCGGAGAGGTCGATGAGAACGGCCTTTTTCCCCGGAAGGAACTGATCGATCTGGAACGGGAGTTTACGGCTCCGGGTATGTTTCAGCCGGCAACGTGGGAGGGCTGTCTTGTCAAAATTGCGGATAAAGTGGCTTACATCGGCCGGGACATCGAGGACGCCAAAAGACTCGGCTTTCTGAACGGCGAGGCGGAAGAGCGACTGCAGGACATGGCGAGGATCGATAATGAGAGGGTTCTGAATACAACGGTCATCATGCACAACATGATCATCGATATCTGCGAGAACAGTACGCCGGAGCGGGGAATCTGTCTCAGCGAACGGTTCTTCGGACAGATGACGGAACTGAAGAAATTCAATTATGAATACATATACCGCCACAAACGGTTCCGGACGTATTCCAAGTATTCGGCGATGGTGATTCATGAGCTTTTTGACGCTCT
This sequence comes from [Clostridium] aminophilum DSM 10710, assembly GCF_000711825.1. Classification (GTDB taxonomy): domain Bacteria; phylum Bacillota; class Clostridia; order Lachnospirales; family Lachnospiraceae; genus Clostridium_R; species Clostridium_R aminophilum. The sequence goes on along the minus strand of NZ_JONJ01000004.1, from coordinate 123,320 downwards.
CTATGAGCAGTTTGACGGAAAAGCAACCTGGATGAAACTGGAGAAAGAGGCGAAATACTGCCCGGAACTCTTCCGGAATTTTCGAAAATACCTCTCGAACTATGTGAATCCGGATCAGGTGCCGGAGGAATTCTCGCGGGAAGTGTTCCGGTACCGAAATGAGAAAGTATACGGAGATCTCGATACATCGGAACAGTATGTTCAGGCAATCATTGATTTCATTTCCGGAATGACGGACCGGTACGCGATCGCGGCTTTCGAAGAACTCCTGAAATACTGAGGATACCGGTGGATATTGTGAAAAGCTTTTGAAATACTGAGATGCCGGTGGTTACCGGAAAAAACTTTTTGAAATACCGGGAACACCGGACGGAACCGGTCAGCGAAACCATACGGAAACAGACAGAGAAAGGAAGATACTTATGTCACAGATTAATGCGAGAATGGATTTATCGGACGGACACAGCATTCCGACCATCGGATTCGGGTGCTATGACGGATACGGAGAGGAGATGGTGCGGGCGGTCCGCACGGCAGCGGAAACCGGATACCGGTATTTTGACTCCGCCGAGCGCTACCGCAATGAGAATGAAGTCGGGAAGGGACTGGCGGAATCGGGCGTGCGCCGGGAAGATCTCTATATTCTGTCCAAGATCTGGCCGTCTTCGTTCGGACAGACAGAGGAGGCGTTTGATCAGACCCGGAGAGACCTCGGGACCGATTATCTGGATGCGTATCTGATCCACTGGCCGGGACAGGATACGGCGGCCCGTCTGAAGACGTATGAGAAGATGATGGATCTGCGCAGTGCGGGCAAGATCCGGTCTCTCGGTGTGTCGAATTTTCTTCCGGAACAGATGGAAGAGATCAAAGATGAATTCGGGGAGTACCCGGTCATCCATGAGATGGAGTGCCACCCGAGCTACGGACAGCGGGAACTGATCTTCCGGTGCCGTGCAAGAAAGATGCAGCCGATCGCCTATTCCCCGATCAACCGATCTGTGGATCTGGATAATGAGACCATTCGCCGTCTGGCGGAAAAGTACGGCAGAACACCGGCACAGATCGTGCTCCGCTGGCATCTGGAACACAGTGTGATTCCGATTCCGAAGTCCGTTCACGAGAACCGGATTCGCGAGAATTTCGATGTATATCATTTTGAACTGGATGTGCCGGATATCATTGCGATCGACGAGCTGGAAGCAGGAGCGAGAAGCGGCAAAGATCCGAGAACATTTCCGGAGATCTGATCCGCGCGGAGAAGGCATGGACAGAGGCTTCCAGAAAAAACATGAAACCTGTTTCATATCGTTGGACATTTCACTGAAAATGAGATAAACTGAGGGTCTATCTTATTCGAGGGAGATTTTCCATGTTAGAGCGTATCTTTAAACTGAGCAGATGCGGTACGAACGCACGCACGGAAGTGCTGGCGGGATTTACGACATTTATGACCATGGCATATATTCTTGCGGTCAATCCGATGGTGCTCGGTGAAACCGGCATGAATGCGGGAGCAGTGTTCACCGCGACGGCACTGGTTTCCGCACTGGCCTCTTTCTTTATGGCTTTTGCGGCGAACCTGCCGTTTGTTCTTTCATCCGCAATGGGACTGAATGCCTATTTTGCCTATACGGTAGTGAAGGGAATGGGATATTCCTGGGAAATGGCACTGGCGGCGGTTTTTACCGAGGGAGTCATTTTTATTGCGATGTCACTGTTTCACATCCGTGAGGCAATCTTCAATGCCATTCCGTCCAATCTGAAACAGGCGGTATCGGTGGGCATCGGCATGTTTATCTGTTTTATCGGTCTGCAGAACGCACATATTTCGGTGGCGGCATCGACGCTGGTGACCGGGTATTCGTTCCACCAGTCCATTGCGTCCGGCAATTTTCATACAGAAGGAATTACGGTTCTTCTCGCACTGATCGGCATTCTTGTGATGGCGTTTCTGGTGATCAAACAGGTGAAGGGCAATATTCTTGTCGGTATCCTGATCACCTGGGGAATCGGCGTGGTGTGCCAGCTTCTCGGAATCTATCAGCCGGATCCGGCGGCGGGATATCAGAGTCTGATCCCGACCGGCATCATTTCCGCCCCGGCATCCCTGGAACCGACGTTTATGAAGATGGATTTCAGCGCGCTGACGGATGGACGGATGCTGGATTTTGTGGTTGTTATTTTTGCATTTCTGTTCGTAGATATGTTTGACACGCTCGGAACGCTGATCGGATGCGCATCTAAGGCAAATATGCTGGATAAAGACGGAAAGCTCCGCGGCATTAAGGGAGCCCTTTTCGCCGATGCGATCGGTACACTGATGGGAGCCTGCGTCGGAACCTCTACGATCAGCACCTTTGTCGAGTCCTCTTCCGGTATCGCGGAAGGCGGAAGAACCGGACTGACTTCGGTGACGGCAGGAGTTCTGTTCCTGTTCGCGCTGTTTTTCTCGCCGATATTCCTTGCGATCCCGTCCTTTGCGACGGCACCGGCGCTGGTTCTGGTCGGCTTTTTCATGATGCAGCAGGTGACCCGCATTCAGTGGAATGACACGCTGGAAGCGCTTCCGTGCTTTATCTGCATTTTTGCGATGGCGTTCATGTACTCGATCTCCGACGGAATCGCGTACGGAATCATCAGCTGTACCGTTCTGAATACATTTGCGGGACGCCGTAGCAGCGTGACACCGCTGATGTATATTCTGAGCGTGTTATTTATCATAAAATATATTTTCATCTGACGGATGTCGTAGAAGATACGGCGAAGCAGTGGGATCACGTCCGGGGGCAGACTGCCCCCGGCGTTTTTTTCGATCCTATTAAGAATTCATTTTCACAGTGCAGAAAGTAACAACTTCGATTATAATAAATTCGTATTTTGTGATAATACGGAAACCGTTTTCAACGCGCGGCATCACCGGAGCGGATGTGCGCGGGAAAAACGGTTCCGAGACTGCCGGACAGCAGGATAGAAGCATGGCTAAAGGAGACAGAACAATGGCAGAAAAAGAGATAATCGCCAACACAGGGTGGGGAAAGATTCAGAACGGAGTCCGGGAGACCGAGCGCCTGATCGGTCACAAAAGATATAATGAGGCAATGATCTGTTCCAGAGAGACACTGGAATTCATGGTGGCATGTCTGTGCGTCAGAAACGGGATTGAGAGCAGCAGCCTGATCGCAAGGATCGAGGCGCTGTACACCAGAGGCATCATCGACAAGATGACCTATGAGCACTACAGCCGGATCCGCATGATCGGCAGCAAGGCGATCCATGATGCGGACAACAGCGCCTACAATGCGAATCTGGCGCATCACCTTCTCTCGCAGGAGGTTACGGTCTTTGCGCATGACGAGGAAATGATGAAGACCGTGGAGCAGGTTCTGCCGCAGGTAAATGAAGATCTTCAGGGAAAGTATGCCGATTTCCGCGGATCCGTGCTGAACGCATCGCCGGCGACGACCTCCGCGGAGCGTCTGAATCCGCTTCCGGAAGAAGCGGCGGTTCCGCAGGAGAATGCGGCGCCGGTTCCGGAGGAAACGGAGATGATGCAGGAACACACAGACCGGATTTCGGAAGAAGACGCTCTGCGTGAGGAGACCGATCCGGCTTCGGAAGGAGAACCGGTTCCGGAGTATGAGGCGGAAAACGGCCCGGAATACGGGGAGGACAGTCCGCAGGAAGAAGAGCGGTTTGAAGAGCCGGATCCGGACATCGAGGAGATTCCGGAGGAGGCAATTCAGGAGGAAGCAGCGGAAGAGAATATTGCACACCGTCCGTTTGAGCGGAAGCGATTCCGCGGTGAGGAAGGCATGCTCAGCGATACGGACCGCGCGGTCGGCGGATTTATGCAGGGTGAGGATTCCGGCCGGATGCCGCATGAGGATCGCCGCAGACCGGCGCACCGCAGTTCTGGTATCGATCCGCAGATGCTGATTAAGCCGTTCCTTTTGATCCTGATCATTATCGTTCTGGTGGTTATCATTGTGCTGATCAAGCCGGCAGATGAGAAGAAGGATGATGCCGCAAAGATGACGGAGGTTCCGACAACCGCAGCGGTAATGGAAGAGACTGCTGCAGAAGAGAGTGCGGAGGAAGCATCGGCAGCAGCGGAAACACCGGTTGAGGCGGAAACGACCGCAGCGGAGACCACGGCGGCGCAGACAACCGCAGCGGCGCAGACGACCGCAGCGGCGCAGACGACCGCGGCGGCACAGACAACCGCAGCGGCACAGACGACCGCGGCGGCACAGACAACGGCAAAGTATTATACCAATGATACGGTCCGCGTGCGCAAGAACAGAAGCACCGAAGAGTCCAGCGTGATTCTGGCAAATCTGGCTCCGGGCGAGGCTGTTGAGTATGTTCGCGATGCCGGTGAAGGCTGGGCAGAGATCGTATACAAGGGACAGAAGGCCTATGTGGCAAGCCGTTATCTTGTAAAGAAATAAGACAGGAGAAATCCGGCACAGGCTGAGGGATACCCGGCCTGTGCCGGAATCTTGAGGATAAAGTTTGAAAGTAAACTTTCAAACTTTGATTGACGGCTCAAATAGACAAGCAAGCTTGTCTGCTTGAGCCTAGAGGACAAAAGTATGAAGAAACGATTCAGCCGGCTTCTGGCGACAGCCGGACTTGCGCTGCTGCTTGCGGTCACACCGGCCGCGTCACAGCTCGGCAGTCCGGACTGTGTCTATGCGGAAGTCAACTGGCCGTCGGACTGCACGATCCGTGCGGACGCCGGTATCGTGATGGATGCGGCGACGGGAACGGTGCTGTATGGAAAAAACATCCATTCGGTTTACGCTCCGGCATCCATCACCAAAGTTCTCACGGCGCTCATCGTTCTTGAAAGATGCAGTCCGGATGATACGGTTACATTTTCCTATGAAGCGGTTCACAACGTGGAGGATAATTCTTCCAGCGCGGGGTATGACACCGGAGACAGGGCAACCGTTGAGACACTGCTGTATGCGCTTCTCCTGAAATCGGCGAACGAATCGGCAAATGCGCTTGCGGAATATGCGGGCGGATCGATCCCGGAGTTTGTCGGGCTTATGAATGAGAAGGCAAAGGAACTTGGCTGCGAGGATTCCCATTTTGCCAACCCCAGCGGTCTGAATGATCCGAATCACTATGTCAGCGCGTATGATATGGCGCTGATTACCCGGGCGGCTCTGGAGAACAGTGAATTCCGGAAGATCGTCTCGACGCCGTATTATGAGCTTCCGCCGAACTCCAGATTTCCGGACGGACAGGGGATCTCACCCGGCAATAAGATGGTAAAGTCGAACTGGAAGGAACAGTTCCGGCCCGACTGTATCGGCGGCAAGACGGGGTATACCTCGCTTGCGCTGAACACGCTGGTCAATGGCGCTGAGAGGGATGGTTTCCGGGTGGTGACCGTCGTTCTTCACAGCGACGACACCCAGTATCAGGATACTTCCGCCATGATGGATTTTGCGTTCCGCAACTTCCGTCAGGTCCGGATCGCCGATTACGGCGGAAAACTGGCGGAGCTGGGAAAGGACCTCTCGATTGCGGGACTGTCCGTGGAACGGGCGGCGCTTCCGAGTCTTGACCGGGAGAGCCGGATGGTGCTTCCGAAGGGCGTGCTCCCGGAAGAAGTCACGACGGAGATCCGTTACGATCTGCCGGACGACGCGCCGGCGGATGCCGCCGCGGTCGTGAACTGCATGCTGGACGGGAAAACGGTCGGAAAAGGATATCTTAAGCTCGAAGTGCCGGAAGAGAGAACGGCTGATCAGGCGGTGGACCGGCAGGTTGCATCGATCCTGAAGTCGGAGAGCCGGTCGGGAACCGACGCGGCGGAGATCAATGTGCTCGGTTCCGGTCCGGCGGAGAAAGAGACCGGCGCGGCCGCAGCGGTCTCCGCGGGAGCAAAGGAAGTATCTCAGGCGGCAGAATCGCTGAATGACGGGATTCTGCAGGACATCCGGGATGCATGGGACGGAATGCCGATGCGCTTTCGCGTGATCATGAGCGTGGTGACGCTGCTGATTGCCGGCATTCTGGGATATCATGCATACAGTCAGAGACGGAAAAAGCGGGAACGGGCAGCAGCGGAAGGACGAAGACAGCGGAGGGAGGAACGACTGAAGGAAGACGGTCTTTCCGCTTCGGATATTCAGCTGATGACGGCAAAAAGACTGAAGAAGACGGAAAAGAGGATTCTTCGGAGCGATGATCCGGATCTTCCGGAAAAGGAATAAAGAAATACCGGAATAAAGGAACAAAGAAAAATACGAAAAAAGAGCGCCCATCGGCGCTCTTTTTTCGTATTTGGAACACCCGGCAGGAGATCTTCGGCCTTCGTGTGTTCCATGGAAATCCGCCGGTAAGGAATGACTTGGTCTGGCGGATTTGCCTATCGGTCCATGATTTTTCTGCGGCTGGACGACCGGTGTGACTGATTCGCGGACTGTGCGGCATTTTCATCGAGACTGTGCAGTTTCAGGCGCTTTGCGCGCTCGGAACGTTTCCGCCGTACATCTTCTTTCTTGCTGATGACAAGATCGATCCCCGACTGATCGGTGATCTTCGTTGTCTTGACAGCAAAGACGCCGCCGTCCTCAGCTTTTTTGATCCGGATCTTCCCCTTGACGTATCCGTGTTCCGGACATACCGCAAGGCAATAGTAGAATCGCTGATTGGATGAGAACCAGCGGATTTTTTTGCGGAGCGCTCTCTGACACTGACAGCAGACAACCTGCGTCAGTTTACGATCGGCAAGCGCTTCTTCGCGGGTTTCATACGGATGGGTCACGAACTTGTCGTATTCCGGGAAATGCAGGACGAATTCCGATTTCGGCTCGGGAAGCCGGTAATAATCGACGGAAACATATTTCGACCGGGAGAAGAAATTCATCCGCTGCATCACGCAGGCGGTATACCATGCGTCATCCAGCGCATGGTGAAACGGTCTCACCGTGTCGATATGAAGTTCCGCAACGGCAGTATCCAGAGAATCCTTGGTACGCTCGCCTTTGATCAGACTGTAGATCTTTTGCAGATCGTAGTAGAGAAACGGCAGATCAAAGGGAAGTTCGATTCCGTGATATACCATGTTTCTCTGCAGTTCGGTCAGGTCCATGGATCCCCAGGTACAGAAGACCGGATCGTCTCCGCACCAGTCCAGGAACTGTGTGATGGCGTCGCGGAAGCGGATGCCCTTCCGGTCAAGCTCTTCCATACTGATATGGGTCACTTCATATATTTTCTTATGCATTTTCCGGTACACACAGGGCCGGATCAGCCGATCGAATTCCGATTCGATCTCCAGCCGGTCGTTCAGCCGTACTGCTCCGATCTCGATGATCTCAAACGGAAGAATCTCATCATCTCCGGATCGCCGGTGAGGATTCTGGTTCCATTCGAGGTCAAGAATAATATAATGGCTCATATGGTTGCACCTCTCATTTATTGTAGCATACTATCGCAGAATCATCGAGAAAAAGGTTATCATTATGGTGTTGACAGAATCGCGTTCGCAGACTAAGATATCACTATGCACTTTAACGTGCTAATATGATAAAGCACACGAGAGGGAGGAAGCAGATGTCGTCTTACATGAACAGCCGTTTTCGGAATCTTTCCCCGTATACGCCGGGAGAACAGCCGCAGGGACGGAAATATGTGAAACTGAATACCAATGAGTCACCATTTCCGCCGTCCAGGGGAGTTTTGGAAGCCGTGAACCGTTCCGAGGCCGAACTGCTTCGTCTGTATTCGGACCCGACGTCGGATCCGGTGAAAACGGTTCTGGCGGAGCGCTACGGGGTAGAGCCGGATCAGGTGTTTGTGACCAACGGCTCCGATGAAGCGCTGAATTACGCTTTTATGGCGTTCGGCGAGGACGGAATCGCCTACGCGGATGTGACCTACGGGTTTTACGGTGTCATCGCGGATTTTAACGGTCTCACGAGCCGTATCATTCCGCTGGAAGAAGATATGACCCTTGATCCGGACAAATATAAAGGAATCCGCATGGCGTGCGTTATCGCGAATCCGAATGCGCCGACGGGACTTATGGTTCCGGTGGACCGGATTGCCGACATTGCGGCATCCGACCCGTCTCATGTAGTGATTGTCGATGAAGCCTACGTTGATTTCGGCGGCGAGTCGGCGATCCGTCTGATCCGGGAATATAAAAATATTCTCGTCGTTCACACCTTCTCCAAATCCAGAAGTCTGGCCGGCGCGAGAGTCGGCTACGCCATCGGCGATGAAGCGCTGATCCGCGATCTGGAGACACTGAAATATTCCAGCAATCCTTACAATGTCAACCGGATTTCCATGGCGGCTGCGGTCGCGGCGGTCAGAGACGGGGAATACTATCGGAAAAACTGCCGGACGATTATGGAAAACCGCGCATGGACGGTGGCGGAACTTCGAAAGCTCGGGTTCTTCTGCCGGGACTCACTGACGAATTTCGTCTTCGCGGAACACCCGGATATGGACGGCAGAAAGCTGTACCTAGATCTGAAAGAGAGAGGAATTCTGGTCCGTCATTTTGACTCGGAGCGGATTTCAAACTATAACCGTATCACCATCGGAACGAGGGAACAGATGGAATTTTTGATCTCCACGATCCGGGAACTGCAGGGCTGATACGGCGCAGAGATTCCGAAAGCGCCGATCGTTTTCGGAAAGTTTTGGTAGCCGGATGCATCACATGACATAATGAGAGGACATATATGAGAAAGACAGAATTACACCGTACTACGGCGGAAACGGATATCGTTCTGAAAATGGATCTGGACGGAGACGGCGCGGCGTCGGAGATCGCGACGGGCGTTGGATTTCTGGATCACATGCTCACCCTTTTTTCGAGACACTCCGGAATATGGATGAAGCTGTCCTGCAAGGGCGATACCTGGGTCGATGATCATCACAGCACCGAGGATATCGGGATTGCGATGGGATGCGCGGTCGCAGAGGCGCTGGGCGATAAGCGGGGAATCCGGCGCTATGCGTCGCTGACACTGCCGATGGATGAGAGCCTGATTCTCTGTGCAGTCGATATTTCCGGCCGCGGAGGGTGCTATCCGGTGCTGGATTTTCCGTCCGAGAAGATCGGCACTTTTGATACAGAGCTGGTGGAGGAGTTTCTACGGGCATTTGCGGTCAATGCGGGGATTACGCTTCATGTCAGGAGAATCGCGGGAAGCAACTCGCATCATATTGCGGAGGGATGCTTTAAAGCGCTCGGACGCGCGATGCGCGAGGCCGTCTCCATTGACCAGAGGTTCCGCACTGCGGTTCCGTCCACGAAAGGTGTATTGTAAACCATGAACAGCCAGAAATTTAATGATCTTTACCGGGCCTACGGATATCGTAAATTCAAAATGTCCAAGTTTGAACCGTATGACCTTTACTCCGATTACCGTGATTTTCTGACCAGCAGTCAGATCATCACCTTCAGTGATCTGGACGGCACACTGCTGGCGCTGAAGCCGGATGTGACGCTCTCTATCATGAAGAACAACAACGGTGGAGAAGAGAAGGTCTATTACAATGAAAATGTCTACCGCGCAAAGAACCACCATTACCGGGAGATTCAGCAGGTCGGCGTGGAATGCGTCGGGGAGATTGACGCCTACTGTGAGGCGGAGATCCTGATGCTGGCCGCCAGATCGCTGTCGCTGATCTCCGGACGGTATGTCCTCCGGGTTTCGGATGCCGGTTTTCTGCAGAAATTTCTCACGGCCATGCGGCTTCCGAAGAAGACGGCAGATCAGGTTCTCGGGCTCTTCTCCACCAGAAACGGAGCGGGACTGGAGAAACTCCGCGCGGAGGGCAGCATATCCGATGCCGCGGCGCAGCAGCTTCGGGAGATGATGGATCTCTTTCTTCCGATGGAGCAGGGAATCGATGCGATCCGTCGCTATGACATCATCGGCGATACGGTCCGCCACCTCGAAGAAGTTGCGGAGACGCTGAAGGCGTTTGACGTGATCGACAACATTTATCTTGATTTTTCGCTGGTGAACAGCATGGATTATTATAATAAGATCATTTTCCAGGGCGCTGTGCCGGAGATTCCGTATGAGATCCTGTTCGGCGGCCGCTATGACCGGCTTCCGCAGAATATGGGGAAAAATGTCGGCGCGATCGGTTTTGCCGTGTATATGGATGAGATCGACAACTACATCTCACATCGAAAAAAATTTGACGTCGATTATCTGATTTTCTACAGCGGCGAGGGCGACACCATTGCCCGCATGGCATCGGTCAGCGCAAGACTCACGGCGGAGGGGCTGTCCGTCCGCACGGTGCGGGAGAATCTGAGGGATGCCATGCAGCAGAAACCGCGCGCAAAATATGAACTGAGCCTGGAAGAGGCAGAAGCGGAGGTCGCGAAATTATGATCAATGTGGCATTGCCGAAGGGCAGACTGGGAGACCGGGCGTATGAGATTCTGGCAAATGCCGGATTTGAATGCCCGGCGATCCTTGAAAAGAACCGGAAACTCGTGTTCGAGAATCCGGAGAAAGGCGTTCGCTACTTCTGGGTGAAGCCGTGGGATGTGGGCGTGTATGTGGAGAGAGGCGCCGCGGATGTCGGCATCTGCGGAAGGGATATTCTCCTGGAGAACCGGCCGGATATCTATGAGCTGGTGGATCTCGGCATCGGAAAATGCCGTATGTGCGTGGCGGGACCGGCGGATTTCTACGATGACGGTCTCCGGACTCTGCGCGTGGCGACGAAATTTCCGAATATTGCGACGGATTACTATGAGAAGGTCGGACGGGATATCGATATCATCAAACTGAACGGCTCCATCGAGATCGCACCGATCCTCGGGCTCTCCGATGTGATCGTAGATATCGTGGAGACCGGGAACACACTTCGGGAAAACCATCTGGCACCTCTGGAGACGGTATTGGGGATCAGCGCAAGGTTTGTATGCAATAAGATCAGCTTCCAGTTCAAGTATGATGAGGTCATGCGGATGAAGAACGGGCTCGAGGAATATGTGGCGGCACAGGAAGCGGAAAAGTCAGAAGGAAAGGCATAATATGGTTGCGATTATTGATTACGGGGTGGGAAATCTGTTCTCTCTGAAAAGTTCTCTTGCCCTGATCGGAAAAGCAGCGGTTGTTACCGGTGACCGTGAATTGATCCGCAATGCGGATCATGTGATTCTTCCGGGGGTCGGCGCCTTCGGTGACGCAGTGAAAAAACTCCGCGAGAGCGGACTGTTTGACGTGGTGAAGGAGATTGCGGAGGAAGGGAAACCCCTTCTCGGGATCTGTCTCGGTATGCAGCTTCTGTTCGACCGGTCGACAGAATACGGGGAGCACGAAGGTCTGGGCCTGATTTCCGGAGAGGTGCGCAGCATTGAGCCGGTTCTTCCGGAGGGAAGCGACGTGCCGCATATGGGATGGAATTCTCTGACCTTCTGGAATTCATGTCCGATATTCCGGGATCTGAAAGAAGGGGAATTCGTATATTTTGTTCACTCCTATGCCGCATTTGACTGCGAGAAGAGTCTGGCGGCGATGACGGAGTACCACGGGATTCCGCTGACCGCGGCTGTCTGCCGCGGAAATGTCTTCGGCTGCCAGTTCCATCCGGAAAAGAGCGGGGAGGCCGGACTGAAGATCCTGAAGGCTTTCTGCGAAATCTGATCCGGAAGCGCCGGAATATTATCATCCGGTGCGGGCCGGCGGCGCAGCTTAAAACACAGAACAGGAGAGTGCAGCATGTATATCATTCCTGCAATTGATCTTTACGATAAGAAGGTGGTTCGCCTTCTCAAAGGCGACTACGAAAAGATGACTGTCTATTCCGACGATCCGGCCGCGGTGGCCTGCGATATCGCATCACAGGGGGCGCGGATGCTTCATGTGGTGGATCTGGAAGGGGCAAGAGACGGACAGACTTCCAATTATGATGCGGTTCGCGCGATCTGCGCTGCCACCGGTATGGAGGTGGAGATCGGCGGCGGAATCCGTGATATGGAAACGATCGAAAAATATCTTTCCGCCGGCGTAAAACGTGTCATTCTCGGCACGAAGGCGGTCGAGGACGATGACTTTCTCCGGGAGGCCGTGAGGAGATACGGCGGAGACCGGATCGAGGTCGGCGTCGACGCGAAAGACGGAAAGGTGGCTGTCAGAGGATGGACGCAGGTGCTGGATGTTGATATGATCGATTTCATAAAGCATCTGGAAGACATCGGAGCAGAGCATGCCATTGTGACCGACATTTCCCGTGACGGGGCGATGCGGGGGACCAACCTTGAACTCTATCGGACGCTAACGGAGATCAGCGAACTCAGGATCACGGCGTCGGGCGGAATCTCGAATTATGAGAATATCGAAGCCCTGGCGCAAATGAATGTCTGGGGCGCCATCATCGGAAAGGCCATGTATACCGGGGATATCCGGCTGGATAAGGCGATCGCTATGACGTAACAGCCATAAAGGCGGATGACGGAAGAGGAAGAAAATCCTCCTGCGGACAGGCAGGAGAGCACCATCGGGAGAAAATGTGCAATGATAACGAAGAGAATTATTCCATGCCTGGATGTGAAGCACGGAAGAGTGGTGAAAGGTGTAAACTTTGAGGGACTTCAGGATGTGGCCGATCCGGTGGAAATGGCGGCCATGTATTCAAAGGCCGGTGCGGATGAGCTGGTGTTTTACGACATTGCCGCTTCTGCGGAAGGGAGAAGGCTGTTTACAAATGTTCTGACCCGGGTGGCAGAGAGCATCTTTATTCCGCTGACGGTCGGCGGCGGGATCAATTCCGTTGAGGATTTTGACCGTGTGCTGAAATGCGGCGCGGACAAGGTGTCCGTGAACTCCGGCGCGATCCGGAATCCGAATCTGATCTCGAAGGCGGCGGAAAAATACGGCAACCAGTGTGTGGTGCTGTCGGTCGATGTCAAGCGGGTGGACGGGGCATTTCACGTGTTCCGCAACGGCGGCCGCATTGACACGGGCCTGGATGCGCTGAACTGGATCCGCTGGGGCGTGGAGCACGGCGCGGGTGAGGTGGTGCTGAATTCGATGGATACCGACGGCGTGAAGAAAGGATTTGATCTGGAAATTCTCGAGCAGGTCAACCGGATGGTGCCGGTGCCGGTCATTGCATCCGGCGGCGCGGGAAGCATCGAAGATTTTGTGGAGCTCTTCCGCCGGATCCCGAATTTATCCGCAGGGCTTGCCGCGAGCATTTTTCACTTCGGAGAGGTGTCGATTACGGATCTGAAAAAGCGGCTTCGCGAGGAAAACATCCCGGTCCGCCTGTGACCGGAAAGCAGCCGGAAACAGGATTCCGATGAACCTGTGACCGGAAACGGCCGGAAACAGGATTCCGATGAACCTGCGACCGGAAAGCAGCCGAAACAGGATTCCGGTGAAACTGCGAACGGAAACGGCCGGAATCCGCGGAGAAGACGGTAACGGAGAGAGCGGAAACGCTGATCCAAGAAGGAGAAAAACCGATGATGACAGAAGAAGAGATCTATGCAGCCGCGGATCGGGCGGGAAAACCCGGAATCCGGACGGGAAGTTTTGAGATTGACCGGATCCGGTTTGACGAAAACGGGCTGGTCCCGTGTGTTGTTCAGGATGCGCAAACCGGACGCGTGCTGACCGTGGCCTACATGAACCGAACGTCTCTGGAGATCACTCTTTCCAGGGGCGTCACCTGTTTCTGGTCCCGATCACGGCAGGAACTGTGGCTGAAGGGAGAGACCAGCGGACATTTTCAGCACATTGTATCCATGGAGGCGGACTGTGATGCGGACGCGATCCTCGTCCGGGTAAAAAAGGACGGGCCGGCCTGCCACAGAGGCACGGATTCCTGCTTTGACACGGATCTTCATGTGGAATTTGCGGCGGAGTGATCCGGGGCCGGAGACTCTAAAATGCGGCGAAAGCCGGCGGAGAACGGTTCCGGAGAAGAGAAAGGTCGAAACCTTTCGGAATTGAAATGACGGAAATACGGAAAGAGAACGTACAAAGAGGACGGACAGATGCAGCTTTTGGATAATTATCATACGCACTGCACTTTCTGTGACGGGGAGAATACCGCAGAGGAAATGGTGCAGGAGGCAATCCGGCTCGGATTTGAACGGATCGGCATGTCGAGCCATGCGGACACATGGTTTGATCCGGAATACCGGCTGGATACCGCCGGATATCTGGCGGAGATCGCCCGGCTCCGGGAAGTGTACCGCGGCCGGATCGATGTGATCGGCGGCGTGGAGGCGGAGAACCTTGGCGCGGAGGATCCGGCGGGAGGCCGGATTCATCTGGGAGAGGTCGATGCGGCAGGAAAAGCGGAATACCGGATCGGATCGACACACTATCTTCATGTCGGAGACCGCTATGTCGCGGTCGACAATACGGAGAGCGAATTCCGATTTCTTGCGGAGGAATATTTTCATGGCGATTATTACGCGCTCAGCCGCGCGTATTACGACCTGGAGTCGAAGGTGGTCGAAAATACCGAGTGCACGTTTATCGGGCATTTTGACCTGATTACACGCTTTAATGACACCCTCCGCGTGCTGGATGAGACGTCGAAAGCGTATCTGGATCCGGCGCTGGAGGTCATGCGGGCGCTGACCGAGACCGGTATCCCGTTTGAGATCAATATGGGAGCGTTTGCGAGAGGGAGAAAAAAAGAACCGTATCCGTCGCGTTATCTTTTGAAGAAACTTCACGAATTCGGCGGAAGGATTGTCATCAGTTCCGACGCGCACAGGAGAGAACTGCTTTCCGGCGGTTTCCGGGAGGCGCAGGAAGCGGCAAAGGCGTGTGGTTTTACGCACACCAATATTCTGGTCCGTGAAGGAGAGGGACTTTCCTGGAAAGAAGTGGCGTTAGACGAATAAGCAGAAAAATACCGCAGATCCGCTCATCAGGCGGAGCTGCGGTATTTGTAATATTACTCTGCGGGGATGCGCATGCCGCTGAGTGGAAAATGTCACCTTGCGGTAACCGTCGGCGGTGCGAAAAGTCCGCGAACTCCCCCGCAGATAAGGAAGGGAAGTCGCGGACTTTGTTCTGTGTTATGTGAGAAGAAAAACGTCAGTGTTCGTTTTTCGGAAGTGCATACCGGTCACTGAACTTCTTGACGAGAAGCTCGAATTCCGGACCTTCTTCTTTCTTGACCATCTCGAGATACTCATGGGTATCAAACTCATTCGTGTCATCCAGCAGAAGATCGATGCCGATGTTGCTGCAGTGATCGCCGACACGCTCCAGATCGGTCGCGAGATCCGAGAGATCGATGCCGAGATCGACGGTGCACTCACCGGTCTTCAGACGGTTGACGTGGCGCTGACGGATCTCAATGGTGAGGGCGTCGATGACTTCCTCGAGGGGCTCGACGCTGCGCGCAAGATTCCGGTTGCCGGTGATAAAGGCGTCCACGGAAGTATTGACGATCTCGAGGACGGCGTCACAGTAGGTCAGAAGCTCATCGGAAGCCGCGGAAGAGAATTCCCTCTTGCCTTCATGCATCCGGATTGCGATTTCCTGCACGTTCAGCGCGTGATCGCTGATTCTCTCCAGATCGCCGATCGTGTGAAGAAGAACGGAGAGATCCTGATTGTCTCTGCTGGAGAGCTGGCTTCCGTTGATTTTGACCAGATAGGTTGCCAGTGCGTCGTCATAATGGTCGACGCGGTCTTCCAGCATAGCCACTTTGTCTGCCGTCTCCTGGTCAAAATCGAAAATCAGGGAAATGGCGGCGATCATACTTTCTTTTGCGTAGCCGGCCATCTCACGGGCGGAAACTCTCGCCTGCTCCAGCGCAAAAGCCGGGTTGGGGAGGAAGCGGTCGTCCAGGATTGCCAGTGCCTGCTCGGATTCGCGGATTTCTTTTTCCTTCGCGTCGATCGGAATGGTCAGAAGCGCAAGCTTTGCGAGAATGCCGGAGAACGGAAGCATGATCGGGGTTCCGATCAGGTTTACCAGTGTGTGGATTCCGGCGATTCCCACCATTCCCGCCGCAGAGGAGAGGAAACTGAAATGGAATACCGCGTTCAGGCTGTAGAAGATGATCATGGCACTGGATGCCTTGATTATATTGAAGTACAGATGCATCAGAGCGGTGCGCTTACCGTTCTTCCCCGCTCCGAGGGAAGAGAGGATGGCGGTGATACAGGTTCCGACCTCGGCGCCGATAACGACCGGAAGTGCGATCGCGTAGGTGACGTGGACGGAAAGTGAGAGCGCCTGCAGAACACCGATGGTTCCGGCGGAGCTCTGAATCACCATGGTGAACAGCAGACCGACCAGAAATCCGATGACCGGATTGCTGAAGCTCATCAGAATCTCGACAAAAGATTCGGAGTCCTTGAGCGGGGCAACGGCATTGGACATGTTCTGCATACCGAACATCAGCACCGAAAAGCCCAGAAGGATGGATGAGATATTTTTCTGACGGTCGGTTTTGCCGAACATCAGGAGTCCGATTCCGGTGATGGCCAGAAACGGGGTAAATGTGGCCGGCTTCAGCATATTCATGAGCAGGTTGTCACTGCTGATGGCATTTAAGCTGAGGAGCCATGCCGTGAACGTCGTTCCGAGGTTTGCACCGAGGATGACATTGACTGCCTGATGCAGGGACATGATGCCGGAGTTTACCAGACCGACAACCATGACGGTGGAGGCGGAAGATGACTGAACCAGTGCGGTCACGCCGATACCGAACAGGTAGGCGATGATTTTGTTTTTCGTGATCTTTGCGAGGAGTGTTTCGAGACGTCCGCCGGAAGCCTGTTGAAGACCCGCGCTCATGATGCTCATTCCGTAGAGGAAGAGCGCCAGACCGCCGATGAGGCCACCGACCAGCTGGAGTAATTCGATAGAAGTCATTGTTCTTTATTGTTCCCCTTTTTTCATAAACTCATTCGTTTGTAACCTTATTTAATATATCTGAAAAAATCGTGAAGGGCAATGCGCGGAACATAGAAACAACGGAGAAAGTTTGGTTAAAATTCGGAGCAATTTTGCAAAAACGGAGAGACGGACAAAAGAAGAGGAGAAGAATACCGGGAAAACAGGAAAACTATGAAACCGATAGGATTAAAAGATTTTCGAGATAAAAATAAAGCACCGACCCCGGGGCTCTTACGTCCTCAAAATCGGTACTTTCGTGCGCCTTCAGGGACTCGAACCCTGGACAAATAGATTAAGAGTCTACTGCTCTACCAACTGAGCTAAAAGCGCATTTCTTAAGTTGTTTGCCGCTCGCTCTCGCGAACAAGATGTATTCTAATACCGGGGGATACAAAAGTCAAGCATAAATTATAAAAAAATAAATTTTCTGCTCAAATGCGACAAATTCGGATGGGATCTTTGCCGGAAAATGGCCTGAATACGCGAAAAACTGCAACCATAAAAAGACCGGGCAGCCGGCGGTTGAAATTCCAGCCGGCCGCCCGGAGAGTTTTTTCTCAGCGCGGAACCGCAATCATTTTACAGATCGGATTTCCCTTGGAGGAAAATTTTTCTTCGTATTCGGTCATTACGTTGCCGATTCCCATGGTGCTGTGATGCAGATCATAGGTCAGCGCGGTGAAATTCCAGCCGGAGGCCGGGACACTGGTTACAGAGTAGTCGAAGAGTCCCCGGTTGTCGGTCTTGAACTCAAGGTGTCCTTTCGGGTCAAGGATCTTCCGGTAGACATCCATGAAATCCGGAGAGGTCAGACGTCTCTTGGCGTGGCGGTCTTTCGGCCATGGATCGGAGAAGTTCAGGTAGATGCGGTTTACCTCGCCCGGGGCGAAGGATTCGGCGAGAAGGCGGGCGTCCACGCAGATGAAGCGCAGATTCGGCAGCGGGTCCGCCTCCATTTTTTCAATGGCCTTCAGAAGGACGGTGGGATAGCGCTCGATTCCGATGTAATTGATGTCCGGGTGCAGACGGGCCATATCCATGATAAAGCGGCCCTTTCCCATGCCGATCTCGATGTGGAGCGGAGCAGCCGTTCCGAAGAGATCCGACCAGGAGGCGCGGTGGTTTTCCGGATCGTGAATGACATAGCAGCTCTCGGCGATGCGCTCCTCGGCACCGGGGATATGACGAAGTCTCATAGTATCGTTCTCCTTCTATAATTAATAATTCTGATGGTAAAACGGCTGTTTTTTTCGTCCCACTGTAAAGGGGGGAAAAGGACAGCGATAAAATAAAATTTATGATTTTTATTTTGATTGTCGATGATAACTGAAGTACAGAATAACAAATCGGCAGCAGCAGATGAATCATACATGAAAGAAGACCAAACTGCAAGTGCCGGGCTCTCGTATTCTTGATTTATTATTTTTTTATGATATACTCAAAATGTGATAATCATAAAATGTATCATATTTGATAGCATGATTGCAAGGGAGAGAGTGCCAAAGTTACAACCGTGCGTAATCGGCACGGATAAGAAAGTTAGAAATGAGGTAGTTTTATGACCGAACAACCAGCAGTAATCGAGATCCAGATGCTGGGTGGCTTTTCGCTTCGATATAACGGCGAAAGGGTGACGGTTGGCAGAAACAGTGCCCCCCGTTTCATGCAGCTGCTCCAGCTGATCTGGGTTAAAGGGGAGGAGGGAATCTCCCGCGATAAGTTGATGGATTCGTTATATGAAGATAACGGTCTGGCAAACCAGAACAACAGTTTCAACAATCTGATCTATCAGATGCGCAAGCAGATGAGAGCCGCCGGGCTCCCGGATGCCGATTATATTGTAAAAAAAGGTGGTCTGTTCGTCCAGGATCCCAATGCGCCGGTCCGGGTCGATGTGCAGGAATTCCGCGAGCTTTTAAAGCAGGGAGATGCGGAGATCGAGGCAGACAGACGGTATCCGTATTATCGAAAGGCAGCATTGCTCTATGCCGGAACACTTCTTCCGGGTCTGACCAAATCGCTCTGGGTTATTTCCGAGAGTATTGAACTGAAGAATCTCTATACCCGATGTGTCCGTTGGCTTTGTGAATACTGCCGCAGAAGGGATAATTTCAGTGAATTGCGCAGTATTGCGGCATCGGCAGCCGTCATTTATCCGGATGATGACTGGCAGGCCGTTCATATGGAGGCACTGACGGGTCTTGGCCGCTATCGCGACGCCTACAAAGTGTACACACAGGCAAGTCATCATTATACCGATGATCTCCAGCTCCCGCCGTCTGAGAAACTCACAGAGGCATACCGCGTCCTGAGCGAGAAGATGAATCACGAGGCGGGCAATGTTCAGACACTTCGCGAGGAGATCCGCCGGGACGGAGAGAAATACCGTCTTCAGCTGAATGATATCAACGGTGCATATTACTGTCCGTATCTCAGCTTCCTGGATGTCTACCGCATTCTGTGCTGGAACATGGAACGTATGGGCCGTCCGGTTATGCTGATGGTATGTACGCTGACCGACCGTGAAGGAAATGTTCTCCAGAATGAGGAGAAGATCAAGCGGGTATCGGATTCCATGCGCAAGGCACTTCATAAGAGTCTGCGAAGAGGCGATGCCTTTACGAGTTATTCCAATCTTCAGTCGCTTGTTCTTCTGGCAGGCGCCCATCAGGAGGACTGCCACACGATTGCAATGCGTATTCGCCGTGAGCTTCGCGAGATCGCGGGACAGAACACGTATTTCCGCTACACCGCAAGCGCAGCGGAAGAGCTGATGAAGAAGATTGAGATCGAGCACGAGATCGGCAAACGCGCCGGCTCGGATGAGATGGACAATGTGGACGGAGGAATTACAGCATGATTATTCTGGCATCCGGTTCCCCGAGAAGGCAGGAACTGATGCGCCAGGCCGGCTTTGAGTTTGCGGTCCGTCCGGCGGAAGTGGACGAGACCAATACAGATCCGTCCCCGGCAAAGAGAGTGGAAGAACTCTCCGCCCGGAAAGCAAAGCATGTATACGAGAGCAGCCGTGAGATCGAGGACTGCATTGTCATCGGCTCAGATACGCTGGTCGCGTCCGGGGAGACGATCCTCGGCAAACCGAAAGACCGTGACGAGGCGATCAGGATGATCCGGCAGATTGCCGGTACCACGCACGAGGTCCACACCGGAGTGACCGTGATGTGGAGAGAAGACGGAAAAGACCGCAGCTGCACCTGGTCGGAGACCACGGAGGTTGAGGTCTATCCGATGACGGATGAGGAGATCGCTTCCTACGCCGATTCCGGCGAGCCGTATGACAAGGCAGGAGGATACGGAATTCAGGGCGCATTTGCGGTCTATGTGAAGGGGATCCGCGGAGATTACAATAATGTTGTCGGACTTCCGCTGGCGAGCCTCTGGCAGAAAATGAAGCAGCTGGGTCTTCTGAAGAAGGTCATGGCAGAGCGGTTCGACGCCGATCGATGACCGGTGCATAGAATGGGATCGAAAGACGTTTAAAAACGATCAACGATCGAAGAACAAATCAGACGGGAGATCCGTCCGTAAAACAGATGATGATTGAGAAGCAGGATATTCGGTGCAGGGCGCCGGATGTCCTGCTTTTGTAGTACAGGGAATTTCGCCGAAATTCCCTGTACTACAAAAACACTATGATTTGGGAGTGAGGAGGCGGAAATCCTTGCCTGCCCCGGCGAAAACCGGCCGACAGGACGAGATATCCACCGGTAAAAGATAGTTATATACACATTTTTGTGGATATGTGGATAAAAATGTGGGTGAACGAGTGGTCGAAAATTCAAAATCAGACTACAAGATATTGTTTTTCCACTGTTTATCGACCAAGATTTGGGGATAATGTGGAAAAAAAGTGGATAACCCATCCGGATTATCCACCTGTGAATCCAATATTCGGAAAAAAGCCGGTTAAGCCGGCAATGTGGTCAGAATTGCTCAGGAACGATCAGATTTCGATATAGACACTGGCGCGGAACTGATGATGGTCGTACTCGAATTCCGCACTTCCGCCGTGTTTTTCCGCGAGTGACCGGATCGAGAGGATTCCGGTTCCCGGACCTTCCCGCTTGGAGGAACAATAGAGACCGTGTTCCGTCTCCTGCGGGGCAGTCAGACAGCTGTTATCCGCCGTGATGAAGAGCATATTTCCCTGAACCAGTGAATGGAACCGGATAAACCGCGGCCCGATGCCATCGTGATTCTTTGCCGGTTTCGGTACAGGCTTCCCATCGGTTTCGGGGAGCACCGCTTTGGTGACCGGAATGCGGTTGCAGGCTTCGACGGCATTTTCCAGAAGGTTTCCGACGATGATGCATATCGTGGAATCGGCGACATGCTCCAGAACGGACGGAATCTGTGCCTGAATCTGAATATCGATGCCGGCCTCTTTCGCGAGGGCGCTGTAGTACGAGAGGATCGAGCTGACGGCCGGGTTATCACAGTACTGTTGGACATTTTCCAGCGGGACAGCGTCGGAGACAGAGCTCAGATACGCCCGGAGATCGGGATAGCGCTTATCCTCCAGCATGGCGGACATCGTCCGCAGATGATGACGGAGATCATGCCGCTGTTTGCGGACTTCTTCGGTGTGCGAGAGAAGAAGGTCGGTACGGGCCCGCTGAACGTCGATGGTGCGGTTCTGCAGACGGACTTCATTCTGCAGCATCATATTCCGGAACTGCAGTTCGTTTACGCTGTTGTAGTACTGGCCCGCGAGCACGCCGAGAAGGAGCGAAAACAGAATGTATCCGATCTGGAAGAAAAAGGTGTTCCGATCGCTGAAATGCAGATAATAGTTGAGACCTTCCATATAGGCGCTGAGGGTCAGAGCAAGGTATGCCGCGGTAAAGAGCCACAGCTGGGCGGAGCGTCTGGCCAGGGAGTGCCGGATCAGAACAACTGACATCATGGTGATTCCGAGGACAAGGGTAATGTGGAAATACGTCATTAACCGGTGGAAGGGCAAAATGCCCATGACCTGCAGGATGGTGATCCCGAGCAGCGAAACCGTATAGTAAGAGGCGGCAATCCGCGGAAAACGCCGGTTGTTCATCCCGGTCAGGGTGTCAACCGCGAGAAAGAGCGGAATGACCAGGAAATAAAGGCCGGAGTAGGCCATGATGTAAAAGAGCGAAGGCTTCTGAAAGAGATATATGGCAAATTCGTTCTCGGCGAACTGCCAGCAGCCGACGCTTGCCATCGAAAGTCCCGGATAGAGCAGGACTTTGCTGCGGTCGATGTCCCGGAAGACTATCGGCGTGATCAGGATCAGGCCAAGGCCGGAGATGATAAAGACCAGAGAGAACAGCATCGGAATCGCGTGATGACGGATGAGCGTCTTAAAAACACCGACCAGCGATCCGGCCCGGATATCATGAATGGTCAGTGTTTTCGCCATCTGCGGGACATGATATCTTATACAGATCCGGCCGCCGCTCCGGTTCGGAGTGGCCGGGATCGGGCGAAGGCGCACACTGATATAGTTTGACGGAGGATCGCGGAAGATGGACGGATAGGTTCCCTCCATTCCGTATTCATATAGTTTTCCCTGTTCATCGTATACTTCCAGAGGACTGTGGATGCTGCTGAAATACAGCACCGACTCTGGATCCGCGTCCACGCTGAACGATACCTCTACCGTGGAACCCGGATCGAGTCCGGTCAGATAGGCCGGGAGAGCCATATCGCGGGTTTCGCCGTTTATGGTGACCTCGGCGTTGGGGATTCGGACGGAGGTCTGGCTGAACAGCGCTCCCGGAGAATAATTGAGGGCGGTATTCAGCAGATACAGTACCAGCAGTCCGAACAGCGTCACAGAGGCAGTAAATAACAGGGGAAGAGTTTTCCTGAGTGTCATGACAAATCTCCTCTTGCACGGCTGAACATATAACTTTTCAGCACGTCTTTGGCTTCCTTTAAGGTGTTCCGTCGGATGTACGCGGCGCCGCCGTCTGACATCTCAAAGAGCAGAAGCTCCGCGTTCAGCTTCTGCACATGGGACAGATTGGCGATGAAGCTTTTGTGGCAGCGGAAGAAAGGCGGAAACGGAAGCATTTTCTCCAGATCATCCAGCCGGAGAGGGATCCGCTTCATTTCCCCGCCGGTCAGAAAGACTTTGGAGGAACGATTATCCTGTTCGATATAGGTGATCCGGGCGAGCGGAAGACTCAGATCTCCGCCGTCCGTGCGGACGGAGAGGGACGGCCGCCTGCGCTGTTCTTTTACAGCGAGCTCGACGGTTTCCCGGACTTCCGATGGATCCAGCGGTTTATGCAGATACCGGTTAACGTGGAGGCGATATCCCTCCAGTGTGTAGTCGAGGCTGGTTGTAATGAACGCGATCGGGACTTCTCTGTCGATCTCGCGGATTTTTGAGGCTGCATCGACACCGTTCATGCGGTTCATGAAGATGTCCATCAGAAGAAGATCATACTTTCCGGGGTAATACGCATGGAGCAGTTCATCGCCGTCACGGAACCATTCGGCAGAGCAGGGGATTTCACTGTACTGCAGAATGTCTGACAGGCGGCGATACTCTTCTTCGTTGTCTTCGCATATAGCAATCAGGATGGTATTCATAGGCAGTTTGGACGGTTATAACCGGTTTTGGACTGTGGTTGACGGAAGCGGTTGCGAAAATGGTTCAGCCCGGTCAGATGAGGACATCCCGGCGGCTGCGGAGTTCTACGATGCGGTCCCGGTACTGACGGATCAGCATGTCGCGGAAGTCGGCGGCGTATCCCGGCAGATACCGGTTTTCACCGGAAATAATGTCGACCCGGATCTTCGAGGAGAGTCCGCGAATGATCAGGGGACGGACACATTCCTCCGGATCGCCCTGCTGGCTGGAGATAAAATTATGCTCGATCAGGAAACTCTCCGGGCAGAAGAAGGCCGTCTCGTGATTCTGACAGAGCATGAGCTGCGTGAGATAGTCGCCGATCTCGCAGACATAGTTTGCGCGGACGTTTTTCTCCGTGAGGAAAGCTCCCATATGCCTTGTGACGGCACAGGTGAAGGAGGTGCAGGTGAGGGGAAGCCGGCTCAGACTGTCGGCGTCGATCCAGGCCTGACCGGGAACCCGATCCGGAAGATACTGCTTCAGGAGCTTTTCGGTTGCAAACAGGTAGACCGGTTCTTCCAGAATCATATCCTTGCGGTATCCGTTCTGCGGAGGAATGTCGAGGCCAAGCATCATATCCAGTTTTCCGGACTCGAGATCCTGCAGAAGCTGCGGTGTCTGTTCGGAGATGAGCGTGACACGGACATTCGGATATTTCTGGTGGTATTCCCGGTACAGCGCGGGAAACAGGAGGTGGGCCCGCTCGACGTGGATGCCGACCGAGATGGTTCCGCTGACATCGGCAGAGTTTTTGCTGATTGCCCGCTCGAGGTTGTTTTCGATCTTCTGGATCTCCACGAGGGAAGCGTACAGGATTTCTCCCGCCTGGGTCAGCTTCAGGTGCGGGGTCCGGTCAAAGAGTTTGACATCGTAGCTTTTTTCGAGCCGGCGGATGTGATCGCTCAGGCACTGCTGTGTGACAAAGGCTTTCTCCGCAGCGCGGGTAAAGTTCATTTCTTCGACCGCATACAGGAACATCTGCTGATTGGTTGTCATGAAAACCTCCGAATAAATAAAACTGGGAAACACCACCACATCTCACTTGTTTTTTCGGATATACAAGAAAGTGCGGATAGCAGTAAATAATGCAGAATGGTTGTGCATCTTGTATTTTAAAGAGAATCGTATAAAGATGTTGTACCTTAAAATTACCAAATAGACAAGTATTATCTTGTACCGTCATCCAAAAAGACCTGTTTTGAAAAAAAGAGGTCCAATGATATTCTGTATACACATCAGAGAGATAAGTACTCCTTATACTTAAACCTTCTTTAATGCAGACTGTTCGGGCCCGGTGTCCGGTACAGCCATAAAACTGCGGATCTGCTCCGGTACCCCCATACCGGGCAGAAGAACCCCGCAGGATTCTGAATACAGCAGTTACTATTTTTTTCGATAAACTCCATCATCTTGTTTTACGGGAAAAGCCCCGGTGCGAATGCACCGGGGCTTTTCCTGTCTGTCCGCTTGCAGAACACCGGGCACGAAATGCAGATTCCTTTGCGCCATCCGGCAGCAGTCACACTGCCGGATGAAAACAAGACCTGCGCTTCGGGCCGGGGCGGATTACTCTTCGCCGCCGAATTCATGCTCGATCAGCTCGATGATCTCGTCTGCGTCCATTCCATGTACGGCCGCAGCCTCCTCTAAAGTCTCATACGTGGAGGAACCGCATCCGATGCAGTGGAGTCCGCAGGACATCAGCAGCGGAACAACATCCGGATACTGACGGACGATATCGCCGACCAGCATGTCTTTGGTGACGTGAATCTTCTCGGAGAAGGATTTTTTGGTTCCCTCGATGTCCTCGAAGAAGATCTTCATGTCATCTTCTACGGTTCCGATCCCGGCGATGCCGAAGTTCTTTACGAGAACATTGGCCACATTCGGGGAGAGGAACGCCGGAAGTGTCGGTCCGAGGTGGATATTCTTTACGCCGAGGTAGAGGAGCGCGAGAAGAACGATAACCGCCTTCTGCTCATACCAGGCAATGTTGTAGACGATCGGCAGATCGTTGACATCCTTTACGCCGAAGATGTCCTTCAGCTTCAGCGCGATCAGCGCCAGGGAGTAGGAGTCATTGCACTGGCCGGCGTCCAGAACTCTCGGAATGCCGAGGATATCGCCAAGCTGGAGTTTGTTGTACTTGTACTTTGCGCAGCCGGCAGTCAGGATGATGGTTCCCTTCGGCATCTTCTCCGCAAACTCGGTGTAATAGTCTCTGGACTTCATGCGGCCGTCGCAGCCCGCCATGACAACGAATTTTTTGATGGCGCCGGAGCGGACGTTGTCGGCAATCATGTCCGCAAGTCCCGCGACCTGCTTGTGCGCAAAGCCGCCGACGATATAGCCGTCCTCAAGCTGTGTCGGAGCCGGACATTTCTTTGCCTGCTCGATGATGGCGGAGAAGTCCTTATGACCGTTCTCATCCGCCTCGATGTGTCCGCAGCCCGGGTAGCCTGCCGCGCCGGTGGTCCACAGGCGGTCACGGTAGCTGTCCTTCGGCGGAACGATGCAGTTTGTGGTCATCAGAACCGGTCCGTTGAAACTCTCAAACTCTTCTTTCTGCTGCCACCATGCATTGCCGTAGTTGCCTGCAAAGTGAGAATACTTTTTGAACGCCGGATAGTAGTGTGCCGGGAGCATCTCGGAGTGGGTGTATACGTCGACTCCGGTTCCCTCGGTCTGCTGAAGCAGCATTTCCAGATCCTTCAGGTCATGGCCGGAGATGAGGATTCCCGGGTTCTTGCGGACGCCGGTCTCAACGCGGGTGATCTCCGGATTGCCGTATGCCGCGGTGTTGGCCTTGTCGAGCATTGCCATACCGTTGACGCCGTATTTACCGGTTTCCATGGTGAGGGCGATGAGTTCGTCGACAGAGAGGGAGTCGTCCAGTGTCTTGGTCAGGGCTTTCTGGATGAAGGCGTCGACTTCCGGATCGGACTGCTGAAGAACGTTGGCATGCTTGGAATAGGCGGCAAGTCCCTTGAGTCCGTAGGTGATGAGTTCGCGGAGGCTTCGGATGTCCTCATCCTCGGCGGACAGAACACCGACCTCATCGGATGCGGCTTTGGCGGCGTAAGTCTCTTCGCCGCCGTCCCAGGTGGAAGCGTCCGGCAGAAGCGCCGTGTTCTGAAGGCGGGCAAAGAGGGTTCTCTTTGCGTTCTGTGTCTCGGTGATCCGCCGGATGATGGCATCTTTATCGAAGTTTGCGTTGGTAATGGTCGTAAAGAGGTTGGTGGTCACCATACGGTCAATGTCCGCAGAAACCGTGCCGCCCTCTTCGCGAAGGCGACAGGCGATAGCGGAAAGTCCTTTGGTTACATAAACCAGAAGATCCTGCATTGCTGCGAGGTCCGGTTTCTTTCCACAGACACCGACAACCGTACAGCCGGTTCCCTTCGCGGTTTCCTGACACTGGTAACAAAACATTTTCTCGTCCATAATGTATCTCCTCATATGAATGAATGGTTAAATTGGTATCACCCGGCAGGCACCCGGTTTCAGGCACCCGCGTCGGGATGTATTATATTGTGCCGGCCGTTTCCGGCGCGGTAACAAACGTTACATCTGGTTTCTGTCATCGATTCTTTCTCCGAAAAATCCATGATGCAGGGGATAAAGTCTTCTCCCGGGAAGGCGGGATGAGACCGGAGTCCGACGGTGTGCGCTGCGCTATGGCAGGATGTCGAAGGTCACTTCCGCCTTGAAGAGGTCCCCGTCGATCACGATGCGGAAATCTCCGTGCATCAGTTCCGTGAGGCTCTTTGCGATGGAGAGTCCGAGTCCGCTTCCCTCGGTAGTGCGGGAGACGTCGCCGCGGACAAATCGCTCGGTCAGCTCATCCGGATTGATGTTCAGCTGGGAAGACGAAATGTTCTTGATCGTAAAGACGGCGCGGTCCGGCACGGCAACCGGACTTCCCTGTTCGGTTGCGGCCTCGGCGGCTGCCTGCAGCGTCGCAAGGTCCGCATGTCTGCGGGTCAGATCGACGTAGACGCGGCTGGAATCCAGCGCGTATTTGCACACATTGGTAAACAGGTTCTCGATGACGCGCCACAGACTTCTTCCGTCCGCGCGGATCATCATGTGCTCGTCCGGCGCATTCATAACCAGTGTCAGATGGCGCTGGGCGAAGCGGTCCTCAAATTCGCCGCTGGCCTGCATGACGAGTTCGACGAGATCCAGTTCCACCATATCCATGCGGATGTTTCCGCTGCTTGCCTTGGACGCTTCCACCAGATCTTCGGTCAGCGTCTTGAGCCGCTGCGATTTCTGCGTCAGGATCTCGAGATATTCGAGGATGCGCGGATCGGTGATATTTTCCCGCTTGATCAGATCCACATAGTTGATGATGGATGTGAGCGGCGTCTTGATGTCGTGCGAGACATTGGTGATCAGATCCGCCTTCAGGCGTTCACTCTTGACTTTTTCACGGACGGCTGTCTCCATGCCGTCTCCGATATTGTTGATCCCTTCGGCGAGGAGAAGCTCCCGGCCGTCAAAGGTCGACGTGTCGATCTTGTAGGTGCTGTCACCGGCGGCAAGACGCTCCACGGCATCGGCAATGCGGTCCAGCTCGGAGTAGCGGCGCATCAGAGCGCCGAGAACCCAGAGGTTGAAGACGGCGATCGCCCCGAATACGGTAAAGAGCAGCGCATGGGTGATCGATCGCGGAAGCAGAATGCGCTCCCGGATAAACCAAAACAGCAGAATCAGTGCGGCATTGACCATCAGATAGAAGAGGAACGATGCGGTCAGTCGTACACGGAAAGGCCGGTGCACGGCTGCCATGGCCATCCGGTCATGCCAGATCCGCAGAAAGCTGTTCGACCAGATAACTCTGGCCTTGTACCGCCTGAGCAGGCTGAAAAATGTGAACAGAATGCAGAGATAGCCGGCAGCCATCAGGATGGACTGATCGGCCATGTACCAGGACTCCTCCGGCAGCGTCAGATGCGCGATGCGGCAGACGACGATGCGGCAGACCGCGTATGCGAGAACGGCGAGGACGCAGCTGATCAGAAGTCCGGTCTCGGTTCTGGTCTGGTCAATGCGGTGAAGAAAAATCTCATTTGTTCCGTCGTGATGTCCGGACACCATGATCAGGTAGAGCAGGGTGACGAGCGACACCAGGGACCCGAGGATCATCAGGACAAAGCCGCCGATGTAGTATTTCTGCATGGCGCGGTAATCCGACGACTGCTCGGAGTAGATGTCACGGACCGGATAGGTCGTGTCAACCGCCGCAATCATATAGAAATTGCTTCCGCTGTACGGATTGACCGCCGCGAGCGCCGGGATCGTGTTGAGCGGAATATCCGGAATGTTCGTGTCAAAGAAGACCGAGTTGCCCGGAAGGATGGCGTATTTTTCGTACTGCTTGACATTTTCCTCCGTGAGCGACGGATCGTTCTCGTAGACTTCCGTCTCATGTGTGGCGGGATCCGCGTAGACGATGCGGAAATGCAGGTTGCTCGGAGAAGCGATCAGCCGCTGATAGGTTGTGTAATATACATGGAGCGTGTCCATGATCGAGAGCGCGGTCTCATTCAGGGTTCCGCGCCGGGAGTCGGACGCTCCGGTGCTGGTCTCGTCGGGATTGATGGCCGTCCAGAGAATGTAGCCGCTTTTGTCATGGGGATCGATCCCAGGTACAGTGCTGGTTTTGACATAGGAAAAGTCTTCATTTAACTTATATCCCGATGACTCCAGCTGGTGGATCAGGTCTTCGAGCGTGTAGTTTTCCGTATCGGAAGGACCGAACATCATGGAGACCATGCGTTTTTTCAGGCTGACGGAGTCGTCCGTGCCGAAGGTGTCGCGGTACTTGATGTAATGGAAAATGTTGGTCATATCCCGGTTGAACTGCTCGTTGAAGCCGGAGGTATCCTCATAGGCGGTATCCGAGATCCGGACGATGCCGACGCCGAGATTGTCGTTCATGTACATCGTGCCGATGCCGAAGAGCGTGATCACCAGAAAAAACAGGTGAAGGAGGCTCGCTGTCAGTTTTTTTACGGACATCGGAAGGCCCGATAAATTCTGTAAGGTATTCATAGGCTGTCCTCAGCGAATCACTGCTTTTCAATCTTGTATCCGACGCCCCATACCACCTTGAGATAGCGCGGCTCCCGCGGGTTGATCTCAATCTTCTCACGGATGTGACGGATGTGGACGGCGACGGTGTTGTCTGCGTCGATCGGTTCCTCTTTCCAGATTTTCTGGTAGATCTCGTCGATGGAGAAGACTTTTCCGGTGTTGCGGACCAGAAGAAGAAGGATATTGTATTCAATCGGCGTCAGTTTGACCGGCTTCTCATCGACGGTGACTTCCTTGTTGTCATCGTTGATCTCCAGACCTCCGCATCGGAAAATGTGGCTGTCATCCTGGGAATCCAGATTGCCGAGCTGTGTGTAGCGGCGGAGCTGGGATTTCACTCTGGCCACCAGTTCCAGCGGATTAAACGGTTTGGTGATATAGTCGTCGGCGCCGATATTGAGTCCCAGAATCTTGTCATTGTCCTCGGATTTGGCGCTGAGGATGATGATCGGAATACTGCTGTTTTCACGGATCTTCATGGTGGTGCGGATTCCGTCGAGGCCGGGCATCATGACGTCGAGAATGATCAGGTTCACGTCATTCTCCTTCAGGACTTCAAGCGCTTCTTTTCCGTCATAGGCCTTCAGGATGCGGTATCCTTCGCTGCTCAGATAGATTTCGATCGCCTCGACGATCTGTTTATCATCATCACAAACAAGAATTGTCTGCATTGTCATACTCCCTTCGGTGCTTTCTGTCGTTTTACTTATATATAATAGAAGATATAGTTTATTTTTACAAAGAAGATATGGTTTATTGTACGATAGCGGGGTATAAACTTCAAGCGACAGGAATCTTAACGCGGGCCGGTCCCTTTCCGCGGAGAAAAGTGAGGATGGGAGTCTGACACAAAAAGATGAAAAATCTGTGAAAAGAATCTTAAAAGAGGATTTTGCGGTTGTGGGAAAAATGCCGTTGTAGTATAATTCGTACACGTTTGGGAAAAAATAATCAGGCAATGAACGATACAGGAGGAAGAAAACGATGAAAAAATTTGCAAATCTGGCAGCAGGTCTTGTTCTGACCGCAGCGCTGGCCGTTTCCGTGACCGCATGCACACCGACCAAGAACAATCCGGCACAGGCAGCAGCGCAGTCGGCACATGATCAGGAACGTGAACCGTCCACGACACCGGACGGTGCGGCAGTTGAGACTGTCGACGGTGCAGAAGAGAAGAAGAATATGGTTGTGACGGAAGATCCGGCAGTGACCGTATGTGTATACAGCATGAAGGATGACCATTCCGGTCTCAAGCAGAACATGGACACCATCGACGGCGAGGAACTGGATGCGCAGAAGCTGATCGACAAGATGGCGGAGCTTGGCGTTCTTGAAAAGGATATCAAGGTGAACTCTTTTGAGAATAAGGACGGTGCGCTGACACTGGATCTCTCCTCTCTGGAGAAGAAGGATGACCGCCTGCTTCTTCTGGCACTCAGCAACACCTTTATCCAGAACTATGACGCAAAGACACTGACGCTGAAGGTTGACGGCAAGGAAGTCGGCGAGATGGAGTTCGTAAAGAAGTGGAAAGAGATCAGCGCGGATCAGCTGAAGTAATTCTGACAGAAAACATGAAGAGAAAGCAGATGCCGGGGCCGGGTGCGGTCGCCGGCATTTGTTGTGTAAAAGGCCGTCAAACGGCTGGCGTGTCTGCATGAGACCGGGCGTCTGCCGCGATAACGCGGCGAAGCCGGTGAAGCATGTTTTGCCCGTTGGCGGAGAGAAGGGGCGCGCGAAGTTCGCCGGCGGACTTTGTTGACAAAAAAAGCCGGAGAGAATAGACTTGTTCTATATAATTTGGTCGAGTTATGCCCGTTTCCCGGCAGTCTTTGGATATGCGCGCAGAACGCGGAGGAAAGACGGGATTTCAGGCTGAACGATAGAGGAATGGAGGAGTTTGTCATGACAGAGAAAATCAGAAAGCCGTATTACATCACCACGGCGATCGCATACACATCCGGAAAGCCGCATATCGGCAATACCTACGAGATTGTGCTTGCAGACAGCATTGCCCGTTTTCGCAGGGAAGAGGGATATGATGTCCGCTTCCAGACCGGAACCGATGAGCACGGACAGAAGATCGAGCTCAAGGCTGCGGAGGCCGGAATCACACCGAAGGAATTTGTCGATCGCACGGCAGGCGAGATCCGCCGCATCTGGGATCTGATGAACACCTCCTATGACCGTTTCATCCGCACCACCGACAGCGACCACGAGGCTCAGGTTCAGAAGATCTTCAAAAAGCTCTACGATCAGGGTGATATCTACAAGGGTTATTACGAGGGCTGGTACTGTACGCCGTGCGAGTCGTTCTGGACAGAGTCCCAGCTCGTTGACGGCAAGTGCCCGGACTGCGGCCGCCCGGTTCAGAAGGCAAGGGAAGAGGCGTATTTCTTCAAGATGAGCAAATATGCGCCGCGCCTGATCGATTACATCAATGAGCATCCGGAGTTTATCCAGCCGGTTTCCCGCAAGAACGAGATGATGAACAACTTCCTTCTTCCGGGACTGCAGGATCTCTGCGTATCCAGAACCTCCTTCACCTGGGGAATTCCGGTATCCTTCGATCCGCGTCACGTAACCTATGTATGGCTGGATGCGCTGACCAACTATATCACCGGCATCGGCTTTGACACCGACGGCAATCACGGTGATCTCTACCGGAAATACTGGCCGGCAGACCTTCATCTGATCGGCAAGGATATCATCCGCTTCCATACGATTTACTGGCCGATCTTCCTGATGGCTCTCGGCGAGCCGCTTCCGAAGCAGGTATTCGGACATCCGTGGCTGCTGCTCGGAAAAGGAAAGATGAGCAAGTCGAAGGGAAATGTCATCTACGCCGATGATCTGGTTGACCTCTTCGGTGTGGATGCGGTCCGTTATTTCGTTCTGCATGAGATGCCGTTTGAAAATGACGGCGTCATCACCTGGGATCTCATGACCGAGAGAATGAACTCCGATCTGGCGAATATTCTCGGAAACCTGGTGAAGAGAACCATTTCCATGACCAACAAGTACTTCGGCGGCGTGGTGGAGAACCGCGGCGCGGCGGAGGAAGTGGACGAGGATCTGAAGAAGACCGTTCTGGAAGCCGTTCAGACCGCAATCACCAAAATGGGTGAACTTCGCGTGGCCGATGCGCTGACCGCGATCTTCGACATTTTCCGCAGAAGCAACAAGTACATCGACGAGACCTGCCCGTGGGTTCTGGCAAAGGATGAGGCCGGACAGGACAGACTGGCAACGGTAATGTACAACCTCACCGAGTCCATCACGATCGGCGCGTCTATGCTGGCATCCTTCATGCCGGAGACTTCGGAGAAGATTCTCTCCCAGCTGAACACACAGAAGCGGACACTGGATGAGATGAAGGAGTTCGGTCTGTATCCGAACGGCACAAAGGTTGTGGAAGATCCGGAGACGCTGTTTGCCCGTGCCGACATCAATGAGATTCACAAGAAGGTTGAAGTGATCGAGGCAAAGCAGAGAGAAGAGGCGGAAAAGGCGGCAGAGACCGAGAAGGAAGTGGCAAAACTCGGGGAGTCCTCTGATTCGGAGGATGCTTCCGGAAATAGTGATGCGGTAGTGGATGTGGAGAAGAAGGCGGAGATCGTTTATGACGACTTCGCGAAGGTTCAGCTCCGCGTCGGAAAGATTATCGCGTGCGAGGCGGTGAAGAAGTCAAAGAAGCTTCTCTGCTCCAAGGTTCAGATCGGAAGTGAAGTGAAGCAGATCCTCTCCGGAATTCATCAGTTCTATGAACCGGAAGAGATGGTCGGAAAGCAGGTTGTGGTTGTGACCAACCTTGCACCGAGAACCATGGCGGGACTTCAGTCCGAGGGCATGCTGCTTTGCGCGGAGGATGCGGAAGGAAATCTCGCGCTCCTCAAGCCGGAGAAAGACATGCCGGCCGGCGCCGAGATCGGTTAAGACAGGGTTTTTAAACATTCATGGCATATATTTTTGATACACATGCTCATTACGACGACCGCGCGTTTGACCGGGACCGGGAGGAGGTTCTCTCCTCCCTTTCGGCGGCGGGGATCGGCCATGTGACCAATATCGCCTGCGATCTGCAGTCGATCCGGACCACACTCGATCTTGCGCACCGGTATTCCTGGATGTACGCTGCGGTCGGTGTTCATCCGGAATATGCGGAAATGCTCACGGAAGAGAATTTTCATATCGTGAGGGATGCACTCAGGGATGAGAAGACGGCGGCGATCGGAGAGATCGGCCTCGACTATTACTGGAAGAACAATCCGGAGCATCCAACCCAGCGGTACTGGTTTGCACGTCAGCTGGATCTGGCCTATGAGACCGGTTTTCCGGTGGTCATCCATTCCAGGGAAGCGGCGAGGGATACGGCCGATATTCTGAAAGCGCATCACGGGCCGGACATCGGCGGTGTGATTCATTGTTTCGGATACTCGAAGGAGATGGCCCGCGAGTTCCTGAATATGGGATTCTATATCGGGATCGGCGGCGTCGTGACGTATAAAAACGCGAGAAAATTGAAGGAAGTGGCGGAATACGCGCCGCTGGACCGGATTCTGCTGGAAACGGACTGTCCGTATATGGCGCCGGAACCGCGAAGAAGCGACCGCAACGACTCCTCCCGGCTTCCTTCTGTGGCGAAGATGATTGCGGAGATTCGCGGAATTTCAACGGAAGAGGTCATCCGGGTGACCGAGGATAATGCGTTTCGGATGTACCGGATCCGGAGAGAAGAATGAAAGGTACTTATGGATAATCTTGCCATACCCAAAAATACGATAGAGATAATACAGAAATACAACTTTGCGTTTCAGAAGAAATTCGGACAGAACTTTCTGATCGATCCTCGTGTTCTGGAAAAGATCGTTGTATCCGCCGGGATCGGCAAAGAGGATGCGGTGCTCGAGATCGGCCCCGGGATCGGAACCATGACGCGGAGACTCTCGGAGTCTGCCGGCCGGGTGATCGCGGTGGAGATCGATGACCATCTGATTCCGATCCTTCAGGACACACTGTCGGATCTGGACAATGTCACATTGATCCACAATGACATCCTGAAAGTCGATATCGCGAAGCTTGCGGAAGAATACAACGGCGGCCGGCCGATCTGTGTGGTGGCGAACCTGCCGTATTACATCACCACTCCGATCGTGATGAATCTGTTCGAGAGCGGCGTTCCGTTAAAGACGATCACCGTTATGGTTCAGAAGGAAGTGGCGGAGCGCATGCAGGCGGGACCGGGCACGAAAGACTACGGCGCACTCTCTCTTGCGGTGCAGTATTATGCAGAGGCGGAGATTGTGGCCAATGTACCGCCGAATTGCTTCATGCCGAGACCGAACGTCGGCAGCGCGGTCATCCGTCTTACGCGGCATGAGAAGCCGCCGGTGGAGGCACAGGATTCAAAGGAAATGTTCCGCCTGATCCGGGCGGCCTTCGGACAGAGAAGAAAGACTCTGGTGAACAGCGTCTCGAACGCACCGGAGCTGTCGTACTCGAAAGAGATGATTCAGGCGGCGCTCGGCGAGTGCGGATTCTCCCTGACCGTGCGCGGAGAGGCGCTTACTTTATCGGATTTTGCAAATTTACAAAAAAGTTTGCACAATATGATTGACAAGTAACGTAAACTTTGATATTATATCACCGTTGCCGGTGAGCACAGCGCTTACGGACAGCGGAAATGCCTAGATAGCTCAGTTGGTAGAGCGGAGGACTGAAAATCCTTATGTCGTTGGTTCGATTCCGACTCTAGGCACCATGCAGGTGTAGTTCAGTGGTAGAACACTAGCCTTCCAAGCTAGATATGTGGGTTCGATTCCCATCACCTGCTTTACTTTATAGGATGCTTAAGAGATGAGAGAGCACACATTTTCCTACAGGGAGATGTGTGCTCTTTTTTTATTTCATAGGAAATTTCTCCGAAATTCCCTATGAAATAAAAACGCTCCGCGAGGATGCGCATGCCGCCGAAAACAGGAAATCACCTTGCGGTGACGGGCGTCACCGCAAGGCGTCCGAAAACCGCTCTTCCGGATTGCGGGAAGGGGAGTTGAAGTACGCATGCGGCCGTTGTTCTGCTAAAATGGAATCAGGCACGGGGGAGACCGCGCCGGAAAAGAAGGGAGGAACAACTCATGTGGACATGGTTTATAGAAACAGCAAGGGGATGGAGCGCAGCCGGAATTCTGATCCGGCTTGCCTTTTCGCTTCTCGTGGGAACTGTGATCGGGATTGATCGCGGACTCAAGCACCGCGGCGCGGGAATTAAAACTCATGCGCTGGTCTGCCTCGGATCGGCGGTGGTGATGGTGACCAGTGAGTATGTCAGTATGACATTTCCGGATATCCGGGCCGACATGGTCCGTATGGGAGCGCAGGTCATCAGCGGCGTCGGCTTTCTGGGCGTCGGAACCATCATGGTGACCGGACGTCATCAGATCCGAGGACTGACCACGGCGGCGGGACTCTGGACCTGCGCCTGCATCGGCCTGGCGGCCGGCATCGGTTTTGTGGACGGCGCATTCTACGCACTTCTGATGGTTGTGTTTATTTTCAAAATTCTGAATCGTCTGGACGGTTTTGTGCGCGACCATGCGAAAGTGCAGGACTACTATGTGGAGTTTGTGAACGGATCCAGCGTCGGCCTGTTTATGGAAGAGATGCGGAACCGCGGAATCCATATTTCGAATCTGGAACTGGTCAAGAGCAAGATCAAGGGCGAAGGACCATCAGCCGTGATGACGCTTGAGATTGAGGACAAGCAGGTGCGGGACCGGATTCTGGGCGATATCCAGAATCTGGAATACGTTCGCTTTGCGGAAGAAACCTGAAACAGCGTGCGATAATCGGAAGCGGAACCGTTTTTAAGCCAGAGCCGGATACATAGAAACAATCCGGATCCGGAGATTATGGGGGCCGGCGCGAATGCGCCGGGAAGAGAACAGGCCGGAACGCCGTGAAAGGGCACGGCGTTTCATATAGAGTACAGGAGGAGAGTTTGAGATGAGTGAGAAGACTTACGATGTGGTGGTAATCGGCGGAGGCGTGATCGGTTCCTCGATTGCCAGAGAGCTTTCCCGCTACCAGTGCGATGTACTGCTGGTTGAGAAAGAAGAAGATGTATGTTCCGGGACTTCCAAGGCGAACAGTGCCATTGTCCATGCCGGATTTGACGCCAAGCCGAACACCCAGAAGGCGGAGATGAATGTCAGAGGCAATGAAATCATGGGCGAGCTCTCCGAGCAGCTGGATTTTGCGTTCCGCAGAAACGGCTCCATGGTTCTGTGTTTTGACAAAGAGAGCGAGCCGGCGCTGAAGGAGCTGTATGACCGCGGTGTGGCAAACGGCGTCAAGGGTCTGGAACTTCTCACCGGTGATCAGGCGAGAGCAAAAGAGCCGAATCTGGAGGATACGGTGACGGCAGCGCTCTGGGCTCCGACCGGAGGTATCGTCGATCCGTTTGAACTCACCATTGCCATGGCGGAAAATGCGGCCGATAACGGCGTGGAGTTCCGTTTCAACACCGAGGTTCAGAATGTCGAAAAGACCGCGGACGGATACCGCCTGACCACGAACAGCGGCGATATTTCCACAAAGTATGTGGTCAATGCAGCCGGCGTCTACTCCGACCGGATTCACAACATGGTTTCCGAAAAGAAGCTCTCCATCAAGCCGCGCCGCGGCGAGTATATGCTTCTGGACAAGAATGCGGGCGGTCTCGTGGACGCGACCATTTTCCAGCTTCCGACCAAACTCGGAAAGGGAATTCTGGTGACCCCGACCGTACACGGCAATATTCTTCTGGGACCGACCGCGGTGGATCAGGAAGACAAGGAAGCGACCAACACCACACCGGAAGGTCTGGAGGATGTGCAGGCAAAAGCCGCGCTCTCCGTAAAGGGCATTCCGGTCCGTCAGGTCATCACGTCATTCTCCGGTCTGCGTGCACATGAAGCCGGCGATGACTTTATCATCGGCGAGTGCTCGGATGCGGAAGGTTTCTTTGATGCCGCCGGCATTGAGTCCCCGGGACTGACCTCTGCGCCGGCGATCGGCGAGTATCTGGCAAAGCTTGTAGCGGAGAAGGAGAATTTCTCCAAAAAAGCGGATAAAGACTTCATTGCGACCCGCAAGGGAGTGATTCACGCGGCAAATCTCTCTCCGGAAGAGAGAGCGGAACTGATCCGCAAAAATCCGGCGTACGGCATGATGGTATGCCGCTGTGAGATGGTCAGCGAGGGTGAGATCGTCGATGCGATCCGCCGTACACTCGGCGCGAGAAGCATGGACGGAATCAAGAGAAGAACCCGTCAGGGCATGGGAAGATGTCAGGCCGGTTTCTGCACGCCGCGTGCCATGGAGATCCTCTCCAGAGAGACCGGAATTCCGATGGAAGAAATCTGCAAGAACCGCAAGGGTTCCGAGCTGATCAAAGGCTGAAGGGGGAGAATGTCATGAAAGAGTGTGATGTAGTAATTATCGGCGGCGGTCCGGCAGGTCTCGCTGCGGCAGCTGCGGCAAGAAAAAACGGCGTGGAAGATATTCTGATTCTCGAGAGAGATTCCCGCCTCGGCGGAATCCTGAACCAGTGCATTCACAACGGTTTCGGTCTTCACACCTTCAAGGAGGAGCTCACCGGACCGGAGTACGCGGCGAGATATATCCGGGAAGTTATGGACATGAAGATCCCGTTCCGTCTGAATTCCATGGTTGTCGATATCAATGACAAAAAACAGGTCACGGTCATCAACCGGGAGGAAGGGCTGGAAGTGATCCAGGCAAAGGCGATCATCCTTGCGATGGGATGCCGTGAGAGACCGCGCGGCGCCCTCAACACACCGGGATATCGTCCGGCGGGCATCTACACCGCGGGAACCGCGCAGAGACTGATGAACATTGAAGGATATATGGTCGGCAAAGAAGTGGTCATCCTCGGCTCCGGCGATATCGGTCTGATCATGGCAAGACGTCTCACGCTGGAAGGTGCGAAGGTCAAGGTGGTCGCA
The DNA here is from genome assembly GCF_000711825.1 of [Clostridium] aminophilum DSM 10710. Taxonomy (GTDB): domain Bacteria; phylum Bacillota; class Clostridia; order Lachnospirales; family Lachnospiraceae; genus Clostridium_R; species Clostridium_R aminophilum. The sequence continues at coordinate 84,678 of NZ_JONJ01000004.1, read as the reverse complement.
GAACTCATGCCGTATTCCGGTGGTCTGAAGAGAAATATCGTCCAGTGTCTGGATGATTACGGCATTCCGCTGAAGCTCAGCCATACGGTAACCAATATTGAAGGCAAAGAGCGCATTACCGGCCTGACCCTCGCTGAGGTCGGCCCGGACAGAAAGCCGGTTCCGGGAACAGAGGAGCATTACGACTGCGATACGCTTCTTCTCTCCTGCGGTCTGATCCCGGAGAACGAGCTCAGCCGCAGCATGGGCATCGACATGAATCCGGTTACCAGCGGTCCGATGGTCAACGACCGTCTGCAGACCGGACTGCCGGGTGTATTTGCCTGCGGCAACGTCCTTCATGTACATGATCTCGTGGACTATGTATCCGAAGAGGCGACCAAGGCCGGCGAAAATGCGGCAAAATATGTCCTCGGTCATGAGGCACAGGCAATCCATACCGTGACGCTGAAAGGGGAAAACGGTGTTCGTTATACCGTTCCGCAGACACTCAGCCCGGAGGCGATGGAGGATCTTCTGACCGTCCGCTTCCGCGTAGCCGATATCTATAAGAACCGATCCATCGTGGTATCTTTTGACGGCAAAGAGGTGCAGCGGATTCCGAAGAGAATCATGGCGCCGGGAGAGATGGAACAGGTTATTCTTCAGAAGAAAAAGCTTGCGGAATTCCCGGATCTGAAGGAAATCGTGATCCGCACGGAAGAGGAGGCATAAGTCATGGCTGAGATCAGAGAACTTACTTGCATTCAGTGCCCGATGGGGTGTCAGCTGAGAGTCACAATGGAAAACGGTGAGGCGGTAAACGTCGAGGGCAACACCTGCCCGCGGGGCGAGATTTACGGAAAGAAGGAAGTGACCAATCCAACCCGGATCGTGACCAGCTCCGTTCCGGTTGAAAACGGCGAGATTGCCCGCGTATCGGTCAAGACGGCGAACGATATTCCGAAGGGAAAGATCTTTGACATCATGAAGGAGATCCGCGAGGTTACCGTGAAGGCTCCGGTTCATATCGGTGATGTGATTATTGCCGACGCGGCGGGAACCGGTGTGAAGATTATTGCGACCAAGGATGTCGAGAGAGTCTGAGGCAATCGGCCGGGATCTCTCCGGGAAGGCGTCCATGCTGAATGATCTTGTCGGTAAATTCAAACTGGACAAACAATAATAAAATAGAAACAGGAAAGCATTTTGTGATAAAACGCTGCAGTTTAGCGGGTCGGGATCAACATCCCGGCCCGTTTTTTTACGCAAAATGTGATTTTTTTTGCAAATATTTGACTGAAACTGAGAGAAAAGGCATTCGGCGCCGAACAGATTTATGCAGAGAGGTGTCTTGAACAGGGAGACCGGTATGGAAAATGACGAAGCACGGAAAAAGCGGTCACACCGAAAGGTGTAGATTGTATACAAAGGAAAAGAGAGAGCATACAGTCTTGTCATGAAATGTGCCGATATTGAAAAAATGGCTTGAAACAAGGGTTTTCAAGCCATATAGTGGGTAACTGTGTCAAGAAAAGAATGTGAATTAGTTGACAAGAAAAAGCGGAGGTAGTAAGCAATGCATTTGGATAACGAAACATCGTCGCGCCGTTCTGGCTTCCGGATGAGCATCCGGACCAAGATCCTTCTTCTGGCAATCTGCGCATCCCTTATTCCGCTGATTACCAGTGCGGCAGTCAGCGCGGTTATGTCGAAAAAGACCGGAAAAGCCACGGCGATCCGGACCGTCGAGACGCTGACGGAGAGCATTTCCAATGAGGTATCGGAGTATATCGGAAAGAGTTATGCGGTTGTCGAGTCATTGGCAGCATCCGGCGATATGCTGGGTATGGACCCGGTTCAGCAGGATAAGATCCTGAAAGTGACCGCAAAGAACAACCCGTATTTTTCGCTGCTCTATCAGGTGGATCTGACCGGAATGCAGACCGCAAGAAGTTCCGGCGAGCCGGTGGACCGCAGTGACCGCTGGTGGTACAGGGAAATGATGGAGAAGCGCAAGTCGTTCGTTTCCAAATCATTTTTCAGCGCGACCGATGGCATTGCAACCAGCTCCGTTTATTTCCCGGAATTTGATGATGCCGGCAATATGTGCGGCATCCTGGGGGCAAACCTCTCCCTGGATCAGATTCAGAAAGTCGTTTCGTCCTATGATTCGGAAGGTACCTATTCTCTGATCGTGGACGGTGAAGGTGTCTGCATCGCCCATCCGGAACCGGAGTATGTATCCCAGAGCTACAACTATCTGGACGGAACCCGTTTAAGGACCGGAAGCACCACCGAGCGTGAGCCGTTCAATGAGACCGAGTTATTCCGGAACCTGACAAAAGATGCGCTGAACGGCATGAGCGGCGTGACAGAGGGAACAAACCGTAAAGGCGAGAATGCCATCTATTCTTATCGGCCGATCTCCATTCCGGGAACCTCCGATCAGTGGGCGGTTGTGACGATTCAGAAGACCTCGGCCGCTTACGCGGACGTCAACGCGATGATCCGTTTCTTTATCGTCTTTACGGTTGTCATGGGCGTACTGGTTGCCGTGCTGGCGGTTCTGATGGCGAACCGGATTACGCGTCCGCTGAAGAAACTGGCTGCGGCGGCGCAGGAGATTGCGGACGGCAATCTGAAGGTTGAGATCAATGCGGAGTCCAATGATGAGACCGGCGATGTGGCGAGTGCAATGCACGAGACGGCAACGATGCTGAGTTCCTACATCGATTATATCCATGAGATCACACAGGTTCTGAACCAGATCTCGGAGGGCGATCTGACCTTCAATCTGAAGTACGATTATGCAGGAAACTTTGCGGAGATCAAGGATGCGCTCTTCAATATCCGAAGCACCATGACGGATACCATGTCCCATATCCTTCATGTCGCGGAAGAGGTCAACGGCAACGCATCCACCCTTTCTTCCGGAGCACAGTCTCTGGCCCAGGGTACCACCGAGCAGGCGTCTTCCATCGAGGAGCTTTCCGCAACCATCGCGGATATCTCCAACCATGTGAAAGTGACCGCGGAAAATGCGGACAATGCGGAGAAACTCTCCGAAGATGCCCGGGTTGAAATCCAGAAGGGCAATGAACATATGCAGGAGATGGTGAAGGCGATGAAGGACATTTCCGACAGCAGCAAGGAGATCGGAAAGATCATCAAGACCATCGAGGACATCGCATTCCAGACCAACATCCTGGCACTGAATGCGGCGGTCGAGGCGGCGAGAGCCGGCGCGGCAGGAAAGGGCTTCGCCGTGGTTGCGGATGAGGTCGGCAACCTCGCAAAGAAGTCTGCGGAGGCGGCGTCGAACACCACGCATCTGATTGAGAAGGCGGTTCAGGCGGTTGAGCACGGCATCACCGTTGCGGATGAGACGGCGAAGAGTCTTGACAGCATCGTGGAAGGCAGCGAGAAGACCGCAAAACTGGTTCAGGAGATCGCGGAGGCGTCCGGCAGACAGTCCGATGCGATTTCACAGGCATCCATCGGTATTGATCAGGTATCTTCCGTTGTTCAGAGCAATTCCGCGACGGCGGAGGAATCTGCGGCAACCAGCCAGGAACTCTCCGATAAGGCTTCTGTTCTGAATGAACTTGTCGGCAAATTCAAACTGAATCCGTAAAGAACGGTGAGTGAACCCGGTAGGGTTTTTCGGATAAAAACAATCCGGAGAGGAAAGCATAACCGTATATTGGAACATTGGAACAACGCGGGTCGAGGGAAACTTCGGCCCGCGTTTTCTGCTGTAAAAGGAAATATCTGCGAAAATCCCTGTTAAAAGTCGGGCCGCGAGGATGCCGTCTTGCGGGTGACCGGCGGCGCAAACGCCCTCCGAAAAGAGGGGATGGAAATGGTCATAAAAACGAAACGGTTTATGAATATGTGATAAAACAATGCGGTGATGACACTGAAAAATCAGAAATATTTTTTAATGAAAGAATAACAGATAGAAGATGTTATGTTTCCGCGTTCCGGTCAAAAACGTGTGAAGAAAGGAGAAAGGAAGAAAATGGAATCATATATAATTCATAACAGAAAGAGGATAATGAAAATTATGATGTGAAATATGACGATCACGCGAAAATGCTGCTAAAAGAAAGAGAATGATATTTTATCCGATCACGCCGACTATAGAAGTCGGGCTAAACCCCGATAATGGAGGAAAAAAATGAACAAATCAAGCAGCAATTCAACGAACCGATCCGGTTCATTTCGGATGAGCATCCGAACGAAGATCCTGATGCTGGGACTCAGCGTGGCGATCATTCCGTTAAGCCTGAGCGCGGTGGTGAGTTCTGTAAAGTCAAGACAGACCGGACGGGACAATGCGATCGCGACGGTTCAGAATCTGACCAGCAGCATTTCCAGCGAAGTATCGGAATACATTAATAAGAGTTACGCGGTTGTTCAGAGCCTTTCGGTCTCCGGAGATATGCTCGGCATGGATCCGGTGCAGCAGGATAAGATCGTGAAGGCGACGGCAAAGAACAATCCATACTTCTCTCTGGTATATCAGGTGGACAGCACAGGTATGCAGACCGCGCGCAGCAGCGGTGAGCCGGCAGACCGGAGTGACCGCTGGTGGTATAAGCAGATCCGGGAGCAGAAGAATCCGTTTGTATCCAAATCCTATGTCAGTGCGACCGATGGAGCGGCGACGACATCGATTTTCTTCCCGGAGTTTGATGAGGCGGGCGAAATGACCGGTATCATCGGTGCCGATCTCTCACTGAGCAAGGTACAGGAAGTGGTATCCAGCTATGACACAGAGGGAACCTATTCTCTGGTTATTGACGGAGAAGGCATCTGTATCGCACATCCGGACAGTGATTATGTGACCTATGCCTATAACTATACGGACGGCACAAAGCTGAAAAGTGCGGGCGACACCGCGCGGGAGGCGTTTAACGAAACCGATGACATGAAAAAACTGGTTGCTGATCTGATGAACGGCGGCAGCGGTGTTCGTGAGTTTGCCAACCGGCAGGGTGAGGCGGCGATCTATTCTTACCGTCCGATTGCTATCCCGGGTTCTTCGGAGCAGTGGGGCGTTGTGACCATCCAGAAGGAGTCGGCAGCGTATGCATCGGTCAATGAAATGATCCGCTTCTTTGTGATCTTTACGATAGTGATGGGAGTTCTCTCTGCGGTGCTTGCCATTCTGATCGCGAACCGGATCACCCGTCCGCTGAAGAAACTGGCGGGAGCAGCGCAGGAGATCGCGGATGGCAATCTGAAGGTTGAGATTTCCGCGGAAACCAACGATGAGACCGGCGATGTGGCCAGTGCAATGCACGAGACGGCATCGATGCTGAGCTCCTATATTGACTATATCAATGAGATTACGGAGGTTCTGAACAAGATTTCCATCGGTGATCTGACCTTTGATCTGCAGTATGATTATGCCGGCAACTTTGCGGCAATCAAGGATGCGCTCTTCAACATCCGCACTACGATGACCGATACCATGTCCCACATCCGTCAGGTTGCGGAAGAGGTAAACGGCAATGCGGCGACGCTGTCGTCCGGCGCACAGTCACTGGCGCAGGGTACCACCGAGCAGGCGTCTTCTATCGAGGAGCTGTCCGCGACGATTGCCGACATTTCCAACCATGTCAAGGTGACCGCGGAAAATGCGGAAGATGCGGAGCATCTTTCGGATGAGGCCCGGGTTGAGATTCAGAAGGGCAATGAGCATATGCAGGAAATGGTTCGCGCGATGCAGGATATTTCCGACAGCAGCAAGGAGATCGGAAAGATCATCAAGACCATTGAGGATATCGCATTCCAGACCAATATTCTTGCGTTGAATGCGGCTGTTGAGGCGGCGAGAGCCGGCGCGGCCGGAAAAGGTTTCGCAGTTGTAGCGGATGAGGTCGGAAACCTGGCCAAGAAGTCCGCGGAAGCGGCATCCAACACGACGCAGCTGATTGAGAAGGCGGTTCAGGCTGTAGAACACGGAATCCGGGTTGCGGATGAGACGGCCAGAAGTCTTGACAGCATTGTAGACGGAAGCGAAAAGACGGCAAAGCTTGTTCAGGAGATCGCGGAAGCATCCGGACGGCAGGCGGATTCCATCGCACAGGTAACGGTCGGCATCGACCAGGTATCCTCCGTCGTACAGACCAACTCCGCAACTGCCGAGGAGAGTGCGGCAACCAGCCAGGATCTGTCCGAGAAGGCGTCGAGGCTGCATGAACTGGTAGGCAAGTTCAAACTGAACTGATTTCAGACAGGAAAACGTAAAAACGAACGGAAAACTACAAAATAATAATAGTTATTCCAATGCCCTTCTGCAGCTTGCGCAGAAGGGCATTTTCCGATTACCGAGAATGGCAGACGGGAGAATATGAATAATACATAACTTGCGGAAGAATAATATTGATTATTAAGAGAACGACAAAAAAAGACAAAAAAGATAGGAAAAAAATCTCATAATACGTGTCATATTTTGTTATGTATCGTCGATAATACAAGCGAAACACGATGAGGAGAAAGTTCTCCGTAACAAACCAAATGGGGGCAACTAAATTGGGAAAGAACAGCAGTAGTTCTCCGAGAAGGAGAGGCCAGATGAGAATCAGCATTGGATTCAAAATCCTGGCATTGGCAATTACCGTTGCACTGATTCCGCTGATTTTAAGCAGCGTTCTCAGCGCGTACATGTCATCAAAAACCGGACAGAAAACCGCATACGAAAAGATCCAGGACCGCACCAATAGTATCTCCGCGGAAGTATCGGAGTACATCAATAAAGGTTACGCGGTTGTTCAGGGACTGGCAATCGGTGATGATATCGTTTCGATGGATCCGGAAAAGCAGCATAACATTCTGGTAAAGACGAAAGAGAACAATCCGTATTTCATCCTGTTCTACGAGCAGGGAATGGACGGAATGCAGACCGCCCGAAGTTCCGGTGAGCTTGCAAACAGAGGAGACCGCTGGTGGTTCAAACAGGCTGTGGAACAGCGTCAGCCGTTTGTATCCAAGTCTTATTTTGACATCAACACCGGATCTGCCGTTACATCCATCATCTATCCGGTAAAGGATGCCGCGGGTTCCATGATCGGCGTATTCGCATCGGATCTGGATCTGTCCAAACTCCAGGAGATTGTAGACAGCTACAATTCCTCCGGAACGTATACCATCCTGATCGACGGCGAAGGTTCGGTTATCGCGCATCCAAACAAAGAGTATGTAGAGCAGCTCTACAACTACAAGAAGGGTACCAAGACCAACAAGGATACCAAGGCAGAGGAGCCCATCGCGGAGACCGATGGCTTTAAGGCGATGATCTCCGAACTTCTGGCCGGCGGAAGCGGAACCAAAGAGTTTAAGGATGATGACGGCAAAGATGCAATCTATTCCTATAAACCGATTCAGATTCCGGGTCAGTCAGCGAACTGGGGTGCAATTACGGTTCAGCTGAAGGAAGACGCGTTTGCGGATGTCAACACCATGATCCGTTTCTTTGTAATCTTTACGATTGTGATCGGTGTTGTTTCCGCGCTTCTCGCAGTGCTGATCGCAAGAAGAATCACCAATCCGCTGAAGCGTCTTGCGGCATCCGCACAGGAGATCGCGGATGGCAACCTGAAGGTTAAGATTGAAGTTGAGTCCAACGATGAGACCGGTGATGTGGCTTCCGCAATGCATGAGACCGCGTCGATGCTCAGCTCTTACATTGATTACATCAATGAGATCACCGAGGTTCTGGACAAGATCTCGGCCGGCGATCTTACCTTTGATCTGAAGTACGATTATGCAGGAAACTTTGCAGCGATCAAGGATGCGCTCTTCAATATCCGCAGCACTATGACCGATACGATGTCACACATCCGTCAGGTTGCGGAGGATGTAAACGGAAATGCATCCACGCTTTCCTCTGGAGCGCAGTCTCTGGCACAGGGTACAACCGAGCAGGCATCTTCGATTCAGGAGCTCTCTGCGACGATTGCCGATATCTCCAATCAGGTTAAGATTACCGCAGAGCATGCGGAAGATGCGGAGAAGCTTTCCGACGACGCACGTACCGAGATCCAGAAGGGTAATGAGCACATGCGCGAGATGGTTCAGGCGATGCAGGACATCTCCGAGAGCAGCAAAGAGATCGGAAAGATCATTAAGACGATCGACGATATCGCATTCCAGACCAATATTCTGGCTCTGAATGCAGCCGTTGAGGCGGCAAGAGCAGGATCTGCCGGCAAGGGCTTCGCTGTTGTTGCGGACGAGGTCGGCAACCTTGCGAAGAAGTCCGCAGAGGCGGCTTCGAACACCACGAACCTGATCGAGAAAGCGGTTCAGGCGGTTGAGAACGGTATTACCATTGCAGACGAGACCGCCAAGAGTCTAGACAGCATTGTAGAAGGCAGCGACAAGACGGCGAAACTGGTTCAGGAGATCGCGGAGGCATCCGGCCGTCAGGCAGATTCCATCGCACAGGTAACGATCGGTATCGACCAGGTATCCTCCGTTGTTCAGACCAACTCCGCTACGGCAGAGGAGAGTGCGGCAACCAGCCAGGATCTCTCGGAGAAGGCTTCGACGCTGAACGATCTTGTCGGAAAGTTCCGTCTGGACAGCAGAATGTAATACAGTATGAAATGATCTGCCGGCTCACCGGAAACGGTGTGCGGTGGGTGAACGGGCCCCGGGGAATTTCTCCCCGGGGCTTTTCTGTTATGGACTTGCCGGTTTCTTTCTGTTATATTTAGGCATATGGTCAGAGAAAGGGGAATTGCCATGAACATGATCGATCTTTTGGAGACTTCGCCGGTAATTGCGGCGGTGAAAAATGAATCCGGACTGGAAAACTGCCTGAAGACAGACTGCAGGGTGGTATTTCTCCTGTTCGGGACGATCTGTGATGTGGCAGAACTGGTGGATCGCGTTAAGGAGTCGGGCAAGATTGCCATTGTTCATGTGGATCTGATTCAGGGATTGAGCTCAAAAGAAGTCGCCGTGGATTTCATTCGCCGGAATACCCGGGCAGACGGCATTATCAGCACCAAATCTCCGATTGTGAAGCACGCGAAAGAACTCGGAATGATCTGCATTCAGAGAACGTTTGTGGTGGATTCCATGGCGCTCTCGACACTGAAAAAGCAGATTGAGTCGTTCCATCCGGATGCGATTGAGATCATGCCGGGAGTGATGCCGCGTGTGATCCAGAAAATCCGTCAGGAGACGGAACTTCCGCTGATTGCGGGAGGACTTCTCTCGGATAAGAAAGACATCATGGCAGCTTTTGAAGCCGGAGCGGATGCGGTGTCCACGACGAGAGAGGAATTGTGGTACGTGTGACACGTTCCGAATCGTTAGAATTGAATATTCTAAACAAAAAATTTCAAAAAGTCATTGCCTTTTAACGAAGGCTGTGGTAATATAGTCTCCGTCAGAACGAAGGTCTGACGTATGCGCGAGTGGCTCAGTGGTGGAGCACCACCTTGCCAAGGTGGGGGCCGCGGGTTCGAATCCCGTCTCGCGCTCGCTATCATAAAGAAAAGGGGCATCCGTAAAGGATGCCTCTTTTCTTTATGACCGGAGCGTATAGTGATTCGAAGTTCGAATGTCTCCGCTGCCGCTCCGGTCGGCGCAAAACCGAGGTCCACTGGACCTCGTGCGCCGTCTCGCGCTCTTATCTCGAAAAAACCAGTAAAGGATGTCCCTTTTTTGTCGTTGTTCGAGCACGGCCGTGCTCGAACCGTTCGAATGTCTCCGCTGCCGCTCCGGTCGGCGCAAAACCGAGGTCCACTGGACCTCGCGTCTCGCGCTCTTTGCAGCGGGCCAAAAACATCCGTGAAGGATGTCCTTTTTTGTCGTTGTTCGAGCACGGCCGTGCTCAAACCGTTCGAAAGTCTCCGCTGTCGCTCCGGTCGGCGCAAAACCGAGGTCCACTGGACCTCGTGCGCCGTCTCGCGCTCTTGTTTATAATTCCTATAAGCGTTACCTGTCTGTGACATTTGCGTAAGTATGTTATAATGGTCAAAGGTTTGGGCTCAGAGAAGGGAAAAAGTGATGGTGACATTTTTTAACGCCGTTTCCGCTGTGTTCATGATCTTCAGCATCATGGCGGTCGGCTATCTGATGGGAAGGGCCGGATGGATGACCGGCACCGAAAAAAAATTTATCAGCCGTTTTGTGGTCAATATTGCTGTTCCGATGAACTGCATTACCGGCGTTCTTCAGAATCTCAAGCGGGATGATCTGTTCGATATGGGACCGCGGATTCTGGTTCCGCTTGTCGGAATTTTTATCTGCCTGGTGATCAGCGATCTCGCGGCAAGATGGCTTCGGCTCCCGAGAAAGCGTTACGGAATCTTTATCGCGATGGCGTTTATCTCAAATACGCTTTTTATCGGGCTTCCGATCGCAAATGAATTGTTTGGGGATGTCTCGATCCCGTATGTCATGATGTACTATATGGGAAGTACGATTTACACGCAGACGGTTGCGGTTATGCTCTGTAAGAGCGCCGGAGAGATGTCAAAGGAGAAAAAGAAGTGGTCGGCCGTGATCAAGGATATCTTCACGAAACCGCCGGTTTTGGGACTCATCGTGGCATTTGGGCTTCTGGCGCTTGACATTCGACCGCCGCAGATTTTTATGAGTTTTGCAAAATACATGAGCAATACGGTGACACCGCTTGCACTGATGTACTGCGGCTTTATCGTTTATGAGCTTGGAATCCGCAACATTCGTCTGGAACGCGGAATTCCGATGATGCTGCTGATCCGGCTGATCATCGCGCCGGCGATCTGCACGGGACTCTGTATCCTGTTCGGCGTTCACGGCCTCAACCGGAGTGTCTTCATCATCGAGGCAGCGCTTCCGGTCGTATCCCAGATTACCGTTATGGCGGGGAACTACGGAGCGGATGAAAAGTATGCCGCCACGGGATCGGTTCTGTCCATGCTCGGTATCTTTATCACCGTGCCGATCCTGATGGTGATTCTGACCTGATCGAAAGAAAATATAACAAAAGAAAAGATGTCAACGAGTCGAAACACGCTTTGCGAGTTTCGACTCGTTTTTCTTATGCTTTCTGCGCACTGATCCGCCACAGGGAAGTTCTGCTGACACCGATGCTCTCGGCCGCCTTTGCATTGGTATATCCGAGGAAATGCTTCATTTCATCGGCAGTCCGCAACAGACGGGACCGTGTTCCCTCTTCGGTTTCTGCGGACGGGACGGCTTGCGGGCTTTCCGGCTGATGCCGTCTCCGGATAAAGTCCGCGAGTTTTTCCTCACCGATGGCATGGATCAGATGGCTGTGGACGGTTTTCGGTGAGAGCCGCGTGCTGGCAGAGATCGTGGCGGAGAAACGGTCGCTGACCGCCTGCATTTCGGCCGCGTTGCCCGGCCATTCGTAAAAGCACAGAAGTTCGCAGGAAGCGGGGTATTTGCGGATATCGAAATTCTTCTCATACCGGTGACTGACAAAGCGGTTGAACATCATCGGCATGTCTTCCCGGCGATCGCGGAAAGCGGGAACACGGATGGTCTGCGTTGTGAGGAGCGAGAGCAGATCCGGCCGGATGTTTTCGGTTCCGTCTTCGAGATTGAAGAGGGTGATGAAGCGGACATCGGATACTTTCGGGGCAATGCTGCCCACAGGAAGATACTGGTTTCGCGAGATGGCGTCCATCAGGCAGGACTGAACCGCGCGGTTTGCGTACTGGATATTCCGAAGAATGACGGTTCCCCGGTTTGCGTGCTCGATCAGGCCCGTGAACGGGGCGAGGGTGTCAGCGCTTCCGAACAGGCTCCGGCCGGCTTCCGTCTCCGAGATGGCAGAGAGATTGATGATGATCAGCGGCTGCTGGGCACGGTCACTGCAGGAATGCAGACACTCGGCGATTCGATGTTTGTTCGTGCTGTATTCTCCGATCACCGCAGTCGGAAGCGTGTTCATGGAAAGCCGGTTTCCGAGAGAGACGAGCTGTTTCATGGCCGGCGAATCTGTAATGAGATGTTTCCACTGGGTTGCCTGCATGGAAGAGGCCGCGGCGGGAGAAGAGGACTGTTTCCGGTTATCAATCCGGAGTGTGGTGAGAGTTCCGATCTCCTGCCCTTTGATCTGGATGCGGCGCTGGGTGCAGCGGAAGCGGATTCCGCCGATGATGCGGAAGGCCTCCTGTTCGACAAGACCTTTTTCGGAGAGATAGGAAGGATCCAGATTTCTGGCAACATCGCGCAGATGCCGGCTTTTCAGCATGATGCCGGGGATGCCGATGTAACTGCTGGCCAGATTGTTGATGGTGGTGATGATGCCGTCCTCGTCGGTGATGATGATGCCGATCGGCGTATCCCGGATCAGTGCGTCGGTGATTGCGGAGAAACGGTGCTCTTTCCGCAGTTCCACGGCAAACTGTCTTGCCTCGGCGATCGTGCGGCGGATGGAGTCTGTGCCGACATAGACGAGCATACTTTCGCGGCCGAGATCTCTTGCCGTCTCGCAGGTCTGCGATGCGCCGATGAAGACATCGTAGCGGGATGTGCGGATGGCTTCCCGAAGTTCATTGCCGTCGGAAAAGGTCAGAAGACCGATCTCGGTGTCGGTAAGCCGGCTGAACAGCTCGACATTGGGCGGAACCGCCAGGCTGTGCTGCACAATACAGGGGCGTTTTCCCTCCCGCAGTGCCCGCCGGATCGCGATCAGATAATCGGTATTGTGCACCGCAAACCGCCGCAGATGCACTTCGCTGTATTGTGAGAGGATGGCGGCATTGGCTCCGCCGGCGATGAATACATCATAATCTTCGCTCAGGATGGCGGAGATGTTATAGGGCAGTGTGTCGGCACTGCTCTCAATGACAGTGATCTCGGTGTCGTCAAACTGAAGACTGGACAGTGCCTCCCGGACCAGCGTGGTCAGCTGCTGATAGACCAGGATGCAGAGACGGTAGGTCTGGCTCATGGCTTCTCCTCCCTTCCATGAATGCTGTATATTGCGGAAATAATCGCAATTCATGTTCTGCAAATAAAACAAGACGGATTATTGTGCAGTATTTACAAAAAGAAAAGAAATATGACAAATATATGCGTCAAATCGTATTGCAATCGTAGCATATGGTTCAAAAAAATGAAACATATTGAGGCAGAAATGTTTCAAACAGATTCTGCATTCATAAAATGAAACATTCTTTGCCGGTTTTACGATTCCATTTTCAGGATATTGAGGTCGGTTTTTGCAAACTGTTACAATTTGGACAGAAAAAAGGAAAGAAATTGTGCACATTTCCCCTTCATTTCCGCCTGAGCCGCCAGCGGCAGCAAAGGCTTCTGACAACAGAATTAGGAAAGGACGGAACGAGATGAGTAAGGGATTACTGGATGGAGTCGTCGTGCTCGATCTGACCAGAGTACTTGCCGGTCCGTATTGCGGGATGCTCCTGGCAGATATGGGAGCGACTGTGTACAAGATCGAGCAGCCGGGAAAGGGTGATGACAGCCGGGCGTTCGGACCGTTTAAGAACGGTGAGAGTGTCTATTACATGAATTTCAACCGAGGTAAGATCGGATGCACCCTGAACCTCAAGGAGGAAAGGGGAAAAGAACTTTTCCGGGAAATGGTGAAGAAGGCGGATGTGGTGATCGAAAATTACCGCCCCGGCACCATGGAAAAACTGGGACTCGGGTACGATGAGCTGAAGAGAATCAATCCGAAGATCATATACGGTGCGGTATCGGGATTTGGACACACCGGTCCGTACAGCAGAAGGGCCGGTTACGACATTGTCGGCCAGGCGGCCGGAGGTCTTATGAGCACGACCGGATGGCCGGGAGGCGCACCGACCAGAACGGGAACACCGATGGGAGATGTTCTTGGGGGACTCAGTCTCACGATCGGTGTTCTGGCGGCGCTGGATCATCAGCACCGCACCGGGGAAGGTGAGAAGGTCGATGTCGCGTTGGTTGATTCCGTCGTATCCGCGATGACAAACATCAACATGATTTATCTGGCGGACGGCCGAATCCCGCAGAGAATCGGCAATCGCTATGAATCGACGTACCCTTATGATTCCTTCCGGACCAAAGACGGAGACGTCATTATCGGAGCGGGCAACGATAAGCTCTATTCGCTTCTCTGCAAGGAGATGGGACAGCCGGAGCTGGCGAAGGATCCGCGGTTCCTTACCGTGTCGGACCGGGTCAAAAACCACGAGGCGATGAAAGAGGCTGTGGAAGCATGGACCGTCACGCAGACTGTTGATGAGGTGGCGGACCGCCTGAACAGAATCGGAGTACCGTCGACACCGATCAACACGATTGACCGTGTGGTCCGGGATCCGCAGATTGCCGGGGCAAGGAACATGTTCCCGGAGATGGATCATCCGGTTGCCGGAAAGATGAAGCTGACCAACAATCAGCTGAAATTTACCAATTGCCCGGCCGATCCGGTTCATCCGGCGCCGACGCTCGGACAGGATAATGAGGCGGTTTATGAGAATTTCCTCGGTATGGACAAAGATGCCGTGGAGACACTGAAAAAAGAGGGAATCATCTGATTCGCGGTTTTACTGCAGAGTCAGAGGTTTCGGCAAATGTCTCTGCAGCGTCCTTGGGACGGGGAGACAATCATGGAAAAGAAAGTAGATATTATCGAAGTCGGTCCGCGCGACGGGTTTCAGAATCTGAAGGAGTATCTTCCGGCGGAAAAGAAGATCGAGATCATCCGGGAACTGATTGATTCGGGTGTGAAGCATATGCAGATCACGAGTTTCGTCAGCCCGAAGGCGATTCCGCAGATGCGGGACGCGGCGGAGGTGGCAAAGGCGATTCTTCCGGATTATCCGGATCTGGATCTATTCTGTCTGGTTCCGAATTACCGCGGCGCAGCCAATGCCGCCGAGGCCGGATTCCGGAAAGTGGCCAATGTGATCTCTCTCAGCCGGAGTCATAACATGGCGAATATCCGCCGCACACACGATGAGAGTTTTGCGGAGCTCGGAAAAATCATCGATGAGTACCCGGAGCTGACGGTGTGCCTGGATGTTGCAACGGCATTCGGATGCCCGTTCGAGGGAAAACAGCGGGATGTAAAAAAACTGATCGATTTCGAGCGGAGAGGATATGACCTCGGGGTGAGACTCTTCAACCTCTGTGACACGGTCGGTATGGCTGATCCGAAACAGGTGCGGGAGTTTGTCACCGCCTCCAAAGAGGCGTTCCCGGATGCCCGCTTTGAGTGCCATATTCACGACACCAGAGGCATGGGCATTGTCAATACGCTGGCGGCAGTGGAAGCCGGAGCGGACGGGGTACAGTCCACGCTCGGAGGACTCGGCGGATGCCCGTTTGCCCCGGGGGCGTCGGGCAATACCGCAACCGAAGATCTGGTATTTATGTTCAACGAGATGGGGATGGAGACCGGAATCAGTTTTAAAAGTATTCTTGCCGCTGCAAAAAAAGAATTTGCGGAGATCGAGGGAAGTTATTCCGGAGCAAATCTGCACGTGGAACATACCATTGACGAGCATGTGGAAAATCCGTGCTTAAATTGAATAAAGAGATATTTTTAACTAAAAAGTCAAAAAAATATCCGCAGCTTAGACGCCGGAGCGCGGAGAGGACAAAACGCGGCGAACAGAAAGGGAAGGGTAATCTTATGAGAAAACAGACTGGAACACGGATCGCATCGATGCTGCTTGCAGGAATGATGATGACTTCACTGGCGGCCTGCGGCGGTTCTGCGGCGGCAACGACAGCGGCGGCAGCGGAGTCGAAAGCGGAGTCCAAGGCTGAGACCGCGGCGGAAGCGGCAGAATCCAAGAGTGAGGAGACAAAGGCAGCGGATGCCGGCTCCGCCTCACTTCCGGACGCATCCGGTGATCCGCAGGTCACATTCCAGGTAACCAATACGCATGCCGGCGCGCAGATTCAGGATAAGACGATGGATATGCTGATCGAGCTGGCGGACAAATATTCCGGCGGAACCATCAAGGGGACCAAGATTGAGGCCGGATCCCTTGGCGGCGAGCGTGAGGAGACGGAAATGATCCAGCTCGGCACGCTGGAGTGCGGACTGATCTCCGATATGGGTATCGACTCCGCCATCGGCGGACTCGGATGGGCATGGCTGCCGTATATGCTGACGGATTACGATCAGGTTGACCAGTATTATATCAACGGATGGATCGGCGAGGAGCTGACCAAACAGATGGCCGCGCAGGGCATTGTCCGCGTCGCTGCCACCGAGAATGCTTTCCGTGAGTGCGGAAACGTGAAGAAGGCAATCAAATCCATGGATGATATCAACGGCATGAAGATCCGTGTTCCGGAGACCCAGGCGGTTCAGGATTTCTACACCGCAATCGGAGCAATCCCGGCGGCGATCGCGACATCCGAGACGCTGGCGGCACTGGAGCAGGGCACGGTTGACGGCGTGGACAACTCCATCTCCAACATGGATTCTATGGGCGTTATGGAGCGGCTGAAATACATCACGATCATGAACTATATGTATTCCGGCGCGTCCATTGTTACTTCCGAGGATTTCTGGAACGGAATGACCGAGGCTCAGCAGGCATGTTTCCGGCAGGCAGCGACCGAAGCCGGTGCATACATGCGCAAAGAGATGCGTGCGGCAACCGATAAGATCCTCGAAGAGGGTCAGAAGAACGGTTCTTTTGAGGTATTCGAAGTAGAAAAGGGAAGCGATTTCTACAATGCGCTGAAAGAGAAAGCGGTTGCCCTCTGGGATTCCTATTCCAAACAGTATGATGCATCCATTATCGAGAAGATCAAGAAAGATTTCTCCGTCTGATGAGTATGGCCCCGGAAGTCTGCCGGGCGGGAGGTTTCCCGGCCCGAGGATTTTCTGACAATATGCTGCACAGACAGATAATTTGGGGGAATGGCTGCACGGCAGCCGGAACTGCGCTCATGATCCGCTCTGCCGGGTCATGAGCGGGTATCCGATGATACCGTACGGAGGGAAAGGAAATGAAGATGGCAAAATATGATTCGGCCCGGAAGTTCGAGCATGGCATCACGAAACTGGAAGATGTCTTCCTGTTTGCCGCGCTGATCGTTCTGACGGGAAGTATCCTGATTCAGATTATCGGGCGATATGTTCTCCGGATTCCGACGCCATGGTGCGAGGAACTGGCCCGGTATCTATTTATCGCGCTGACTTATGTGGGTTCCGGCCGCGCATTTATCAACGGCGGACACATCGGAATTGATCTGGTAGACACTCTCGTTGAAAATCATTCGAAGGATCCGGCCGGATTCATGAAGAAATTCAACCGGGTTTCCGTTCTGGTGACGGAGGCGTTTATCATCTGCTTCGGCGTCATTTACATCCAGTATCTTCAGAAAATCGCGGCGAGACCGCAGGTATCGGCCAGCATGCATATCAATATGCTGATCCCGATGAGCTTTGTACTGATCGGAATCCTGCTGATGATCTATCACAATATCTGCAGATTGTTCTATGACTATGAGGCTGCGGAAAAAGAGAAGGAGGGAGAGGAAGCATGAGTCCGTTTGTATTGTTACTTCTCTTCATCGCAGTGTTTATCGGTTTTGCGATGTTTGTCAAAGTACCGGTCGGATACGCCATCGGTACCGCGACGCTGATCGTTATTCTGGTCGATAAGATTAAACTGGAGGCCATGGGTACGGTCGCATTCTCCGGTCTGGACAGTTTTCCGCTTCTGTCGGTTCCGCTGTTCATCTATGCCGGCATCATCATGCAGCACAGCGGCATTGCCAATGCGCTCGTCAGTTTTATCAATTCCATCGTCGGTCGCCTTCGCGGATCGCTCGGCGCGGTCACGATTCTGACCAGTGCGGCCTTCGGTATTCTGACCGGTTCCTGTATGGCGACCATCAGCTGCATCGGCGGCATTATGATCCCGGAAATGAAGAAAAAGGGTTATTCTGACAGCTATTGTGCGGCTCTGGCGGCCGCCTCCAGCTTCCTCGGAATCCTGATCCCGCCGTCGGTTCCGGGCATCATGTACGGTCTGTGCGCGTCGGCCAGCATCTCGGCGGTATGGCTGAGCACGGTCGGCCCGGCGATCCTCTGCATCCTGTTTTTCATGACCATCAACTACGTGAAGCAGGGACGCAGAGAGGAACGGGATACCAGTCATATCACGGCTTCGCTGTATTTCAGGAACATCGGGACCTCATTTACAAAGTCGCTTCCCGCTCTGGTGATGCCGATCATCATCTTCGGCGGTATCTACGGCGGAATCTTTACGGCGACCGAGGCCGGCGCCGCGGCAGTCGGATACGGTCTGATCTTCTATTTTGTAAAATTTCTCATCAGGAGAGAGGATCTGGATTCCAGTTTCTATAAGATGACGGTCGCAGCAGCGGTTTCTACCGCGACGATCTGCATCCTGATCGGTTTTTCGAACTGCTCGGGACGTATCATCTCCATGATCGGTATTTCCACCGCGATCAAGAATTTCGTGACAGCGCATATCGCCAGCCCGTACATCTTCCTGATCTTTGCCAATGTGATCTTCCTGATCTGCGGCATGCTGATCGACATTAACGCGGCGATTCTTCTCATCGTGCCGCTTCTTCTTCCGACCGCGACCGCAATGGGCATTGACACCATTCATTTCGGTGCGATCATCCTGGTCAACCTGAGTGTCGGCTTCATCACTCCGCCGTTCTGCTCGTCGGTATTCATGGCGCAGAAGATTGCGGGAGCGAGATATACGGACATCATCAAAGATGTACTCCCGTTCGTATTCGCCGCGCTCATCGTGGTTATCCTCACGACTTATGTTCCTGCTGTTTCCACCTTCATTCCCAACCTGGCAGCAGGATGATAAGTACCTCATAAGAGCACCCATATGCAGAACGCCCCTGTGCCGGAAACCGGTACAGGGGCGTTCACGTTATGTCGCCGGAAAAACGGACGAAATGCAGTTCCGTATTTGGAACAGACGAAATGCTGCTCCGTATTTGAAACAGATGAAATGCAGTTCCGTATTTGGAACGGATGAAATGCTGTTCCGTGTTCGAAAAGGAGAGATTACCAGGAGAGAACCTCGTGGCCGTCCTCGGTGACGAGAACCTGAATCTCCCACTGTGCGGACGGAAGTCCGTCTTCGGTGTAGACGGCCCAGTTGTCGCCGTCGCTGGTGTATACATCTGCGCGGCCCATGTTGACCATCGGCTCGATGGTGAACATCATGCCCGGAACAAGGAGCATGCCGGTGCCGCGTCTTCCGCGGTAGCCGACCCACGGATCCTCATGGAATTCCAGGCCGACGCCGTGTCCGCCGATCTCGCGGACGACATTGAAGCCGTTGGATTCAACGTGCTTCTGAACGGCTTCCGCCATATCGCCCATGAATCCCCACGGTTTTACCTGCTCGAGGCCCTTATAGACCGCCTCTTTGGTGACTTCCACGAGCTTTTTCTTTTCCGGGGAAACCTCTCCGATGCAGAACATGCGGGAGGAGTCGGAAAAATAGCCGTCCAGGATGGAGGAGCAGTCAACATTGATGATGTCGCCGTCTTTCAGGATGATGTCTTTGGACGGGATGCCGTGGCAAACCTGCTCGTTGATGGAGGTGCAGACGCTCTTCGGATATCCCTCGTAGTTCAGGTCGGCCGGAACCGCGCCCATGTCGTATGTGATCTTGTTGACCCAGTCGTTGATCTCTTCGGTGGAGATGCCGGCTTTAATGTGCTGCTCGACGTAGTCGAGAACGGCGATATTGACCTTGCAGCTGGCCTTGATCTTTTCGATCTGCGCCGGCGTCTTCAGCAGTTTGTGATCCGGAACAAGAAAGCCTCTGCGCTCAAAATCCTCGATCTTCTGATCGAAAGCCAGATGGCACTGCTTGTATTTTTTGCCGGAACCGCACCAGCAGGTATCATTTCTTCCCGGTCTGTTCATGGTGTTCTTCCTTTCTTCTCTATGCGGATGACGGTATTGATTTTGCGATGACAGGATGCGCACCGGTGACGGATGCACCGTGAATCGGTGTGATCGGTCGCTTGTAATAGTCCAAAACGGTGGTATCCGGCGGAAAAACGACTGCCGGAATGCGGCAATCCGTCGGATTTCCGTGAAAGAGTCTAACACAGAGATACCAAAAAAGCAACGAAACGCAGGCCCGGAGCGGCTTCCGATTTTGAGCGCTTCTGTGTATAATGAGGAAAGTATGTGAAGTCCTCGGGACGCACCTCGGGAACGGGGGATGGGATCGAACTCCAAAACCGGCCTGCGGATTTTGATTTGCGGGAAACCGCAGTGGGAAATATTTTTCAGGAATACGAAGGATACCGGGGATCGCAGATCGAAAGGCGGGAGACAGATGAACAGGTCGGAAATGCGGCATACGGAGGAAGAGAAACAGCAGAGAGAATCCCGGCAGGGCAGGGAAAACGGGAACCGCGCAGCAAAGACACCAAACCCGGTCATCCCGTCGGAGGAACCGGAGACGGGCACCGCCCGCGGTCCGCTCCAGCAGCTGATCTACAAGATGTTTGTCACCATTCCGCCGATCATTGAGCGGATGAACGGCTGGTGCGTCGCCTTTCTTCTTCTGGTGGCGGCGACGGCGGTGTCGGCATTTTTCTTTGAACACATGGAGAATCCGACGGCCAACATCGCGCTGGTCTATGTCGTGGCAGTCTTTTTTGTCGCCCGGACCACGAAGAATTACCGCTACGGGCTTGCTGCCAGCTTCGCGGCGGTCATCGCCGTAAACTACTTTTATACCTTCCCGTACAATCAGATCAACTTTACGATGACGGGATATCCGATGACCTTCCTCGCAATGTTCTCGATTTCGAGCGTGACGAGCGCCATGATCACGAATATGAAGGAACAGGCGCAGGCGCTTCAGGACCGGGAAAAGAAGCTGATGGAAGCGGAGAAAGAGCGCATGCGCGCGAATCTTCTCCGGGCGGTCTCGCACGATCTCAGGACACCGCTCACCAGTATTATCGGTTCCAGCACCGTCTATCTGGAAAATGGCAGCGACATGACGGAAGAACAGAAGAATGAGCTGATCCGTCACATCCGGGAGGATTCGAACTGGCTGCTGAACATGGTGGAAAATCTGCTTTCCGTCACCCGTATCAACAGCGACAATGCGGCGAAGGTGAATAAGAAGCCGGAACCGGTGGAAGAGGTGCTGGAAGGAGCCATTGCCCGTCTGAAAAAGAGGATTGAATGGGCGAAGGTGCACGCACAGCTGCCGGATGAGTTTTATATGATCCCGATGGATGCCATCCTGATCGAGCAGGTCCTGATCAATCTGATGGAAAACTCCATCGTTCACTCCGGAACAAGGCACCCGATCGACGTGACCGTGGAGTCCGACGAGGACGGCATCATTTTCCATGTGAGGGATTACGGCGTGGGAATTCCGCCGGAGCGGATCCGGACCATCTTTGACGGCACGACATCGGAGCCGAACAACACCGGGGATGTGCGGAAGGGAATGGGAATCGGCCTCTCGATCTGCAAGGCGATCGTGCGGGCCCATGACGGCGAGATCTGGGTGCGAAATATGGAACCGGGGGCGGAATTCAGCTTCCGCCTGCCACGGGGACAGTATAAGACAGATGAGGATGATAGATCATGAGTCAGAAACTGGAAGTACTTATCGTAGAAGATGAGAAGAATATATGCGATTTTATCGCGACCTTCCTGAATGCGGAAGGGTGCCACACAGAGACGGCAACGCGGGGAAAAGAGGCGGTGTCCATGATCGCCTCCCATGCGCCGGATGTGGTCCTGCTGGATCTCGGCCTTCCGGATATCGACGGAATGGAAGTGATTGAGAAAGTCCGCGAGTGGAGCAGTGTTCCGATCATTGTGATCAGCGCGAGAACACAGGAGGACGAAAAGGTCCGCGCTCTGGACGCGGGAGCGGATGACTATCTCAGCAAGCCCATCGGAACGGGCGAACTGATGGCCCGGATCCGCACGGCACTCCGCCACAGCAACCGGCTGAAGA
The DNA here is from genome assembly GCF_000711825.1 of [Clostridium] aminophilum DSM 10710. Lineage (GTDB taxonomy): Bacteria > Bacillota > Clostridia > Lachnospirales > Lachnospiraceae > Clostridium_R > Clostridium_R aminophilum. The sequence goes on along the minus strand of NZ_JONJ01000004.1, from coordinate 62,731 downwards.
CAGGTGCAGAGCTCTATACGAAGCCGTTTCATGCCCGGGATCTCACGATCGATTTCGAAAAGCACCTGGTGCTGAAGGGGGATGTCCCGATCCATCTGACACAGATCGAGTTCCGGATTATTGCCCTCCTCGCGCAGAACGGCGGGAGAGTGATGACGTATGACGCCATCATCCGGGCGATCTGGGGACCGTATGCGGACGGCGACAACAGCATTCTCCGGGTAAATATGGCACACATCCGCCGCAAACTGGAGAGCAATCCGGCCGAGCCGGAGTACGTCTTCACGGAGATGGGGATCGGATACCGTATGATTGAGGATGAGTCGGCCGTGTGATATAATACGGTGGATGTTTTGGGGGCGGCCGGAGTGAAGACCGGGATCGCGGGAAAACCGCGATGACGGGAAAACGGATCGTCAGCCGAAACAGGACGGACGAGGTTCCGAATATAATAATCGAGGAAATATTACCATGAAAGATACAGCACTTGTGATTATGGCTGCGGGGATCGGAAGCCGTTTCGGCGGAGGGATCAAGCAGCTGACTCCGATGGGCCCGAACGGCGAGATTATCATGGATTATTCGATCCATGATGCAATCGACGCAGGGTTCAACCGGGTTGTGTTTATTATAAGAAAAGACCTGGAAGCGGACTTCCGGGAGATTGTCGGTGACCGCATCGCGAAGATCATTCCGGTTGCCTATGCCTATCAGGAGGTGGATGATCTTCCGGAGGGATACACTGCACCGGAAGATCGGAAGAAACCCTGGGGAACCGGTCATGCGGTTCTGGCGGTCCGCGGCATTGTCCACGAGCCGTTTCTCGTGATCAATGCGGACGATTACTACGGAAAAGAAGGATTCCGTCGGATTCATGACTATATGGTTCATGAGATGGATGAGAACGCGGAATACATCGATATGTGCATGGGCGGTTTTATGCTCAAGAACACGCTCAGCGAGAACGGCGGCGTGGCCCGCGGTGTCTGCGAGGTTCGGGAGGACGGAACCCTCGCCAGAGTGACGGAGACATACAACATCCGCCGGACGGAAAACGGCATGGAGGCGACGGACGCGGAAGGCAATCCGGTTACGGTGCGGGAAGACCAGCACGTGTCCATGAATATGTGGGGCCTGACACCGCGTTTTCTGGATGTCCTTGCAGAGGGATTTCCGAAATTCCTCGACGGTCTGAGCGAGGAAGGAAGAAAAAAGGCGGAGTATCTTCTGCCGGCAATGATCGATGAGCAGATTCAGAACGGAACCGGAAGAGTCCGCGTGCTGGAGACACCGGACCGGTGGTTCGGCGTAACCTATAAAGAGGACAGGGAGAGCGTAACGGCGGCATTTGCCCGGCTGATCGCCGAAGGCGTCTACCCTGAAAAACTGTATAGCTGATGGAGAAAAAAACTCAGATTGTGCTTGCCGCGGCCTGCGCGATTTCAGTGGCAGCTCTCGGAGCTGCGGCTTATGTGCGCGGGGCGAAGTCCGACAGCCGGAATAAAGAGAACGGAGCTATCTTTACTTCGGTGGCCGGCGGGCAGGTACCGGTGATCAGCTTTCAGTCCTGCGGCAGAGAAATGAACCCGACGTGCGGGTACACGGATCGGGAGCGGGCAGATTCGGGACGGCCGGATCTGACGATTCTGCCGGAAGACCGGAACCTGAAAATCTGGATCGACGGGCAGGATAACGCAGTCACGTCCGCCCGCTATGAGATCCGCGAATCGGGTGTGGATCACCTGGTTGAGCGGACGGATATCAAAGAGATCACCAAAGACGGAGACGGCCGGCTCACGGCGTCTCTTCCGATTGAGAATCTGATCGCGGCCGGAAAAGAATACGATATGACGGTTATTCTCACCGGAAACGGCGGACAGGAGATCTACTACGGTACAAGAATTCTGCTTCCGGAGAAGACGCCGGAGCAGGAAGAGGCCATGGTGAAACTTGCCGCGGATTTTTCGGAGAAGACGTTTGACAAGACGGCGGCGACTTCCCTGACCACGTATCTGGAGGCAAATGAGATGGCGGACAATTCCTCTCTCGGCCACCAGACCCTGAAGAACAATTTTGATATGCTGACCTGGCACAATACCGGAATGCAGCGTCCGGAGAAGGTGAATCTCCATCTCCGTGAACTGGCCGGAAACTTTGGCGTGGTCAGTCTGGATTATACCTCCTCGATCTCCGGCGATTCCGGTACCCGGTATTATGACGTGGAGGAGAGTTTTACCATGCGTCAGGGGACGGAGCGTGTCTACATGATGGATTACGACCGCACCGTCAACCAGGTGTTTAACGGCGCGGAGAGCGCGTTTTCCGATTCCAGAATCTCTCTCGGAGTGTCCGACGGCACCGGGATCTCGGCGAGAGCCAGCGAATCCGGAAAGGTCCGGGCATTTACGGTCAACGGCACGCTCTGGCTGCAGAATGCGGACAAGAGCAAGACCACGCAGGTCTGGAATTCCCGCGAGAAGGAGGAGAGCCGTCAGACCGGCGACGGGAATCATGCGATCCGCATCCTGAACGTGGATGATAAGGGAAATGTGGACTTTGCGGTTGCGGGATATATGACCGGATACGGCCACGCAGGCAGCGTCGGCACCGGCATCTATCATTACGATGAGAACCGGTCTCTGCTGACGGAGCGCGTCTTCATCCCGTCCAATGAGGACACGGACGATCTTCTGGAGGACACCGGCAAGCTGATGAATCTTCCGGACAGCGACAGCCTGTATTTCCTGATGAACGGGACGCTGTATCATGTCGACTGCAGTGAGGGCACAAGTGAGGTCGTTGCGAACGGCCTTGATTCCGATAATTTTGCCGTGAGCAGCGATTCCTCAAAGATTGCATGGCAGAACGGCGACAATTCCTGGTACGGCGACAGTCTGACCGTCATGAATTTTGCAAACGGCGAGAAGACACAGAAAGATCCGGAAGACGGCAGCGTGATCCGGCTCGTCGGCTTTGTGGGAGATGATCTCGTCTACGGACTCGGAAAATCGACGGATCTCCGGAAGTCGGACGGACGAATCATTGATTTCCCGCTCTATGCGGTAGAGATCGTGAATGACCGGATGGAAGTGGAAACGCGGTATCAGAAAGAGGGCATCGCCATGACGGGCGTCTTCATTCAGGACAGCCGCGTGCACCTGCAGAGAGCGCAGAAGACGGCGGAAGGTCTCACGCCCATTGACGAGGACACGCTGGTCTCGAACTCTGTCGAGAGCGGCGCCGGCGCCGGTTTTGGAACCTACAATGACGGTGTTATGGGCCGGAGCTACTATATTTCGGTCACCCGGGGAAGCGCATGTGTGAAGATCCGGAAACCGGCGAAGCAGGAGGCGCGCAGCACAAATGTTGCCGCACCGGAATCGAACGCGGCACGGAAAGATGTCTGGTATGCGTATGCATGCGGAAAACGTCAGGGCGTGTATGTGAACTTTGCCGACGCGGTTAATGCGGCCTGGGACAGAATGGGACTTGTGACCGACCCGCAGGGCCGGATTCTCTGGGCAAGAGCGAACAGGAAGTCCTCCGCGTCCATTTCCGCCTCCGGCGGAGCGGTATCTGCCGCAAAGACGCATGTGGAAGACTTTATCAAGGGAAACCGCGGGGCTTCGGACGGCACAGTCTACCTGGACGGACGGGGGCTTTCCCTCGGACAGGTTCTGTACTTTGTGTCGAAAGGGCAGCCGGTGGCGGTGATCAGTCCGGACGGAAGCGTAGGCTTCATCATTGCCTACGACCAGTTTGACAATGTGACCTATCTTCGCGGGGCCGGTACGGAGAGTGCGACGGCGGAGAAAATGGGAATCAACGATGCCACGCACTACTTCAGCACACTCGGTAACAATTATATTTGTTTTGCAATTCCCTGAGGATTGTTATATAATACCCACCGAGTATACGCTTACAGAGGTGAAAAATGGGTCAATATATAATGAAAGGCGGCATTCCGCTCGTTGGTGACGTTACCATCAGCGGCGCAAAGAATGCTGCGCTCGGCATTCTGGCCGCGGCGGTCATGACGGATGATGATGTCCTGATCGAGAATCTGCCGGATGTTCGAGACATCAATGTCATGATTGAGGCATTGGCTGAGATCGGAGCGGGGGTTGATCGAATCGACCGCCATACCGTCCGCATTCATGCGGGCACGATCCGTCAGTTCAGTGTCGATGATGAATATATTCGTAAGATTCGCGCGTCCTACTATTTCCTGGGAGCTCTTCTCGGTAAATATAGAAGTGCGCAGGTTCCGCTTCCGGGCGGCTGCAATATCGGAAGCCGTCCGATCGATCTTCACTTGAAGGGTTTCCGGGCGCTGGGCGCGGAAGTCCGGATCGAGAACGGCATCGTGTTTGCGCAGGCAGACGAACTGAAGGGAAGCCATATTTACCTGGATGTCGTGTCGGTCGGTGCGACCATCAATATCATGATGGCGGCAGCACTGGCTGTCGGCGAGACGATCATTGAGAACCCGGCGAAGGAGCCGCACGTCGTTGATGTGGCGAACTTCCTGAACAGCATGGGTGCCAATATCAAGGGCGCCGGTACGGATGTCATCCGCATCCGCGGTGTAAGATCTCTTCACGGAACGGAGTATTCCATCATTCCGGATCAGATCGAGGCCGGAACCTTTATGTGTGCGGCGGCAATCACCAGAGGTGATGTCACCGTTCAGAATGTCATTCCGAAGCATCTCGAGGCGATCAGCGCGAAGCTCGTTGAGCTTGGCTGTGAGGTCACGGAATTTGACGAGGCGGTCCGTGTGGTCGGCCGTTCCAGACAGAATCACATGAATATCAAGACGCTTCCGTATCCGGGATTTCCGACGGATATGCAGCCGCAGATCACGGTGACGCTGGCACTCGCACAGGGAACCAGCATCGTTACGGAGAGCATTTTCGAGAATCGTTTTAAGTACGTGGATGAACTGGCCAGAATGGGCAGCAACATCCATGTCGAGGGAAATTCCGCGATCATTACGGGCGTGGAAAAGCTGACCGGCGCGGATGTCATCGCACCGGATCTGCGCGCGGGCGCAGCCCTCGTTCTGGCGGGCCTTGCCGCAGACGGCTATACCTGCGTGGACGAGATCGGCTATATTCTGAGAGGGTATGAGTGCTTCGATCAGAAACTTCAGGGACTCGGTGCGTGCATCGAGCTGGTGGATTCTGACAGAGAAGCTCAGAAGTTCCGCATGAAAGTGGTCTGAGGAGAGATTCCGGCCATTGACAGCAGAACCGACAATTCAATCACTGAGGCGGTGAGGATTCGCTGCCTCGAACGGCCGCCGGCATATGCCGGCGGTTTTTTCATTTCAGGGGATATTTCTCCAGGCGGAACATTTTCCTGTTTTTTCGGGGAAATGCATAAGACAACAACCGGATTCCGCCGAAAAAAGCGGAAAACTTGACAGTAAAAAAATACTGTGTTATAAAGTATATCCGGTCTGCCGATATATACAGCAGATTTACAATTGCATACTATAGATTATCCCTTATTCAGAGTGATGGAGATACAGAGGATCGATGAAGTCACGGCAACCCCGTTGGTCTGCACATCAATAGTCAGTGTACGGACGGAAGCGGAAGGTGCCAACCTGAGCGCGGAATGAATGATGAAGCGAGCAATAAGAGGATTTGATTTGACGTAAATGATAATCAGGTCCGCACTCGCGGACCTGATTTTTTCGTGCAACAGGAAAGTTTTCCGAATATTCCTGCCACACAGAAAACGCTGGAAGGTCCTTTGACCGGGCATTGTCGAGCATAGTGGATTTGCGTTCAGGGATTCTTATGAATAGGGCGTTGTTTCAGAAAGGACATAAACAAAAATGGAGAGAAGATTATTTACATCTGAATCGGTAACCGAAGGACATCCGGACAAAATGTGCGACCAGATTTCCGATGCAATTCTGGATGCCATGCTGGCACAGGACCCGATGAGCCGTGTTGCCTGCGAGACCGTAACCACAACCGGTATCGTTGCTGTTATGGGTGAGATCACCACAAAGGCAAATGTAGACATTCAGAAGATTGTCCGCGATACCGTCCGCAAGATCGGATACACCAGCTCCGATATGGGCTTTGACGCAGACAGCTGCGCGGTACAGGTTATCCTGGATCACCAGTCTGCCGACATCGCCATGGGTGTAGACAAGGCGCTGGAAGCCCGCGAGAACGAGATGAACGATGCCGAGCTCGACGCCATCGGCGCCGGCGATCAGGGTATGATGTTCGGATTTGCTACCAACGAGACCCCGGAGCTTATGCCGTATCCGATTGCGCTTGCACACAAGATGGCAAGAAGACTGACAGAGGTAAGAAAGAACGGAACCCTCGCGTATCTTCGCCCGGACGGCAAGACACAGGTTACCGTAGAGTATGACGAGAACGGCAAGCCGGCCCGCATTGACGCCGTAGTCCTCTCCACACAGCACTCTGCGGATGTTTCTCAGGAGACCATCCATAAAGACATCAAAAAGTATGTGTTCGATGAGGTGATTCCACAGGATATGGTGGATGAGAACACCAAGTATTTCATCAACCCGACCGGCCGCTTCGTTATCGGCGGACCGAACGGAGACAGCGGTCTTACCGGCCGCAAGATCATTGTTGATACCTACGGCGGTGCCGCAAGACACGGCGGCGGCGCATTCTCCGGAAAGGACTGCACCAAGGTTGACCGTTCCGCAGCGTATGCTGCCCGCTATGTTGCCAAGAACATTGTTGCGGCAGGTCTGGCGGACAAGTGTGAGATCCAGCTCTCCTATGCAATCGGTGTTGCGCATCCGACATCCATCATGATCGATACCTTTGATACCGGAAAACTCTCCGAGGAGAAACTGGTTGAGATCGTTCGCGAGAACTTCGATCTTCGTCCGGCCGGCATCATCCGTATGCTTGACCTTCGCCGTCCGATCTACGAGCAGACCGCGGCTTACGGTCATTTCGGCCGCACTGATATCGAGCTTCCGTGGGAGCAGACCGATAAGGCAGAGACGCTGAAGAAGTATCTCGGCTGAGAAAACCGTTAAAATATATCATTTTTCAAATCATCAGCAGGCCGTCGTACCGGAAATCCGGTGCGGCGGCTTTGTGTATGTATTTGCCTCTTCTTCCGTGGTAAAATATTTCCATACGAGGCAAATCGGAGGTAAAACCTATGAAGATAAAGACCCAGCTCATGCTCACGTTCTTTACGGCAACCGTGGTTCCTCTTCTTCTGATCGTGCTGATGGTCGCCGGAATGATGCGGTATCAGCTGCATGTGATTGAGGAGACCTACGGAGTTGAGGGCCAGTATGATATGCTCCTCGGCGATTCCACCCAGCTTCTCAGCCGCATGACACAGACGACGGCCCGGGCGGTGGCGGATACGACAAAGAGTTCACCGGATACCCTGCTGGACAAGAGCTATCTGGATACGGTCAACGATCAGCTTTCCAAAATCTTTTCCGGAATCATCGTCCGTCAGAATAACCGGATCATTTACAACGGATACAGGGAGGACACCCTGACGATCGCCGATCTTCCGGATTTTCAGGATCCGAGTCAGAATACCGGCGCAGGATTCTATATCGACGGCGCGAAGGCGAATATGCTCAAACAGATTGACTTCCGCTTTACCGACGGCGCTTACGGATCCGTTTTTATCGTGACAAGCCTTTCCGGTCTGATTCCGTTAATCCGTCAGATGTTCTGGCAGATGATTCTGATGGCAATCATGATCATGGTTCTGGCCGGCATGTTCCTGACCACATGGCTGTTCCGCACGATCCTGCAGCCGATCTCGAAACTGCAGGAGGCGACCAAGCAGATCCGGGATGGAAACCTTGATTTCACCCTGGAAGTACAGAGCGACAATGAGATCGGCCTTCTCTGTCAGGATTTCGAGGACATGCGGATCCGACTGAAGGAATCCGCAGAGGAAAAAGTGGAAAATGAACGCGAGAGCCGTGTGCTCATCCGCAATATATCCCATGATCTGCGAACGCCGCTGACGGCGATCAAGGGATATGTCGAGGGGATCCGGGACGGAATTGCGGATTCACCGGAGAAACTGGACAGGTACCTTCGCACCATCTACAATAAAACCAATGACATGGATCACCTGATCGATGAGCTGACATTGTATTCGCGAATCGACACCAACCGTATTCCGTACAACTTTGTAAAGGTGCGGGTCAATGATTACTTCCGCGACTGCAGCGAGGAAGTCGGCGTGGATATGGAAGCCAGAGGCGTGGAATTCTCCTACGGATCCAATGTGGCGGACAATGTGAAAGTCATTCTGGACCCGGAGCAGATGAAGCGCGTGGTCAACAATATTATCGGAAACTCTCTGAAATATATGGATAAGAAACCCGGACGCATTGCCATCCGGATTTTGGATAAGGGTGATTTTATTCAGACGGTGATCGAAGACAACGGTGTCGGAATCCCCAGAGAGGATCTCCGGAAGATCTTTGAGCGGTTCTACCGCACCGACAAATCGCGGAATTCCAAGCGCGGAGGTAGCGGAATCGGACTGTCGATCGTCAAGAAGATCATCGAGGACCATGGCGGCCGGATCTGGGCGACCAGCGACGAGAACAAGGGAACCGCCATGCACTTCGAACTCCGGAAAGCGGAGGATGATGAAAAATACGCTTCGGTTTCGGGGCAGACGGATGAAGGAGGAAATGGGAAATGAGCAACATTCTTGTGATAGAAGACGAGGAAAGCATCGCGGAACTGGAACGCGACTATCTGGAGATCTCCGGTTTTTCGGTTGAGATCGAGAATACCGGCGAGGGCGGTCTGGCGCGGGCGCTGCGGGATGATTTTGACTTGATTCTGCTGGATCTGATGCTTCCGGGAATCGACGGCTTTGAGATCTGCCGTCAGATTCGCGAGAAGAAGAATACTCCTCTGATCATCGTGTCGGCGCGGAGAGACGATATCGACAAGGTTCGCGGCCTCGGCCTCGGCGCGGACGACTATATCACAAAACCGTTCAGCCCGAGCGAGATGGTTGCCCGGGTGAAGGCGCATCTGGCTCGGTATGAGCGCCTGATCGGCACCGGACATCCGGAAAATGAGATCATCGAAATCCGCGGAATCCGCATCGACCGTACTGCCCGCAGGGTTTGGGTAAACGGAAAAGAGACAAACTTTACGACCAAGGAGTTTGATCTTCTGACATTCCTGGCATCCAACCCGAATCATGTATACACCAAGGAGGAACTCTTCCGGGAGATCTGGGGCATGGAGTCTCTGGGAGATATCGCCACCATCACGGTTCACATCAAGAAGATCCGCGAGAAGATCGAGACCAACACCGCGAAACCGCAGTATATCGAGACAATCTGGGGCGTGGGCTATCGATTCCGTGTCTGAGAGATGGCACATAATCAGAGATGGCAACTATTTTTTAGACACAGATGCAGAAAGAAGGACATCCGAAGGCGTAAACACAGCCGGGGATGTCCTTCTTTTTTGAAAGAAAGATGGAATTTAATCGTCTCGAAAATCAAAAAGCTGTTTTGGTTTGATTTCTGACAGGATTCTCAGCAGGAAATGCAATCCGCAATTCTCAGATGGAAGCGGAGATGAAGATATCGTAGATTGCCTTTACGGCCGTCTCGAAGTCTTCATTGCGCACGCCGATGATGATGTTCAGCTCACTGGAACCCTGATCAATCATCTTGACGTTGACGCGGGCATGAGCCAGCGCGGAGAAGATTCTGCCGGCGGTGCCGCGGGCACTCTTCATGCCGCGGCCGACAACCGCGATCAGGGCGAGATCCGACTCCAGTTCGATGGAATCCGGATGTACGGCGCGGTGGATGCCGCTGATGACCTGCTGTTCCTTGTTCACGAACTCATCCTGATGGATGAAGACCGTCATCGTATCGATGCCGGACGGGATGTGCTCGAAGGAGAGGCCAAGATCCTCAAATACGCTCAGAACCTTGCGGCCGTAGCCGATCTCCGCATTCATCATTGCCTTCTCGGTTGTGATGGAGCAGAAGCCCTTCTTGCCGGCGATGCCGGTGATGGTGTAATGCGGCTTCCGGCAGGTGTTCTCGACGATCAGAGTGCCCGGATCCTGCGGTCTGTTGGTATTCATGATGTGGATCGGAATTCCCTCTTTTCGTACCGGGAAGATCGCATCCTCATGAAGAACGCTTGCACCCATGTAGGACAGCTCGCGGAGCTCACGGTAGGTGATGGTATCGATCGGGAGCGGATCCTCGACGATGCGCGGGTCGGTAACCAGAAAACCGGAAACGTCGGTCCAGTTTTCATAGACATCGGCGCGAACAGCGCGCGCGACGATGGAACCCGTGATGTCGGAACCGCCGCGGGAGAAGGTGTGGATGCTTCCGTCCGGAAGAGAACCGTAGAATCCGGGGATGACGGCATTGTCCATGGTGGAAAGCCGTTCAGCGAGCTCCTCGTTGGTCTTTTCGGAATCAAAATTGCCGTTTTCATCGAAGAAAATGACATCGGCCGCATCGATGAACTCGTAACCGAGATAGTTTGCCATGATGATGCCGTTCAGATATTCTCCGCGGGAAGCGGCATAGTGACGGCCTGCTTTCGCGTTGAAATTCTCTTCGATCTTTTTGAATTCAAAGTCCAGATTCAGGTTGAGGCCGAGACCTTCGATGATGGAGTTGTAGCGGTCCTGAATGGTCTGGAAAATCTTTCCGTAGGGCTGACCGCTTTCCACCGCGTCATAGCAGCGGTAGAGAAGATCGGTTACCTTGTCATCGGTCTTGGTGCGTTTTCCCGGAGCAGACGGAACGACAAAACGTCTGGAGCGGTCGGCGCGGATGATATCGCCGACTTTCTGGAACTGCTTGCTGCTTGCTAAGGAGCTTCCCCCGAATTTCACAACTTTGATCATATTCAGCCTCGTTTCTTCCTTTTAAAATATTGATCAATGGGCATAATCTTCATTCTTGTCGATCAGCCACTCCACTCCCGGGAAATACCGGAAATAGACTTTGCCGATCAGCTTGTCCCGTTTGACGAACTTGTTTTTCCACCGGCGGGAGTCGTTGGAGTAATTGCGGTTATCTCCGAGCATGAAGTAGGATCCCTCCGGCACAGTGAAGTGCATCGGTGCCTCCTCCATCATATCTTCCGCGATGTACGGTTCATTCAGCGGAGTATCGGAGCCGTTCAGATAAACCTTTCCGTTCACGATATCCACGGTGTCGCCGGGCATGCCCATGATTCTCTTGACATAATAGGTACGGATTCCCTTTTCCTCATCGTCCGGATAAACAAAGATGGCGATGTCGCCGCGTTCCGGTTCCCCGAAGGTATAGGTGAGCCGGAGTCCCATAACGCGGTCGCCCGGCAGGATGGTATTCTCCATGGATCCTGTCGGTACGGTGCTGTTGGCGATGATGAAATGGTTCAGGAAAAATGCGATTGCCGCGGCACAGAGAAGCATCTCCACCCAGCTCAGCAGTTCCTTCCAGAATCCGTTCCCGTTTGGTTCCGGTTTTTTTCGGGATGTATGGTCCCCATCCGTAACATTTTCCGGAGTGTTCTGTTCACTCCGCATGTTGTCGTCCATTTTATCACACTTTCTTTAACGGTTTAAGCCGTGAAATCAACTGTTATAACAGAAGTTATAACGGGATCGGGTGAAAAGTTATACAATTATAAAGTGTAAGATAACTTACATGAATAAGCAAGATTTTTTTGTTGTTTCAAATCGTCATGAAATATTGTATTATATTGACATGGAAAGTAAAGCGGAGGCCATGTAAAACTCAAAATCGGGAGGCAGACATATGGATGGAAAGTTGTATGATCTGATGGACTGGAAAGCAATTGAGGAAATTACATATTCGGAGTCTTCTGACCCGCATCGGATCCTGGGCGCGCACCGAAAGAAAAAGGGTACACTGGTGCAGGCGTATCTTCCGACAGCAAGGGGAATCTCTGTCTGCCTGAATGGGAGCAGAAAGAAATATCCGATGGAACTCGTGGATGAGAGCGGTTTCTTTGCGGTTTTCATTCCGCTTGCGGACATCGGAACCTATCATTATGAAGTCCTGTTTGACAACGGGACCCTCTGCGATATGTGCGATCCATATGCGTTCCCTGCGCAGATTAAAGACAGCGACCTGAAGAAGTTCAGTGCCGGAACTCATTATGAGATCTGGAAGATTCTGGGTGCCCATCCGAAGACGGTGGATGGTGTGGAAGGCGTTGATTTTGCGGTCTGGGCACCGTGCGCGATGCGCGTGTCGGTGGTCGGAGATTTTAACCTCTGGGATGGAAGGCGTCATCAGATGAGACGTCTGGGCGATTCCGGAGTTTTTGAGCTGTTCATCCCGGGACTGAAGGCAGGGGACCTTTATAAATTTGAAATTAAGAATCACAACAGTGCGCCGTTCCTGAAGGCCGATCCGTATGCAAATCAGACGGAGATGCGCCCGAAGACGGCGTCCGTTGTCTGCAGTGCCGATCCGTTCCACTGGACCGATGACAAATGGATGGCGGAACGGAAAAGACACAGTCAGGATGAGCTTCCGATGGCGGTCTATGAGGTCCATCTGGGATCCTGGAAGCGGAAAAATGCAGAGGGAAGTGAGGCGGAAAAGGCATATCTCGGCACGGAATTCTATAATTACCGGGAGATCGCCCATGACCTTGCGGCATATGTGAAGGATATGGGATACACTCATGTCGAACTCCTTCCGGTAATGGAGCATCCGCTGGACGCCTCCTGGGGATACCAGACGACCGGTTATTATGCACCGACAAGCCGGTTCGGAACGCCGGACGATTTCCGGTATTTCGTCAACTATATGCACTCGAAGGGTATCGGTGTTATTCTTGACTGGGTTCCGGCACATTTCCCGCGCGATGCCTGGGGAATGGCACAGTTTGACGGAACCTGCGTCTATGAACATGCAGATCCGAGACAGGGTTGTCATCCGGACTGGGGTACACTCATCTTCAATTACGGCCGTCCGCAGGTATCCAACTTCCTGATCGGAAGTGCGCTGTACTGGACCGAAGAGTTCCATGCCGATGGACTTCGCTTCGATGCGGTTGCGTCCATGCTGTACCTCGACTACGGAAGAAAGCCGGGCGAGTGGGTGGCCAATATCTATGGCGGTAATGAGAATCTTGAAGCGGTGGAATTCCTGAAGCATCTGAATTCGGTCTTCCGGGAGCGCGAAAAGGGCGCAGTCCTGATCGCGGAAGAGTCCACTGCGTGGCCGAACGTCACCGGCGACGTGAAGGAAAATTCTCTCGGCTTCCATTACAAATGGAATATGGGATGGATGAACGACTTCCTGCGCTATATGCAGTGTGATCCGTATTTCCGCCACAGCCGGTACAATGATCTGACGTTCAGCATGATCTATGCGTACAGCGAGAAGTTCATTCTCCCGCTCAGTCATGACGAGGTTGTTCACGGAAAGGGATCTCTGGTGAACAAGATGCCGGGGGCGACGCTGGAGGAGAAGTATGCGGAGCTTCGTGCCGCATACGGATTCATGACCGGACATCCGGGAAAAAAGCTCCTTTTCATGGGACAGGAATTCGGTCAGATGGATGAATGGAGTGAAGAACATTCCCTTGAGTGGGACCTGTTAGAGTACCCGATCCATAAAAATACGCAGAATTATGTACGGGATCTGAACAAATTGTACCGGAAGCATTCGGCACTTTGGAAAAAAGACTTCGATTCTGACGGTTTTGAGTGGATAAACTGTATGGATGCGGAGCAGAATATTGTCGTATTCATCCGAAAGACGGATGACCCGGCAGAAACGCTGCTGTTTGTCTGCAATTTTGCGCCGGTGGCACATAAGAAGTTCCGCGTCGGCGTTCCGTTTGCCGGAAAATTCAAGGAGATCTTCGGAAGCGAAGACGCACGGTACGGCGGGCCGGGTCTCGGCAACACGAGGGTGAAGACTTCGAAGAAGGAAGCATGGAACGGCCGGGAGGACTCGATTGAAGTGGATGTTCCGGAACTGGCTGTCATGATCTTCAGCTGCACCCCGACGGAAGCGCCAAAGAAACTTTCCGGAAGAACAAAGAAGACCGGCGGCGGATCGACTGCAGAGACTGTCGATGCGATGCCGAAGACGGAAGCTGCGGATGATGAATCGGCGGCGGAAGTGATCCTTGCGACAGTGGAGTCCGCAACGGATACGGTAAAAAAGGCAGCGGATAAAGTCGCAAAGACGGCAAAGAAGAAGGCGGCCGACGCCGGAAAGACCGCGGACAGGATCGCGGAGACGGCGAAGAAGAAGGCGGCCGATGCCGGAAAGACCGCGGACAGGATCGCGGAGACGGCGAAGAAGAAGGCGGCCGACGCCGGAAAGACCGCTGACAGGATCGCGGAGACGGCAAAGAAGAAGGCGGCCGACGCCGGAAAGACCGCGGACAGGATCGCGAAGAAAGCGAAGAAAAAGGCGGCCGACGCCGGAAAAGCGGCCGATAAGATTGCACAGAAGGCGAAGAAAAGTGTCATCAGAGAGAACGAAGAATCCGACGGAGCGAAGTAACTTCACATACCTTCTCCGGTGTGCGGACGGAACGCTCTACTGCGGATGGACCAATGATTTGGAGCACCGGCTGAAAGCTCACGGACTACCGGCTGACGCAGGATGAGGTTCGCACCGGAAGAAACAACGAGCCGGACTGCCCGGAACTGCCGCTGGAAAAGATGGAAGACACGCCGTTTGTCATGCTGAAGGACGAGAACAATCTCTATCAGCGCGCGATGGCGATGGCGCAGATGCACAATTTCCAGCCGCAGATCATTCTGAAACTGGACAGTGTGGTTTCCGCGTTCAATATGGCCTGCTCCGGTATCGGTGCGGCCTTTATTCCGGACGGCCTGGCAAAGCACATCGCATATGATGTGCCGCTGTATTTCTATCGCCTGGATGAAAAACTTTCCCTTCGCCGCATTCATTTCGTGAAGAAGCGCAACAAATACATGACCCGCGCGATGGAAGAATTTATACGGATCGCGGTTGGTGACGAAGTATATGAGACGGTGTCCTCGGAGGAGACCGAATAAGGAATCAGACAAGTATGCCCCCGTCTGAAACGCCGCCTGCGGCGTTGGACAGGGGCATAATCGTGCATTAGGAGAATCCCATGAAATATGAAGGAATATTATACCGGCCGCCGAGTGAGGCGAGAAGCCTGATCCTGCAGGTGACCATCGGATGTGCGCATAATACCTGCACATTCTGCAATATGTACAAGGAGAAAAAATTCCGTGTCCGGAGTCTGGAGGAGATCTTTCGGGACATTCAGGAACTGGAGGATGATGGATACGGTCCGTATTTCCGCAAGGCGTTCCTCGCGGACGGCGATGCCCTGATGATGAAGACGGAGGACCTCGTGAAGATCATGAACCGGATTCATGCGGCATTTCCCTTTGTGAACCGGATTTCATCGTACGGAACCGCAAAGGATATTCTGAACAAGACCGAAGAGGAGCTGATCGCGCTCAGGGACGCCGGTCTCGGCCTGGTCTATGTGGGAGCGGAATCGGGAGATGACGAGATTCTTCGCTACATCCATAAAGGCGTGACCGCGGAGGAGATCATCCGGGCGGGGCAGAAACTGAAAAAATGCGGCATCGGCACATCAGTGACGCTGATCTCCGGTCTCGGCGGGCGCGGTAAAGTTCGCGTTCACGCGGAGGCGTGCGCGGATCTGATCTCAAAGATGAACCCGGAATACGCATCCTTTCTGACGCTCCGTCTGTATGAAGGGACAGAGATGTACGATGATGTGGTGAGCGGCCGGTTCGAGCGGATCACGCCGGACGAGATCATGGATGAGATGGAGATATTCCTGAAAAAGGTGGACTCTCCGGGAACGGTGTTCCGCACCAACCATGCATCGAACTACGTGATCCTTGCGGGAGATCTGAACGATGACATTCCGGAGATGCTGGAACAGGTTGCCACGGCGAGAGAAAAACATCTGTACCGGAGATTCCGGGAGACCGGCGACCTGATGTAGGCGAAAGGCCCCGCTCCTTGCAAGAATGCGGGCTTTAGGGTAAGATGTTGATACGAATGGAAGGATACATGGATGTGCTGACGGCAGTGAAGCGGGCGTGACGCATATTCCGTGATCCGGGCTGTGAGGATACACAGCTGAAAAGAAACCATATGAGGAGATAAAGACATGTTTTTTATCGGGGGAGTGAATCAGGGCATTCGGACGCTGTCATATCTGAAGGATATTCTGTGCCCGAAATGCGGGAAAAAAGCCCGAGGGGACGTATATGTGATCTACTGGTACTTCAGCTTCTTCTTTATTCCCCTGTTTAAGTGGGGAAAACACTATTTTGTCCGGATGAAATGCTGCCATGCGGTGTATGAGATCGACCCGGTGCGCGGAAGGGCGCTGGAGCGGGGCGAGGACATCGACATTGACCCGGATGACCTCGCTTTTGTCGGATATATGAACGGGAAGACCCCGATTTACGGATACGGCGGAATGTTTGGAGACGAGCCGGATGATGCGGAACGTCATGATTATTCACGGCAGCCGGAAAACAGCTCATGCTGTGCGGACGGGGCCTGTGCGGCGGGCCGGTCGGATCAGGACGGACAGATGTCGGGAGCGGCGGGGATTGCCGCCGGTTCCTCAAAAGAGGACGGATACGGTCCGGCGGCAAATACAGAAGAGCCGGCAGGACATCCGGATGCTGCCCGGAACGCGGATCCTGCATGGAATACGGATTCAGAGAATCCGGCGGAGGAAGAAAAGCGATTCGGGAAGGATAATTCCGAAGCGGATGGCGCGCAGGCGAAGCAATCTGCGATTCCGGACCGGATACCGCGCTACTGCAGTACCTGCGGCACCGAGCTTTTCGAGGGGATGCGCATCTGCCCGAAATGCGGAAGGAAGCTGAACTGGTACAAAAACTGAGAGACAGGCACTGTTAACATTTAGTTTTTATTTTATAGAAAGAAACAGATTCTTCAGGAGGAAAAAGCATCATGATCGAGACAGGAATCAAGGGCAGACAGGAGACGATCGTTACCGAGGAAAATTCCGCGAAGGCAGTAGGAAGCGGAACTCTGCTGGTGTTTGCGACACCGGCGATGATCGCTCTGATCGAAGAGACAGCATGGAAATCGGTCGCTTCTTCTCTGGAGGAGGGAGAGGGAACCGTCGGCACAAAGCTTGATGTCGCGCATATCTCTGCCACTCCGGTCGGAATGAAGGTATGGTGTGAGACGGAACTGACCGAGGTAGACCGCAGAAGACTGGTTTTCACCGTTGCCGTTTACGACGAAAAGGGCAAGATCGGCGAGGGAACTCACGAGAGATTCGTCATCAGCAATGAAAAGTTTATGGAGAAGGCGAACGCAAAAAAAGCGTGAGTTTCTGTACAGAACCGGACAGACCGGAAAGGAATCGAAGAAATGCTTTGGATAAAGAACAGCCGGGTGATCGATCCGGAAAGCGGAACAGACCGCGTGACGGATCTGTTTCTGGATGGCGGTGAGATCGCCGGAATCGGTGAAAAGGCCGTGAAAATGGCAGAGAAGGCCATATCCGCAGGATCGGAGGTGCAGGAGATTGACGGGACGGGTCTGGTGACGGGCCCGGGCCTGATCGATGTTCATGTTCATTTTCGCGATCCGGGCCTGACTTATAAAGAGGATATCCTGACCGGAAGCGAGGCGGCCAAAGCCGGAGGCTTTACGACGGTCGTTCTGATGGCAAACACCAAGCCCACGGTCGACACACCGGAGACGCTGAAGTATGTGCTGGAAAAAGGAAAAGAGACCGGCATTCACGTTCTCAGCTGTGCCAATGTCACGATGGGGATGCGCGGTCAGGAGCTGACGGATATGGAAGCGCTTGCGGAAGCCGGCGCGGCCGGATTCACGGATGACGGTATTCCGATCCGGGATGGGGAAATGCTCCGGCTTGCCTTTGAGCGGGCGGCCCGTCTCGGACTTCCGGTGAGCCTTCACGAAGAAGATCCGGCATTTATCCGCAACAACGGAATCAACCGCGGAGCGGTCTCCGAGAAACTCGGAATCGGCGGATCTCCGGCAATCGCAGAGTATTCCATGACGGCCCGGGACTGCGCGATTGCGCTTGAAACCGGTGTCAGTCTGGATATTCAGCACATTTCCTCCGGGAAAACGGTGGAGGTGCTCCGGGCGGCAAAGAAGATGGGCGTCCATGTCTGGGGCGAGGTCACCCCGCATCATTTTACACTGACCGATGAGGCAGTCCTGAAATACGGAACACTGGCGAAGATGAATCCGCCGCTTCGGACGGAGGAGGATCGTCAGGCGATCATCCGCGGACTTCAGGATGGAACACTGGACATGATCGCGACCGATCATGCGCCTCACTCCGATGAAGAAAAGAGCCGGCCGCTGACCGAGGCGCCGAGCGGAATTACCGGTCTGGAGACCAGTCTGATGCTGGGCGTGACGGAACTGGTGAAAAAAGGATATCTCACCTATCCGCAGCTTTTTGAGAAAATGAGTCTGAATCCGGCAAGACTTTATCGGCTTCCGGGCGGACGCATCGCGGAGCATGCACCGGCGGATCTGGTGATGTTTGATGACTGCCGTGAATACACGGTGGATCATTTTTATTCCAAGGCAAACAATTCGCCGTTCCTGGGATGGAAACTTTTCGGACGGCCGATAAGGACAATTTGCGGCGGAAAGGTAGTCTACTGTGCGGAAAAATGATAGTATATGTTCTTCCGGAGCGAAAAAGCAGAGGTGAAGCATATGACGGCAGCAGATCTAAAAACGGAAAGTCTCACGGAATCACCGGCGGTTTCGCCGGCAGAGCCGTTAGCCCGGGGCGCCGGCATCCTGATGCCGGTGAGCTCGCTTCCGTCCCCATACGGAATCGGAACGATGGGGCAGGCGGCACTGGATTTTATCGACCGGCTGAGTGCGGCCGGACAGCGGTACTGGCAGGTACTGCCGCTCGGGCCCACCGGCTACGGGGACAGCCCGTATCAGGCATTTTCGGCTTTTGCCGGGAATCCGTATTTCATTGATCCGGATCTTCTGGTGAGAGACGGACTTCTCACAGAGGAGGAGATCCGGAGTTTTGCCTGGGGCGATGATCCGTCGAAGGTCGATTACGGGAAGATTTATGATGGGAGATTTGCGCTCTTCCGGAAGGCATACGAGCGTTGGAAAGCGGTGCGCACGGCGGAAAATGCCGCGGAATACGAACAGTTTCAGAAAGCACAGGAATTCTGGCTGGATGACTATGCTCTTTATATGGCCTGTAAAAAGGATTCCGGTGATCTTCCCTGGACAGAGTGGGAAGACGGCCTTCGTCTGAGAGAGCCGGAAGCGCTGGACCGGTTCCGCGCGGAGCATGAAAGCGATATCGAATACTGGAAATTCCTTCAGTTTGTATTCTTTGGACAGTGGAAAACCGTGCGGAAATACGCGGAAGACCGCGGAGTCCGGATGATCGGCGATATGCCGCTCTATGTGGCACTCGATTCGGCAGACTGCTGGAGCCGGAGCCGGTATTTCCAGACGGACCGTCAGACGAGACTGCCGCGGGAAGTGGCCGGTGTGCCGCCGGATGCATTTTCCGCGGACGGACAGCTCTGGGGAAATCCTTTGTACGACTGGGATGAGATGG
This sequence comes from [Clostridium] aminophilum DSM 10710, assembly GCF_000711825.1. Lineage (GTDB taxonomy): Bacteria > Bacillota > Clostridia > Lachnospirales > Lachnospiraceae > Clostridium_R > Clostridium_R aminophilum. The sequence goes on along the minus strand of NZ_JONJ01000004.1, from coordinate 43,061 downwards.
AACAGGACGGTTTTCTGTGGTGGAAAGAGCGGATCCGCGCCAACGCGGAACTCTACGATGCCGTGCGGATCGATCATTTCATCGGAACAGTCCGGTATTATGCCATTCCGGTCGGCGAGACGACCGCGAAAAACGGAACCTACCGGAAGGGGCCGGGGGCGGCGCTCTTTACGGCGCTTCTGAAAGAACTGGAAGGAACCGGGACAAAGATCATCGCGGAAGATCTCGGCGTTTTTGTGCCGGAGGTCGAAGCGCTGCTCCGGCAGTTCGGATTTCCCGGCATGAAGGTGCTGGAATTCGCCTTCGGAGGGGACCGGAAGAATCCGCATCTTCCGATGAACTATACAGAGAATTGCATCTGCTATGGTGGAACGCATGACAATGAGACCATGGCCGGATATTTCCTGTCCGGGCAGAGGCCGTGGTGGGAAATGCAGTATGTAAAGGATTATCTGGGCGTGACGGACGAAAACCGTCTGATGGATATGCTGTTCCGCGCCGGTTACGGCTCGGTGGCGTCCGTTGTCATTTTCCAGATGCAGGACGTGCTCGGACTGGACAACCGCGCGCGCATGAATACGCCCGGAACCTTCGGAGACAACTGGAGCTGGCGTATGCTGCCGGGCGCATTTACCGATGAGAGAGTCGGATATCTCGCGGGGCTTGCCGATATCTACGGGCGAAAACCGCAGTAATAATATACAGATAGTTAGAGAGGAATCAGAACAAAATGATTAGTACAAGCAATATTTCACTCCGCGTAGGAAAGAAGGCACTGTTTGAGGAGGTCAACATCAAGTTCTCCGAGGGCGAGTGCTACGGCCTGATCGGTGCCAACGGCGCCGGAAAGTCCACTTTCCTCCGCATCCTTTCCGGCCAGCTGGAGCCGACCAGCGGCGAAGTTGTCATCACGCCGGGACAGAGACTTTCTTTCCTGCAGCAGGATCAGTTCAAGTATGATCAGTATCCGGTTCTGGATACCGTTATCATGGGAAACAAGCGCCTGTATGACATCATGAAGGAGAAGGATGCCATCTACGCAAAGGAAGACTTCACCGAGGAAGACGGTGTCAAGGCGGCGGATCTGGAAGCGGAATTCGCCAATATGGACGGATGGAACGCGGAGTCGGATGCGGAGAGTATGCTGAACGGCCTCGGTATCGACACCGAGCTTCACCAGAAGCAGATGAGTGAGCTGAACGGTGCGCAGAAGGTCAAAGTTCTTCTGGCACAGGCACTGTTCGGCAACCCGGATATCCTTCTGCTGGACGAGCCGACCAACCATCTGGACCTCGATGCGATCGGATGGCTGGAAGAGTTCCTGATCAATTTTGAGAATACAGTCATCGTTGTATCCCATGACCGTTACTTCCTGAACAAGGTCTGCACACAGATCGCGGATATCGACTACGGCAAGATCACGCTCTATGCCGGAAACTACGATTTCTGGGTTCAGTCCAGTCAGCTCATGATCCGTCAGATGAAGGAAGCAAACAAGAAGAAAGAGGAGAAGATCAAAGAACTGCAGGAGTTCATCCGCAGATTCTCCGCGAATGCGTCCAAGTCCAAGCAGGCGACATCCAGAAAGCGCGCCCTCGAGAAGATCGAACTGGATGACATCCGTCCGTCCAGCCGTAAATATCCGTATATCGACTTCCGCCCGGAGCGTGAGATCGGAAATGATGTCCTGACAGTCTCAAACCTGACCAAGACGGTAAACGGCCGCAAGGTTCTGAACGGCGTATCCTTTACCATCAACCGCGAAGACAAGGTTGCCCTGGTCGGTCCGGATGAGCTGGCAAAGACGACACTGTTTAAGATTCTGACCGGCGAGATTGAGCCGGACGAGGGAGATTTCAAGTGGGGTCTGACGACGTCGCAGGCATATTTCCCGAAAGACAATTCCAAAGAATTCGCCAATGAAGATACGATCGCAGAGTGGCTGACACAGTACTCTCCGGTGAAGGATGCGACGTATGTTCGCGGATTCCTCGGAAGAATGCTGTTTGCCGGCGAGGACGGCGTAAAGAAAGTCAAAGTTCTTTCCGGTGGTGAGCGTGTTCGCTGCATGCTTTCCAAGATGATGATTTCCGGGGCCAATGTCCTGATGCTGGACGAGCCGACCGACCATCTCGACATGGAATCCATTTCTGCACTCAACACCGGAATGATGAAGTTCCCGGGCGTTCTGATCTTCTCATCCCGTGATCACGAGATCGTTCAGACGACCGCAAACCGTATTATTGAATTCATCGGCGGAAATATCATTGATAAGATCACCGATTATGATTCCTACCTCGACAGTGATGAGATGGCGAGAAAACGTCAGGTTTACACCGTGACCGAGGATGAGGAAGCAGACGATTAACACGAAAGTTTCGGACATTCATCCGGCTTGAGAAGATAGAAGACAAGAAAACGGTCGTGGTCGGAAAGACCGGTCAGACCGTGCAGAACTTCCCGCAGGGAGAGATCCCCGGCGAAGGGAAGATTCAGCATTTCCTCATCTCTGGAGTTCGGTAGTCCGAGGAGCCGGTCGGAGGAAACGCCGTAGTATTTTGCGAGGGAGATCAGGTGGCGGATCGGAAGTTCGAGCTTGCCGCATTCGTACTTGGAATAGACCTGCTGTCGGATGTGAAGCAGGTCGGCCACTTCGCGCTGCGTGAGATGGCGGCTCTTGCGGAAGTTCTTCAGGCGCTCCGTGTCGGCGTGGATTCGTTGGCTGCTGTCGGTGGTGCAGAGATAATGCATAGTTTGATACCTCCATTGTCTGTTTTTTTGAATTGTTGAAAGAATATTGAGCTTGTAAGAAAAAAGAGGATGCAGACGGTTTGTGGAACTGTTAACATGAATGTAGAATTAATAGTCACATAAGTCAAATGAGAATTAAGACATTTTTCTGCAAATAATAAACTTTATTGGAATATAATACAAAAAAAGCGGCATGAAAGGCAACCGGTTACGCTTCTGCGGATTGTAAAGAGGTGAGATGATGAAAAAATTTGTTTCATGGAATGTTAACGGACTTCGGGCTTGCGTCGGGAAAGGGTTTCTGGATGCGTTTCATGAGCTGAACGCCGATATTTTCTGTATCCAGGAGAGCAAACTCCAGGAGGGCCAGATTGATCTGGATCTTCCCGGATATCATCAGTACTGGAATTACGCCGAAAAGAAGGGATATTCCGGTGTGGCGCTGTTCAGCCGGGAGGAACCGCTGACGGTGACGTACGGTCTCGGGATCGAGGAGCATGATCATGAGGGAAGAGTCATCACAGCGGAATATCCGGATTATTATTTTGTGACCTGCTATACTCCGAATTCCAAAGATCAGCTGGCAAGGCTGGACTACCGCATGACGTGGGAGGACGCCTTTCGGGAGTATCTGAAGAAGCTCGATGCAAAGAAGCCGGTGATCTTCTGCGGCGACCTGAATGTTGCCCACGAGGAGATCGATCTGAAGAATCCGAAGACAAATCATAAGAATGCCGGTTTTTCGGACGAGGAGCGCGGAAAGTTCTCGGAACTTCTCGCTGCCGGATTCACGGATACCTGGCGGTACTTTGAACCGGATACAGAGGGAGTTTATTCCTGGTGGTCCTACCGTTTTAAGGCGAGGGAGAAGAATGCCGGCTGGCGGATCGATTTTTTCTGCACGTCCGACCGCCTGAAGGAGAAACTTCGCGGGGCAAAGATCCATACGGAAATCTTCGGATCGGATCACTGCCCGGTGGAGCTGGAGATCGATCTGTAAATCTCTGCGGGGAGACGGCCCGAAGAGAAATGCTGCAGGACGAGGCTTCCGGCACAATACCCGAAAACGGACAAAAGGTTTAGAGACCGGAAAGGAGGCAGACTATGCAGAAGAAGGAAATCCGGATCGCCGTGTCATCGGACCGGAATTTTACTCCGGGAGTCACCGCGATCCGCGGCGGCGCGCATATCTGCACCGGTCTTTCCGGGGATAAGCCCGGGCTTTTGCTTTACCGGGACGGAAGAAAGGCCGGAACGCTCCGGTTCACGGAGGAAATGCGGACCGGCGACATTTACACGGCGGATCTTCTGACGGACCATCCGGAGGAATACAGCTATCTTCTGACGGACGGGAAAACGGCGAAGACGGATCCGTGGGGACGCTTCTACCCGCAGAAAAAGCGGTGGGGATCGGAGCGGAATTACGGCCGCGCGCTGCCGGCGGTGCTTCTCGGAAAAGAACTGGACTGGTCGGGAGACCGGGCGCCGGGAACCCCGCTGTCGGAGACGGTGATCTACCGGCTGCATGTGCGCGGATTTACAAAACATGTTTCCTCCGGCCTCGGGAAAGAGGCGGGAACCTTCCGGGGACTGATCCGGAAGATTCCATATCTGAAAGACCTCGGGATCACGGCGGTGGAGCTGATGCCCTGCTATGAGTTTCAGGAGATCGTCACCGCGCCGGTTCCGGTCGGCGGCGGGTTCGATCCGAAGACGAGAACTCTTGGAAAAATGATCCGCAAACCGACCGGAAAGCGGAATTACTGGGGATATTCGGACGAGAATTGCTATTTTGCGCCGAAGGCGTCTTATACGGCCGGTGAAGACGGCCGAAGGGAATTCTGTGAGATGGTGAAAGCCTTCCACCGGGACGGCATCGAAGTCTACATGGAATTCTATTTTCCGGAGGGAACGCCGCAGACGCTGATTACCGAGACGGCCCGGTTCTGGGTATGCGAATACCATATCGACGGTGTCCGCCTTTCGGGAACCGCTCAGCCGGCACCGCTTCTGAATGACCCGGTTTTGGCGGGGACGAAGATTTTTGCGCTTACGATGGACGGAGCGGGAATACCGGAGGGGACCGGGACTGCGGGACGGAACACTTCTTTTTTTGCCGGAAATGAGAACGCCGGACGGAAAGACGGCGAAAAGCCGAAACGCCGCGCGGCGGAATACAATGACGGATATCTCTACGATATGCGCCGGGTTCTGCGGGGCGATGAAAACCAGATGCAGCATCTGATGGACCGGATCTGTGCCAATCCGGACGGATACGGAACCGTCAATTACATGGCGAACACCAACGGTTTTACCATGGCGGACATGGTATCCTATGAGGAGAAACACAATGAGGCGAACGGGGAGAACGGAAAAGACGGGCCCCGGGACAATGTGACCTGGAACTGCGGCGAGGAAGGTAAAAGCCGCCGTGCGGCAGTGAACGGCATCCGGAAGAGACAGCTGGACAATGCGTTCCTGATGCTGTTTCTGAGTCAGGGAATCCCGCTGATTCTGGCAGGAGACGAGTTCGGCAACTCACAGAACGGAAATAACAATGCCTACTGTCAGGACAATGCCACGTCGTGGCTGAACTGGACGGATCTGAAAAAACATGCCGAACGGCATCATTTCGTCCGGGAACTGATCCGGTTCCGGAGAGAACACCCGGTATTCCACCGGGAAGAGAAGCCAAGCCACTGCGATCTGCAGGGATTCGGCCTTCCGGACATCTCGTTCCACGGGGTCAATGCATGGTATCCCGAAACGGACGGTCCGCACCGCCAGCTCGGCATCCTGTATTGCGGCGATTACGCGAAAAAGCCGGACGGCACGGTAGATGACACCTTTTATGTGATGTTCAATATGCACTGGAACGTACATAAATTCGGCCTTCCGACGTTGCCGGACAAAAAAAGATGGATCTGCGTGCGCGATACCGGAAGGGAAGAACCGGATGCGGCGGACACCATGATGCCGCTTTCGGACGGGTATCGCACGTATGTGCTGAAGCCAAGGTCGATTGTGATTCTGAAGGCTATTGACAGCGGCACTGCTTTATGATAATTTTGGAAAAGAAAAAAGAATACACATAAGTTCTTCGGGGCAGGGTGAAAGTCCCTACCGGCGGTATAGTCCGCGACCTGCGAAAGCAGTTGACCCGGTGCAATTCCGGGACCGACAGTATAGTCTGGATGAGAGAAGAAACTGGAGTGATTCATGACGCTGCGTCTGTGCGCGGCGCGATGGAAACAACGTTCCGGATCTCAGATTCCCCGTGAGTCTGAGGTCCTTTTTGTGGCATAGATATTTTTGGAAAATGTCTGTGATACAAAATGCTCCGCTGGGATGCGTGTTGCCGCATTCCGGGGCGGAAGAGGAGCTGCTCCTGACGGAAGAATTTATGCAGTACCCGAAAGGAGAATATGATTATGAGAACAGACAAATGGAGTGTACAGAAGATGATCCTCACCGCGATGCTTGCAGCAGTATCCGGTGTGCTGATGTCTCTGGAGTTTGCCCTGCCGATGATGCCGCCGTTTTACAAGGTGGATTTCAGTGATGTTCCGTCCCTGATTGCCGTATTTCTGCTCGGCCCGCTCTCCGGTTTTGCGGTGGAGGTATTAAAGCTGGTGATCAAGCTGGTAACGGTTGGCACGAACACGATGTATGTCGGCGAGGTTGCAAACCTGATTTCGACCATGCTCTACATCTTCCCGCTGTACATCATCTATAAGAAACTCGGAAGCACACGCCGTTCTGCTGTGATCGGTATGGCAGCGAGCATTGTGATCCGCACGGCCTGCGCCTGCGCAGTCAACGCGTTTGTCACACTTCCGCTGTATGCGACAGCAATGGGCGTTTCTCTCGATCAGGTTGTTCAGATGGTTGCATCGGTCAATCCGGCAATCCATGATCTGAACGGCTTTATCGTGATGGCAACGGTTCCGTTCAATATTATCAAGATCGGTCTGAACTACGTGATCGGCTATCTGATCTACAGCCGCCTTCTGGCAGCAAAAGTCGTTACGGATGTGAAGACGGTCTGAGAAAACATCATCCATCATGAAATGTAAACCGGGCATTCTCAATCCGCAGTCGGATCGGGAGTGCCCGATTGTTTTGTGCGGAAGCGCACGCCGCTGAAGCAAAACGCTGAACTTGAAGAAAAACGCTGAACTTGAAGAAAAATCGTGAAGAGGGTTCTGACTTGTGGGAGGAAAAATATGATCCGGTATTACAGAGATTTGACGAGGAAAGAGATGGAAGCCGTTGACAGGGAGCGGACCGTTGTGATGATCCCGGTGGGTGCGATCGAGCAGCACGGAAGCCAGGCGCCGCTCGGCACCGATATGATGATCGCGGAAGCAATGCCGGAGTACATCCGAAAGGAGATGGAACTGGAGGATCCGGATTATCCGATGCTGATTTTTCCGGTGATTCCGGTCGGTCTCAGCGTGGAACATCTGAATTTCTGCGGCTCGGTGTCATTTAAACCGGATACCTATTACCATCTGATCTATGATATCGCGGAGAGCATTGCGCACCACGGTTTCCGGAAGATTGCGTTTTTAGTTTGCCACGGCGGAAACCGGCCGGTTCTGGACGTGCTTTCCCGACAGCTCCGCCACGATTTCGGGATTTATCCGTTTGTGCTCGCGTCGGGGGCATTTCTCCATCCGGAAGTGCAGGCAACCATCTCGCCGGAGAACTCCTGGGATTTTCACGGAGGGGAGATGGAGACCAGCATGGTGATGGCAATCCATCCGGAGACGGTGAAGCTAAACCTGTCTGAAACCGGATATAAGCGCGGCGGATATGCCGGACAGAAGGCGATCAATTTCTCGAACGCGACCGCGCTCAACTGGATGGGCGAGGATCTTCAGACAGAAGACGGCCGCCCCATCGGGATCGGTGGAGATCCGCGAGGAGCGACCGCTGAAAAAGGTGAAATTATATTCCGCAGAAGCGCGAAGGAACTGATTCCGGCACTTCTCTCGATTCGTGACTGGAAAATGGAACCGCAGCAGAAACGATGATAAAAAAGAAGAGTCCGCAGCGCTGAGCGCTGAGGACTCCTCTTACAAAAAAACATATGTCAGGGAAAAATCAGTCGGCCTCCCATCGCCCGGATGCTCCGCAGGGAAGAACCAGACCGTTCGAGGATACCGGGAGACCAAGTTCGTCGGCTTTGACATGGCCGCCGTGATGCTTTACGACCTCGGTGGAGATCATGTACGAGAGGACGCTCGGCGCGAGACCGGTCGTATAAGAGTTGATCAGGAAGAAAAGCGGCTGATCGGACAGGAGCTGGGATGCGAGCTGTACGAACGGATAGATGCTTTCCTCGATTTTCCAGATCTCTCCCTTCGGTCCTCTGCCGTAGCTCGGCGGATCCATGATGATGCCGTCATAGTGGTGTCCGCGGCGGATCTCCCGCTCGACAAATTTGACGCAGTCATCGACGATCCAGCGGATCGGGGCGTCGCCCAGTCCGGAGGAAACGGCATTTTCCTTTGCCCACGTTACCATGCCCTTGGATGCGTCGACGTGGCAGACACTCGCACCTGCAGCGGCCGCCGCCAGCGTGGCGCCGCCGGTGTAGGCGAAGAGGTTCAGCACGCTGATCGGGCGATTGGCCCGGCGGATCTTATCGGAGAACCAGTCCCAATTGGCCGCCTGTTCCGGGAACAGACCGGTGTGCTTGAAGCTGAACGGCTTCAGGTTAAAGGTCAGCGATTTATATCCGATGGACCACTGCTGCGGGAGATCGAAAAATTCCCATTCACCGCCGCCGCGGGAAGAGCGGTGATAGTGGCCGTTCATTTTCTTCCAGCCTTTTTCCTTCTTCGGGGTGTTCCAGATGACCTGCGGGTCCGGGCGGACCAGAAGGTAATCGCCCCATCGCTCTAATTTTTCGCCTGCCGAGCAGTCGATTACTTCATAATCATTCCATTGATCTGCAATCCACATATATAGAATTCCTCTCTGTGTTCTTATCGTATCGATTGAGTTCTCTCAAAAATATCAGTGTCATCATATCCCGCGCATTGCGTCAGTGTCAAGCGGACAGAACGCTTTGCTGTGAGCGGCGGGACGGGAAAGGGAAGGCGTCCTGTGCCGGGACGTAAGAATTTTGCAAGAAATATGGAAAACAAAGTTCATTGAACCCCATCGCCCGTGCTGATAAGATAAGGTCAGGATATCAGCATCATCGGGATTCTGTATCCTGAGGATGATTTTAAAAAGAATCCGGGGGCGGAAATGACTGCCCAAAGGAGGTTATGATGACAAAGAAAGTGTATGTGGCGGCTCTCTCCGCAGCGCTGGCGCTGGGGATGAGCGTGACTGCATTTGCGGCAGGATGGCAGAAATCCGGTAATGACTGGACTTATGTCAACGACAACGGAAATCGCGTGACCAATGAGTGGCAGCGCGGTGCGGATAACGAGTGGCGCTGGATCAACTCTCAGGGTGTGATGGCGACCAATTCCTGGGCCGACAACGAATATTACGTGGACGGTGACGGAAAGATCGTTGTGAACAAGTGGATGAAACTTGCGATCAAGAATCCGGACTGGAACCAGTCCGGACAGTCCGCATGGTACTATTTCGGCAACAGCGGGAAATGTGTGACCGGCGGCTGGTCCAAGATCAACAACAAATACTACTATTTCAATGACGACGGTGAGATGCAGACCGGATGGGTTGATGACGAGCAGTATTATGTGAACAGCGACGGCGTAATGCAGACCGGATGGGTATGGCTTGAAGATCCGGACAAAAAGGAAGACGATTCGACTGCTCCGGATATCAAGGACGACGAAGATTTCCACTGGTACTATTTCAAGTCTAACGGAAAAAAATTTGAGCCGGAGGGATCCGGCTATCAGTTAGAGAAGATCGACGGCAAGTACTTCTGCTTCAACGACAAGGGCGCGATGCAGACCGGATGGGTCAACATGGGCGACAAGGATGCCGGCAGCTTCAAGAATATGCGTTATTTCAAATCGGACGGATCCGTGATGACAAAGTGGGCGATGCTCACCCCGCCGGATGACGATGAACTGGACGGTCTCATGAAGCTCGATGATTACGAAGAGCAGTGGTATTATTTTGATGCGAAGGGCGTGCCGGAGGTCGGACCGGAGCTTTCCGAAGCTTCCACCAACAATCTGAAGAAGATCAACGGAGTGACCTATCTCTTCAATGACAAGGGCAATCCGGTTTACGGACTTCGGAAGCTTCGTATCGGAAACCGTGATGAGTACGCAGCCTACTTCTTCGGCGCAGACAAGGCGACCAGCTCGGTTGTCAGCGGAAAGGGCACCGTGGAAGAGGGCGACGGCTCCAAACACGAATATTATTTTAATGAGACAGGCAACAACAAAGGCCGCGGATTTACCGGTGTGAAGAACAAGTACCTCTATTATATGGGACGTCTTCAGCAGGCAACCGACAACAATGCGGCGATCTTTGCCGTTGACGGAAAGAATTACGCGGTCAACCGTTCCGGTAAGGTTCTGACGAAGGACACCTTCAAGATCAGCGGAACGAAATATAAAACCAACGCGAACGGTATCATCTGCGAGGTTGACGGTGAGGCGTCCAAGGGCGATGAGTCCGCGGAAGAGCCGGTTGAGCCGGATTTCTGGGACGACTGATCCGGGACACCGGGGCACCGGCCGGAATACGAGGTGGGAGAGGATCGAAGATAATACTTATATATAGTAAGAAACGATCCGATAAATAAAAACAGTCAGAGGGCATCTGCCGGGAATACCTGGCGGGTGCCCGTTTTTTTATGGTATCGGAGATTTCTCCGGAATTCCCGATACCATAAAATTGCTCCGCGAGGATGTACAGGCCGCCGTTTGAGTGAAAATGCCCCTGAAATCCTCCGAAAACGACGGTTCTATGGGAATTATGCTGTATTTTGCATAAAACATGGATTGTATTTAATTTAGAACAAAAATTTCTTGCAAAGCATTGACACCTATGATATGATAGCGTCGTTGTGACATGATAGCTGTGAAGCGTGAAGTTGCTGTCCATTGCGACAGGTTCTCCGTGGAGCGAATGTCAAGTTAGAAACTGGCGACAAGTCACTGTACAGTTAAACAACGGAACCGAAGGCAATTCGGGTGTGTGATCCGGTCGGACACACACGGGTATGTGTACAGTCACCGCTTGTCGTGCTTCAGAGTACGAAAAGGAGGCGACTTTTTTTATGGCAAGTCAGGTAATGAGAATCACACTTAAGGCTTATGATCATCAGCTGGTAGATCAGTCTGCAGCTAAGATCGTAGCAACCGTAAAGAAGAATGGATCTAAGGTGAGCGGACCGGTTCCGCTGCCGACAAAGAAGGAAGTAGTAACCATCCTTCGTGCGGTTCACAAGTATAAGGATTCCAGAGAGCAGTTCGAGCAGAGAACTCACAAGAGACTGATCGACATCATTGCTCCGAACCAGAAGACGGTTGATGCGCTGCAGAGACTTGAGATGCCTGCAGGTGTTTATATCAACGTAAAGATGAAAAACAAGTAAAAAACAGCCTGGTATCCCGTAAGGGACCAAGTCCTGAAAGGTCCGGACAGTCCGGACGGTTCTAGGATGAACGCTGAAAGATGCGTTCCGCTGTAGAAAAAACAGGAGGTCATTTTCCAATGAAGAAAGCTATCTTAGCTACCAAGGTCGGAATGACTCAGATCTTCAATGAAGACGGAGTACTCGTTCCGGTAACAGTTCTTCAGGCAGGCCCGTGCGTAGTAACACAGGTTAAGACTGAAGAGAACGACGGCTACAAGGCTGTTCAGGTCGGCTTTGCTGACAAGAGAGAGAAGCTGGTTTCCAAGCCGGTTAAGGGTCACTTTGACAAGGCTGGTGTCAGCTACAAGAGATTCATCAGAGAGTTCCGTTTTGAGAACGCTGAGGAGTATTCTGTAAAGGATGAGATCAAGGCTGATATCTTCGCTGAGGGCGATATGATTGATGCAACTGCAATCTCCAAGGGCAAAGGTTTCCAGGGTGCGATCAAGAGATATGGTCAGCACAGAGGACCGATGGCTCATGGTTCCAAGTTCCATCGTCATCAGGGTTCCAATGGTTCCGCTACTACCCCGGGCCGCGTATTTAAGGGCAAGGGAATGCCGGGCCACATGGGCAGCGTAAGAGTAACTGTTCAGAACCTGAGCGTTGTTAGAGTTGATGCAGAGAACAACCTGATCCTTGTTAAGGGTTCCGTTCCGGGACCGAAGAAGGCTCTGGTTACAATCAGAGAGGCTGTTAAGTCTGCAAACTAAGCAGTAGATGGAAAGGAGGAACACACAGATGGCTAATGTATCTGTTTACAATATGGAAGGCGCTGAAGTTGGCACTCTTGAGCTCAACGATGCAGTATTCGGCGTAGAAGTAAATGAGCATCTGGTTCACATGGCAGTTGTTGCACAGCTTGCAAACAAGCGTCAGGGAACTCAGAAGGCTAAGACACGTTCCGAGGTTTCCGGCGGCGGCAGAAAGCCGTGGAGACAGAAGGGAACTGGTCACGCAAGACAGGGTTCAACCCGTGCTCCGCAGTGGAAGGGCGGCGGCGTAGTATTCGCACCGACTCCGCGCGATTACACAATCACTCTGAACAAGAAGGAGAAGAGAGCAGCTCTGAAGAGCGCACTTACCTCCAGAGTTCAGGAGAACAAGTTCGTTGTTGTTGATTCTCTGAAGTTTGACGAGATCAAGACAAAGAAGTTCGCAGCAGTTCTGAAGAACCTCAAGGTTCAGAAGGCTCTCGTTGTTCTGGATGACGAGTGCGAGAAGACAGCAGTTTCCGCAAGAAACGTTGCTGACGTTAAGACCGCACGCGTGAACACAATCAACGTTTACGATATCCTTAAGTACAACACTGTAGTTGCTACCAAGGCTGCAGTAAGCGCAATCGAGGAGGTATATGCATAATGGCAAACATTCAGTATTATGACGTAATCCTCAAGCCGCTCGTAACTGAGAAGAGCATGAGCTCCATGGCTGACAAGAAGTACACTTTCCTGGTTCACACAGAGGCTAACAAGTCCATGATCAAGGATGCCGTTGAGAAGATGTTCCCGGGCACCAAGGTTAAGAGTGTTAACACCATGAACTGTGCAGGTAAGGACAAGAGAAGAGGCATGATCGTCGGCAAGACTGCAAAGACGAAGAAAGCTATCGTTCAGCTTACTGAGGACAGCAAAGAGATCGAGATCTTCGCAGGTCTTTGATCCGCTAACTGCGGGGAGTATCCCCGCTGACACCAATATACGGTAACCAATCCGTGAGAAACGGGACACGGGATTGCCCGTGTTCGCGAAAGGAGTTTTGAGTCATGGGAATTAAAACATACAGCCCATATACCCCGTCCAGAAGAAACATGTCTGGATATGATTTCTCTGAGATCACAAAGTCTGCTCCGGAGAAGTCCCTTGTTGTTTCTTTAAAGAAGAACGCAGGTCGTAACAATCAGGGTAAGATCACCGTTAGACACAGAGGCGGCGGTTCCAGACGTAAGTACAGAATCATCGACTTCAAGAGAAATGGTAAGAACATCGTTGGCGTACCGGCAACTGTTGCTGCGATCGAGTACGATCCGAACAGAACTGCGAACATCGCTCTTCTGAGCTACGCAAACGGCGTTAAGGCATATATCCTTGCTCCGGCAGGACTGAAGGTTGGCCAGACTGTTATGAGCGGCGCTGATGCAGAGCCGAGAACAGGTAACTGCCTCCCGCTGAGCAAGATTCCGGTAGGTTCCAACGTTCACAACATCGAGCTTTATCCGGGCAGAGGCGGCCAGATGGTTCGTTCCGCTGGTACAGCTGCTCAGCTCATGGCTAAGGAAGGCAAGTACGCTACTCTGAGACTTCCGTCCGGCGAGATGAGAATGGTTCCGATCGACTGCTGCGCAACACTCGGTGTTGTTGGCAACGGCGAGCACAACCTGATCAACCTTGGTAAAGCTGGTAAGACTCGTTACATGGGTATCAGACCGCACGTACGTGGATCTGTCATGAACCCGAATGACCATCCGCACGGCGGTGGTGAAGGTAAGGCTCCGGTAGGACGTCCGGGTCCGAGCACACCGTGGGGTAAGCCTGCTCTGGGTCTTAAGACCAGAAAGAAGAACAAGCACTCCAACAAGCTGATTGTCAGAAGAAGAAACGGAAACAAGTAATTCCGAGGAGGTTAAGTAATGGGTCGTTCAATTAAAAAAGGACCGTTTGCGGATGCATCTCTGCTCAAGAAGATCGACGAGATGAATGCAGCAGGACAGAAGCAGGTTATCAAGACCTGGTCCCGTCGTTCCACCATTTTCCCGCAGATGTTAGGTCATACAATCGCTGTATATGATGGAAGAAAGCATGTTCCGGTATATGTTACTGAGGACATGGTAGGACACAAGCTTGGTGAGTTCGTTGCTACAAGAACTTATCACGGCCACGGCGCAGACGAGAAGAAGTCTCGCTAAGCACAGTTTTGAGAGGAGGTTATAGCAATGGCTAGAGGACATAGATCTCAGATTAAGAGAGAGAGAAATGCTAATAGAGATACGAGACCGTCAGCAAAACTGTCTTACGCAAGAGTTTCTGTACAGAAGGCATGCTTCGTACTGGATGCGATCAGAGGCAAGAATGTAAATGAGGCACTCGGTATCCTTACATATAATCCCAGATATGCTTCTTCACTGGTTAAGAAGCTTCTCGAGTCTGCAATCGCAAACGCAGAGAACAACAACCAGATGAATCGTGACAACCTGTACATTGCGGAGTGCTTCGCAGGACAGGGACCGATCATGAAGAGAGTCAGACCGAGAGCACAGGGTAGAGCTTACAGAATCGAAAAGAGAATGAGCAACATCACAATCGTGCTCGATGAGAAATAATAGGAGGCAGAAATGGGACAGAAAGTTAATCCGCACGGCATCAGAGTTGGTGTCATCAAGGACTGGAATTCCAAGTGGTACGCTGAAAAGGACTTCGCTGATTGCCTGATCGAAGATTACAAGATCAGAGAGTTCCTTAAGAAGAAGCTTTATGACTCCGGCGTCTCCAAGATTGAGATCGAGCGTGCAGCTGGAAAAGTTAAAGTTATCGTATTTACTGCTAAGCCGGGCGTTGTTATCGGTAAGGGCGGTACAGAGATCGAGAAGACAAAGGCTGAGGTTCAGAAGCTTACAGACAAGAAGGTCTTCATCGACATCAAGGAAATCAAGAGACCGGACAAGGATGCTCAGCTCGTTGCAGAGAATATCGCTCAGCAGCTTGAGAACCGTGTTTCCTTCCGCCGCGCTGTTAAGTCTGCAATGAACAGAACCATGCGCGCAGGTGCAAAGGGAATCAAGGCTTGTGTATCCGGACGTCTCGGCGGCGCAGATATTGCCCGCAAGGAGTTCTACAGCGATGGTAACATCCCGCTGCAGACACTGAGAGCTGATATTGAGTATGGTTTCGCTGAGGCAAACACAACATACGGCAAGACCGGTGTTAAGGTTTGGATCTACAAGGGCGAGGTTCTTCCTGTTAAGGGAAATAAGGAAGGAGAGCGATAAATCATGTTAATGCCGAAGAGAGTTAAACGTAGAAAGCAGTTCCGTGGTTCCATGGCTGGTAAGATCACCAGAGGTAACAAGATCACCAACGGTTCCTACGGACTTATCGCAACTGAGCCGTGCTGGATCAGATCCAACCAGATCGAGGCAGCCCGTGTTGCTATGACACGTTTCATCAAGCGTGGCGGTAAAGTTTGGATCAAGATTTTCCCGGATAAGCCGGTAACAGCTAAGCCGGCTGAGACACGAATGGGTTCCGGAAAGGGCTCTGTAGAGTATTGGGTAGCTGTAGTTAAACCGGGCCGCGTTCTCTTTGAGATCGACGGTGTTGCAGAGGATGTAGCAAGAGAGGCTCTTCGTCTCGCTATGCACAAGCTTCCGTGCAAGTGCAAGATCGCTACCAAGTCAGACGTAGAAGGCGGTGATAACAGTGAAGATTGATCAGTATTTAAAGGATTTAAGAGAGAAGTCCCTCGCAGATCTTAACAACGAGCTTACTGAGGCTAAGAAGGAACTCTTCAAACTCAGATTCCAGAATGCTACGAACCAGCTGGACAACACCGGCCGTATTAAAGAAGTACGCAAGAATATTGCCAGAATCCAGACTGTTATGGCAGCGAAGGCAAGCGAGAACGCATAATTTCCAAAGTAAATGGAAAGGAGAATATCTACCGTGGAGAGAAATCTTAGAAAAGTACGTGTAGGCAAGGTTGTAAGCAATAAGATGGACAAGACCATCGTTGTTGCTATCGAGCACCACGTAAAACATCCTCTGATCGGAAAGATCATTAAGAGAACATATAAGCTTAAGGCACATGATGAGAACAATGAGTGCGGAATGGGTGACACCGTAAAAGTTCAGGAGACCAGACCGCTGTCCAAGGATAAGAGATGGAGACTCGTTGAGATTGTTGAGAAGGCAAAATAATCTCAGCCCAGAAAGGAGTATTGGGAATGATTCAGCAGGAAACAAGATTAAGAGTTGCTGACAATACCGGTGCGAAAGAGCTGCTCTGTATCCGAGTAATGGGCGGTTCCACCAGAAGATATGCAGGCATCGGCGATGTCATTGTTGCCAGCGTTAAAGAAGCAACACCGGGCGGCGTTGTAAAGAAGGGTGACGTTGTCAAGGCTGTTGTAGTCCGCACCGTAAGAAGCACACGCCGCAAAGATGGTTCCTACATCAGATTTGATGAGAATGCTGCTGTTATCCTGAAAGAGGATAACACTCCGAAGGGAACTCGTATCTTTGGGCCGGTTGCAAGAGAGCTTCGTGAGAAACAGTTTATGAAGATCGTTTCTCTGGCTCCGGAAGTACTGTGAGGAGGTAACGACTGTGCAGAAGATTAAAAAAGATGATACCGTTAAGATCATTACCGGTAAGGATAAAGATAAGACAGGAAAAGTTCTTTCTGTAGACGTTAAGAAGAACAAGGTAACTGTTGAAGGCTGCAACATGATCACAAAGCACGTTAAGCCGAATGCAGCTAACCAGCAGGGTGGAATCATCCACGTTGAGGCTCCGCTTGACCTGTCCAATGTTATGCTCGTAGTTGACGGCAAGGCAACCAGAGTCGGCTTCAAGACCGAGGGCGACAAGAAGGTTCGTTTCGCTAAGGCTACCGGCAAGACGATCGACTGAGAGAGGAGGAACTACAAGTGTCTAGATTAAAAGAACAGTATCAGAACGAGATCGTAGATGCTATGATCAAGAAATTCGGATACAAGAACGTTATGGAAGTGCCGAAGCTCGACAAGATCGTTGTAAACATGGGTGTTGGCGAAGCTAAGGAGAACGCAAAGGTTCTTGACACAGCTGTAAGAGACATGGAGATCATCACTGGTCAGCATGCTGTTACAACAAAGGCTAAGAAGTCCGTTGCTAACTTCAAGATCAGAGAAGGTATGCCGATCGGTTGTAAGGTTACCCTTCGCGGCGAGAGAATGTATGATTTTGCGGATCGTCTGATCAACCTTTCTCTTCCGCGTGTACGTGACTTCCGCGGCGTAAGCGCTGATTCCTTCGACGGCAGAGGCAACTATGCACTCGGCCTCAAAGAGCAGCTCATCTTCCCGGAGATCGAGTACGATAAGGTAGACAAGGTAAGAGGTATGGACGTTATCTTCGTTACCACTGCCAAGACAGATGAAGAGGCACGTGAACTGCTCAGACTGTTCGGCATGCCGTTCGCGAAATAATCAGGAGGATTTGATCAATGGCTAAGTTATCTATGAAGATCAAGCAGCAGAAGACACCGAAGTTCTCCACAAGAGCTTACACACGCTGCAAAATCTGTGGCCGTCCGCACTCTGTTCTCAAGAAGTACGGTATCTGCCGTGTTTGCTTCCGTGAACTTGCATACAAGGGCGAGATCCCGGGCGTAAAGAAGGCAAGCTGGTAATCAATCAGGCCGCTGTTCCACATCTTAATACAGGTCCTGCCGCTTTTTTGCGGCGGGAAACCAGTTAAGCAATATTGAATATATAGGAGGTTTGACTCACCATGACTATGAGTGATCCGATCGCAGATATGCTTACGAGAATTCGTAACGCAAATATCTCCAAACATGATACAGTTGACGTTCCGTCTTCCAAGATGAAGCTCGCTATCGCCGGCATCCTTGTTGATGAGGGTTACGTAGCAAAGTACGATCTTGTCGATGACAAGAATGGTTTCAAGAACATTCGTCTCACACTGAAGTACGCAAACAACAAGAACGAGAGAATCATCTCCGGCCTTAAGAGAATTTCCAAGCCGGGTCTCCGTATCTACGCTGGTAAGGAGAATATGCCGAAGGTACTCGGCGGTCTCGGTATCGCGATTGTTTCTACAAACCAGGGTGTTATTACAGATAAGAAGGCAAGAGAGCTCGGCGTTGGCGGCGAGGTTCTGGCTTACATCTGGTAATATAGATTAAACCACTGAAAACAGAGCGGCCTGCGCGCCGTTCCGAGAATCTAAGTAGGAGGACATTAGAATGTCACGAATTGGTAGATTACCAGTAGTGATCCCGGCAGGTGTTACTGTCACGATCAAAGAGAACAATGAAGTTACTGTAAAGGGCCCGAAGGGTGAGCTCACCAGAACATTTGCTCCGGAGCTTACTATCGAGCAGAAGGAAGTAGAGCACGAGGACAAGAAGGTTAACGAGATCGTTATCACAAGACCGAATGACCTGAAGAGAATCAAGGCTCTGCACGGCCTCACAAGATCCTTAATTAACAATATGGTACACGGTGTTACCGAGGGTTACGAGAAGAAGCTTGAGATCAACGGTGTTGGTTACAGAGCTGTAAAGCAGGGCAAGAAGCTCGTTCTTACTCTTGGTTACTCTCATCCGGTAGAGATGGAAGATCCGGAAGGCGTTGAGACTGTAGTTGATGGTTCCCTTACAATCTTTGTAAGAGGTATCAGCAAGGAGAAAGTTGGTCAGTACGCAGCTGAGATCAGAAGCAAGAGAGCACCGGAGCCGTACAAGGGCAAGGGTATCAAGTATGCTGACGAAGTGATCAGACGCAAAGTTGGTAAGACTGGTAAGAAATAATTAAGGAGTGTGTGAAGATGGTTAGTAAAAAATCAAGAAGCGAAGTTCGCATTAAGAAGCACGCAAGATTACGTAATCGTTTTTCCGGCACCGCACAGAGACCACGTCTTGCAGTGTTCAGAAGTAATGATCACATGTACGCTCAGATCATCGATGATGAGAAGCAGGTAACTCTTGCTGCAGCATCCACCGTTGAGAAGGATGTCAAGGCTGAGCTGACCAAGACAAACAATGTCGAGGCAGCATCCTATGTCGGCACTCTGATCGCTAAGAGAGCTCTGGAGAAGGGCATCGAAGAGGTCGTATTCGACAGAGGCGGCTACATCTATCATGGAAAAGTTCAGGCACTTGCAGATGCAGCTCGTGAAGCTGGACTGAAATTCTAACGGAAGGAGAACATACACATGAAGCGTACAAAAATCGATGCCGGCCATCTTGAAATGGAAGACAAGGTTGTAGCAATCAGAAGAGTATCCAAGACCGTAAAGGGCGGACGTACTCAGAGATTCGCAGCACTTGTTGTTGTCGGCGATAAGAACGGACACGTAGGTGCAGGCATGGGTAAGGCTGCAGAGGTTCCGGAAGCAATCCGCAAAGGTAAAGAAGCAGCTATGAAGAATGTCGTTGAGGTAGCTATGGATGAGAACAAGTCCATCCCGCACGATTTCTACGGCGTATACGGAAGCTCCAATGTACTCCTTAAGAGAGCACCGGAAGGTACCGGTGTAATCGCCGGCGGTCCGGCTCGTTCCGTACTGGAGCTTGCAGGCTACGAGAACATCCGTACAAAGTCTCTTGGTTCCAACAACAAGACTAACGTTGTTCTTGCAACAATCGCAGGTCTTCAGAGCCTCAAGACTCCGGAGGAAGTTGCAAAGCTTCGCGGCAAATCCGTTGATGAGATCCTGAACTAAGGAGGAGATAGAGATGGCAGAGAAGTTAAAGATCACACTGGTTAAATCTCCTATCGGCGCTGTTCCGAAGCAGAGAGCAACTGTAGAGGCACTTGGACTCAAGAAGATGCACAAGACAGTTGAACTTCCGGACAATAACGCAGTCAGAGGAATGATCCAGAGTGTTAGACACCTGGTAAAGGTAGAGGAAATCTGAGTTTAAGGAGGTTCAGTCATGGAGTTATCCAATTTAAGACCGGCTGCTGGTTCCGTCCACAGCGATAATTTCAGAAGAGGACGCGGACACGGTTCAGGCAACGGCAAGACTGCCGGTAAGGGCCACAAGGGTCAGAAGGCACGTAGTGGCGCACCGAGACTTGGTTTCGAGGGTGGCCAGATGCCGCTGTTCAGACGTCTTCCGAAGAGAGGATTCAAGAACCGCAACCGTAAGGTTATCGTTGCGATCAACGTTTCCGCACTCGAGAGATTCGAGAACGATACAGTAGTTACAGCAGAGAAGTTACTTGAAGCAGGAGTTATCAAGAAGGTTTGCGACGGCGTTAAGATCCTTGGCAACGGCGAGCTCACAAAGAAGCTTGTAGTTAAGGTTGATGCTGTCAGCGAAGGCGCTAAGGCTAAGATCGAAGCCGTTGGCGGATCCTGCGAGGTGATCTAATATGCTGCAGACGCTCCTGAAAGCGTTCAAGGTAAAGGAAGTGCGGAGCAAACTGATCTACACTTTCTTTATGCTTGTTGTGATTCGCATCGGATCACAGCTTCCGATACCGGGCGTGAACACATCGTATTTCGCTGATTTGTTCTCAAAGCAGACGACCGATGCGTTCGGATTTTTCAATACTATTACGGGCGGTTCCTTTACGAACATGTCCATATT
This sequence comes from [Clostridium] aminophilum DSM 10710, assembly GCF_000711825.1. Taxonomy (GTDB): domain Bacteria; phylum Bacillota; class Clostridia; order Lachnospirales; family Lachnospiraceae; genus Clostridium_R; species Clostridium_R aminophilum. The sequence continues at coordinate 22,402 of NZ_JONJ01000004.1, read as the reverse complement.
TGCACTGAGCATTACCCCGTACATTACTTCTTCCATTATCATGCAGCTTCTCGCAATTGCGATTCCGAAGCTGGAGGAAATGCAGAAGGACGAGGATGGACGGAAGAAGATTCAGGAGTATACACGTTACGTGACGGTGGCACTTGCGCTGATGCAGTCCATCGCCATGAGCGTGGGATTCGGAAGCAAGGGACTTCTCACGGAGTTCAATGCTCTCAGCGTTGTCATCGCGGTTGCCACCATGACAGCCGGAAGTGCGATGCTGATGTGGATCGGTGAAGAGATCACACAGAACGGAATCGGCAACGGTATTTCTGTTGTTCTTCTGTTCAACATCATTTCATCCACACCGAATGATGCGATGACTCTTTACACAAGATTTGTTCAGGGCAAGACAATTGCAGTAGGGGTGGTATATGCGATCATTATTCTCGCAGTAATCATCGGACTGGCTGCATTCACTGTGGTTCTTCAGGATGCCGAGAGACGGATTTCCGTTCAGTATTCCAAGAAGCTTCAGGGACGCAGACTGGTAGGCGCACAGGCATCCGCTATTCCGCTGAAGGTGAATACCGCTGGTGTAATGCCGGTAATTTTCGCATCCTCGATCATGTCCTTCCCGGTTGTTATTGCAGGATTCTTTAATGTCGACTATTCCACAATCGGCGGAAAGATCCTGATGGTATTGAATTCGAGCTCGTGGTTCAGACCGGACAGACCGCTCTATTCCATCGGTCTTGTAATCTACATCGCACTGATTGTAATCTTTGCGTTCTTCTACACATCGATTACCTTCAACCCGCTGGAGATTGCAGACAATCTGAAGAAGGCAGGCGGCTTCATTCCGGGAATCCGTCCGGGTAAACCGACGTCGGATTATCTGAACAATATGTTGAACTATATTGTACTTGTAGGTGCCTGCGGCCTGATCATTCTGTGCGTGGTTCCGATTATGGTATCCGGCCTCTTCAATGTCAGCCGTATGTCATTCGGAGGCACATCACTGATCATTATCGTTGGTGTCATTCTTGAGACCATCAAGGCAGTGAAGTCACAGTTGCTTGTCCGCAACTACAAGTCATTTTTAGGGGATTTCTGATATAGATAAGCCATATACGGGTATGATGACCCGTGGGCGAATGATATATGTCGCTGTCGGTTCAGACAGACTGAGCAGCAGCCACGACGGCTGCGGCCGGTCTTCTCCCGGCGGCGATATTTTTTATGTCATAGACAAGAATCATTTAACTTATGGCACATCCGTGCCGTACCACAATAGAAAGGCGAATCCATGAAGATTGTTATGCTTGGTGCACCGGGCGCCGGTAAAGGAACTCAGGCAGACAGAATTGCTGCAAAATACGATATTCCGCACATTTCCACAGGAGATATCTTCCGCAGCAATATTAAAGCAGGAACGGAGCTTGGTCAGAAGGCAAAATCCTTTATCGATCAGGGACTTCTGGTTCCGGACGAGGTTACAATCGGTATGCTTCTGGATCGTATCGCTCAGGATGACTGCTCCAAGGGCTACATTCTTGACGGTTTTCCGAGAACCATCCCGCAGGCTGAAAGCCTTACGGCAGCTCTGAAGGAACAGGGTACTGCGATCGATTTCGCGCTTAACGTGGATGTTCCGGATGCAGCGATTGTAGAGCGCATGGCCGGAAGACGTGCCTGCCTCAAGTGCGGTGCTACCTACCACATCGTATATGCCGCTCCGAAGAAGGAAGGCATCTGCGATGTATGCGGAGAAGAACTGGTTATCCGTGATGACGATAAGCCGGAGACGGTTTCCAAGCGTCTTGAGGTATACCACGATCAGACACAGCCGCTGATCGACTTCTACAGCAAACACGGTGTTCTTCACACAATTGACGGAACACAGAACATGGATAAAGTTTTCGCAGACATCTGCGGAATTCTGGGAGAGTAAAGCATGTCAGTAATCATCAAGTCCCCGACCGAAATTGCTCGTATGAGAGAGGCCGGCCGCATTCTCGAGGAAGTGTATCTGAAACTTGCCGAGCGGATCCAGCCGGGTATCTCCACCTATGAGATCGATCGGATCGGAGAAGAAATGATCCGCGGGAAGGGATGCATTCCGACCTGCAAGGGATATGAAGGCTATCCGAATGCATTCTGCATTTCCGTGAACGACGAAGTGGTTCACGGGATTCCGTGCGAGGAGCGCATCCTTGAGGACGGCGATATTGTCAGCCTTGACACCTGCCTTTCCTATAAGGATTACAATGCAGATGCCGCGCGGACCTATGCGGTCGGCAATATCGATGATGAAGCCAGACGTCTGATGGACGTCACAAGACAGGCGTTTTTCGAGGGAATCCGTTTTGCGAAAGCGGGAAACCATCTCAATGATATCTGCACCGCGATTCAGAATTACGTGGAAGGCGAGGGCTTCGGCATTGTCCGGGATCTGACCGGACACGGAATCGGCGCGGATATCCATGAGGATCCGTATGTGCCGAATTTTTCGATGCGGAGAAAGGGAATCCGCCTTCGTCCGGGTATGGCCCTCGCGATCGAGCCGATGGTCACCGAGGGAGACTGGATGGTTGGCTGGCTCGAGGATGAGTGGACGGTTGTGACGATGGACGGCAAGCGCGCAGCCCATTACGAGAACACCATCCTGATCACCGACGGCGAGCCGGAGATTCTGACTCACACGGACGGAAACCTGTAAAATGGTTGTAAATGTTGACAAATGACGCTGATGTACGATATTATCGGATTTCAGCGCATGTGATACGGTATCCGGGCCCGGCCGTGCGCCGGGCCATATACGCATAAAAGAAACGGCGGCGATCCGCCGGACAGAAAGGCAGGTGAAAATAAATGGCAAAGGCAGATTCCATCGAGATCGAAGGCGTTGTTGTCGAGAAGCTTCCGAACGCAATGTTCCGCGTGGAACTTGAAAACAAGCATATCGTTCTGGCAACCATCAGCGGAAAGCTCCGCATGAACTACATCAGAATCCTTCCGGGAGATAAAGTTACATTAGAGATGTCTCCGTATGATCTTTCCAAGGGAAGAATCATCTGGAGAGACAAATAATTGTGCACAATTAATACAGAGAAGGGCCGAAAAAGTCAAGGAAATAAGCGAAAAAACGACTTGCTATTCCCTTTCTCCGGTGTTATAATGCTTTAGCAACTTTGTTGGAGTGAAGGTGAAGTCCGCCTATTTTCAGGAAATTGAGATGAGGCGCGGATTTTGGAAAGGAGGATTACCGTGAAAGTCAGATCTTCTGTTAAACCGATTTGCGAAAAGTGCAAAATCATTAAGAGAAAAGGCAGCATCAGAGTAATCTGTGAAAACCCGAAACACAAACAGAGACAGGGCTGATCGTAAGCTTGTCTTACGGCGGTTTTAGAAACTCGCAGTAAAGAAAACATTATTTGGAGGTTACACACAATGGCTCGTATTTCAGGTGTCGATTTACCGAGGGAGAAACGCGTTGAAATCGGCTTAACTTACATCTACGGAATTGGTAGAACAAGTGCAAGCCGCATTCTGGCTCAGGCCGGCGTTAATCCGGACACACGAGTGAAAGACCTTACAGATGACGATGTAAAGAAGATCTCCGAGGTTATCTCTGAGACTCAGGTTGTAGAAGGTGATCTTAGAAGAGCAGTCGCTATGGATATCAAGAGACTGCAGGAGATCGGCTGCTACAGAGGCATCCGTCACAGAAGAAGTCTTCCGGTTCGTGGTCAGAAAACCAAAACGAATGCCAGAACATGCAAGGGTCCGAGAAAGACTGTTGCAAATAAGAAGAAATAATTAACTAACGGTTAAATTATATTTTTTCTTATTCCGATTCTGACATGAACAGGAAGGATCCTGCAAAGATCCTTGTAGTACAGTAGGCAAAGAAAAAGAAAGTAGGTTAGTTTAAAATGGCTAAAAAGGTGCAAGCTTCAGCTAAGAAAGCTACTAAGAAGCGCGTCAGAAAAAACGTTGAACACGGACAGGCTCACATTCAGTCATCTTTCAATAACACCATCGTTACTCTGACTGATGCTCAGGGAAATGCATTATCCTGGGCAAGTGCAGGCGGTCTCGGATTTAAGGGTTCAAGGAAATCTACTCCGTATGCAGCTCAGATGGCTGCAGAAACTGCAACGAAAGCAGCGCTTATCCATGGATTAAAGACTGTAGATGTTATGGTAAAAGGCCCGGGTTCCGGTCGTGAGGCTGCGATCCGCGCACTCCAGGCATGTGGCCTTGAAGTAACAAGTATCCGCGACGTGACACCGGTACCGCACAATGGTTGCCGTCCGCCGAAGCGCAGAAGAGTCTAATTTAGGAGGTAAGAAATCGTGGCAGTTGATAGAGTTCCTGTACTTAAAAGATGTAGATCTCTTGACATGGATCCGACATTCCTGGGAATCGACAAGAAATCCAAGAGAGCAGCTCAGAGAGCAAACAGAAAGCTTAGCGAATACGGCACACAGCTCCGTGAGAAGCAGAAGGCTAAGTTTATCTACGGTGTGTTAGAGAAACCGTTCAGAAACTATTTTGCAAAGGCTTCCAAGATGAATGGCCAGATCGGTACAAACCTGATGGTTCTTCTTGAGATGAGACTGGACAACGTTATGTTCAGAAGCGGCTTTGCAAGAACAAGAAAAGAAGCAAGACAGATCGTTGATCACAAGTTCGTGACTGTTAACGGCAAGAACGTTAACATTCCGTCTTATGAAGTAAAGGCCGGCGATGTTATCGAGGTTAAGGAGAAGTACAAGACTTCCCAGAGAATGAAGGACATCGCAGAGACATGCGGCGGAAGAATGGTTCCGGCATGGCTTGACGCAGAGGCTGATACTTTCAAGGTGACTGTAAAGCAGCTTCCGGCACGCGAAGAGATCGATGTACCGGTTGATGAGATGGCGATCGTCGAGTTGTACTCCAAATAATTAATTCAGTGTACAGTTGACCCTCAAAAATAAAACCCGAAGGAGGGGCTTAAATGTTCGATTTTGAAAAACCGAAAATTGAAGTAGCTGAGATCTCCGATGACGGAAGATACGGCAAATTTGTAGTAGAGCCGCTCGAGAGAGGATATGGACTTACACTGGGTAACTCGCTGAGAAGAATCATGCTTTCTTCTCTGCCGGGTACTGCTGTTAGCCAGGTTAAGATCGATGGTGTACTGCATGAATTCAGTTCTATTCCGGGTGTTAAGGAAGATGTTACTGAGATCATCATGAACATTAAGAGCCTGGCAATCAAGAATAACAGCACAGATGATGAACCGATCACCGCATATATCGATTATCAGGGTGACGGAGTAGTCACTGCTGCGGACATTCAGGTTTCCGGGGACGTCCTCGAGATCCTGAATCCGGATCAGGTCATCGCTACACTCAGCGGCGGCCCGGACTGCAGACTTTACATGGAGCTCACCGTTACAAACGGCCGCGGCTATGTGGGCGCAGACAGAAACAAGCGTGACGATCTTCCGATCGGTGTTATCGCGGTTGATTCTATCTACACTCCGGTAGAGCGTGTCAACATGAACGTTGAGAATACCCGTGTAGGCCAGATGACGGATTATGACAAACTGACTCTTGAAGTTTACACAAACGGTACCATGGAGCCGAACGACGCTCTGAGCCTCGCGGCAAAGGTACTGAGTGAGCATATCAATCTCTTTATCGATCTCTCTGAGAGCGGTACAGCCGCAACGATTATGGTTGAACAGCCGCAGAGTGGACAGCCGAAGAGCCTTGACATGAACATTGATGAGCTTGAACTGTCGGTTCGTTCCTACAACTGCCTGAAGAGGGCAGGAATCAATACGGTTGCTGAGCTTTGCGACAGAACACCGGAGGATATGATGAAAGTCAGAAACCTCGGTCGGAAGTCTCTCGAGGAAGTCCTCGGCAAGCTCAAAGAATTAGGCCTGGAACTTCGCACCGGCGAAGAGGCCTGAAGCTGAGCCCGGCAATCGGGGCTCGGATCCCAATGGATATACAGCATCCGGTCAGTAAGACCGAAAGAGCATGGCCGGGTGTTCCACGAATGGAGGATTATTAGTAATGGCAAAGTATAGAAAGCTTGGAAGAACATCCAGCCAGAGAAAAGCTATGCTCAGAGGTCTTGTTACCGCACTTCTTCACAACGGCAAGATCGTTACTACTGAGGCAAGAGCTAAGGAAGTAAGAAAGATCGCAGAGGGCCTCATCGCTCTCGGCGTGAAGGAGAAGGACAACTTTGAGACCGTAACTGTTACAGCCAAGGTTGCAAAGAAGGACGAGAACGGCAAGAGAATCAAGGAAGAGAAAGACGGTAAGAAAGTTACTGTTTACGAGGAAGTTTCCAAGGAGATTCAGAAGGATAAGCCGTCCAGACTTCATGCTCGCAGACAGATGCTTGCAGTTCTGTACGATGTTACAGAAGTACCGGCAGCTGGCAAGGGCAGAAAGAAGAACACAAAGAAGGCTGACATCACAGGTAAGCTCTTTGGCGAGTACGCTAACAAGTACGCAGGCCGCAACGGTGGATACACTCGTATCGTAAAGATCGGTCAGCGTAAGGGCGATGCTGCTATGGAAGTTCTGCTCGAGCTCGTTTAATCCCGAGTTGATCCGAACCGTGAAAGGTTCAGGGCGATCCTTTTAGGACCGCAAAGATCAATATTTTTCCAACAAAAGTTGCAGGAGGCTTCGGTGCGTTTGCACCGGAGCCTCTTTTTTTCATAGGAAATTTCTCCGAAATTCCCTATGAAACTAAAACGCTCCGCGGACTTTGTTCTGGAATCGGGAAGTTTGGAGAAATTTCTAATACCACAAAAAATGCTGCTTGCGGATGTTGATCCTTCTGAGTTTGTGAAAAGATCGTGAAATATGAAGCAATTTGTGCCCATTGTGCTACAATAATATCCGGCGCGCGCAAAAATGGCGCGCGATTGGAGGTAAAAAACCATGATTGAAGTAAGGGATCTGGTGAGACGCTACGGCGATCACTGTGCGGTGAACGGTCTGTCCTTCACTGCGGAAAAAGGAAAAATATACGGATTTCTCGGACCGAACGGTGCCGGTAAATCCACAACCATGAATATGATGACCGGTTATCTTGCGGCCTCTTCCGGTGAAGTGCGGATCGACGGAATCGATATCACAAGACAGCCGGAGAAAGCGAAAGAGAGAATCGGATACCTTCCGGAGGTTCCGCCGGTCTATCCGGATATGACGGTTCGTGAGTATCTGATGTTTGCGGCAGCTCTCAGGAAGGTTCCCAAAAAAGACCGGAAAACCGCTGTCGCAGAACTGATGGAGCGAACCGGGATCACGGAGATGGCGGATCGTCTGATCAAGAATCTCTCGAAGGGATACAAGCAGAGAGTCGGTCTGGCGGAGGCACTCATCAACGATCCGGAAAACATTATCCTGGATGAGCCGACGGCCGGTCTTGATCCGGAGCAGCAGAAAGAAATGTTTGATTACATCAATGCGCTGAAGAAAGATCACACCGTGATACTCAGCTCCCACATCCTTTCGGATGTGAACGCGGTCTGTGACAGCATCTGGATCATCAATCACGGGAAAATGGTCGCGTCCGGAACACCGGAAGAACTGGCGCAGATGAACCGGCCGAACGGCGCGTATGAGATTGAGGCGGATGGAACGAGAGAGCAGCTGGAAGAAGTTCTGAGGACGGTTTCGGGCGTCATCCGAATCGAGTGGAATGCGGACGGAGCGGCCATCGTCATGACCGATACGGAAGCCGATCTCAGAGGGGATCTCTCCAGAGCGGTATTCCGTGCAGGGATGACGGTTTTGGGACTTGCCCGCACAAAGAAATCACTGGAGGATGTATTCCTGTCCCTTACGGCGGATGATCACACCGGAAGTAATGCTGCTGCAAAAGAATATGCCGCGGATGAGACCGCTTCCGATCCGTCGAATACAGGAAATACAGAGCCGGACAGTGCCGGGGCCAACTCTGCGGCAGCAATGTCACGTTCAGCGCACGAAACCGATACAGCAGAGAATGCGGAAGGCAACTCATCCGCAGCCGATGGAAAGGAGGAAGCATAATGTCAGCAATATTCTGCAGAGACTTTGCGTCCTATTTCCATACCTTTGTCGGCTGGCTCTTCATCGCCGTTCTCTGGTTTTTCATCTCCCTCTATGCGGCGATGAACAACTTTGTCGGCCTCGATTCCACCCTCGCCAATTCTGTCAGCATCGCGGTGCTCGTTCTTCTTGTTCTGATCCCGGTGCTCACGATGCGTACCTTTGCCGGTGAGCGCAGAAATAAAACCGATCAGCTGATTCTGACCGCACCGGTCAGTGTGCCGGGTGTCGTCCTCGGAAAATTTCTGGCGGCGGCAGCGGTATTTACCATTCCGATCGTCGGAATCTGTGCGTATCCGCTGATCTTCAGCCTGTTTGGGAAAGTGCCGATGGCGGTGAACTATCTGGCGATTCTCGGTCTGTGGCTGTACGGTCTGACCGGCATCGCCATCTCGATCTTTGCGTCATCGCTCACGGAGAACCCGATCATTTCCGCAGTGCTCTCCTTTGCGATTCTTTTCATCAGCTTTACGATGAAGGCGATCACTTCCTTTGTCGGAGGAGTGGCAGGGAAGATTGCGCAGGCTTTTGACGTGCCGACCAGATTTGATCTCTTCCTGAACGGAACCCTTGATCTCTCCGCAGTGATCTATCTTCTCTCAGTGACCATGCTCTTTCTGTTCTTTACCGTGCAGTGCATTCAGAAGAGACGGTATTCCGTTCGGAAAGGCAACATTTCGCTTGGCGCGTTCAGCCTTCTCGGTATTGTGATCGCAGCCTGTGCGGTTGTCGGCGTTAACTTCGCGTCCGCAAAGATTCCGGACAATGTCCGTGTCGTGGACTTTACGGAAAACCGGATTTATTCGCTGACCGATACGACGAAAGATTTTGTGAAAGACATCGATCAGGATGTAAATATCTATGTTCTGGCAAAAGACGAGTCGCAGGATGAGACTATCGCCAAGACCCTCGGCCAGTATCAGGCGTTGAACAGTCATATCAGCGTAAAGTATGTGGATCCGTCGGTTGATACCACATTTGCGTCCAAATACACCGATGAAAAGCTCGGAGCCAACAGTCTGATCGTGGAAGGTCCGGACCGCAGCAAGACCATTCAGTACGGAAGTCTGTACGAGGTGACGGTCAATGCGGCCGGAGGTTACGAGATGACCGGCTATGACGCGGAAGGACAGATCACCTCCGCCCTCTCCTTTGTCACCACCAGCGAACTTCCGAAGATCTATCTTCTTCAGGGACATAATGAGAGTGTGCTGGATCCGGTCTTTGCGGAGAACCTCGCAAAGATGAACGTTGCAAGCGATACGCTGAGTCTTCTGAACCAGGATGCGGTTCCGGAGGACGCGGAGGCGGTTCTGATCAACGCACCCGCCGCGGACATTTCGGCCGATGATGAGGCGAAGCTGGAAGCGTATGCGGCGAAGGGCGGAAAGTTCATCATCACGCTGAATTTCCTCGATGCGGCGAAAATGCCGAACTTCACGAAACTTCTTGCATTCTACGGGGTTAAGAGTGAGCAGGGAATCATCGTCGAGACCGACCGGAACCACTATCTGTCTGCCGGACAGGGCGGCGGTATCCCGACCTACCTTCTGCCGGATGTATCGAAAGAATCCATGATCACGCAGCAGGTCATCGCTTCCAACGGCTATGTCTTTGTTCCGTTTGCACAGGCCCTTACCCACGGCGGCGCGGATGATACCTTCAGCTATACCGATTTCCTGACCACCAGCGCACAGGCTTTCGTCCACGCGAATATTGCGGACATGAATGATGCGTCAAAGATCATCTCCAAAGATGATCCGCAGGGAACCTGGACGGTAGGACTCAGGGCGGAGAAGACAATCGGAGAGAATCATTCGACGGCTGTGATCTATTCCTCGCCGGAGATATTTACTTCCAGTGCCGACCAGATCGTTGCCGGATCCAACCAGAAGCTGTTTGCCGGAACGGTGGGATCCATGGTGAAAATGGCGAAGACCCTGACGGTGGAGTCCAAGAGCTTCCGCAATCCGCTTCTGACCGTGACCGCGTCCACCGCGATTATGCTGAGTGCCGTATGTGTGCTGCTGGTTCCGCTGGCCCTTCTGATTGCCGGATTTGTGATCTGGATGCGCCGCAGAAGACGCTGAAGAAGCGCTGAAGAAGCGCTGAAGAAGCCGGAATGAGATCCGGGTAGAATGCCGGAAGGAAAGCCGTCAGGCTCAGGAAGCAGACGCCGGGAAGAAAGCATTTTTACTTTACTCGATTTTGCAGATGGGATAAAATAGATAATAAGTATAAGTGTTGTATTCGGGAGGTACCCTCTATGAAAAAAATTCTGTTTGTGGCATCAGAGGCGGTTCCTTTTATTAAGACCGGAGGACTGGCCGATGTTGTCGGAGCACTTCCAAAATGTTTTGACAAGCGGTATTTTGACGTGCGTGTAATGATCCCGAAGTACCTGTGCATCAAGCAGGAATTGCGGGATAAGATGGAATACGTATCCCATTTTTATATGGATTATCTGGGGCAGAACCGGTATGTCGGCATCCTTCAGGCAGAACTGGACGGGGTGACATATTATTTTATTGACAATGAGAGCTACTTCTGGGGAGCAAAACCGTACGGAGACTGGTATTACGATCTCGAGAAGTTTTCTTTCTTCTGCAAGGCGGCGCTCTCTTCGCTTCCGGTCATCGGTTTTCAGCCGGATGTGATCCACTGTCACGACTGGCAGACCGGACTGATTCCGGTTCACCTCAAGGACAAATTCCACGGAGGAGAATTCTTCCGGGATATCAAGACCGTCATGACCATTCACAACATGAAGTTCCAAGGTGTCTGGGATGTGGAGACCATTCAGCGCTTCTCGGAGCTGACGGATTATTATTTCACGCCGGATAAGCTGGAGGCGTATGAGGACGGTAATCTCCTGAAAGGCGGCCTGGTCTATGCAGATGCGATCACGACGGTCAGCCCGTCCTACGCCGAAGAGATTCAGATGTCATTTTACGGAGAAGGACTTGACGGGCTGATGCGGGCGCGCTCACGGAGTCTGCGCGGAATCCTGAACGGAATCGACTACAGCGAGTATGATCCGGAGACCGACAAGCGGATTGCCCAGAATTACAGTCTGCGGAATTTCCGGCCGGAAAAAGTAAAGAACAAGCTCGCGCTGCAGGAGGAACTCGGTCTTCCGCAGGATGCGGGGAAAATGATGATCGCCCTGATCTCCCGTCTGACGGACCAGAAGGGGCTTGATCTCATCCAGTGTGTGATGGATGAGTTCTGCAGCGACTCGGTTCAGTTTGTGGTTCTGGGAACCGGCGATGAGAAATACGAGAATATGTTCCGTCATTATGACTGGAAATACAATGACCGGGTTCGGGCCAATATCGGGTATTCCGATGATCTGGCGCACCGAATCTATGCGGCCTGCGATGCATTTCTGATGCCGTCGCTTTTTGAGCCGTGCGGCCTCGGGCAGCTGATCGCCCTGCGCTACGGCGCGGTGCCGATCGTCCGTGAGACCGGCGGTCTTCGCGACACCGTGCAGCCGTATAACGAATTCGAGCAGACCGGCACCGGCTTCTCGTTTGCAAACTACAATGCGCATGAGATGCTTGCCTGTATCCGGTATGCAGAGCATATCTACTATGACTGCAGAAGAGACTGGAACGGTATCGTGGATCGGGCGATGGCGGCGGATTTCTCCTGGAAGGCGTCGGCTCTCAAGTACCAGGAAATGTATGACTGGCTGATTGATTGACGAAGTGACGTACGGACGGAGAACGTTCCTCCGGGATTTGCAGAATCCGGGAAGGACAGATCTGGTGCGGTGATTTTCGTTCATCGCAGGGAGAGAGGAAACAAGTGAGTGTATTAGCAGAAATCGGTGCGAATCAGGTGCTGATGAGCGGCGCGGTCGGCTGGCTGGTCGCACAGGCGCTGAAAACCGTCATCGACTTTGCGCTGAACCGGTCATTCAATCCGGAGCGGCTTACTGGCTCCGGAGGAATGCCGAGCTCCCATTCCGCGACGGTATGCGGGATGACGACGGCAGCGCTTCTCCGCTACGGGGCGGGAAGTTTTGAGTTCGCCATCAGCTTTCTGTTCGCGGCGGTGGTGATGTATGACGCGACCGGCGTCCGGCGCGAAACCGGCAAACAGGCAAAGATCCTGAACAAGATGCTTCTGGAGGAACTGTTTAATTTCAGTGACGAGACCTTTACGCCGGAAAAACTGAAGGAATACGTGGGACATACGCCGCTGCAGGTCTGGTGCGGCGCAGTCCTCGGGATTTTTATAGCAATTGGAATGGATCCGATGTTCGCCTGATTGGACAGGCGGGCACCGGATTCTTATGTGCATGGGCGCGGATTCGGCATGAATGGCTGCATGCGTTTTTCGGATGAAATGAGCAATCCGGGAGCAGAAATCACCGGATCATAAACAAGCCTGTTCCCGAAATATGCGGGATATGTGTGGAGGAGAAATGGAAAAGAAGTGGAAGATCGCCATCGCGGTTGCCTCGGCGCTGATTCTGACCGTCGGCTGCAGTGCGGGAATCGGCGGTCTGAAAAAACGGACCTACGATGATACCTATTCCGCCGGCCAGGTGAAGATGATCGCTTCCTCGGAAAAGAACCGCTACGAAGAAGTCTATGGCGAAGGTGTCTGGGCGATGCAGACCGGGAGCGGAACGGAAACATTTTCCACCGTTCTCCTGAACGAAATTCACAGTTTTATGGATCAGATCCACATTCTGGGAAAGATCGCGTTTGAAAAGGGAACGGTTCTCTCGGCCGGCGAGGAAGATGCCGTTGCTCTGGCAGCAGAAGAGTATTACAGCGGGCTGACACAGGACGACATCGCTAAGATGGACCGGATTACCCTGGAGGACGTCAAAGATCTCTACCGCGATTACGCGGTGGCGCAGAAGCAGGCCGACACACTGGTCAGCAATCCGGATCTGCAGGTCAGTGACAGCGAAGCCCGCGTGATGGATGTGATGCTGGCGAAGACCGGAGACAAAGCCAAAGCGCAGAAGCTTCGGGATCAGGCAAAGGAGGATCCGTCGTCTTTCCGCGCCCGCGCGCAGGAGTCCGGTGTCGATGTACAGACGGTGAAAGTCGGCAGGGGCATGGGTATCGAAGCCGCCGGCGATGCGTCGGAAGAACTGGAAAATGCGGCATTTTCCCTCTCGACCGGATCGGTCGGCGATGTCATCACCGTCGGGGATAATAGTTACGTTCTGTACTGTGTCAGCGACTATAACGCGGACGAAACCGCACAGTGGCGGGAGGAACTGTTCAGCCGGAGAATTCAGAGCGCATTCCGTCAGCTGTACAGCACCAGCGATGAGAAGGACACTCTGTCTGACAGCAGTGCGGCCTACAAGCGGCTGGACATTGCAGAAATCGATTACGGGAGAAACGCCGATTTCTTCGAAATCGCGGAAAAGCATCTCGGCAGTTTTGGCCTGACGGGAAAAGAATGAATCTTGACGACATAAGCCAGGTAGACTACAATTTCGTGGTAAACAATTCTATGGCAGCAGTTAACAATTGACAGAAGGAGCGGCTTCATGGATAAGATCGTCAGGGCCGAAAATTTAGTATATAACTATGTGACCCGCGGTGAGAACGGGGAAGTGATCGGGACCAACACGGCGGTCGATCACCTGAATCTGGAAATCACCGCCGGGGATTTTGTTGCGGTTCTCGGTCATAACGGATCGGGAAAATCGACCCTTGCCAAACAGATTAACGGGATTCTGATTCCGACGGAGGGGACACTCTACGTGGAGGGAATCGATGTGGCGGATGAGGAGCGGATCTGGGATGTCCGGCGGACTGCCGGAATGGTATTTCAGAATCCGGACAATCAGATCATCGCCAATGTTGTCGAGGAGGACGTCGGTTTCGGACCGGAGAATATCGGTGTTCCGACCGAGGAGATCTGGAAGCGCGTCGAGAAGGCATTAAAGGCCGTCGGTATGGCACTGTTCCGCAAGAAATCTCCGAACCGTCTGTCCGGCGGACAGAAGCAGAGAGTGGCAATCGCCGGGGTACTGGCGATGAAGCCGAAGTGCATTGTGCTGGACGAACCGACGGCGATGCTCGATCCGAACGGCCGCGCGGAGGTCATCCGCACCATCCGCGAGCTGAACCGGACAGAGGGAATTACCATCATCCTGATCACCCATTATATGGAGGAAGTCATCGATGCAGACCGTGTGATTGTGATGGATGACGGAAAGATTGTGATGGACGGAACGCCGTCCGAAGTGTTCTCCAAAGTGGAAGAACTGAAAAAGCTTCAGCTGGATGTGCCGCAGGTGACGGAACTGGCATACGGGCTGAAGAAGGCCGGCGTTGATCTGCCGGACGGCATTCTGCACAGGGATGAATTTCTGCGGGAGCTTGCCCCGCTGTTGAAACAGGCCGGAGTTCCGGTCAGAGAACTGCGTTCCGCTCAGGAAACGGATGAAGGGAGCAGATAATCATGGCAATAAAAGTAGAAGATATCTGCTACACCTACGGAGCAGGAACGGCGATGGAGTCGCAGGCCATCGACCATGTCAGCTTTGAGATTGCAGACGGGGAATTTGTGGGACTGATCGGACATACCGGCTCCGGCAAGTCGACTCTTATTCAGCATCTCAACGGTCTGATCCGCGCGACCAGCGGAGACATTCTCTACAACGGAGAAGACATCTACGCGAAGGGATACAATATGCGGACACTCCGGGGCAATGTCGGCCTGGTCTTCCAGTATCCGGAGCACCAGCTCTTTGAACAGAATGTATACAGCGATGTCTGCTTCGGCCCGAAGAACCTCGGTTTTTCGCCGGAGGAGATCGACAAGCGTGCAAGGCACGCACTGGATTTGGTGGGACTGGGCGAAGAGTTTTATCAGAAATCCCCGTTTGAACTGTCCGGCGGACAGAAGCGGAGAGTGGCGATCGCCGGAGTTCTGGCGATGCGGCCGCAGATGATGATTCTTGACGAGCCGACGGCGGGACTGGATCCGCAGGGACGGGACGAGATCCTCGAGCAGATTGCCCGGCTCAACCGACAGCACGGACTGACTATTCTTCTGGTCTCCCACAGTATGGAGGATGTCGCACGGTTTGTGGACCGTCTTTTAGTGATGGATCACGGGAAGAAAGTGTTTGACGGAACGCCGAAAGAAGTGTTCCGGCATTACAAAGAGCTGGAGGCGATCGGTCTTGCCGCGCCGCAGGTTACTTATATCATCCATGAACTGCGGGAGATGGGCGTTCCCATCGACGATTCGATTACGACGGTGAAGGAAGCGCAAGACGCGATCCTGAACATCCTCGGAAAAAGGGGGAATCACTGATGCTGCGCGATATTACCATTGGACAGTACTATCCGGTTGATTCGGCGCTGCACCGGCTGGATCCGAGGACAAAACTGTTCGGAACACTCATTTTCATTATTTCACTGTTTATTGCGGACAATCCGTTCTGCTATGCGGCAGCGGCGGCATTTTTATGCATGGCCGTCCTGCTCAGCAATGTTCCGGTTCGTTTTATTGTGCGCGGCCTGAAATCCATTCTGATCCTTCTTCTGATCAGTGTCGGCTTCAATCTGTTCCTCACACCGGGAGAAACGGTGATGCAGATCTGGATGCTGAAGGTCACGAAGGAGGGACTCCGGATTGCGGGAATGATGGCGATCCGTCTGATTTTCCTTGTGGTCGGGTCCTCGATCATGACATTGACCACGACGCCGAATCAGCTGACCGACGGCATGGAAAAAGGTCTCGGATTTCTGAACCGTGTTCACGTTCCGGTGCATGAGATCTCCATGATGATGTCCATCGCACTGCGGTTCATCCCGATTCTGGTCGAGGAGACGGACAAGATTATGAAGGCGCAGATGGCCCGGGGCGCCGATTTTGAGAATGGCAACATGATCCAGCGCGTCCGCAGCATGGTTCCGCTGCTGGTTCCGCTCTTTGTATCCGCATTCCGCCGGGCGACCGATCTCGCCATGGCGATGGAGGCGAGATGCTATCGCGGCGGTGAGGGAAGAACGAAGATGAAGCCGCTCCATTATGCGGGAAGAGACCGCGCGGCATACCTGATTCTGTTCTGCTATCTCGCGGGCGTGATTGCCGCAAGGATTCTTCTGTGAGATGCGGAAAAGAAGAAAAAGGCGCTCTCCGTTTGACCGATGAAGGGCTCCGGTAAAAAAATATTCGAACTGGATGGAAGAGCAGACAGCACCCGGCGCAAACCTGCGTCGCGTTTTCGAAAGAACAGGGAAGGAGAATGCACATATGAGACGAATCATGCTGACCGTCGCATACGACGGCACGAATTACAGCGGCTGGCAGCTTCAGCCCAACAGCAGAACGATCGAAGAAGTTCTGAACCGTGCAATCTCCGAACTGATCGGGGAGAAAATCGAAGTCGTCGGGGCGAGCCGCACGGATTCCGGCGTGCACGCACTCGGCAACATCTGTATCTTCGATACCGAAAAGAGCCGGATTCCCGGCGACAAATTTGCTGTCGCGATCAACCAGCGCCTTCCGGAGGACATCCGGGTGCAGCGCTCGGAGGATGTTCCGGAAGATTTCCATCCGCGGAAGGTAAACGGCGTGAAAACGTATGTCTACCGCATCTTAAACCGGAAGACGGAAGATCCGACCAGACGCCTGAACAGCACCTTCTGCTATTTTGATCTGGATCTTGAAAAAATGCGCTCGGCCGCGGCATATCTCATCGGCGAGCACGATTTTGCCAGCTTCTGCGCTCCGAAGTCACAGGCAGTCACGACCGTCCGCCGGATCTACTCGATCGATATTGAGAAGGACGCGGATGATATGGTGACCATCCGGATCAGCGGAGGCGGTTTCCTCTACAACATGGTGCGTATCATTGCGGGAACGCTGATGCGGGTCGGAACCGGACTCTACGAGCCGGAACATGTGGAGGAGATTCTGGAGGCAAAAGACCGTCAGGCAGCAGGCCCGACGGCGCCGGCAAAGGGACTCACCATGGAGAGCCTGGTGTTTGAAAAAGAGCCGGCACCGGAAGTGTGGGGAGAAAATATCCACTATTCCTACACCATTGACCAGCGATCCCTTCTGAAGAGCGGAAACAGTATGGTTCTGATCCACCGCTGCGAAGAAGAGGAGTTTGCGGGGCTGACGGAGCGAAGTGTTCATCAGGCGTTCCGAAACGGCGCAAAACACGTCTTTGTGAAGGACGAAGAAAAGACCGGCCGGATCCGTGTCGGCCAGGTTTTCGGGCTCTACCGGATCAGCGCGCAGAGGCGTGATATCTTCGAGGCTGTTTTCTGCGGAAAAGAGACGGAAGACGATTCGGAAGAATAGGTGTGGACAGGGAAGAACAAATGTGGATAAATGCGGCGGCACGGTGGAAAACACCGCAAAAATCATAAAAAAACGCCGAAATCGTGGTTGACACAGATTGACACGGAAGATATAATATCTATCTGTGACGAAATGCAGAAAAACGCCTGAGCCAAGGCCCCGGAACAGGCTTTTCTCATATAAGTAAATCAAAATACAGCAAATGATCTTTATGGGAGGTCAACTAATGAAGACTTTTATGGCCAGTCCGGCAACAATTGAGAGAAAATGGTATGTCGTTGACGCTGAGGGACTTACACTCGGTCGTCTTTGTTCTGAGGTAGCAGCTATCCTCAGAGGTAAGAATAAGCCGATCTTCACTCCGTTCATGGATTGCGGTGACAACGTTATCGTTGTAAACGCTTCCAAGATCCACGTAACAGGCAAGAAGATGGATGATAAGATCTATTATCGCCACTCTGATTATGTAGGTGGTTTCAAGTCCGCTACTCTTCGTGAGATGGAGGCTAAGAAGCCGGAAGAAGTTATCAGACTTGCAGTTAAGGGAATGCTCCCGAAGGGACCGCTCGGCAGACAGATGATCAACAAGCTTCACGTTTATGCTGGTCCGGAGCACGAGCAGGCAGCTCAGAAGCCGGAAGTTCTCGAGTTAAAGTTTTGATGATACGATCTGAGAGGAGATAAAAAGATGGCTAACACATGTTATGGAACTGGAAGAAGAAAGAAATCCGTTGCCAGAGTATATATTACACCGGGTACAGGTAACATCGTAATCAACAAGAGAGGTATCGACGAGTATTTCGGTCTTGAGACTCTGAAGGTTATCGTTCGTCAGCCGCTTGTTGCTACCGAGACCCTTGAGAAGTTCGACGTTCGCGTAACTGTTCGCGGCGGCGGTTACACCGGTCAGGCTGGTGCGATCAGACACGGAATCTCCAGAGCCCTTCTTCAGGCTGATGAGGAGTACAGACCGACTCTTAAGAAGGCTGGCTTCCTTACAAGAGATCCGAGAATGAAAGAGAGAAAGAAGTACGGTCTCAAAGCAGCTCGTCGTGCTCCGCAGTTCTCCAAGCGATAATCGTTTTACAACGTATTACGTCTTTGGACAATCAAATACGATTTATTACACCTCAGGACAACTGTCCTGGGGTGTTTTTGTTATGTCCTCATGTTGTTAGGTATTTGGTTAGTAAAGCGCAATAATGATATTGACAATTGCGCTTTACGATTGAAGTTAAAGCGCAATTATGATATTGTAAAATAAAAAACTAAGGACGGGTATATGCGAGACATAGATAAGATAGTTGAAGATGATGAAAACCAGGTGGTTGAATGGAAAGAGTCATGGCAGGATAAGTATTTGGAATGGATTTGTGGCTATGCCAATGCTCAGGGTGGGACGTTATATATAGGAGTTGATGATAACGGGAACGTTATTGGCCTAGATTCAAAAGTTCAAAAGAAACTATTAGAGGATATTCCCAATAAGATTACTGCTGCTTTTGGGATTACTTGTGATGTGAATCTTAAGTCAAAAGATAAAAAGAAATATATTCAGGTAGAGGTAAAGAAATCAAGATTACCGTTGAACCTTCATGGCAGATATTATTATCGAACAGGAAGTGTAAAAAAGGAGATTACTGGATTCGAACTTACAGAATTTATTATAAAAAGCACAGGAACATCATATGATGCTATGATTTCTGATATACCTCGTGATAAGTTGACATTTGAAGCATTTAAGAAAAGATATCTAAATGTAATGCCCGGTAATCATGATTTTGATGAAGACCTTATTAGTTTTAGATTGATGCAGGAAGATGGGCAAATGACAAATGCTGGTGTTTTATTTGCTGATCAATGGAATATTCAGCATTCAAGAATATTTTGTACTAGATGGAATGGACTAGATAAAGCTGGATCTGTTCAAGATGCTTTAGATGACCAGGAAATTACTGGTAGTGTATTATCTCTATTTGATAATGCAATGGATTTCGTGAGAAAAAATTCAAAAAAAGGATGGAGAAAGGACAAAGATCAAAGGATAGAATTACCGGATTATCCTGAACGAGCTGTAGAAGAAGGGTTAGTTAATGCGCTTATTCATAGAAGCTACCTACAGACAGGGGCTCATAGCCAGATTGATATTTATGATGATCGAATGGTTATTACTAATCCAGGGGGAATGTATGATGGTTCTGAGGTTCAATTACTAGATTTGAGACATGTCCCTTCTAAGCTTAGAAATCCAATACTGGCCGATGTTTTTGGACGCTTACGTTTGATGGAGAGAAGAGGAAGTGGTTTTAAGAAGATACTTGATGCATATGAATCTGAAGAAAGATATACAGATAGCTTAAAACCTGAGTTTTATACTGATGGTTACAATTTCTTTCTTACTTTATGGAATTTGAATTATGCTTATGATAAAGCGCAAAATAAAGCGCAAGTTAAAGCGCAAAGTGGTGCTTTATCGGATAGAGAGTATATTTTGCTTTTATTGAGAGAGAACCCTTCTGTTACACAGAATGAATTATCAGAGATAATGGGGAAATCACGTAGGTCAATTCAGATGATAATGAAAGAGCTTATTGATAGTGGCACGGTTGAGAGGGTTGGCTCAAAAAAAGTAGGAACATGGATAGTAAAGTAAATATTATGAATAATGAGTTGTTAATGGAGATTATGAGAGTATGGAGAAAAACTTGATATTTCCTTTATCTTGTGAATTAACAGTAAGTAATGTTTTTGAAGAGAAAATAAATATAGTTTTATATGAAGGGATTACTACATTTATAGGACCAAACGGTTCAGGGAAAACTCAAACTCAAAAAAGACTTAGAGATTATTTGAAATCAAAATATGGAAATAACCATGTCAGATATCTTTCATCTAATAGAATTGGGACAATGGAGCAATATAGATCCAAAATAAACCAATATAATTACTCTAGCGCTGATTATCAGGTTGGAAATAGAGAAACAAAAACACATAGACATGATATAGAGACATCCGCGGGTGATTTTTTTACAATGGATGAACGAAAGGATGTTTATATTAAAATAGCGGAAAGATTGTCAGTGCTATTTAAAAGACAAATATTTTTGCGTTGGGATTCTGGAAGTTTGAAAGTCTTTTTTGAAAAGGACGATGGGAGAGGAGAGTATTCTGTTGTTGCAGAAGCAAGTGGCTTGATAAATGTAATATCAATACT
This sequence comes from [Clostridium] aminophilum DSM 10710, assembly GCF_000711825.1. Classification (GTDB taxonomy): domain Bacteria; phylum Bacillota; class Clostridia; order Lachnospirales; family Lachnospiraceae; genus Clostridium_R; species Clostridium_R aminophilum. Next base: position 1,774 of record NZ_JONJ01000004.1, on the reverse strand, counting down.
AGCTGCGCTATACGATGAAGAAATTCTATTTCTGCTGATTGATGAGCCTGAGGTGTCATTGCATCCTCAGTTGCAAGCTTTTTTATTAAGAGAGATGAAAGCAGCAGTTAAAGAATATGGGAAGACTATAGTTCTTTCAACGCATGCAACTGACTTTATTTCGCTTAATACAATAGAGGATATTAGTCATTTTGTGTTTTTTTCTGAGAATAATTTACCAAGGCAAGTAGATTCTAGTATTCCAGAATTTAAAAGTAAGAAACTTGGAGACTTCATACAACGGTTAGGCCATAGTTATAAGAATGGCTTTTTTGCGAAAAGAATATTACTTATTGAAGGCGCAAGTGATTTGGTGCTGTGTAATTATCTTTCTGATAGACTAGGATACAATATAGATGTTTCAGGGACACAGATTGTACCAACAGATGGGAAAGGTCAGTTTCCGGCTGCTGTAAAGCTATTTCGTACAATAAACAAAGATGTAGCAATACTTACAGATTTAGACGGATTTATCGACGATAATAGCATTGTTGAGTTGTTTGCACAATCAGCAAAAGCTAAAGAAATTGCTAGTAAGCATGCAGCTAATAGCATTTCGGATATGGTAAGAAATGTAAAAACAAAGATTTCTGGCATGATAATTAAGCATATTGATGATATGCGCGAAGTATATGAAAAACACCCATATTGGATTAATAAGAAAGAAGATGATGATGAAACAAAGACTGCAAAAAGAGCTATGGTCGGAATGCTTTTTTGTGTTGAAGATAACGAAATATCCAAGTGGCAAGATGCAGAAGAGTGGAAGAACACAAAAATCCAAATTGACACGGTGATATCGGTGTTAGGAGAATTAGGCTGTTTTGTTCTGAAAAAGGGCGCAATAGAGAGCTACTATCATTATGTTTCTAATAATACATGTGTTGAAAAACCATCGGCTGCTATAGAAGAAGTGTCAAATCTAGATGGAGTAGGCTTCGAGAAGATAAAAGAGTATTACTCAGATATTGTGACTGCGCTTGAATTTGTTTCGACTGCGGATGAGATAGATGAAAGCTTAGCTGTAAAAAAAGAATTACTAAGTGAGCTTGCTTTGGTATTAGGACTTGTGAAATATGACAAGGATGAAAAGGCTATGTATGCTGCTATAAAACAGGCAAAAAATAACGCAGATTCATTATTTGAATATCAAATTATAGCTGAAGAGAATAAAAAGGGAGTAGAAGTAAACATTAAGTCTAATATACTTCAAGTGACTGGTTTCCCATTTAAAATCTTTGTGGGAGATAATGTCAATGCGGTTGTTGAAGATAAAATAAGAAATAGGATGGTTACAGTTGGAAGATAAATAATTTGGAATAATCTTAATTGTAACCAATTATGTACAGTAGTCCTGAGCTTTCTACCGTACGCAGCAGGTAAACAGCAACTTGAAGGAGAAATGCCTAAAATACGGCACTTTCACTTCATTAATTGTTCTCAAAGAGATAATCGTTTCACAACGTATTACGTCTTTGGACAATCCGATACGACTTACAACACCCCAGAACATGGTTGCTCTGGGGTGTTTTTTTGTTATACAGGAAATTTCTTTGAAATTCATATGAAACAAAACCGCTCCGCGAGGATGCGCACGCCGCTGCAACGGAAGGTTCTCTGAATATTTCCACGACACAAGAAGTAAGCGTCAAATGACTCGCATTACATTCTAAACTTTTTTCTGCCATACTTGGAGCGGTTCCAAAAATCCAAGATTTTTGAGAGTACTCCAAGG